>NZ_JANZYP010000049.1 GCF_025506355.1 Sphaerisporangium corydalis
GCGGTTACCGCTTCTGCCCGATCCGGGAGAAGGCCGTCGCCCCGCGAGAGTCATCTCTCGCGGGGCGACGGCCTTTCGTGCCGTGGCCCGATCCCGCACGCGGCGGGCGCGTGGCCCGTGACTATGGCGCCGGCGACCTAGTAGTAGAAGTCGTCGTCCCAATCGTCGTCGTCGTCCCAGTCGTCGTCCCAGTCGAGGCGGAGGGACGGGGCTGCCGCGGCGAGCATGGCCACCGTCAGCAGAAGGCCGGTGGCGATGAGTCGTCTGAGCATTGAGAATCACTCCGTATCAGATTCATCTGAGGCCCTCGGGGATGTGCCCTGGGCCGACGGAGCGTCGCGATGGGGTTCCCGGGATACGCCAAAACGGCGCGATACAGGTACAGACTAACCACAAGGTCGCAAATCGGTCACCCGGGAGGAGGCAAATCCGCGGCATGGGTTCGGGCAAAGCCGCCGGGACCGCACGCGCCGCGCCGTCCCGGACCTCCCCGGCGTCCTAGCCTGCAGGGACGGAAGCCGGAATGAGGAACGCATGGAACCCGTGGACGTCACGGACCCCGCCCGACCCTGGGAGGGCGCCAGCCCCGCGACACGGCTGCCCGAGGCCCGGGGACCGGTGAGCGCTTTCCTGTTCGACCGTCTGACCCGCCCCCCGCACGACCTGGACCCGGTCGCCCTGCCCGCCGCGACGGGCTCCGTCGAGGACGAGGACCTGCAGATCGCCCTGTTCGCCTGCTACGAGCTGCACTACCAGGGCTTCGGCGAGGTCGACGAGCGCTGGGAGTGGCACCCCTCCCTGCTGCGCCTCAGGGACGCCCTGGAGCGCCGGTTCGAGCGTGACCTGGCGCGGGCCGTCCCCCGCCCGGCCCCGGTGCCGCCGGCCGAGCTGCCGCACGCCCTCGGCGCGCTCGCGGCGGCCGGTGGACCGCCGCTCGCGGACTTCCTGCACCACCGCGCGAACCCCGGGCAGTTCCGCGAGTTCGTCGTGCACCGGTCGATCTACCACCTCAAGGAGGCCGACCCGCACACCTGGGGGATCCCCCGGCTGAGCGGGCCCGCCAAGGCGGCGCTCGTGGAGATCCAGTCCGAGGAGTACGGCTGCGGGCGCGCCGAGCGGATGCACGCCGAGCTGTTCCGGGCCACGATGCGCGGGCTCGGCCTGGACGACGCCTACGGCGCGCACCTCGACCGGGTCCCGGCGGTCACCCTGGCGGTCAACAACGTGATGTCGCTGTTCGGGCTGCACCGCCGGTTGCGCGGGGCCCTCCTCGGGCACCTGGCGGCGCTGGAGATGACGTCCTCGCTGCCGAGCGCCAAGTACGGCCGGGGGCTGCGGCGGCTCGGGGGAGACGCGACGACCACCCGCTTCTACGACGAGCACGTCCACGCCGACGCCGTCCACCAGCGGATCGCCGGGCACGACATGTGCGGGGCCTTCGCGGCCGCGCACCCGGAGCTGACGGGCGACGTCCTGTACGGGGCCGCGTGCTGCCTCGCGCTCGACGGGCTGTTCTCGCGGCACGTCATGACCTGCTGGGAGAACGGGACCACCTCCCTCCGGTGACGGACCGGCCGCGCCGGTCGAGGTTCATGGACGGCGCCCGCCACCTGCGGGGACCTGACAATCCTTGACATCAATTTAAGTTGAGGTCTTAGGGTCGCGCTTGTGCCCCCGGATTTGTCGGTGGCGCCAGATAACTTCGGACCCTGGTCGTTCTCCTGAAGGTGGTCGCTCGATGGACATGGAAGTGACGGCGTGGCATTCGCTGTACCACGCGATGCACGCCCAAGAGGATCGGCGGCCGTTCTCCATGGCCACTTTGCGGCGCATCGCCGGGTTCGCCCGGGGGCACCGCCGGATGCTGGTGTGGTTCCTGCTGCTGAGCGTGGTGACGGCGGTGCTGGCGGTGGCCACACCCGTGCTCGCGGGCCGGGTCGTCGACGCGATCGTGCGCCATTCCCCGCTGGACGTCATCGTGTGGCTCGCCGTCCTCATCGCCGCGATCGCCCTGGTCGACGCCGCGCTCGGGCTGGTCACCCGCTGGCTGTCGGCGAGCATCGGTGAAGGGCTGATCCTCGACCTGCGCAAGGCGGTGTTCGACCACGTCCAGCGCATGCCGATCGCCTTCTTCACCCGCACCAGGACCGGCGCGCTGGTCAGCCGGCTGAACAACGACGTCATCGGCGCCCAGCGGGCGTTCAGCGACACCCTCTCGGGGGTGGTGAGCAACGTGGTGACCCTGGCGCTGACCCTGGTGGTGATGATCGGCATCTCCTGGCAGGTGACCCTGATCGCGCTGGTGCTGCTGCCGGTGTTCGTGCTGCCCGCGCGCCGGATGGGCTCGCGGCTGGCCCGGCTGGAGCGCGAGGCCGCCGACCACAACGCGCGGATGAGCACCCAGATGACCGAGCGCTTCTCCGCGCCCGGCGCGACGCTGATCAAGCTGTTCGGACGGCCCGCCAAGGAGTCGGGAGAGTTCGCCGCGCGGGCGCGGCGGGTCCGTGACATCGGGGTGCGCACGGCCATGGTGCAGTCGGTGTTCGTCACCGCGCTGACCCTGGTCTCGGCGCTCGCGCTCGCGGTCGTCTACGGCCTCGGCGGCTTCTACTCGCTGCGCGGCCAGCTCGAGGCGGGCGCCGTGGTCGCCCTCGCGCTGCTGCTCACCCGCCTGTACGCGCCGCTGACCGCCCTGGCCAGCGCCCGCGTCGAGGTGATGAGCGCCCTGGTGAGCTTCGAGCGGGTGTTCGAGATCCTGGACCTGAAGCCGCTCATCGCCGACCGCCCGCGCGCCACGAGCGTCCCTGAAGGGCCGGTGTCGGTGGAGTTCGACGACGTCCGCTTCGCCTACCCCTCGGCCGACAAGGTGTCGCTCGCCTCGCTGGAGGAGGTCGCCACCCTGGACACCCGGGGCGGCGTCGAGGTGCTGCACGGCGTCTCCTTCCGCGCCGAGCCGGGCCAGATGGTGGCCCTGGTCGGCTCGTCGGGCGCGGGCAAGTCGACCATCGCCCAGCTCGCGACCCGCCTCTACGACGTCGACGCCGGGGCCGTGCGGCTGGCGGACACCGACGTGCGCGACCTGACCTCCGAGTCGATCCGCGACACCCTCGGCATGGTCACCCAGGACGGGCACCTGTTCCACGAGTCCGTACGGGCCAACCTGCTGCTCGCGCGACCGGAGGCCGCCGAGGACGAGCTGTGGGACGTGCTGCGCCGCGCCCGGCTGGAGGACCTGATCCTGACGCTGCCCGACGGGCTGGACACCATCGTCGGCGAGCGCGGGTACCGGCTGTCGGGCGGCGAGCGCCAGCGGCTCACGATCGCCCGCCTGCTGCTGGCCCGGCCCCGCGTGGTCATCCTGGACGAGGCCACCGCGCACCTCGACTCCACCTCCGAGGCGGCCGTGCAGGAGGCCCTCGGTGAGGCGCTGGCCGGCCGGACCGCCATCGTCATCGCCCACCGCCTCTCCACCATCAGGGCGGCCGACCTCATCCTGGTGATCGAGGACGGCCGCGTCGTCGAGCGCGGCACCCACACCGCCCTGCTCGCCGAGGGCGGCCGCTACGAAGAGCTCTACCGAACCCAGTTCGACCAACACCCCACCGCCGCCGTCCACTGACTCCTCCCACCCCGAACACCATCGACTCCGCTGGCCACGGACGGGAGGATGCGTTCGCCGTCCCCCGGCCCCTCCCCCTCCCACCCCGAACGCTCTGACCAGGGGCGGAGGGGGGTCGGCAAGGGGGGTGTACGAGGATTGGGGGATGGGGGATGACGGCAGGCGCTGGATCTTCGCCGATCAGCTCGGCGAGCATTTCCTCGACTCCGGCGACCAGCCGGTGCTGCTGGTCGAGGCGCGGTCGGTGTTGCGGCGGCGGCGGTTCCACCGGCAGAAGGCCCACCTCGTGCTCTCGGCGCTGCGCCACCGGGCGGCCGAGCTCGGCGACCGGGCGCTGTCGCTGCGGACCGGGACCTACGGGGAGGCGCTCGACCGGGCCGGCGGGCCGCTCTCCGTCTGCCACCCCACCAGCCGCGCGGCGGACGCCTTCGTCCGGAGCCGCGCCGGGGTGACCGTCCTGCCCGCGCGCGGCTTCACCACCACCGCCGAGGAGTTCGCCCTATGGGCCGAGGGCAGGGGCGACGGGCGCCGCCTGCTCATGGAGGACTTCTACCGCGACGCCCGCCGCCGCCTCGACGTGCTGATGGAGGGCGACGCCCCCGCCGGGGGCCGGTGGAACTTCGACGCCGACAACCGCCTCCCGCCCCCGGCCGGCGGCCTGGACGTGTCCGCGTGGCGTGCCGAGGAGGACGAGATCGACGAGGAGGTGCGCCACGACCTCGACCGCTGGGAGGCCGACGGCGAGGTCGCCTTCGTCGGCAGGGACGGCCCGAGGACCTTCCCCGCGACCCGGGCCGAGGCGCTGGCCGCGATGCGGCACTTCGTCACCCACCGGCTGCCGCTGTTCGGGCCGTACCAGGACGCCATGCTGTCGGCCGACCCGGTCATGGCCCACAGCATGCTGTCCCCGGCGCTGAACCTCGGCCTGCTCGACCCCATGGAGTGCGTGCGGGCCGCCGAGGCCGCCTACCGGGACGGGAGCGCCGCCCTGCCCGGCGTCGAGGGGTACGTCCGGCAGCTCATCGGGTGGCGCGACTACATCTGGCACCTGTACTGGCACTTCGGCGAGGACTACCGCACGCTCAACCGCCTGTCGGCGCGCACCCCCCTGCCCAGGTGGTTCGAGGAGCTGGACGCGGGCGCCGTCGAGGCCCGCTGCCTGTCATGGGCGCTGGAGCAGGTGCGCGACACCGGTTTCACCCACCACATCGTGCGGCTGATGGTGCTGGGCAACTACGCCCTCCAGCGCGGCTTCGACCCGGCGCGGCTCACCGACTGGTTCCACCGGTGCTTCGTCGACGGGTACGACTGGGTGATGCTGCCCAACGTGATCGGCATGTCGCAGCACGCCGACGGCGGCATGCTCGCGACCAAGCCGTACGCGGCCGGCGGGGCGTACGTCAACCGGATGAGCGACTTCTGCGGGGACTGCCGCTACCGCCCCACCCGGCGGACCGGCGACGACGCCTGCCCGTTCACCTCGGGGTACTGGTGGTTCGTCGCCCGCAACGAGGACCTCCTCGCGCACAACCCGCGCACCGCCCGCAGCGTCTACGGCCTGCGCCGCCTCAACGACCTCCCCGCCATCCGCGCCCAGGAATCCGCCCGAGGCGACACCCCACCCTGAACCCACGGCAGCGCGAGGTGACAGGGCACGGCAGGCGGCATCCCCCAGGACCCCGGGCAGGTCCCCGCGTCCGCTGTCGCCCTCGGCGATGGCAGAGAGGACGGAGTGGAAGCGGGCGCCGTCCTCGCGTCCCCCGGGACCCCCGGCGTCCCCCGGGATCCCCGCGTCCCCGCATCCCCCGTGTCCCCGGGGTGCCGGGGGTGTTGCGGCGCGGCCCAGGCCCGATCGGCGTCTCTCCGCTTGCCGTACCCCGCCTGCCGCCACCAAACGACCACTACGCGTCCTGGAACGTCCCGCACGAGCGGGGCGCGGGGGGCCGGGGCTCGCCTGACGGCGCTGTGGCGCTTTCCGCCGTCGTAGGCGTACGGCTCGGGACGGGCTCGGCCGGTGTCACGGGACCTTCGACTTCGCCATCGCGGGTGTACGGGCTCGGCTGCTCGCGGCACTTTCGACATCGCCGCCGCGGGTGTACGGGCTCGGCCGGTTTCACCGCGCCTTCGAGTGCGCCGTCAGGAGAGTTTGCGGGATGCCGGGCTTTCCAGGGGGCCGCCGGCCAGGGCGGCGGCCATGGTCGGGTAGATGTCGAAGGCTGTCCCGATGCCGGTGAGATCCATGATCTTCCTGGGCGAGGGGCGCAGGCAGCACAAAGCACAGGTGCCGCCGCACCGCTGGGCGTCGTCGCACGCCCTGACCAGCAGCCGTAGCCCGGCCGAGTCGATGAAGTCCATGCGGGACAGGTCGAACAGGAGCTGCGGCCGGGTGTCGCGTAGCGCCTCGTCGATGTTCTCGCCCAGCCGTGAGGCACCGTTCGTGTCGACCTCGCCGATGATCGAGATGACGGTGAACTCATGACGGTGATCTCGCCGTACCGTCAGCGGCATGTCGACCTCCTGTTCCTGGGTACGTGCCTTCGCCCAGTCTGTAACCGGTCGGCGCACCAGCACAAGGGCGGCCCCCCGAACGGGCCGGGCCCGCTCCCAGACCACCCGGAAACCACACAAATCAGGCCCTCTCGGACCACCTGGAAACCACGCGAACCAGGCGCTCTCGGATCACCCGGAAACCACGCGAACCAGGCCCTCGTCCGTGCCGGCCCAGGAGCCCGGCTGGAGCGGCCCGGCTCGCCCGTACCGGCCCAGGAGCCGGGCCGGAGCGGCCCGGCTTCCGGAGTCGGCGTGGCCTCGCGGGTCAGGGTGGGGTCACCAGTCGCCGCCGCCCTCCTCACTCTCATCGCCCTCGAAGAAGTCGCCGATCTCGTCGATCGCCTCGGCGGCGACCAGGCCTCCGACGACCCCGGCCGCGCCCACCGCCGCGACCGTCCCCCAGCCCGGCCCGCCGTGCCGGTGGTGGTCGTCGTCGTATTCGCCGTGCCCGCCGTAGTGGCCATGGTGGTCATCACGGTGGCCGTAGCGGTGGTCGCCGAGGTGGTGGGCGTCGTGGGCGGTGGCGTGGCCGTGCTGGGCCAGGGCGTCCAGCCAGCCGGAGATCTCGGCCGCCCAGTCCATCCGCATGGCGTGCTCGTGGGTGACCTGGAAGCGGCCGAAGGAGTCGTGGCCGGGGGTGAACAGGCCGCCGCGCTTGTCGGCCTCGAGGACGACCGCCAGCCCGCCGGGGTCGGCGACGAAGGTCAGCTCGACCTCGTTGACCCGGCCGGCCCACCGTCCGGGCGGGTGGAACTCGATCTCCTGGAAGAACGGCAGGTGCTGCTGGACGCCGTGCAGCCGCCCCACCTCGATGTCGGACCCCTTGACGTCGAAGCCGAGCCGGGCGAAGGCTTGGAGCACCCGCTCCTGCGCCGGCAGCGGGACGACGGTCACCGGGTCGAGGTCCCCCTTGTCCACGGCCCTGGCGACCGACAGTTCGGTGCGCACGCCCACGGCCGCGCCCCGCGCGGGCCGGCCACCGAACTCGGTGATCGGCGTCTCCCACGGGATGGTGATCTGGAAGGGGATGGTGCGGGACTCGCCGGCGCCCAGGTGGAAGGCGCCCGAGACCCGTGAGTGGAAGAACTCCGCGATCCCGGTGTGTTCGCCGTCGCCGGCCTCCGCCTCCACCCGGGAGACCAGGCCCAGGGCGACGTACTCGATCTCGGAGCCGGCGTCGCCGCCCTTGATCCGTACCTCGCCGATCAGGGTTCCGCCGGGGAGCACCCGCGGCGTGGCCAGGACCGTGTCCACCGAGGGACCTCCGATACCCAGCGCTCCCAGCATCCGTTTGAAGACCACGGTTTCCTCTCCTGTCTCGTCCGTGACATGACAGAACAGGAACGATCAACGTCGGGCACCGGTTCCCGCCACCAGGCGTTTCGTCGCCGCAGGTGGAGGGGCGGTCCTGGCGGTGGGCGGACAGGCCCCCGATGGCGCCCGGACGGGCCCCGGTGGCGGGGCCGGGCGGGCTCCGGCGGCGCCAGGACGGGCCCTGCCGGCGGTCGGGGGAGAGGATTGGAGAGCGCTCTCCCCCGAAAGTGTTACGCGTATGTTTCGCTCCTGTCAACGGCTGTTCAGTCACATTCGGAGGTCACTTCGCAGGGTGAGGTACCACCCGGCCATCTCGGAAGGATCCGCTGGTCCGCGAGTCGGCCGGCCCCCGAGACGGGTGGTGGGACGGGGGTGGTCGTCTCCCGTGGAGGAGGTGCGCCGGAGCCCTCGCCGGCGGCCCCGGTGACCGTGCCCGGGCGGACGTGTTTCAGGGGGGTGAGCAGGGGGTTTCCAAATCGAGAGCAACGATGTGTTGACAAGAGGTGATGCAGCGGACAATCTCTGTCTGGAGAGCGCTCTCCCTCCCTGTCATCACCGTGATCGACGGGTACCCCCTTGTATCAAGGAGAGGCTGTGCATCCATCTCGCAGTCCGGGCCCGCGCCGAATGGGCCCGCTCACCGCCTCCCTGGCGATGACCGTGTCAGGCCCGGCGGCGCCGAGCCCTGCCATGGCTGCGAACGGTGCGCTCTCACAAGGGAAGACGGCGACGGCGGGTACCGGACCGGCCCTCGGCGGTGACGGCGCGATCACGTACGGCCCGTTAGCCGGGCGCCGCCAGAAGTGTGAGACGGTGTGGAACGGAGACTGCGGCCGGACCCGCTCATTCCAGGACGAGTTCCGAGGCGATCCGCCCGGCCGGGCGAGCCGGATGAACGCGGCACTCCAGGGTCACGCTGCCTACAAGGCCGCGGACCCGGGCACCACCCACGAGGCCTGGGGAGCGGAGGACCACTCCTCCCTCGGCTCCTTCGACGCCGAACCCACCATGGTCGCGGACCGTTCGTTCGAGGTGCCCCAGAACGCGGGCGCCGCGTCCCACGATCTCCTGATCGCCCCATTCGGCGGTGTCGGCACGATCCGCCATGTCACCAACACCACCGGAGGACCGGCGAACACGAGCACATAAGTCCTTAATTTCACCAATTATCCGTAAAAAATAGTTTCGGCTCTGACGCTCCCGGGCGGCCGAGCCGGAAGTTCCTGATGGGAGGTCTGTATTGGCCGTTCGACGGTCGTGCAGGGCTTCCCGCCATCGGGCGGCGAGGCCGCTCCGGCGTAATGCGACACCACCGGCACCGGGCCGTCGTCGCGATCAAGTGAGGGGTTTCTTGTGCGTATAAGGAAGATCGGATACGTCGCCGTCGCGGGCGCGCTTCTGGCGGCGGCCGCGGCGTGCGGCGGCGGCGACACCGGCGGCACGGCGAGCGGCGGCGGCACCACCGACAGCGGTGCGGCCAAGACGCTCACCTACTGGGCGTCGAACCAGGGCACCAGCCTCGACAACGACAAGCAGGTGCTCCAGCCCGAGCTGGACAAGTTCGAGAAGCAGACCGGCATCAAGGTCAACCTCGAAGTGGTCCCGTGGGCCGACCTGCTCAACCGGATCCTCGCCGCCACCACGTCGGGCAAGGGCCCTGACGTGCTGAACATCGGCAACACCTGGTCCGCCTCGCTCCAGGCCACCGGTGCCTTCCTGCCGTTCGACGACAAGCTGCTGACCGACCTCGGCGGCAAGGACCGCTTCCTCGGCCCGAGCCTCGCCGCGACCGGCGCCGCCGGCAAGCCGCCCACGGCCGTCCCGATCTACGGCATGACGTACGGGCTGTTCTACAACAAGAAGATGTTCAAGGAGGCCGGCATCGACAAGCCGCCGGCGACCTGGGACGAGCTGGTGGCCGACGGCAAGAAGCTCACCCACGGCAAGCAGTGGGGCCTCGCCGTCGAGGGCGCCAGCGTCAGCGAGAACTCCCACCACGCCTTCATCTTCGGCCAGCAGCACGGGTCGGACCTGTTCGACGCCAGCGGCAAGCCGCAGTTCGACTCGCCCCAGCAGGTCGCGGCGATCAAGCAGTACCTCGACCTGATGGCGGTCGACAAGATCGTCAACCCGAGCAACGCCGAGTACTCCAACGGCACCGAGGCCGTGAACGACTTCGTCAACGGCAAGGCCGCGATGCTGATGTGGCAGTCCATCGCCTCCCAGCTCAAGGCAGCGAACCTCGGCGACGACTACTACGGCCTCGCGCCCATCCCGCTGCCGGCGCCCGGCTCGGGCGGCAAGCAGGTCAACGGTATGGTGGCCGGCATCAACCTCGCCGTCTTCAACTTCACGAAGAACCGTGACGGCGCATTGAAGTTCGTGAAGTTCATGACGAGCGCGGAGGAGCAGCAGATCCTGAACAAGACCTACGGCTCGCTGCCCACCGTCCAGGACGCCTACAACGACCCGGCGTTCCAGACGCCCACCATCAAGGCGTTCCAGGACATCCTCGCCAAGACCGCCGCGCCGCTGCCGCAGGTGCCGGAGGAGAGCCAGTTCGAGACCCTGGTCGGCACGGCGATGAACCAGCTCTGGGCGGACGCCGCGAGCGGCAAGCCGATCACCGACGAGTCGGTCAAGGCCAAGCTGACCCAGGCCAACCAGCAGGTGCAGCCGGGTAGCTGAGCCGCACCGCCCTCGGTGCCGGGCCGGGCGCCTTCCCCCGATCGCCTCGATCGACGCCCGCCCCGGCACCGTCCACAGACCCGTCCTGCCAGGCCGTTCACGAGACGGCCTGGCAGGCGGACAACGATCCACCCTGCCACGCCGCACCGACCGGCCCAGCCGAATCGAGAGGATTAGATGGTCGCCCGTACCACGCCTCACCAGGACGAGCGTCGCGACGCCACGCTCGCGGGAGGCGGTCCGCCCCCGCCGGGAAGGAGGGGGCTGCGGTCCAGGCTGGCCGGACGGATCCCGTTCGGCCTGCGTCGTCTCAGCGTTCCCTATCTGCTGATCATCCCGGCGATCGCCCTGGAACTGCTGATCCACGTGATCCCGATGCTGGTCGGCGTCGGGATGAGCTTCCTGCGCCTCACGCAGTTCTTCATCCGCAACTGGTCGGCCGCCCCGTTCGTGGGACTGTCGAACTACCAGGTCGCGGTCGACTTCGACTCGGCGGTGGGCAGCTCGCTGCTGCACTCCTTCACGATCACGGTGGCGTTCACCGCGCTGTCGGTCGGCCTGTCGTGGCTCTTCGGCACCGTCGGGGCCGTGCTCATGCAGGGCGCCTTCCGCGGGCGGGGGTTCCTGCGGACCTTCTTCCTGGTCCCCTACGCCCTGCCCGTCTACGCCGGCGTGATCACCTGGAGCTTCATGTTCCAGCGGGACACCGGCATGGTCAACCACGTCCTGGTCGACCAGCTCCACCTGCTCGGCGACCGCCCGTTCTGGCTGATCGGCGGCAACAGCTTCGCCGCCGTCGTCATCGTCTGCGTGTGGCGGTCGTGGCCGTTCGCCTTCCTGATCCTCATGGCCGGCCTGCAGAACATCGACAACGACTACTACGAGGCCTCGGCCATCGACGGGGCGAGCTGGTGGCGCCAGTTCCGGTCCATCACCCTGCCCATGCTGCGTCCGGTGAACCAGGTGCTCGTCCTGGTGCTGTTCCTCTGGACCTTCAACGACTTCAACACGCCTTACGTGCTGTTCGGGAAGGCCGCGCCACAACAGGCGGACCTCATCTCGGTGCACATCTACCAGAGCTCGTTCATCACCTGGAACTTCGGCTCGGGATCGGCGATGTCCGTCCTGCTGCTGCTGTTCCTCCTCGCGGTGACCGTGGTGTACCTGGTGGCGACCTCACGGAGGAGGAGCGATGCGTGAGCCGCGCTGGCTGCCGCTGGCCCGCTGGATCGGGCTCGGATTCCTCGGCCTGTTCACTCTGATCCCGCTGTACGTGATGGTGAGCTCGTCGATCAAACCGCTACAGGACGTGCAGAACGGATTCAGCTGGATCCCGACGACGATCAGCCTGCGGCCGTTCGCCGACATCTGGAAGACCATCCCGCTGGCGCGCTACTTCGGCAACAGCCTGATCGTGGCGTCCATCGCGTCGGTGCTGTCGGTGACGGTGGCGATCTTCGCGGCCTACGCCGTCAGCCGCTACCGCTTCCCCGGCCGCCGGGTCTTCACCGTCACGGTGCTGTCCACCCAGATGTTCCCCGGCATCCTGTTCCTGCTCCCGCTGTTCATGATCTTCGTGAACGTCGGCAACGCCACCGGCCTGGAGCTCTACGGGAGCCGCACCGGCCTGATCATCACCTACCTGACGTTCTCGCTGCCGTTCTCGATCTGGATGCTGGTCGGCTACTTCGACTCCATCCCCAAGGCGCTGGACGAGGCCGCGAAGGTGGACGGCAACGGGCCGCTGGGCGCGTTGTTCCGCGTGGTCATCCCGGCCGCGATCCCCGGCATCGTGGCGGTCACCATCTACGCGTTCATGACGGCGTGGGGAGAGGTCCTGTTCGCCTCGGTCATGACCGACGACTCCACCCGCACCCTGGCCGTCGGCCTGCGGGGCTACGCCACGGAGAACGACGTGTACTGGAACCAGGTCATGGCGGCCTCGCTGGTGGTCAGCGTGCCCGTCGTCATCGGCTTCCTGCTCCTGCAGCGCTACCTCGTCCAGGGCCTGACCGCGGGCGCCGTCAAGTAGCCGTGACCGGGCCCATCTCGGCCACGCTCTCCTGCTCGGCGATGGCCCGGCACAGGCCGGGCTCGTCGTCGGCGTCGACGGTCCGCCACGCGCCGGCCTTCTCGGCGGTCTCGTTGTAGGGGCGCTCACGGGTCGCCCAGAGCCGGCCCTGGTCGCTGCGGAAGATGCGCCAGCCGGGGATCGGCTCTTTCGGGTGCGTTGCGTCAAGGTGCGCCATAGGTCGGCCTCCGTGGTCCGATCATGGGGCCACCCGCTCATCGGTACAGCTCAGGTGAGCCCGCTCCGTCGGCTCCGATCCTCAGTACGCGCGTATGCCGGGCTCAACGAGATTTCTTGAAGTTTCTACTTCATTCGCCGGGGCCCCGGACGGCGCGGGCGGGCCGGGAACGATCCCGGTCAGGCCCGCGGCCGGTCGCGGTCAGGCCGAATCGCGGATGACCAGGGACGGCTCGAAGATGATCGAGGTGACCGGCTGGTCGAGGTCGTCGACGTGGGCCAGCAGCAGCCGCGCCATCTCGGCCGCCATGTCCTCCACGGGGTGGCGGATCGTCGTGAGCGGCGGCCGGCTGGCGGTGGCCGCGCTGCTGTCGTCGAACCCGACCACGGCCACGTCGTCCGGCACCCTGCGCCCGTGGTGGCGCAGCACGGGCAGCGCGCCCTGGGCCATCAGGTCGTTGGCGATGAAGACGCCGTCGAGGCCGGGATGCTCGGCCAGCAGCCGCTCCATCGCCGCCTCGCCGCTGTTGAGGGTGAAGTTCCCCTCGACGCACGGAATGTACGGGTACCCGTGGGCGGCCATGGCGTCGCGGAACCCCGACAGGCGGTCCTGGCTGGCCGGCACGTCCAGGGGCCCGCTGATGGTTCCCACGCGGCGGCGGCCCCTGGCCACCAGATGGTCGGCGGCGAGCTTGGCGCCCGTGCGGTGGGCGACGTCGACGTAGCTGATCGGGATCGGCTCGGC
Source organism: Sphaerisporangium corydalis (assembly GCF_025506355.1). GTDB lineage: Bacteria > Actinomycetota > Actinomycetes > Streptosporangiales > Streptosporangiaceae > Sphaerisporangium > Sphaerisporangium corydalis. Next base: position 13,165 of record NZ_JANZYP010000049.1, read on the forward strand.
GGGCCGGGCGAAGAGCACGGCGGGCAGCGAGGCGTCGACCAGCAGGCGGGGGAGCGGGTCCTGCGCCTGGGTCGAGACCAGGACCGCCCCGTCGGCGTTCCCCTGGCGGAGGTAGGCGATGACCTGGGCGCGCGCCTCGGCGGTCTCGGCGAACATCAGGATCGGGTGGATGCCGCGGGGGCGCAGGAAGCCGACGACGCCGCTGGCCACGCGGCCGAAGAACGGGTCGGCGAAGACCTGGCTGTGAAAGGGGTTCTCCCCGCTCTCCTCGCCGGCGCCGGAGACGATCAGGGCGATCGCCCCCGTGCGGCGGGTGACCAGGGAGCGGGCGGCACGGTTGGGCACGTAGCCGGTCTCGGCGATCGCCTGCCTGACCGTCTCCTGGATCATCGGGTCCACGTTGCGGATGCCGTTGATGACGCGGGAGACGGTCGCGCGGGAGACGCCCGCCGCGCGAGCCACGTCCTCCAGGGTGGGGGATGCCGGCACGGGCGGGCGACCTTCGCTCATGTGGACTTTATAGCATGGCGGGAGAGCGCTCTCCAACGCTCTTACCCGCCGTGGCCTCGTATGTCACACGGACGTGACCGTATCGGTCCCCACCGTTCCCCGCAAGGGCAGGTCCCCGGCGGACCGGCCGGCCAGCACGGTGAACGCGCCGGGCTCGCCCTGCCAGGCGCCGGCGTCGGCCGACCAGTGCTGGACGGCACGCGCCGGGACCTCGATCTCGGCCTCCACGGCCTGCCCCGGCCCGGCGTGGACCTTGGCGAAACCGGCGAGCCAGAGGGCGGGACGCGGCAGCGCGCTCTCGGGCCGGGACAGGTAGACCTGCACGACCTCCGACCCCGCACGCTCCCCGGTGTTGCGCAGCCGCACCCGCACCGTGAACGGCTCACCGGGCTCGGCGTGCCCGGGCGCGGTCAGGCCCTCGTACTCCCAGGTGGTGTACCCGAGGCCGTGGCCGAACCAGTACGCGGGGGCGTCCGGCTCCCGCAGCCACGCACGGTGGCCGATGTCCAGGCCCTCGGTGTACTCCAGCACCCCGTCCACCGGCGTGGTGCCGGCCAGGGCGCGGCCGGCCCACGTGGTGGGCAGCCGCCCGCCGGGCTCCGCGTCGCCGAAGAGCACCTCGGCGAGCCCGTCGCCGTACTCCTGGCCGGGGAACCAGCTCAGCAGCACGGCGGGCACCTCCTCGCGCCACGGCATCGCGACCGGGCCGCCCGCGTTGACCACCACGACGGTGTCGGGGTTGGCCGCCACCACCGCGCGGACCAGGGCGTCCTGGTCGCCGGGCAGCGACAGGTCCGTGCGGTCGTAGCCCTCGCTCTCGACCTCCTCGGTCGTGCCGACCACCAGGACGACGACGTCGGCGCCGGCCGCCAGCTCGACCGCCGAGGCGAACTCCTCCTCGTCGCTTCCCCTGGGCGGGTCGGCGGCGAGCACGGAGGCCAGGCCGCTGTCGGGGTCGAGGCGGCGGCGGGCGACGAGCTCGACCTCCTGGCCGGCGGCGAGCGCCAGCGTGGCGTGCCGGTAGGGCGGAGTGAGGTGCACGGTCGCCGGGTCGTCGGTGTCCCGCTCGACCTCCTCGTCGATCAGCGTCACCCCGTCGGCGGACAGGAAGACGTGACCCCAGCCGGAGACGGCGAGGTTCCACGTCCCGGTGGCGTGGGCGCACAGCCGGGCGGCGATCTCCACCGTGGCCGAGCCGTCGACGAGCGCGGGCTCCAGGATGCGCCCGGTCAGCCGGTGCTCGGCGTGCAGCTCCGCCCCGGAGGCGTCCAGCAGCCGGACGAGCACGCCCGGCTCGCCCGTCAGCGGGTCGCACGAGTTCTCGAGGTCCAACGGGGTGGGACGGCCCGAGATGTGCACCCCGGTCGCGTGGACCACCTCGGCCCGGCCCGCGAGGGCGTCCCGGATGCCGTCCAGCGGGGACACGCTGGAGACCGGGTAGACGCCGGCGCTGCCCCCGCCCTGGATGCGCGGCGCGGCGGCGCTGGGGCCGATCACCGCGACCCTGCGCAGCCGATCGGGGTCCAGGGGGAGGACCGAGCGCTCATTGCGGAGCAGCACCGTGCTCGCCACGACGGCCTCGCGCAGCAGCGCCCGGCTCTCGGCGTCGCGCGGGGTGGGCGCGATGTGCGTGGTCGGGTCGTGCGGCGTGCCCTCGGGCCCGGTGCCGTCCAGTGCGCCGGAGGCCCCCGTGCCCGCGTCGTCCAGGACGTCGCCGGGGGAGAGCGCGCCCACGCGGGAGGCCAGGCGCAGCAGGCGGCGGACCTTCTCGTCGACGGCCTCCTCGGGCACCTCGCCCGCGCGCACCGCGGCGACCAGCGCGTCGCCCCACGGCCCGTCGGGGCCGGGCATCGCCAGGTCCTGCGCGGCGCGCCCGGCCGGGACGGTGCTGCGTACCGCCCCCCAGTCGGACACGACCATGCCGTCGAAGCCCCACTCGCCCTTCAGCGGCTCGGCCAGCAGCGGGTTCTCGGTCATGGTGGCGCCGTTGACGCCGTTGTAGGCGGCCATGACCACCCACACCCCGGCCTCGACGGCGGCCTCGAACGGGGCCATGTACAGCTCGCGCAGCGTCCGGTCGTCCACGCGCGCGTCCAGGGTGAGACGTTCGGTCTCGGAGTCGTTGGCGACGTAGTGCTTGGCGGTGGCGGCGACCCCGCGCGACTGCACGCCCCTGATGTAGGCGGCCCCGATGCGGGCGGTGAGCAGCGGGTCCTCGGAGTAGCACTCGAAGTGCCTGCCGCCGAGCGGCGAGCGGTGCAGGTTGATCGTGGGCGCCAGCAGCACGTCGACGCCCTTGCGCCGGGCCTCGGCCGCCAGCAGGACGCCGAGCCGTCCCACCAGGTCCTCGTCCCAGCTCGCGGCCACGCCGGTGGGGGAGGGGAGGGTCAGGGAGGTGCTCCGCTCGTCCCATCCCATGCCCCGGACGCCGATCGGCCCGTCGGAGGTGACGATCGAGCGCAGGCCGATGTCGGGCAGGGCGTGGGTCCGCCACGCGGTCGCGCCGGTGAGCAGCCTCACCTTCTGCTCCAGATCCAGCTTCCGCACCACGTCGTCGAACTCGTCCTCGGTCACTCTGGTTCCTCTCGGGGATTGGAGAGCGCTCTCCCTCCTGGCCATAGAGTCACCGTCCCGGGGCCGGATGTCAATGGGGAGCGCGCGACGCAGGTCACGCGGGCGGGCGGGTTTCCGGCACATGAGCAGGACGTTTCGTTCTGGTTGCCGATGAGCCTTGACAGGCCTCGATCCGTAGGTGCACTCTCCATTCGGAGAGCGCTCTCCCTCTATCACCCCGTTGCCGTACACGGCGGGCACCCCCCGTAATGAGGAGAGATCGTGCACCCATCCAGAAGCCCGGGCAGGTACCGATTGGGCCTGCTCATCGCCGTCCTGGTCGCGCTGGTCGCGTCCGGCCTGGCCTTGACCGGCACCGCCATGGCCGTCGACACCTTGCTCTCCCAGGGGAGGCCGGCGACGGCCTCGTCCAGTGAGGGCGCCGCGTGGAGCGCCTCGGCCGCCGTCGACGGGAACGCCACCGGCACCCGCTGGGCCAGCGTCTTCAGCGACCCGCAGTGGCTCCAGGTCGACCTCGGGGAGACCGCGTCCATCAGCCAGGTTGTGCTGACCTGGGAGGCGGCGTACGGCAAGGCCTTCAAGATCCAGACCTCGGCCGACGCCTCCGCCTGGACCGACGTGTACTCGACCACGACCGGCACCGGCGGCGTCCAGACCATCCCGGTCTCGGGCTCCGGCCGGTACGTGCGGATGTACGGCACGGTCCGCGGCACCGGGTACGGCTACTCGCTGTGGGAGTTCCAGGTCTACGGCACCCCCGGCACCGGCGGGCCGCCCACCACGACCCCCACGCCCGACCCCGGCACCTGGACCGAGATCTGGAAGGACGACTTCGACGGCGCCGCAGGCACCTCGCCCTCCGGGACCAACTGGCTCCTGCGCACCGGCACCTCCTACCCGGGCGGCGCCGCGAACTGGGGGACCGGTGAGGTCGAGACCATGAGCGCCTCCACCGCCAACGTCTCCCTCGACGGCGCGGGCCGGCTCTCCGTCAAGGCGATCAAGGACGGCGGCGGCAACTGGACGTCCGGGCGCGTCGAGACCCAGCGCACCGACTTCACCCCGCAGGCCGGCGAGCAGCTGAGGTTCACCGCCAAGCTCAAGCAGCCCGACGTGGCCAACGCCGCGGGCTACTGGCCGGGCTTCCGGGCGACCGGCGCCGCCTACCGGGGCAACTACAACAACTGGCCCGGCGTCGGCGAGACCGACATCATGACCGACGTCAACGGCCGCAGCCAGCTCGCCAACACCCTGCACTGCGGCACCGCCCCCGCCGGAGTGTGCAACGAGTACGACGGCCGCACCAGCGGATTCGCCTCCTGCACCGGCTGCCGGACCGGGTACCACGAGTACACGCAGATCATCGACCGCACCAAGACCGACGAGGAGATCCGCTTCTACCTCGACGGCAAGCAGACCTGGGTCGTCCGCGAGAGCCAGGTCGGGGTAACCGCCTGGAACGCCGCCGTCCACCACGGCTTCTACCTGCGCTTCGACCTCGCGATCGGCGGCTCGCTGCCCAACGCCATCGCCGGCTCCACCACCCCCACCGCCGCCACGACCTCCGGCGGCGTCCTCAGCGTGGACTCGGTCTCGGTCGCCAGGAGCCCCGGCACCGTGCCGGCCGCGATGACCGACCCGGCCACTCCCGCGGGCCCGAGCGTGGTCAAGGTCACGGGCACCCAGGGCAACTGGCAGCTCACCGTCAACGGCGCCGCCTACCAGGTCAAGGGCCTCACCTACGGCCCGCCGCAGGCCGCCGCCGACGGCTACATGCGCGACCTGAAGTCCATGGGCGTCAACACGATCCGCACCTGGGGCGTCGACGACGCCAACACCCCCACCCTGCTCGACCGGGCCGCCCAGCAGGGCCTCAAGGTGATCGTCGGGCACTGGCTCAACCAGGGCGCCGACTACGTCAACGACACCGCTTACAAGACCAGCGTCAAGAACGAGATCGTCGCCAGGGTCAACACGCTCAAGAACCGCCAGGGCGTGCTGATGTGGGACGTCGGCAACGAGGTCATCCTCACCATGCAGGACCACGGACTGCCCGCGGCCGAGGTCGAGGCGCGGCGCGTCGCCTACGCCAAGTTCGTCAACGAGGTCGCCGTGGCCGTGCACGCCGCCGACCCCAACCACCCGGTCACCTCGACCGACGCGTGGACCGGCGCCTGGCCGTACTACAAGACCTACGCCCCGGCGCTGGACCTGCTCGCGGTCAACTCCTACGGGGCGATCGGCGGCGTCAAGCAGGCCTGGATCGACGGCGGCCACACCAAGCCGTACATCGTCACCGAGGCCGGGCCCGCGGGCGAGTGGGAGGTGCCGAACGACGTCAACGGCGTCCCCACCGAGCCCACCGACCTGCAGAAGCGCGCCGGGTACACCACGAGCTGGAACACGATCAAGGGCCACGCGGGCGTCGCGCTCGGCGCCACCGAGTTCCACTACGGCCTGGAGAACGACTTCGGCGGCGTGTGGCTCAACACCTTCACCGGCGGCTGGCGGCGGCTCGGCTACCACGCGCTCAAGCAGGCGTACACCGGCACGGCCTCGGCCAACACGCCCCCGGAGATCACCGCGATGACGGTCGGCTCGCAGACTGCCGTCCCCGCCGGCGGACAGTTCACCGTCGGCACCAGCGTCACCGACCCGAACGGCGACCCCGTCCGCTACAACCTGATGGCCAGCAACAAGCACATCACCGGCGGAACCGGCTTCTCCCACCTGCGGTTCACCGAGACCTCCCCGGGCCAGTTCTCGGTCACCGCGCCCGAGCAGATGGGCGTGTGGAAGGTCTACGTGTACGCCTTCGACGGGCAGGGCAACGTCGGGATCGAGCAGAAGTCGTTCCGCGTCGTCCCCCCGACGATCAACGGCACCAACGTGGCGATCGGCAAGCCGACCACCGCCTCGACCTACCAGGCGACCGGCGACGGCGCACCGTTCCTGCCCACCAAGGCGACCGACGGCAGCTTCACCACGCGGTGGGCCAGCGAGTGGAGCGACCCCCAGTGGATCCAGGTCGACCTCGGCGCCGTCACCGCGATCAAGCACGTGGAGCTCGGATGGGAGAGCGCCTACGGCAAGTCCTACCAGGTCCAGACCTCCACCGACGGCGCCACCTGGACCAACGCCTACTCCACCACGGCCTCGGACGGCGGCTTCGACGAGATCGACCTGACCGCCTCCACCCGCTACGTCCGCCTCAACCTCGCCCAACGCGGCACCCCGTACGGCTACTCCCTGTGGGAATTCGGCATCTACCGCTAACTCGCCCCCCGACCTCCCTGACCACCTGACCCGGACGGCCCGCCCCCTTCACTCGGGGCGCGGGCCGTCCGGCTGCCCGTTGTCTGGCTGCCTAGTGCCCCGCTGCCCGTACTCCGGGTGTCCGGCCCTCCGTGTGCGGCTCTCGGCCGGTGGTCCGCCGTTCGGTGCCGTTTCGGGACGGCGGCTGATTCTGGTGGTTCATGGGTCTTTGTCGTCCAGCCCGATCACTCGTCCGTCACACTGGTTGGCGAGCCATCACGGTCACGGCACCGGTATCCGATGCGGCGAGGCGGCAGTGAGCGACGACTCGAACCAGGGGACAGGTCACCGCCGCGCGGCCCGCGGCCGTCCGGCGCCCGCGGCCATCCGCCGGCTGTGCGTGGCCGTCGACGTGCAGTCGTACAGCGTCCGCGACAACCGTGGCCAGCTCGCCGTGCAGGAGCGGCTGAAGCGCGTCCTGGACCGCGCCCTGTCGCGCGCCGGGCTGTCCCCGGCCGCCGTCCTCCGCCAGGACAGGGGCGACGGACAGCTCATCCTGCTCCCCGCAGGCGTCGACGAGGCCCGCGTCATCGCCGTCCTGCTGTACGAGATCGCCACCGGCCTCGCCGACACCAACCCCCCTCCCAGCCCCGAACCGGGCACCGGGAACCGGGAGAAGAACGGAACCGGGATCCGGGTCGAGGATGGAAGCGGGCTCGGGGGGATGACCGGAGCCGAAGCCGGAAGTCGTATCCGGCTGCGGCTGGCTCTGGCGCAAGGGATCGTGCATGAGGCGGCGACCGGGTATGTCGGGAAGGCGGTCGTGGACGCCTGCCGGCTCGTGGACGCGAGAGTGGTGCGCGCGGCCCTCACCGAGCACGACGAGCGCGACCTGGTGGTGGCCGTCACCGACGACCTCTTCCAGGATGTGGTGGTCCACGGGTACGCCGGTCTGGCGGCGGCCGGCTTCCGGCGCGTGGACGTCGAGCTCGCCGACAAGAACTTCTCGGCCGCCGTCTGGCTCGCGGTCCCACCCGTACCGTCCCCGCCGGACGCCGGTGGTCCGGCACGGGGGAGGCTCGGGGCGTTCGCCGGCGTGCCCGTTCTGGTCGCCGTGCTGGCGCTCGCGGCCTGGCAGATGACCGGCTCGGGCGTCCTTGGCCCCGGGCCGATGCCGGCGTCCAGAGACGCCTCAGCCCACGCGGACCCTACGCCATCGGAGTCGGGGGAGGCGTCCAGAGACGCCTCAGCCCACGCGGACCTTACGCCATCGGAGTCGGGGGATTCGACCTCGTCCGAGCGGCCTGGTTCCGTGTCACGGGGGCCGGAGGAGATCGAGGCGCCGTTCGTCATCTTCGACAGGACCGGCTCGGTGCCGACCTGCGGGCCCATATCGGGGTCCGGGTGGGTGCCGCCCGGATACGCCCTCCGCGTGTACTCCAAGGGCGGTCACCGGTACTTCCCGGCCTGGAACGCCGCCCGCGTCGACCGGGCCTCGGCGACGTGGGAGATGCCCGAGCTCTACCTCGGCCCCGTAGAAGGTCCCGGCAAGAGTGTCACGGTCTACGCCGTCCTCCTCCCGCTGAAGGAGAGCGCGAAGCTGAGCCGCGAATTCGAGCGGAAGTGGTCCTTCTCGTCCCTCCCACCGCGCGTGGTCGCGACCCACACCTTCACCGTCACCAGCGGCCCTTGCCCCGGCTCGGTCCCGTAGCTCGCCCGGCCGGTCGCCCATCGCCAACGGCAGGATCGGCCTGTGGGCGCGACTCATCGCATTCAGAGTGTCCCGGAGGGGGTGTGTCCGCTTTCTTGCCCGGATTCTGGTGGTGGTGGCCGATGCCGTCGATTCCTTGGGTGAATCAAGAGGGTCTTAGTCGGCTCGCCGGGCGGTTCTGGTGCTGCGGTGGCGCGGAATTTGGGTGCTGTGGAAGTGATGTGTCTCGGTGCTGTGGAGTTGGTGTGCGTTGCTGGATTCGGTTGTCGGTTTGAATTTGATCGGTGTGTAAGGATTGTTTGTGGTCGGTGGTGTCTATCCGGGATTCCTTGGTTTGTTAGTCCCAGGTGGTGCCGGGGGTGCGGCCGAAGGTGTCCCAGGTGGTGCCGGGGGTGCGGGTGAAGGAGTCCCAGGTGGTGCCGGCGGCGCGGGTGGCGGTGTTCTTGGCGGTGGTGGTGTTCGTCATTTTCGTGTTCCTTTTCTGGAGGGCTGTTGTTTTGTTCTCGCACTTACAACAATGCGGGAATCCGAGGCCCCGATCCAGATGAATGGACGGCAGCAAGCTGCCCGCCCGTGACCACTTCCTGCCACCGTTGAACGTGACATGCGGAACCGCCGGTCAGACCCGCACGCTGTCCCAGGTCAGGACGTCGACCAGCGGGTATCCGACACTGGCTCTACGCACCGGAGAGCTCCCGGCCGAGGCGGCATTCCGGTGCCGATCTGCTCGCGCAGCCGCCAAGAGCCCTCTCCAGGCCCTGCGAGGTCCGCACTCGCCGCGTCCGCGCAGCTCGATGACGCCGCGCTCGTCGTTCCAGGACGTGGTCGAAGTCGCAAATCCTCGGCGAGCACGCGCCAAGCCTTGGCCCTCTGCTCCAGGGCCAAGCCCTCAGGAGGACGTCGCGTGGACCCCACCGACCGAACACCCTGGTGGCGACCTCCGGCGGTCACGCGGGCGCGGGCCATCGCCCGGCCTGACAGGCCGGCGGAGGGTGGGGCGGGAGGGGGTGCATCCGCTTTCTTGCCCGGATTCTGATGATGGTGGCCGATGCCGTCGATTCCTTGGGTGAATCAAGAGGGTCTTAGTCGGCTTACCGGGCTGATCTACCGCTGTGATGCGAAACTTCAGTGCTGTGAGTTGTCGTGGCTCGTCGGATTCGATTATTTGATGGAGAAACTGAGGTCAATCGGTTGATTATCGTCGATGTCGTTCTTCCGGGCTTTTCCGTTTTTGTTAGTCCCAGGTGGTGCCGGGGGTGCGGCCGAAGGTGTCCCAGGTGGTTCCGGCGGTGCGGGTGAAGGAGTCCCAGGTGGTGCCGGCGGCGCGGGTGGCGGTGTTCTTGGCGGTGGCGGTGTTCGTCATTTTGATGTTCCTTTTCTAGAGGGCCGTTGTTTTGTTCTCGCACTTACAACAATGCGGGAATCCGGGGCCCCGATCCAGATGAATGGACGGCAGCAAGCTGCCCGCCCCTGACCACTTCCTGCCACCCATGAAATAGACACACCGAACCGCTGGACAGGTCGTCTGGTCGCCCCAGGTCAGGACGTGGTCACCCCGCCACCGCGGCGCGTCCCGTACCGGCATCGGCGTATCGACGAGCATGATCACAGCGGTGACCATCTCAGATCCCGGGCTGGACCAGGCCGCGATCCGCGCGTGTGACTCGGTCAGGCCGAGATCTCCGCGTGCGATCGGAGGATCAGTCGCTTTCGAGGCCGATGAGCTCTTCCAGCGTTCGCCGCAGCGTGGTGACCCGATCCTGGCCGAGGCTCAGTGACCATCGCCACTCGATGTCGGTGAGGATCTGGGCGGCGGCGACCTGCGCCATCGTGCCCTGGTCGGTCAGCCGGATGATCTTCGCGCGACGGTCGTCCGAGTCGGCCACCCGCTCGACGTAGCCGTGTCTCTCAAGCTCGCTGACGACCTCGCCGATCGCCTGCTTGGTGAGCCCGGAGCGTTCGGCGAGCGTGGTGAGCCGCGAGCCCTCCGGGCCGATGAACCGGAAGACGGAGCCATGGACGTACCGGATCCCCTCGAACCCCTCGTCGGCGAGGCGTTGGTGGAGTTTGTCGACGGCGATGTCCTTGGCCTGCGTGAGCAGGGTCGGAAGCGGCACGTTGCCCTCGTCGTCCTTTCCTCGCTTTCCGGATCGCGTCGTCATCCCGGGCGGCCTCTCTGCGGAGCGATTTCGTCAGGCGGCTTGACGGTATCATCGCATATGGTAAGGTCGCTTGACTGTCAGGCAGACTGACTAAATACCACACGATGGAGGACACGATGCAAAGCGTCGCGGAACAGCGCGCGCAGTTCTCGACAATGCTCACCCGGCCCCTACCCGACGACGTCGAGCTGTCGGCGACGACCCTCGGTGGGCGACCGGCACTGGAGCTCCGGATCGAGGCGCCCGGCACGGCGGGCACCGAGGGAGCCACTCGCGGCGGCGAGGACGTGCTGCTGTACTTCCACGGCGGCGGCTTCGTGGTCGGGTCACCCCGCGCCACCGCCCACCTCACCGTTGCGTTGCTCCGGCACCTCGACGGCCGGGCGATCTCGCTCGACTATCGGCTGGCGCCCGAGGAGCCGTTTCCTGCGGCGCCGGACGACTGCCTGGCGGCGTACCTGGAACTGCTGGAATCGGGTGTCGACCCCCGGCGGGTGGTGATCGCGGGCGACTCGGCGGGGGCCGGACTGGCCGTCGTCACACTGCTCCGCGCCCGCGACGCGGGCTCGCCGATGCCGGCGGCCGCGGTCCTGTTCTCGCCATGGGCCGATCTCACTCTCGGCGGTGCGAGCATGCGATCCAAGGTCGGGATCGACCCGATCTTCACGCCGACCGCTTTCGAGTGGTATTCGGATCAGTACCTCCCGGACGGTGACAGGTCGGCGCCCGAAGCAAGCCCGGTCTTCGCCGACCTCGCCGGATTACCGCCCCTGCTGATCCAGGTCGGTTCGAGTGAGCTCCTTTTGGACGACGCCGTGCGGCTGGCCGGTCGCGCGGGTGCCGACGAGGTCGCGGTGACGCTGGAGATCGCTCCGCGTGAACCGCACGTGTTCCAGCACAATGACTCGGCCGAGGCGACGGCGGCCCTGGAGCGGGCCGGGCGATTCCTGGCCTCCCGGCTTCCCGGCGACGGGGCACCCACCGAAGCCCACCAGGCTTGAGTGACCGTTTCCAGCCATCACTGACGGGGAGAGACCATGCCGCTGGCGACCAGACCCCTCGTGTACCGGGCTCGGCGCCTCCCGTAGGCGTGGTCTCCTGCACTCAGGGCGGTGGCCTGGGTTTGCCGTCCAGGGCGAGCGCAGGCGATCGTCCGGCGTGCGAGGCCGACGGAAGGGTGGTGCGGGAGGGGGTGTGTCCGCTTTCTTACCCGGATTGTTCTGGTGGCCGATGCCGTCGATTCCTTAGCTGAATCAAGAGGGTCTTAGTCGGCTTGCCGGGCGGTTCTGGGTGTTGCAGTGGTGCGGAATCTTGGTGCTGTGTAGCGCTGCGATATTTCAGTGGTGGGAAGTCGGTCTGTTCTGGAGATCTGAAGTTCGGCTTAGCTCGTCGGATTCGGATTCGGATTCGGATTCGGATTCGGTCGGCGGGTAATGGCCGGTTTCTTTGTGGTCGGTGGTGTCTATCTGGGACTTCTAGGTTTGTTAGTCCCAGGTGGTGCCGGGGGTGCGGCCGAAGGTGTCCCAGGTGGTGCCGGCGGTGCGGGTGAAGGAGTCCCAGGTGGTGCCGGCGGCGCGGGTGGCGGTGTTCTTGGCGGTGGCGGTGCTCGTCATTTTCGTGTTCCTTTTCTGGAGGGCCGTTGTTTTGTTCTCGCACTTACAACAATGCGGGAATCCGAGGCCCCGATCCAGATGAATGGACGGCAGCAAGCTGCCCGCCCCTGACCACTTCCTGCCACCGCTGAACGTGACATGCGAAACCGCCGATCAGACCCACGCGCTGCCCCAGGTCAGGACGTCGACCAGCCAGGACCCGGCCCGTCCCGCCACACCGGAGATCCCGCGGTCGAAGGCACCCTTCTGGCGCCGATGTGCCCGCACAGCGGCCAAGAGCGCCCCTCAGACGCACCAGGTCCGACCCACGCAGCTTGTCGTCGCACTTGTCCTTCCAGGACGCCGTCGAGGGCACGGAACCGCAGGCGAGCATGCGCCGGGTCCTCGGCCCCCTGATGCAAGACCTGGCCCTCAGGTGGGCACCACGTGGAGCTCGACGGGGAAACACCGTGGTGGCGCTACCCGGTAGGTGGCACAGAGTGGATCCCGACGGTCGAACACCCAGGTGAGGGCACTCGCTCGGCACGCGGGCGTGGGCGACCATCCGGCCTGACAGGCCGGCGGAAGAGTGATGCGGAGGGGTGTATCGCTTCTTGCCCGGGTTCTGGTGGTGGTGGCCGATGCCGTCGATTCGTAGGTGAATCAAGAGGGTCTTAGTCGGCTTACCGGGCTGCTCTGGTATTGCTGTGACGCGGAAGTTCGATCCCGTATGACTGGTGTGTTTCGATGCTGCGGAGTCGGTGTTGTTTAAATGGTTTGGGGAGTTTGGTTCGGTGGGTTCGGATGTGGATTCGACTATCGGATGGCGGCTATCGGGTAGGTCGGGATTGTTTGTGGTCGGTGGTGTCTATCCGGGATTTCCTTTTTTGTTAGTCCCAGGTGGTGCCGGGGGTGCGGCCGAAGGTGTCCCAGGTGGTTCCGGCGGTGCGGGTGAAGGAGTCCCAGGTGGTGCCGGCGGCGCGGGTGGCGGTGTTCTTGGCGGTGGCGGTGTTCGTCATTTTCGTGCTCCTTTTCTGGAGGGCTGTTGTTTTGTTCTCGCACTTACAACAATGCGGGAATCCGAGGCCCCGATCCAGATGAATGGACGGCAGCAAGCTGCCCGCCCCTGACCACTTCCTGCCACCCATGAAATAGACACACCGAACCACCGGACACGCCGTCGCACCGCCCCAGGTCAGGGCGTCGGCCAGCGACTGGTTGACGAGTCGTCGTGGCCGTTGATGTGGCGTCGTCGGGCCGAGTGACCGGTTCCCCACACCGACAACGACGGGAAGAGACCATGTGGCCGGGCTCGCCTTGACTAACCCGGGGGACTCGCCGCGGACGTCGACCCACCGGCAGGCGGGCGCGGGCGCTCGACCGGCGTGGCGGGCCGGCGGAAGGTGGTGCGGGAGGGGGGTGTCGCTTCTTGCCCGGGATCCTGGTGGCCGATGCCGTCGATTCCTTGGATGAATCAAGAGGGTCTTAGTCGGCTTGCCGGGCGGTTCTGGTGTCGCGGTGGTGCGGAATTCCGGTGCTGTGGAAGTGATGCGTCTCGGTGCTGTGGAGCTGGTCTGGGTTATTGGATTCGGTTAGCGGTGGAAGTTGTTCGGTGTATCAGGATTGTTTGTGGTCGGTGGTGTCTATCCGGGGTTTCTTGGTTTGTTAGTCCCAGGTGGTGCCGGGGGTGCGGCCGAAGGTGTCCCAGGTGGTGCCGGCGGTGCGGGTGAAGGAGTCCCAGGTGGTGCCGGCGGCGCGGGTGGCGGTGTTCTTGGCGGTGGTGGTGTTCGTCATTTTCGTGTTCCTTTTCTGGAGGGCCGTTGTTTTGTTCTCGCACTTACAACAATGCGGGAATCTGAGGCCTCGATCCAGATGAATGGACGGCAGCAAGCTGCCCGCCCCTGACCACTTCCTGCCACCGCTGAACGTGACATGCGGAACCGCCGATCAGACTCACGCGCTGCCCCAGGTCAGGACGTCGACCAGCGGGTATCCGACCCTGGCCCGACGCACCGGCGAGCTCCTAGTAGAAGCGGCACTCCGGTGCCGATCTGCTCGTACAGAGGGGTAGAGGGCTCCTCAGGGCCGTGAGGCCCGCCCTCGCGGCGTCTACACAGCCCGCATGCGCATCCTCCACGGCGCCGCGCCCGTCATTTCAAGACGCGGTCTGGGCCCACGAGTCCCGAGCCGGCACGCGCCAGCCCGGCCGCCTGCTCCAGGGCCGTGCCTCAGGTGGGCGTCGCGCGGATCCCGCCGACAGAACGCCCAGGTGACGAAGCTCGACCGCCACGCGGGCGCGGGCCATCGTCAGGGCGTGACGGGTCGACGGAAGGCGATGCGGGAGGGGTGTCGCTTCTTGCCCGGGATCCCGGTGATGGTCGCCGATGCCGTCGATTCCTTGGGTGAATCAAGAGGGTCTTAGTCGGCTTGCCGGGCGGTTCTGGTGCTGCCGTGGTACGGAATTTCGGTGCTGTGGAAGTGGCGTGTTTCGATGTGTTGGAGTTGGTATGGGTTGTCGGATCTGCTTATTAGGTGAAGGTTGTTTGATGGGTCGAGATTATTTATTGGTGGTGATGCGGATTGTTTCTTGGTTTGTTAGTCCCAGGTGGTGCCGGGGGTGCGGCCGAAGGTGTCCCAGGTGGTTCCGGCGGTGCGGGTGAAGGAGTCCCAGGTGGTGCCGGCGGCGCGGGTGGCGGTGTTCTTGGCGGTGGCGGTGTTCGTCATTTTCGTGTTCCTTTTCTAGAGGGCCGTTGTTTTGTTCTCGCACTTACAACAATGCGGGAATCCGGGGCCCCGATCCAGATGAATGGACGGCAGCAAGCTGCCCGCCCCTGACCACTTCCTGCCACCCATGAAATGGACGTGGCGACCTACCTCGTCGAGACGTCCCGGCCCACGCCACGGGCCCGCACATAACCCCAGGTCAAGCGGAGGGTTCAAGCACGTGGCGGTGTCTACCTGACCGACCTCTCGGTAGCCCGCTCCCGTGGGCGGAGCGGCTGCCGCGTCCGGCACGTTTGGCCGGGAGAGGGAGCTCCAGGTGAGTTCGGTGGTCAACCGTGTGCGGGGAGTCGCCGTCTACTCTGCGCACCTATCCGCACATCTGTACAAGGAGTTCCTTCTCGTGCGCTTTCGCTCAACTACATCCGCATTTCTGTTAGCCGGCGGCCTGCTGCTCACCCCGGTCGCCACCTCGGCGGCCCAGGCGTCCACGGCCGTCGCGGCCTGCAAGTACCGCCAGTCGGGCAACCACTGGGTGTGCATCACCCCCGGCGCTTTCTGCCCGGCCGCCGCGCACAAGAAGTACGGTTACGCCAAGGTCACCAACCGCAGATACCGCTGTACCTTCGCCAGTGGCGACATCCGCTGGAGATGGCACCGCGCCTGACGTGCCGGCGGAATGGATATCAGGGGCCGGAGTAGTGCCGCAGGGTGCGCCACTCCGGCCCTGTCCGTGTTCCGCACGACTCACCGGGGGCAGGCAGACTGATGAGGGCCAAGACGCTACTGATCGCCGGTGTCGTGGCGTTGTGCGGCACCCTGTCGGTGTCCGTGCTCGCCACTCGAGCCGACCAGCCCCGTTCGCTCGGGTGCGAGCGTCTCCGGCTGGTCGCGCTCAACGCGTTCACCGTGACCAATCCCGACTACGCCGTGGACTCGGGGGCAAGCGACGACGAGCAGGACTGCGGGCCCGCTCCGGGCATCGTCAAGGTTCAGGTGCGGGCCAGGATGGCGATGGACGATCCGCCCGGTTGGTCCTACGACATCCATCAGGAGTCCTCTTCGGCGCTGTCGGTGCCGCTGGTCAAACCCTGGAGGATGACCGGCATCCTTGCGGAGATCGACCAGCAGGATCCGGTGTACGACGAATACGGTGACGCGGTCTCCTACCTTCACAAGGCCGGCGGTGATTCGGTGCTCAAGAGCTCCGCCGTCCAGGTGGTCGTCTTCCTGAAGAAGCCCGTTCCGGAGTCGTCGGCGACGAGGATCTGGCGGAACCCTGAGGTGGTCTTCCTCTCCGGAGCGCGAGGGGGAAAGCCTCTCGCCTGGGAGCCGTCGATCTGGTGTCGTTTCAGGGGGTTCGACACGTGCGCATCGAAAGGAAGCGCGGAGCCGCTGACGACGGAGTTCCGAGAATGGGTGTCCCTGCTGAAGCCCGAGGACGCACCCGCGCTCACCGGATTCGGGCTGAGTCTCAATGAGCTGCGGGATCACGCGGCGAAGGGACTGATCCACGGATTCGTCGCCAGGAACCTCCCGGGCACCCTCGAGAAACTCGTCACCGACCCCCAGATACTCGCGGCCTACATCACGGACATCCGCCCACCCCGGTGACCTCGCCGACTCCGGGCATCATCGTCTGGCCATGACGACCTGCCCAAGTTCCCCGGTGAAGCGTTGGTGAATGCGGTCATGCTCATTCGTAGGCGACGCCGGAGGTGAGGGTCGATTCGGGGGTCGAAGGGGGCGGAGCCCCCGGGGAGATTGACCGGAGCGAAGCGGAGGACCATGGAAGGCCCCTCGTGGTGGTCGCGAGGAGCCTTCGGGGGTTGGCGGTCAGAAGACGGGGACGCCGGCGCGGGTGAGTTTCCAGTTGGGGTCGGCGAAGGTGGCGGGGTCGATGGTGCCGGAGGCGGTGGCGTACTCGATGAGGGCCTGCCGGATCTCCACCTGGGCGTTGTAGACCACCGGGGCGTCCTTGACGTGCGGGAACCCGCCGCCGCCCGACTGCCGGTAGTTGTTGATCGCCACGACGAACTGCTGGTCGGCGGCGACCGGCTGCCCGCCGTAGGACAGGCCGGTGATGCGCTGCCCGGCCGGCTGGGCGATGTCGATGTCGTAGGTGACGCCGGAAAGCTGGTCGTAGTTGTAGTCGGGGGTGCCGCCCGCGTTGGTCAGGGTGGCGAGGTCAATGGGCGCGCCGGGGGCGACCTGGGCGAAGTACTTGGCGGAGTACTCCAGGTAGTCCTTGATCTGGGCGCCGGTCAGCTTGACGGCGAGGAGCGTGTTGTCGTACACGTACAGGCCCGCCATGTCGCGGACGCTCACCGGTCCGGCCGGGAAGACGGCCGAGCGGCTGAACGGCGCGGCGATCGACAGCACCGGCAGCGAGGCGTCGGCCGTGCCCGCGACCGCCTTGGTGACCAGGTCGGTCTGCACCTTCTGGATGTAGTCGAGGATCGGGGTGTCCTTGTACGGGGACTCCGCCGCCGACAACTGCTCCTTGGACTGGGCGATGACCTGGTTGACGTAGCCCACCGTCTTGTCGTGCTGGTTCTTCATCAGCGCGACGATCTTGGGGTCTTCGGCGACCGTGTTGGTGTTGACCGTCGTCGAGGACTTGCCCGTGACGGCCCACCTGCCACGCTGTTTGGCCAAGGTGAAGTCGACGACCGACAGGCGCTGGCCCCACTTGCTCGGCTCGGTGAGCAGCACCTGCTGCCCGGTCACCTTGTTGGTGACGAACCGCTGCGGCACGTCGTTGTGCGCGTGGCCGAACAGGACGGCGTCGATCCCGGGGACCTGCTCGGCGACCAGTGCGGAGGCGTTCTCGACCGGGAGGTCCGAGCCGTAGGACGACAGGCCGTTGTCGCCGGCGTGCGCGGTGACCAGGACCACGTCGGCGCCGAGGGCACGGATGACCGGCACCCACTTCTTGGCGCTCGCGACCAGGTCGAGGAACTTGAGCTTGCCCTCGACGTTCCCCTTGTCCCAGATGGCGATCCCGGGGTTGGTGAGGCCGAGCACGCCGACCTTGACGGGCCGCTCGCCCTTGACCTTCATCGTCTTGATGATGAAGGGGAGGTACGCGGGCAGGCCGCTTTTGGCCGACACGGCGTTCGCGCCGAGCACCGGCGCCTTCATCTGCTTGATCCACTTGGCGAGCAGCGGCAGGCCGTAGTTGAACTCGTGGTTTCCGAGTGTCACCGCGTCGTACCCGATGGCGTTCATGGCCTTGGCCATCGGGTGGGTCTTCCCGGTCTCGGTGACCGGCTCGACTTTGGCGTAGTAGTAGTCGAGCGGGGTGCCCTGGATGGTGTCGCCCGAGTCGAACAGCAGCGTGTGCCCGGCGCTCCGGTCGGCGCGGATCTGGTTGACCAGGGTGGAGACCTTCGCCAGGCCGACGTCGTTGTGGGTGCTGTCGTCGAACTCGGTGTTCTTGAAGTAGTCCCAGTTAAGGGCGTTGCCGTGGATGTCGGAGCTGGCCATGACGGTGATCTTCACCGTGTGGTCGGGCGTCACGGAGGCGGACGCCGCGGGCGCCAGCAGGCCGAGGGCCACGGCGACGGCGGCACCGGCGGGGAGACCCCGGCTGAATCTGGAACTCATGCCGGGGACCCTAGTCAGGCGAGGTTACCCGCGGGTCACAGGATTCTTATGGACCAGGTCACCTTGATGAACGTCGCACAGCGGCGCGGCCGTCTCCACGTGGATCAGGCCTGGAGGAGCGAGCGGTCCGGTATGACTGCGAACCAGGGGCCCGCCAGATCCTCAACAGGCCGGGTGGCCTGAATCGGTTCCATCGACGGCCCACGGTGTCGCGATGAACTCACAGCGCCCGGCTACCGTCGCCTTCAGCGCGGGCCGGCACGATCCACGCACGCAGCCGATGGGGCGCTCGTGGCGGTGCGCGGGGGGACGGCTTCCTCTGGTCGATCAGCTCACCGTCGGCGCCGTGGCGTTGGTCGGCCCTGTGATGACCGCTGATTTGGCCAGCCCGCTCATGGAATTCACCATTACATCTAAGCAGATGGGCGTGGTCCGGAGTATCAGGCCGATAATCGCTTCATCGCTGTTGGATCACCGATTTGGCATATCATGTCACGATGGTGCTTGGATACGATGTGGTCACAAAAGCACTCATTTCGGTCTTCGCTGTAGTCGCCAGTTCGGCTTGCTCTTTCGGAGGGGTCCAGCCGAATCCTTCGCATAGCAGTACCGCTTCCCCATTGGCCACACCGCGCGACGCTTTACCTGTGCGGGCCGACCAGGAAGCGGCCAGGGCCGCGGTGTTGCGCCTGAAGGACCTCGGGAAAGGATTCCAGGGGTTGCCATATATGACCAACCCGAGGGCCGGGCAGGATGAGCAGGCCCTGAGCACGTGCCTTGGCGGCCCACCACCCAGACAGCATGAAACGGCGCGTGCATTCTCCTCCCAGTTTGTCCGCGACGACGGCAGGCGCGTCCAGGCGAGCGTCACCTTCGCGGACACTGCGGAAAGGGCGGCCGCCGACCTTCGCGACCTGCGGGGCGCGAAGGCGATTTCCTGCCTCAAAGATCTCATGATCAAGCAATTACGCCGCTTGTCCTATGAGTTGCACGGTATCGATGTCGTGCCCATCTCCCCGATCACTGACCTGCCCGACGTGGTGGCTTACCGCTTCACTGTCGTCATCGACGTCAACGACCAGGACATCACACAAATCATCGACCTCATATCCGCCATACGAGGCCGAGCCGAGGTGCAGGCGACATTTCAGGACGTGAATGAGCCCGTGGAGTCATCGTTGGAGAGTCGCGCCATGCTCGCGATGCTCAACCGGTTGTGACGGTCCACCTCAGGGATTTGACCAGGTTTTCCAGCGCGACGACCACTGATGATGCGCCCGCGCCGACGACGGCTCCTAGGAGGAAGTTGATGGTCTGCTGCTTGGCCTCCTCGTCCAGGTCGGTCCTGCGCAGGACGGCCCGGATGGATTCGCTGCTCTCCCAGGAGAGCTTCGTGGGGTCCGCCACATCAGGAGACGCCAGGTCGATACGGTATCCGGCAGGGTTCCTCCCCGCGTTCACGTTCACCTGGAAACGATCGGGACGCTGCCACCTACCGGGTATACCGATGTCGATGGCTCCCGGTTTCTTCGGGAAATCGAACAACGGCGACAGATGGACCCGGCCGTAGCGGGGCAGGGCGAGCGTGAAAATCGCTCTGGATCGGGACACGACCGCGACCGGCACCCAGCCGCTGATACTTGCGACGCCTACCTGTCCTTTGAGATTAGCCGGATATGTCGTCCCAGAGATGATTTGCACCTTCTTGCGCGGATTGGCGGCGAAAGGTGGATCCCCAGCCCACGCTGGGACTATCTCCGCGCCGGGTGGTATGACGGTGGTCCCAGGGTCGTGAGGATCGGCGAACGCCGCATCGCCGTACAGCACCAGTGCCCATTTAACCGGCTTGGCCTTCTGCTCCAAGAAGATGATGTCAATCTGCACTTGAGAGCGTCCCGCCCGCACACCGGTAGGCGAGAACGACACGGCAACGCTGGCGGCCACCTCGGGCCGGTCGGTGTACAACTCGCCCGCGCCCTCCACGATGGGCGGCTTCGGTGGGCTGGCCGTCGCGACGTAGATGGAGTAGGAAATGCCCACCAACACCCCGCCGAGGGTGACCGAGGTGATGAAATACCTCGGCCTTTCCGAACCGGACCAGCTCAGCCGCCGTCGGCGGAGCGCAGTGACCGCGCCGCTCGCCCTGTTCCAGCCCTCCCGAAATCGGTGCTCCGCCCACGCCGCGATCGCGGCCGACAGTGCCCGCACCCGCTCCTTCAACGACGCGCATGCGACTCGCATGACGTCAAGTCGGCGACGCGTCCATCCCGGCAGACGGCCGGCGCCGCTACGAATTCCGAGCACGGCCCGGCCGGCCGTTCGGGTGAACCGGGTCACGGCTCTGGCCGCCAGACGCAATATGCTCATGTGGGCCTGGCGGTGACTCGGCATTCGGAGCAGCGTGTCACCAGCGAATGCGGACTTTCTTGTACGCCAGAGCCGCGTACCTCTCCGTGATCTTTCTGCTGACCGCTTGGCGCGCCACGTGCTCCAGGAATATCAACGTACCGTTGTGGCGGACGAGCACAGAGTTCACGTAGATGGGATCGATGTCGTCCGTATCAGCCTT
The DNA here is from genome assembly GCF_025506355.1 of Sphaerisporangium corydalis. Classification (GTDB taxonomy): domain Bacteria; phylum Actinomycetota; class Actinomycetes; order Streptosporangiales; family Streptosporangiaceae; genus Sphaerisporangium; species Sphaerisporangium corydalis. The sequence goes on from NZ_JANZYP010000049.1 coordinate 33,868, forward strand.
GATGCGCATGGCAGCCGTCCCGGCGCCCAACTTGCGCATCTTGATGGGAGTGATGGTGACGGAGACGATGCCCATGACGCTGCTCTGGAAGGAGAACGAGCGACACTGCGTGGCTATCCGAGAGAACTGTGCGAAGGTTTTGCGTGCGGTCGCATTGCTCATCTGGGCGAGTGTCTCGCTGACCACTACGGTCTTTCGTGTATCGGCCAGGATTCGATGGGCCTCGCCGGTGACAGGGCCGGCAGGCTCTTCCCCCATAATGGGACACCCCTTCTCCAGGCCATCTATGGATCCGGAGTCCACAGCTACCTCTCTGAACCCACGCGGCAGGTCCGAGGTCCTGAGCAGTGCCGCTCTGAGTTGCTTCTGAGTGGGAACCCAACCGGCCGAGTGCCGTTCATCGGAGACCTGCGTGTCGATCTGGCTTGTACCGGCCGTCACTTCGGTACGTGCCATAGCTACTTTGATGGGCGTTGTCGTGAATATCATCACAAGGCCGCAGGTAAGGCCGATTGTGGCGAATCGTCGCATATGCGCCCCTCCCGCTGGATAAAAATCTTCCGCATAGGCCAAGCGTCCACGTCCGTGAGCCCGATTGGACAGCGGCCGTATTACCGTCGCCACCCTGCGAGGTCATCGACTTACCGAGAGTCTCCCTGTCCGGGCATCCTGCCGCAAGATATAAATCAATACCTGTCCGGCATACACCTCCACATCGTGACATGTCGGGAGGAGAACCATCGGCTCGCGCAATATCTGCCGACCGTTACCTCCAGAGGAAGTCCTTTCCGCTCAGGTTCGAGGGCCACTCAACCAGAATTACATTCTGTTTAGGCTTCGTGGTCGCGAGCGATATGGATGGATTTGAAAGGATTTCTGATGGTCGTCGGCGGGTAAGACGGCAACGAACTTCTCCGGCACCTCGACTGGGACCTGATTCACGAGTCAGGCGAGGTTACCCGCGGGTCACAGGATTCTTATGGACCAGGTCTCCACGGTGAACTTCGCCGCGCCGTGCTGGACCGCTGAAGGGGATGGCCGCCGAGGGACAGGAACCGGCACGCGACGGGTCGTTCGACGAATGGGGGCACCCGCTGGACCTCGTGGCAGGACAAAGCGCGACGCGCGGACCGGTGCGGATGCTAGCAATTGGGGCATGATCAGCAAATCCCCGCGCCTGCCCGCACGCGCGGTCATCGCAGCGGCGGCAGCGGCCAAGGCCCGTCGTACCGCCCGGCTCGCGGCCCCACCCAGTCCCGCTCCACCCAGTCCCGCCCCAGCCAGCCCTGCCCCGCCTCGCCGGACCGGCGGCCGGCGGCGATTGCGCCGGTTGGTCTGGCTGCTCATCGCGGTCGCGGTGAACGTGGCCCTGGTCTGCGCGGCGATGGTGCTGGACGTTCCGGACTGGGCCCGCTGGGCCTTGGGCGGCACCGCGATGGCCGTGGTCTCCAGCCTGGGGATCGCCGTCCTGATCGGACCCGCCGCCCGTCGCCTGGCCGGCGAACGTGAGCCGCTCACCGCCGCCGAACGCCGGCAGATGACCGCCACCGAACGCGTCGAGGCCGTGAACGCCGCCAGGCACACCCTGATCCAGGCCGCCACCGGGCTGGTCGTCATCGGCGGCGTCGTGTTCACCGCCCAAGGCCTCTGGTACACCGCCCAGAGCCTGGACGCCTCCCGCGAGGCCCAGCGCACCACCGAGCAAGGACAACTCACCGACCGCTACACAAAAGCCGTCGAACAACTCGGGTCCCGCACGTCCGTGGACATCCGGCTGGGCGGCATCTACGCCCTCGAACGCCTCGCCCAGGACTCCCCCCGCGACCACCAGACCATCGGCGACGTCCTGGCCGCGTTCATCCGCGAACACGACCCGAAACCCGAGGCCGCCATGCCCGCCACACCCGCCACCGACATCCAGGCCGCTCTCACCGTCATCAGCCGAGACCGGCTCGACCGTGACTTCGGATTCGACCTGAAGAACATCCGCATCCGGGGCGCGGACCTCGGAGGCGCGAACCTGTGGGGCATGAAACTGAACGGCGCGGACCTGGTCGGCGCGGACCTGGGCTACGCGAACCTGCGCTACGTGAAGCTGAGCGGCGCGAACCTGGTCGGTGCGAACCTGAACCGCGCGGACCTGGTCAGTGCGAACCTGAGCGGCGCGGATCTGAGAGGCGCGGACCTGGTCGGTGCGAACCTGGGTGGCGCTGACCTGCGACTGGTGAAGGGCCTGACGCCCGACCAGATCCGCAGCGTGGCCATCACCGACTCCTCGACGACGTTCTGAACGCGGTGGGTGACCGAATCCGCGCCAAGCCGGGCGGCCAAGGCGAAGGGGGGCCAGGGCAAAGGGGGTGTCCGAGGCGAAGGGGGTGTCCGAGGCAAAGGGGGCGGCCAAGGCGGCGGGGGTGCGTCCGAGGCGACGGGGTGCGTCCAAAAGCGGTCGTCCCGCCGAAGACAATGTCGTGACCGTACGGGCCGCCGGCCGCGGGCGGTGAGCGGGGGAGGGTGGGCCCATGCCCGAGACAGTGGTGATCGCCGGTGCCGGGCTCGCCGGCCTGGCCTGCGCCGTGCGGCTGAGCGCGGCCGGGGTCCCCGTCCGCGTGCTGGAGGCGGGCGACGCCGTGGGCGGCCGGGTGCGCACCGACGTGGTCGCCGGCTTCCTCCTCGACCGCGGGTTCCAGGTCTTCAACACCGCCTACCCCGAGGCCGCCCGGGTCCTCGACATCGGCGCGCTGGACCTGCGCCCGCTCGGCTCGGGGCTGCTGGTCTTCCGCGACGGCCGGCGCGAGCGCGTGATGCTCCCGTGGCGGCACCCGGCGCACGCCCTCAGCGCCCTGCTGGCCCAGGTCGGCTCGCTCTCCGACAAGGGCGCGCTCGCGGCGATGACCGGCCGCGACCTGCTGCTGCCCGCCTCGGCGGTGCGCGGCGGGACCGAGCGCACGACGGCCGCCGAGCTGCGCCATTGGGGCATCTCCGACGAGATGATCGACACGCTCCTGCGCCCCTTCCTGTCCGGCGTGCTGCTGGAACGGGAGCTGTCGACCTCCAGCCGCGTCTTCCACCTGTTCTGGCGCTCGTTCGCCAGAGGCACGATCGGCCTGCCCGCGCTCGGCATGTACCGGATCCCCGCCCAGCTCGCCGCCAGGCTCCCCGAGCGCACGGTCTCCCTCGGGACGCCGGTGGCGGCCGTCACCGAGGACGGCGTGACGCTCCGGGACGGCCGCGAGATCGGTGCCGCCGCCGTCGTGGTGGCCACCGACCCGGCCACCGCCGCCAGGTTGCTCCCCGGCCTGAAGGTGCCCGAGATGCGCGCCACGACCACCTTCTACCACGCGGCCCCGAGATCACCGCTCGGCGAGCCCACGCAGATCGTCGACCCCGGGGGCGCCATCACCGGCACGATCGTCCTCACCGAGGCCGCCCCCGACTACGCCACGGACGGCCGGGCCCTGATCTCCACCTCGGTCCTCGGCGTCGCCGGTGACCTGGACGAGCCGCGCGTGCGTGAACGCCTCACCCAGATCTACGGCGACACCTCCTCCTGGGAGCACATCGCGACCTACCCGATCGAGGCGGCCCTCCCGGCGATGCCGCCGCCGATGCCGCTCCGCCGCCCGGTCGAGTTCGCCCCCGGCCGCTACGTCTGCGGCGACCACCGCGACACCGGCTCCATCCAGGGCGCCCTGGTCTCCGGCCGCCGCACCGCCGAAACCCTCCTCACCCGCCTTAAGTGAACCCACGTGGGCCTGGGGGCGCGTTCTTCACGTCGCCGATCCGGAGGACGGTCAGTCGCGCTCGACGGCCACCACGTTGTACGGGGTCGTGGGGGTGGGGGGTGTGGTGAAGCGGGCGTTGGGGAGGTAGAGGCGGTCGCGGAAGGGGGCGATCGTGGTGGGGACGTCGAAGCGCCCGTCCGCCAGCTTGCGGACCACCTTCCCGGACGTGGCGTGGCGGTCCAGGGAGAGGGAGGTCACGGTGTTCAGGCGGTTCTGCACGACGTGCAGGACGCGGCCCTGCAGCAGCAGGCCGTCCCCGTTGACCAGGGATTCGGTGCCGAGGTCCACCAGGGTGGCCTTCCCGGTCGACGGGTCGACGCGGAACAGCTTGCCGGTGTTGGACTGGACGACGAGCAGGGCCTTGTGGTCGGGCGTGGGGGCGATGCCGTTGGCGTTGTTGCCCGTGGTGTAGACGATGTCACCGCTCAGCGGCACGGAGACCGCCTGGTCCGGCAGCTTGCCGTGCCGCCCGAACGGCAGCTTGTACAGCACGGGGTTGGCCGAGTCGGTGAAGTACGCCGCGTCGCGGGTGAGCACGACGTCGTTGACGAACGAGGTGCCGGTGGCGAGCCGGTAGCTCGCGAGCACCTTCCCGGTTCGGGTGTCGACCACGCGGGCGTCGCCGCCGGTGCCGCCGGCGACGAACAACCGGCCGCGCGCGTCGACCTTGAGGCCGAGCGAGGGGGTGCCAGGCCCGGGACTGATGATCTTGCCCTGGCCGGTGCGCAGGTCCGCCCGGTAGATGGCGCCGGTCGCGCGCGACCCGAAGTACGCGGCCGGGCCCGGTCCGATGGCGATCCCCTCCGGCTGGAACCCGTCCGGAAGGGAGAACTCGTCGGGATAGGCCGGCTTCTTCGCGGAAGCGGAAGCGGGCACGGACGCGGAAGCGGGCACGGACGCGGAAGCGGACGCGGGCACGGAAGCGGACGCGGGGAATGTGGCCGTGGTCGAGGAGGACGAGGTCGTGGAGGACGTGGCCGTGGACGCCTCGGTTCGGGGGCCCGCCTCGGCGGACGCGGACGCCGGGGCTCCGGCGAGCGCGGTCAACAGGCCTGCCAGGAGAACTGCCGCCTTCATTGGAGAACATCCCATCTCTCACAGGTGCAGTGATTTACCGAAATGCCCGCCAAGGCCGTTCGTCTAACCTTCCATTCCACGCGCCCGGCCACACTCCACCATCGAAAGGACGCGCCCCCGGTGGCCGATGGCCGGCCGCCGGGGGCGCGTCTTGTCTCGCGGGTGGAATACGGATCAGGTCAGGTTCGGGCCGGATCGGATCGGATCCGGGTCAGGGCCGGGTCAGGTGCCGTAGACCTCCATCTCCCAGAGGGAGTATCCGTAGCCGGTGGCGCGTTGGGTGCCGTACATGCGGACGTAGCGTGCTGTTGTGGCGGTGAAGGTGAGGTCGTCGGTGCCGCCGTCGGATGCGGTGACGGTGCTGGCGGCGGTCCAGGTGGTGTTGTTGGTGGAGGTTTCGATGCGGTAGGCCTTGCCGTAGGCGGCTTCCCAGGTGAGTTTGACCCGGTTGACCGAGCGGTTGGCGCCGAGGTCGATGGTGATCCATTGGGGGTCGGCGAAGGCGGAGGACCATCGGGTTCCGGCGTTGCCGTCGGTGACCGCGGAGGCGGGGGTGCCCGCGTTCTCGACGGAGGAGGCGGTCGCCGGCTTACCGGCCGACAGCAGGCCCGTCGTGGGAGTGATGGTCGGGGTGGGGGTGGGGGTGGGCGTCGGGGTGACGGTGCCCTTGGTCAGGGTGAACTCGTCGATGTCGAACAGCGAGCCCGCCCCGCCGGTGAACACCAGGAACAGCGGCCCGGTGCCCGTCCCGGTCAGGGTGGTGGTCACGGTCTGCCAGTTCTCCCACCCGCCGGTGGCCGGTGCGGCGACCGAGCCGAGCAGTGTGCCGGTGGCCGAGCCGGCCCGCACCTGGATGGTGCCGCCGGTCCCCGCCGACGCGATGCGCGCCGAGAAGCCGGTGGCCCCGGTGACGTCGGTGGAGGAGAAGCCCAGCCAGTCGCCGTTCTCGACGTACCCGACGGCCTTGCCGCCCTTGGCGCTGGCCTTGTCGACGATCTGGACGCCGGCCTGGGAGGAGAAGCTCTCCGCCTGGGTCGCGTTCGAGGGCGGCGGCGCCGTGCAGTCACCGGCGGCGACGCCGGCCGCCCAGCGGATCCCGCCGAGCAGGTGCGCGCGGAACGCCGGCTCGGCGTACGACTCCTGCGTGTGGCCGAGCCCGGTGTACCAGGCGCGTCCGCCCTGGTACGGGTGGCACCACGCGATGGGGTGGTCGGCGCCCATCGACCCGCCGGTGTAGGTCGACTCGTCGAGCCTGGCCAGCACGTGCGCGACCTCGCGCGGGTTGGTGCGGTAGTTGTACAGCTCGTCGGTCCGCACCCACGCGGCGGGAAGGTGCGCGGTCGAGGGGTGGGTGGTGTCGTCGACCCGCACGGTGACCTGCTGGATGGCCGGGTGGGAGGCGAACCACGCCCCGACCAGCCCGCCGTAGTAGGGCCAGTCGTACTCGGTGTCGGCCGCCGCGTGCACGCCGACGTACCCGCCGCCCGCGGCGATGTAGGACTCGAACGCCGTCTGCTGCGCGGCGTTGAGCACGTCGCCGGTCGTGCTCAGGAAGATGACGACCTTGTAGTTGGCCAGGTTGGCCGTGGTGAACGCGGTGGCGTCCTCCGTGGCGTCGACGGTGAACCCGTTGGCGGTGCCGAGGTCGCGGACGGCGGCGATGCCGGCCGGGATGGAGTCGTGCCGGAACCCGGCGGTCTTGGAGAACACGAGCACCTTGTAGGCCGGGTCGGCGGCCATGGCCATGGGCGCCCCGACCGCGATGACGGCCATGATCAACCCCGTAAGGATCATGGTGATGATTTTAGACACCGTAAACCTCCATCTCCCAGAGGGAGTATCCGTAGCCGGTGGCGCGTTGGGTGCCGTACATGCGGACGTAGCGTGCTGTTGTGGCGGTGAAGGTGAGGTCGTCGATGGCGCCGTCGGACGCGGTGACGGTGCTGGCGGCGGTCCAGGTGGTGTTGTTGGTGGAGGTCTCGATGCGGTAGGCCTTGCCGTAGGCGGCTTCCCAGGTGAGCTTGACCCGGTTGACCGAGCGGTTGGCGCCGAGGTCGATGGTGATCCACTGGGGGTCGGCGAAGGCGGAGGACCATCGGGTTCCGGCATTGCCGTCGGTGACCGCGGAGGCGGGGGTGCCCGCGTTCTCGGCGGAAGAGGCGGTGACCGGTTTGCCCGCCGACAACAGGCCCGCGGGAGGCTGGGTGGTCCCGCCGCCGAGGGTGAAGTCGTCGAGGTCGAACAGCGAGCCGGCGCCGCCGGTGAACACCAGGTAGAGCTTGGTGGTGCCCGCCGGGGCCCCCGACAGCGACGCCGAGACGTCGGTGAACGTCTCCCAGCCGCCGGTCACCGGGACGGTCGCGGTGCCGATGAGCGTGCCGGTGGGGGAGCCCGCCCTGACCTGGATGGACCCGCCGACGCCGCCGGAGCTGACCCGGGCGCCGAACGTCGAGATGCCGTTCAGCACGTACGGGTCGAAGGAGATCCAGTCGCCGTTCTCGATGTTGCCCACGGTCTTGGCGCCGTGCGCGGTCGCCTTGTCGAACAGCGCGACCCCTTGTGAGGTGGTGAAGTGCTCGGCCTGCCGGTTCTTCGGCTGGGTGACGACCTGGGCGTGCGTCGTGAGGCCGCCCGCGTCGGTGTACTGCGCGTCCCAGACGCCGAACAGGTTGGCGGCCCCGTCGTGGTCGCCGTTGAGCGGGGTCTGGATCGAGCCGGTGCAGCCGTTCGCGGTGGCGAGCGGGTGCCCGTGGTCGTCATGGCCCAGGATGTAGGTCATCTTGACGCGTGAGCAGTCGATCGTCGTGTCCTCGGGGTCGGTCGCGGTGATCCTGTAGGGGACCGTGTCGCCGAAGGCGAAGACCTGGCCGTTCAGCGGCGCCTGGATGCTCACCGCCGGCGCGGTGTTGCCCACGGTGATGGTGGCGTTGGCCGTCGCGGTCAGTCCCGTGCTGTCGCGCACGGTCAGCGTCGCGACGTAGGTGCCGTTGGCGGTGTAGGTGTGGCTGGGGTTGGCCGCCGTCGAGGTGCCGCCGTCGCCGAACGCCCAGGAGAACGTGATGGCGTCCCCGTCGGGGTCGGAGGAGCCGGCCGAGGAGAACGTCACCGCCAGCGGCGCCCGCCCGGTGACGGGGTTGGCGGTCGCGGTGGCCAGGGGCGCGTGCCCGCCGGTGCCGTTGCCGATGTACTCGATTCGGTACAGGGCGGAGTCGGCGTTGCCGTTGAACCACCCGGTGCCGTAGTCCAGCACGTACAGCGCGCCGTCGGGCCCGAAGGCGGTGTCCATCACCAGCTTGCCCGTCCACGGGAACGGGTTGATCGCCCCGTGGCTGCCGTCGGCGTTGACGACGATGTCCTTGATCCACTGGCGCTGCAGCTCACCGGCGAAGAAGTGGCCGTCCAGGGACTGCGGGAACTTGATCGGCGAGCTCAGCGCGGTGTTGTAGTGGTACACCGTGCCGCCCATCGGCGACTCGGCGCCGCAGCCGAACTCCGGCACCAGGTTGCAGCCGTCGTAGGTGATCCACGCGGCCCTGGCCGGCGGCAGCTTGGCCAGGCCGGTGTTGTTGCGGGAGGTGTTGGTCGGCCCGCCCGCGCAGTCGTACTTCGCGCCGATGGCGCCGGTCGCGTAGTCGTAGTGCGCGTAGGTCTCGGCGGTGGTGTTGTTGCCGGTGCAGTACGGCCAGCCGTAGAACCCCGGGCTGGTGATCCGGTCGAACTCCACCTGCCCGCCCGGGCCGCGCGCGCTCGACGCGCCCGCGTCGGGACCGTAGTCGCCGAGGTAGACCGCGCCGGTCGCCTTGTCGACGCTCATGCGGAACGGGTTGCGGAAGCCCATGGCGTAGATCTCCGGCCGGGTGCCGGCCGTGCCCGGGGCGAACATGTTGCCCGAGGGGATCGAGTACGAGCCGTCGGCGTTGACCTTGATCCGCAGCACCTTGCCGCGCAGGTCGTTGGTGTTGGCCGCTCCGCGCTGCGCGTCCAGGGCCGGGTTGCGGGTCGGCCGGTCGTCCAGCGGGGCGTAGCCGTCGTTGAAGCCGGGCTCGCTGTCGTCGCCGGTGGTCAGGTAGAGGTTGCCCGCGGCGTCGAAGTCGATGTCGCCGCCGACGTGGCAGCAGAAGCCCCGGCTGGTCTTGACCTCGAGGACGGTCTTCTCACCGGCCAGGTCGAGGGTGTTGTCGGTGTTCAGCTTGAAACGCGACAGCCGGTTGACCCCGTCGTACCGGGCGAAGTCGGCCGCGGTCCCGTCCAGCGGCGCGCCGTTCGGCGGGGTGCTGAGCGTCGGGGCGTAGTACAGGTAGATGAACCGGTTGGTGGCGAAGCCGGGGTCGACGCCCACACCTTGCAGGCCCTCTTCGTCGTTGAAGTAGACGGCGAGCTTGCCGGAGACCTTGGTGTTGCCGGCGGCGTCGGTCACGCGGACCGTGCCGTCGCGTGCGGTGTGCACGACGGTGCGGTCGGGCAGCACCGCCATCGACATGGGTTCGCCCACTTCGGCGACGCCCTTGGCGAGGGTGACCTGCTGGAACTGGGCGGGGTCGACCGGCGCCGCGAGCGCCGGCAGGGGTTGGAGGAGCAGGACCAGCGCCACGGAGGCGGCGGCGATCCATCGGGGGACCTTCGGGAACATGGGCGGCATCCAGGGGGTGGGGGGTGACCGGGGCCCCGCCGTGGCGGGACCCCGGCGCTCACTGGTAGACGCGGACGTAGTCGACGAGCATCTTCTGCGGGAAGACCGTGGTGGCGTCGGGCGGGCCCGGCCAGTCACCGCCCACGGCGTTGTTGAGGATGATGAAGAACGGGTGGTCGAACACCCACGGCCCGCGCGTCGTCTCCAGCGACGCCCGGTCGACGGTGTGGATGGTGGCGCCGTCGACGGTGAACCTCATGCCCTGGCTGTTCCAGTCGACGGCGAAGACGTGGAAGTCGCTCGCGAAGTCACCGGCGATGGAGTACGGCGAGCCGAAGCCGCCGCCGCCGAAGTACGCCGGGGCGTGGATGGTGGAGTACACGGTCTGCGGTTCGCGGCCCAGGTGCTCCATGATGTCGATCTCGCCGACGTAGGGCCACGGCCGGCCCTGGTCGAAGAAGTCGGCGCCGAGCAGCCAGAACGCCGGCCACAGTCCCTTGGTCCCGGACACCTTGATCCGGGCCTCGACGCGGCCGTAGGTGAAATTGAACTTGCCGTAGGTGTTGATGCGGGACGAGGTGTACTGGCAGGGCCCGCCCGGGCAGGCCGAGCCCGCGGTGGTCTCCTTGCGGGCCTCCATCACCAGGTTGCCCGCCCCGTCGGTGGTCGCGTTGGCGTTGTCGGTGTAGTACTGCAGTTCGTTGTTGACACCGGGCCCGGTCTCCGCCCGCCACTTGGACGCGTCGGGCTTGGTGCCGGCGCCGGTGTTGAACTCGTCGCTCCAGACCAGCTGCGGGGGGTTGCGGGGGTCGGCGGGCAGGGCCGGCGGGGTGATGGGGGCGCCGCCGGTGCCCCAGACCTGGAACTCCCACAGCGAGTACCCGTAGATCGAGGATCGCTGGGTACCGTACATGCGCACATAGCGGCCGGTGCCATTGACCGTGAGGGTCTGCTTGAACCCGGTGCCGGTGGTGGTGGAGTAGATCGGCGTCCAGTTCGCCGCATCGGGCGAGGTCTGGATCTGGAAGGACTTCGCGTACGCCGGGTCCCACTGCAGGATCACCTTGTGGATCTGCGCGGTCGCTCCCAGGTCCACGTAGATCCAGCCCGGATCCACCCACCCCGTCGTCGAACTCGTCGCCCACCGGCTCGCCAGATCACGATCGAACGCCCGCGCCGGAGTGCACTCAAAACAATTACCGTCACTCTGGGAACTCGACGCCACACCGGGCTTGCCGTACGACAGCAGCCGGTCGAGGCCCGGGTCGGGCGGCACCGGGTCGCCGGTGGGGGTGACCGGCGGGGTCGGGGTCGCGGGGACGCCGGTGTGGACGATCACCTCGAACAGCGAGTCGCCGTACGGGGTGGCCCGCTGCGTCGCGTAGACCCGGACGTACCGGCCGGTCCCGTCGACCGTGATGTCCTGCGTGCCGCCGGTGCCGGTGGTCGTGGAGTAGATCGTGGTGAAGGAGTTCGCGTCCGTGGAGGTCTGGATCTGGAAGGACCTCGCGTAGGCGGCCTCCCAGATGAGGGTCACCCCGCAGACGCGCTTGACCGAGCCGAGGTCGATCTGGATCCATTGCGGGTCGCCGGACGCGCTGGCCCACCGGGTGCCCGCGTTGCCGTCGACCGCGTTGGCGGCGGGGAAGGCGGCGTTCTCGGTGGAGGAGGCGGTCGCGGGCCGTCCCAGCGCGGCGTTGGCCGTGTCGCAGCCGGGCGCGGTCCCGGTCGAGCCGTAGACCTGGAACTCCCACAGCGAGAAGCCGTACGCCGTGGCCCGCTGGGTGCCGTACATGCGCACATAGCGGCCGGTGCCGGTCACCGCGAGGTCCTGTGTGCCGCCGGTGCCGGTGGTCGTGGAGTAGACCGGGGTCCAGTTCGCGCCGTCGGCGGAGGTCTGGATCTGGAAGGCCCGGCCGTAGGCCGCCTCCCAGGAGAGCACCACGCGGCTGACGGCGGCGGACGCGCCGAGGTCGACCTGGATCCATTGCGGATCGGCGAACGCGCTGGCCCACCGGGAGCCGGCGTTGCCGTCCACGGCGTTACCGCCGCCGAAGGCCGCGTTCTCCGACGAGGAGACCGTCACCTGTCTCCCCTGCGACAGCAGGGAGTCGGCCGCCATGGCGGGGACGAGCGCGAAGCAGGACGTGATCAGGATGATCGCGGCGGCGACGAGCAACCCCAAGCGAAATCCGCTCGGGCTGCGGGAAGGACTCACGGCGTCTCCTCGTGAGGCATGGGGGGTCGGGGAGCGCTCCCGGAGACCGAGCGTGCGCTTTCCTGTAAGGAACTGTCAAGGGCCTAATTAACTCGGAGGAAACGTTGCGCACATCCTTCCGCAACCATTGATGCGGTGCTGAGAGCGCTCTCAAAGCGTTCTCGGAACGCGCTGTTCCCCCCGCTGAGCTGTGCGAACGCCGAGGGAAATCGGAGAGCGCTCCCCCGAGGGGGACCGGATCCGGCGGTCAGGTCACGACGATCGTTACCCGCGAACCCGTTGACACGAGGGAGGAAACGGAATGACCCTTCTCAGGGAGCGCTCCCTCCATGATCGTTAATAGCCCCCCAGGGAGGGTCTATGAGCAAGCTTCGCCCCGGGATGGTCACCCCGTTGCTCGCCGTCGTACTGGCCGTTGGCGTCACCGCCTGCGGCAGCGGCGGCAGCACGGGTACCGGTGCCTCGTCAGGCGCCACCCAGCCGGCCGAGAAGATCAAGCTGACCGTCGCGCTGTTCAGCGACTTCCACTTCGCGCCGTTGTACGAGGAATTCAAGAAGACGCACCCGAACGTCGAGATCGTCGAGCGCCGGGCGCAGTTCAACGACCACCACAAGAACCTCACCACGCAGCTCGCCACCGGGGCGGGGGCTGCCGACGTCGAGGCCGTCGAGGCGGGGTACATCGCCACCTTCACCCCGCTGCCCGACAAGTTCTACAACCTCAACGACTACGGCCTGGGCAAGCGCCAGGCGGACTACCTCGACTGGAAGTGGAAGCAGGGCCTGTCGGCCGACGGCAGCAAGCTTCTCGGTCTCGGCACCGACGTGGGCGGGCTCGCGATGTGCTACCGCACCGACCTGTTCAAGAAGGCGGGCCTGCCCACCGACCGCGCGGAGGTGTCCCAGCTCTGGCCGACCTGGGAGGCCTACCTGGAGGCGGGCAAGAAGTTCATCGCCGCCGGCGTGAAGGGCGCCAAGTGGTTCGACGGCCCCGGTGAGAACTTCCGGGCCATCGTCGACCAGGCCCCCGTCGGGTTCTACGACGACCAGAACACCCTCGTCGCGGGCACCAACCCCGACGTGAAGAAGGCCTTCGACCTGTCGGCCCAGATGATCCAGGCCGACGAGTCCGCCAAGCTGGCCGCGTTCAGCCCGCCGTGGAACACCGGCCTGACCAAGGGCTCCTTCGCCACGATCATCTGCCCGTCCTGGAAGACCGGCAGCATCAAGGACGCCGCGCCCACCACCTCGGGCAAGTGGGACGTGGCCGCGGTTCCCGGCGGTGGCGGCGGCAACCAGGGTGGCACCCACCTGATGGCCCCCAAGCAGGGCAAGCACCCCAAGGAGGCGGCCGAGCTCATCGACCTGCTGACCAACAAGGACACCCAGCTCAAGCTGTTCACCGACGCGGGCGCGCTTCCCTCCATCCCGGCGCTCTACGACGACCCGACCATCACTGGGTTCACCAACCCGTTCTTCAGTGACGCGCCGACCGGCAAGATCTTCACCGACGCCGCCAAGGCGCTCAAGCCGCAGCACGTCGGACCCAAGGCGGGCGACGTCCTGACGACCTTCGGCAACGCCCTCCAGCGCATCGAGCAGGGCAAGCAGACGCCGGACGAGTCCTGGGCGCAGGCGCTCAAGGACCTCGAAAGGATCAAGTAGCCCCTGTGGGGTGGCCGGCCCGTACCCCGGGCCGGCCACGCACCCTGCCGGATCCGCCGGCCGGCGGGCCCGACCGGGCGGCCCGCCCCTCCGCGACACGCGGCGGGGGCGGGCCGGATCCCGGCGGCCCGCCCGCCCGACCCGATGGCTTGCCGAAAGGAGCTGTCATGGCCACCCGTGCCCCAGGCGACCTGGCGGTGATCCCGCCACATCCGCCGGTGCGTCCCAGCCCTGGGGTGCACCGGCGCCTGCTGGTGCACCGGCTCGACGTCAAGGCCTCGCCCTACGCCTACGTCGCCCCGTTCTTCCTGCTCTTCTGCGCCTTCGGCCTGTTCCCGCTGGCCTACACGGCCTGGGTCAGCCTGCATGACTGGACCCTGCTGTCCGACGTGCACAAGTTCGTCGGCCTCGACAACTTCGTCGCGCTGCTGTCGGACGACTACTTCTGGAACGCCACCTTCAACACGCTGTCCATCGGCGTGCTGTCGACCGTGCCGCAGCTCCTGCTGGCCATCTGGCTGGCGCACCTGCTGAACCGGCCGCTGAAGGCCCAGACGCTGTTCCGCGTCACGCTGCTGCTGCCGAACGTGACCAGCGTGGTCGCGGTCGTCGTCATCTTCAGCCAGCTCTTCGGCCGCGACTACGGCATGATCAACTGGATGCTCTCCTGGTTCGGCGTCTCCCCGATCGACTGGAACGCCGGGACCGCCACCTCCCACATCGCGATCTCGGTCATGATCATGTGGCGGTGGACGGGCTACAACGCGCTGATCTTCCTGGCCGCGATGCAGGCCGTCCCGCGTGAGCTGTACGAGGCCGCCACCATCGACGGGGCGAGCGGCATGACCCAGCTCCGGAAGATCACCATCCCGATGATCCGGCCCACGATCATCTTCGTCGTGATCACCTCCACGATCGGCGCGATGCAGGTCCTGGCCGAGCCGCTGCTGTTCGGCATCTACAGCATCACCGGCGGCCCCGACCGGCAGTACCAGACGCTCTCCCTGTTCATCTACGAGTACTTCACCAAGCTGGACTTCGGCTACGCGTCGGCGGTCTCCTGGATGATGTTCATCTTCATCGTCGTGATCGCGGGCATCAACTACCTGCTCACCCGCCGCTCGCGAGGAGGGCTGTCATGACCCCCCGCGGTGGCACGAGCACGGCGCGCACGCTCACCTACCTCACCCTGATGGCGGTGGCGTTCTTCTCGGCGCTCCCGCTCTACTACAGCGTGGTGGTCGCCTCCCGCGACAACTCCGCGCTGGCCGACGTGCCGCCTCCGCTCATCCCGGGCGGCAACCTGTTCGCCAACATCGCCCGCGTCTTCGACACCGTCCCGTTCGCCCTCGCCCTGCTGAACTCCGTGCTGGTGTCCGGGGCGATCGCGATCTCGGTGATGTTCTTCTCGACGCTGGCCGGGTTCGCCTTCGCCAAGCTGCGCTTCCGCGGCGGCAAGATCCTGCTGGTGGTCACCGTGGCGACCATGATGGTGCCGACCCAGCTCGGCATCATCCCGCTGTACCTGCTGATGGTGAAGCTGGAGTGGACCGGCTCGCTGTACGCCCTGGTCGTCCCGGCGCTCACCAACGCCTTCGGCGTGTTCTTCATGACGCAGTACCTGTCGCGGGCGCTGCCGACCGAACTGCTGGAGGCCGGCCGGGTCGACGGGTGCACCACCTGGGGCCTGTTCTGGCACGTGGTCCTCCCGGTCGCGCGCCCCGCGGCGGCCGTTCTCGGCATGCTGACCTTCATGGCGGCCTGGAACGACTACTTCTGGCCGCTGGTCGTGCTGACACCGGAGAACCCGACCGTGCAGGTCGCGCTGTCCACACTGGCGGCGGGTTACGTCAGCGACTACGCGCTCAGCCTGGCCGGCACCGCACTGGGTACGCTGCCGCTGGTCATCGTGTTCGCCCTGCTCGGCAAGCAGGTCATCGGAGGAATCATGCAAGGAGCTGTGAAGGGATGACCATGACCGTCACCACTCGGGGGACCCTGCCTTCATATCTGACGGAGGGACGTGCGGTCTTCCCCGAAGGCTTCATCTGGGGCGCCGCGACGGCGTCCTACCAGATCGAGGGGGCGGCCAGGGACGACGGCCGTGGCCCCTCGGTCTGGGACACCTTCTCCCGCACGCCCGGCAAGGTCGCGTCCGGGCACACCGGCGACGTGGCCTGCGACCACTACTACCGTTACGCCGACGACGTCCGGCTGATGACGGAGCTGGGCCTCGGCGCCTACCGCTTCTCGGTCTCCTGGCCGCGCGTGCAGCCGGACGGCACCGGGCCGATCAACCCCCGGGGCCTCGACTTCTACGACCGCCTCGTGGACGAGCTCGCCGGCGCCGGCATCACGCCGTACGTCACCCTGTACCACTGGGACCTGCCCCAGACGCTGGAGGACCGCGGCGGGTGGACCGCCAGGGACACCGCCTACCGGCTGGCCGAGTACGCGGGGGCCGTGCACGCCCGCCTGGGCGACCGGGTGCGGCACTGGACCACGCTGAACGAGCCCTGGGTCCAGGCCTTCCTCGGGTACGGCTCCGGCGTGCACGCCCCGGGCCGCCAGGACCCCGCGTCCGCGCTGATCGCCTCGCACCACTTCGTGCTCGGGCACGGCCTGGCGACCCAGGTCCTGCGCGAGGCGGGCGCCGAGGAGATCATGCTGGTCATCAACTCCTCACCGGTGCTCACCCCGGCCCAGGCGCACGACCCGGCCGCCGAGCCCTCCGAGGCCGACGCCGAGGCGGTGAACCGCGTCGACTGCCTGCTCAACCGGCAGATCCTCGACCCGGTGCTGCGCGGGACCTACCCCGCCGAGGTGCTGGAGATCGTCGAGCGGCACGCGGGCCTCGGGCACATCCACGACGACGACCTGCGGGAGATCCACCAGCCGACCGACGTCATCGGGATCAACTACTACAACCCGTGCGTCGTCGAGGCGAGCCCGGGGGAGGCGGCCGTCCCCGCCTGGCCCGGGACCGAGAACATCCGGTTCGCCGGCATCGACGTGCCGAAGACCGTCATGGAGTGGCCGATCGTCCCCACCGGGCTGTCCCGCCTGCTGCTGCGGCTGTCCAACGACTACCCCGAGGTCGGCCTGATGGTCACCGAGAACGGCGCCGCCTTCGACGACGTCGTGACCAGGGAGGAGACGGGCGAGCACGTCCACGACACCGACCGCACCGCCTACCTGGACTCCCACCTGCGCGCGGTGCACGCCGCCATCGAGGGGGGCGCCGACCTGCGCGGCTACCTCGTGTGGTCGTTCCTGGACAACTTCGAGTGGGCCGAGGGGTACCACCGCAGGTTCGGCATCGTCCACGTCGACTTCGCCAGCCAGCGGCGGCTGCTCAAGGACAGCGGCAAGTGGTACGCCGGAGTCATCAAGGAGAATGGGCTGGCATGAAACGGCCCACCCTGGAGGCGGTCGCCGCCCGGGCCGGGGTGTCGAAGTCGAGCGTCTCCCGGGTGGTCAACGGGGAGACCACGGTCACCCCGGAGATCCGCGACCTGGTGATCCAGGCCGTGCGGGAGCTCGGATACGTGCCCAACGGCGCGGCCCGCAGTCTCGCGACCCAGCGCACCAGCGCGGTGGCCGTGATCGTCTCGGACCCGCCCAAGGGGCTGGTCTCCGACGACCCGATGTTCTCCGCCGTGGTCCGCACGGTCAGCCGGGAGCTGGAGGCGGCGGGCAAGCAGGTCACCCTCATGCTCGCCGGCTCGCCGGAGAGCCAGCTCCGGGTGGAGCAGTTCGTCGCGGCCGGGCACGTGGCCGGGGTCATGCTCGTCTCGATGCACGGCGCCGACCCGCTGCCCGCGTCGCTGGCCCGCATGGGCGTGCCGATGGTGTCGCTGGGCCGGGTCGCCGCCGGGGTGCCGTACGTGGACAACGACAACGTGGGCGGCGCCCGCGTGGCGGTGCGCCACCTGCTGGCCCGGGGGCGGCGCCGGATCGCCACGATCACCGGGCCGCTGGACATGGTGGCCTCGCAGGACCGGCTCGCGGGCTACCGCGAGACCCTGCGGGACACCGGCCGCCGGTCGATCGTGGCGATCGGGGACTTCACCCGGATCTCCGGCGCCGAGTGCATGCGCCAGCTCCTGGACGACGACCCGGCGCTGGACGCGGTGTTCGCGGCGAACGACCTGATGGCCGTCGGAGCCCTGCGCGCCCTGCGCGAGGCGGGCCGCAGGGTGCCCGAGGACGTGGCGGTGGTGGGCTTCGACGACATCGAGGCCGCCCTCTACACCGCCCCGCCGCTGACCACCGTCCACAGCCCCATGGAGGACCAGGCCGCGGCCACGGCCAGGCTGCTGCTCGGCCTGTTCGAGGGCGAGCCCGGCCACCCGGTCATCATGCCCCACCGGCTCGTCATCAGAGAGTCGGCATAATCCATCATCGTGGAGGACAGTGGTATGAGACGACCGACTCTCGAGGCCGTGGCGGCGCGGGCGGGAGTCTCCCGCGCCACGGTCTCCCGGGTCGTCAACGGGGGGACGACCGTCACCCCGGAGATCCGCGACGCCGTCATGCGCGCGGTCGACGAGATGGGCTACGTGCCGAACCTCGCGGCGCGGAGCCTGGTCACCCAGCGGACCGACTCGATCGCCCTGGTCGTCTCGGAACCGCCGACCCGCGTCTTCTCCGACGACCCGATGTTCTCGACGGTCATCCGCTCCGCCAGCGCGGAGCTGGAGGCCGCCGACAAGCAGGTCATACTGATGCTCGCCGGCACCCCGACGAGCCACGCCCGCGTGGAGCGCTACCTGACCGGCGGGCACGTCGACGGCGTCATGCTGATCTCGATGCACGGCGCCGACCCGCTGCCCGCCGCGATCACGCGCATGCGCGTGCCCGTCGTCTCCTACGGCCGCCCCGCCGTCAACATCAACCTGCCCTACGTCGACAACGACAACGTCGGCGGCGCCGAGGACGCCGTGCGCCACCTGCTCGACCGGGGGCGGCGGCGGATCGCCACCATCGCCGGGCCGCCCGACATGATCGGCGGCCAGGACCGGCTGGCCGGGTACCGCTCGGTCCTGCAGGGCTCCGACCGGCGCTCGATCGTCGCCATCGGCGACTTCACCCGCGAGTCAGGGGCGATCGCCATGCGCCAGCTCCTGGAGGACGACCCCGGGCTCGACGCCGTCTTCGTCGCCAACGACCTGATGGCCATCGGGGCTTTGCAGGCCCTGCGGCAGGCGGGCCGGCGGGTGCCCGAGGACGTGGCGGTGGTGGGGTTCGACGACATCGAGGCGGCCCGCTACTCCGACCCGCCGCTGACGACGATCCGCCAGCCCTTCCGCGAGCAGGCGGCGGCCATGGTGCGGCTGCTGCTCCGCCTGCTGGAGGGCGGGCCCGCCGACCCCGTGGTGCTGCCCACCGAACTGATCATCCGCGAGTCCGCCTAGCCGCCCTGACGATCCGCCGCCCCGCGGCCGTCCTGATCACCCGCAGCCCCGCCCGGCCGCGGCTCGATCGTCCCTGGTCACCCGCGAGCCCGCCCCGCCGCGCCCCACCGGCCGGGCGGCGCTCACGCATGCCCTCCCTCCGAAGACTTTAGTAGTCTTGACAAATAAATTGTTCGGTGAGACCGTTGAGCCATGGTCGAGGTGACCGGTCCGGCGGCCGGATCCGAGACCCCGGAGAGCGAGCGGCGCGAGGCGCCGAATGAGGCTGGGAGGCCGGGATGGACGCGTTGCACCGAGGCTGGGACATGTACCTGCACACGTTGGACCAGTATCTGACGCACTTCCCCGGCCGGTTCGCGCTGGTCGTGTCCGGGGCGCGGCCCGGTTCCGCCGGTCCCGGCGGAGTGTGGCCGACGGTCCTGACGGGCCTGGGCGTCACCGGCGAGGTCGTGCAGGGGGACCGGGTCCGGCTGACCCCGGAGGGGATGGGCCCGATCGAGGGGGTCGCCGACTACGTGGCGCCCGGCTTTCTCGGGGTGCGCACCGGCGAGGGGCTGTACCGGTTCACCGAGGGGGCAGGCGACACGGTGGTGGTGGCCCACCACCTGTTCTCCGACGAGGTCGATCTGATGGACGTCGAGCAGGGCTGGCAGCGATGGGCCGAGGGCCTGTTCGCCTGAGCCCCGCCTCCGCCGATCCGCCTGGTAAGCGGCCGTGAATCCCGCGACGTCCTTTGCGCGGTGAGAAATCCGGCCTTTGCGAAATGGGAAAGAGAAATGATGAACTCGGCCGTCCGCACCGATCCGCCCATCGCGATCGTCTTCCCCGCCGACTCCGGTACCATCGGTAAGGGCGGCTGCGCCACGAGGACCCTGGGCATCACCTGGGACTGAATGAGGACGTGACGATGCTGGTCGAGCTGACGATGCACCGTGCCGACACGTCTCAGCGGTCGGCCAATTCGCCGATCGACGGCATTCGCATATTGGCACTTTTGCCCGAAAAATGGCATAAAGACCTCATGCGGGCCAGTAAAGACATCGTCATCCGGGTCGACACCGCTGACGACACGACGAGCGACCAGATCCAGGCCACGGTGACCGCGGCGCTGACCGATCCGGCCATCAGCCACTGGGAGCTCACCTCCTGCCACCCCCTCGACCCCGGCCCTTCCGCCGAAGACGACTCGTGACCCCTTCCTATTACGGGTGAAATGGGTGCTTTGACCGATACGCGTACCTATATCGGGAATTCACGGTTCATCGGGCCGGTCGTCCGATAGCAAAACCCTCTGCGGGCCTTCCGGTGCCGGGAATCGCTCGCATTCGGGCCGGTGACGCCTGGATTTTCGCGCTTTTCCCGGGAATCCGCCGCCCGCCCGCGGGACGTGCCGCGCGCGCCCGCCCCGGTGTGGATCCCCGATCCCCGGGCATGACAGACCAGGAGGAAGCGCGCCCCGCCACCTCCGGGCGCGCCGTTCTCCTCCACGGCCCAGGGCCGCCGCGGCCGTGGCCCACGCGCCCGGCCACTCGGCCCCACGCCCGCCTGAGCCACCTGGGCCGCCGCGGGAGACCGATCGCGGCCCGCCGGCCACGCGCCCGTGACGCGTGCGGCCGAGAAAATCTTGAAGAACACGCTCCCCGGTTACGGGCGCCACGCCGCCGCTCGCGCGCCGCGGAGATCCGAAGATCTTTTAGCCGCCGCTCTGGCCGATTGATCTAGACGCGGCCGAGAAACCGCTCCCTGGAGGATTTTCAGGAAGTCACAGCTCAGGTGGCATGGTTTCGGGACATTCGGATCTTCAGGGACCGCTCCCTCGACCGCACCCCCGGTTGCCGCATCGTGTGCATTGCGTTTCCGTCCGGTTAATTAGGGCCTTGACAGGTCTTGTCGAGCGAGAGCACTCTCTCGTTGAGAGAGCGCTCCCCGGAGCCCGCAGATTGTGCGCACCCCCCATCCTCAGGAGACGCGATGCTGCCGTCCCCATGCCCTCCTCGCAACCGCCTGGCGTTGTACGTCGCCGTGGTGGTCGCCCTTATCACTTCGTGTCTGACGGTCGTGCCCGCGATGGCGGCCGACGCCCTGTTGTCCCAGGGCAAGCCGGCGACGGCCTCGTCGTCGGAGAACGCCGCCTTCCCCGCCTCGGCGGCCGTCGACGGCAACGCCGGCACCCGCTGGTCCAGCGGCTTCAGTGACCCCCAGTGGATCCAGGTCGACCTGGGCGCCACCGCCACCATCAGCCAGGTCGTGCTGAACTGGGAGGCGGCCTACGGCCGGGCCTTCCAGATCCAGACCTCGTCCGACGCCAGCGCCTGGACCCCGATCTACACCACCACGACGGGCACCGGGGGCAACCAGACCCTCGCCGTCACCGGGTCCGGCCGCTACGTGCGCGTGTACGGCACGCAGCGGTCCACCCAGTACGGCTACTCGCTGTGGGAGTTCCAGGTCTACGGCACCGTGGGCGGCACGCCGCCGACCGACCCGCCGACGGACCCGCCGACCGACCCGGGTGCCGACAAGCTCCTGTCGTACAACAAGCCCGGGGTGGCCTCCACCTCCCAGAACGACGGCAACTGCTTCCAGTGCACCCCGGCCAGGGCGTTCGACCGCGACCCCGCCAGCCGGTGGGCGACGAGTTCGACGAACGGATGGGTGGATCCGGGCTGGATCTACGTGGACCTGGGAGCGACCGCGCAGATCCACAAGGTGATCCTGCAGTGGGACCCGGCGTACGCGAAGTCCTTCCAGATCCAGACCTCGCCCGACGCGGCGAACTGGACGCCGATCTACTCCACCACCACCGGCACCGGGTTCAAGCAGACCCTCACGGTCAATGGCACCGGCCGCTATGTGCGCATGTACGGCACCCAGCGATCCTCGATCTACGGGTACTCGCTGTGGGAGTTCCAGGTCTGGGGCACCGGCGGCGCCCCCATCACCCCGCCGGCCCTGCCCGCCGACCCCCGCAACCCCCCGCAGCTGGTCTGGAGCGACGAGTTCAACACCGGCGCCGGCGTCAAGCCCGACGCGTCCAAGTGGGTCGCCGACTCCGGCACCGGCCAGAACGCCGAGCTGCAGTACTACACCCCCAACAACAACGCCTCCACCGACGGCGGCGGCAACCTGGTGATCGAGGCACGCAAGGAGACCACGGCGGGCTCGGCCTGCCCGGGCGGGCCGTGCCAGTACACCTCGGGCCGGATCAACACCGGCACCAAGTTCAGCTTCACCTACGGGCGCGTCGAGGCCCGGATCAAGGTGCCCAAGGGCAACGGCCTGTGGCCGGCGTTCTGGATGATGGGCGCCGACTTCCTCACCGGGCGGCCGTGGCCGTACAACGGCGAGGTCGACATCATGGAGATCCTCGGCAAGGACGTCAAGACGGCCTACTCCACGATCCACGCGCCGGCCTACAACGGCGGCGGCGGCATCGGCTCGCCCTACACGCTGACCAGTGGCGCGGACTTCTCCGACGACTTCCACATCTGGGCCATGACCTGGGACAGCAAGGGCATCGTCTACACCCTGGACGGCCGCACCGTCTTCACCCTGGACAAGGCGCAGGTCGAGGCCACGCGCGGCCCATGGGTCTACGACCACCCCTTCTACCTGATCCTGAACCTCGCCGTCGGCGGTGACTGGCCCGGTCCGCCGGACGCGTCCACCGGATTCCCGAAGCGCTTGCTCGTGGACTACGTCCGCGTCTACCAGTAGCCGCACGGGCCCGGTACGGCCACTCCCCGGCCGTACCGGGCCCTCCACCGAAGGAGACCCCCCAATGGATCGGGCCATCCCCCCACCCCGTGTCCGGCGACTACGCCCACGCGTGGCCATGATGATCGGCGCCCTGGTGGCGTTGCTCGGCGGGTCCATCGTGACCGCCGCGTCCCCCGCCAGCGCCGACTCCCTGCTGTCCCAGGGCCACACCGCCACCTCGTCCTCGAACGAGAACGCCGGGACCCCCGCCTCCTCGGCCGTCGACGGCAACGACGGCACCCGCTGGGGCAGCGCCTTCGCCGACCCGCAGTGGCTGCAGGTCGACCTCGGCGCCTCCGCCACGATCAGCCAGATCGTGCTGAAGTGGGAGAACGCCTACGCCACCGACTTCACGCTCCAGACCTCCGCCAACGGCAGCGCCTGGACGACGATCAAGACGGTGACCGGCTCCACCGGCGGCAACCAGACCCACGCCGTCTCCGGCACCGGCCGCTACGTGCGGCTGCAGAGCACCAAGCGCGCCACCCAGTGGGGCGTCTCGCTCTTCGAGTTCCAGGTGTTCGGCACCGGTGGCGCCGCGCCGCCGGCACCCCCCTCCGGTCCCATCGTGCACGTCGCCGAGTTCCTCGCGGACTGCCCGTTCAGCCACCGCCTGCCCGACGACCCGATCATCTACCCGGGCCTGCCCGGCGCGTCCCACATGCACAGCTTCTTCGGCAGCACCACGACCAACGCCAGCAGCACCGTGGGCAGCCTGACCAACGCCAACAGCAACTGCAACCCCGCCATCGACAAGTCGGCCTACTGGGTGCCGACCTTCTACAACAACGACGTCCCGGTGGAACCGGTCATCACCACGTTCTACTACCTGGGCGAGGGCGTCGACGCCGCGACCCTCGCGCGGACGCAGCCGATCCCCTTCGGCCTGCGGATCGTGGCCGGCAACGCCAAGGCCACCGCGCCGGACGCCACCACCATCTCCCGCTGGTCGTGCCTGCACGCGGGCGAGGTGAACCCCGGCAAGGACTTCGTCACCTGCCCGTCCGGCACCATGCTGGAGTCCTACCTGGACTTCCCGCAGTGCTGGAACGGCCGTGACCTGGACTCGGCCGACCACAAGAGCCACATGGCCTACCCGGTCAACGGCACCTGCCCGTCGACGCACCCGGTCCCGGTGCCCAAGCTCCGCCAGGTCCTGCGGTACCCGGTGAGCGGCAACCCGGCGAACTTCCGGCTGGCCTCGGGTAAGGGCTTCACGATGCACGGCGACTTCTTCAACGCCTGGCCTGAGGCCGAGATGGCGCGCCGTGTGAACGACTGCATCCGTCCCGTCATCAAGTGCGGAGCCGACGGCCACCCCTAAGGAGCCGGACGCCCTGTCAGACTCCCGGGGGCGAGGAGCGCGGAACGCCGATCCGCCGCCTCGCCCCCGGGGCACCACCAGCGAGAGGACCAGGCATGAGAGCAGCCGCCGCGTACGCGCCCACCGCGAGAGGGATCACCTCCTTCGCGCGAAGGGCCGCGGCCGCGGTGGCGCTCGCCGCGTCCCTCGCCACCACCGGGTGCGCCGCCACCGCACCGGTGCCGAACCCCCCAGCGGCACCGGGCGGCACGGCCGCGAGCCCTTCTCCCGCCGCCTTCACGGCGGCGGGAGACTTCGGCCCCACCGACGTCGCCTGGGTCGAGCTGATGATCCCGATGGACGAGCAGCTCCTGCGCATGCTCGCCGTCGTCCCCGCGCGCACCACCGACCCCGACGTGCGGCGGCTGGCCGCGCGGATCGGCACCGGCCACCGCGCCGAGCTGGTCAAGCTCCGCCAGCTCCTGCTGCGGTCCGGCGTCCCTGAGACCAATCCCCACCAGGGGCACAACATGCCCGGCATGGTGACGCCCGACGAGCTGACCGTCATGGGCCGCGCCTCGGGGGCCGCGTTCGAGACCCTGCTCACCGGCCACCTCCGCGAGCACCTCAAGCAGTCGGTCCTGGTCGCCCAGGGCGAGCAGCGGTCCGGCACCAGCGAGGACACCCGGACCCTCGCCGCCACCGTGGAGCGGACCCGGACCTCCCTGCTCGCCGACCTCACCGCCCTGGGCGACTGACCCCCGGCCCCCCTCGGCGCGTCCCGCGCCCACCGGCCCCGGGGTGGGCCGCGGGGCGGGGGACGCGCGCCGGACCCGATCCGGGCATGGCCACAGCGGGCTCGCGGTGTGAAGGTGAAGAGCGGGAGGAACCTCACCGGAGAAGCAGGGGGACCATCGCATGGGCACCTTTTCCCGCGTCCGGCCCGCCCCGCCCCTGGCGGGCGTGCGCGTCCTGGACCTGTCCGACGGCAGGGGCGAGATGTGCGGGCGCTACCTGGCCGACCTCGGCGCCGACGTGGTCCTCGCCGAGCCGCCAGGCGGCGCCGCGTCCCGCCGCCGCGAGCCGCTGCACCAGGGACGGAGCCTGTACTTCGCGGCGCGCAACGCCGGCAAGCGCGGGGTGACCCTCGACGCGCTGCCCGGCCTGCTCGGCGCGGCCGACATCCTCGTCGAGACCGGCTCGGCTGACCTCGACCCCGCCGCCCTGCTGGCCCGCCACCCCGCGCTGGTCGTGGTGTCCATCACCGACTTCGGCCGCACCGGGCCCTACCGCGACTGGCAGGGCACCGAATGGGTCCACCTGGCGCTCGGGGGCGTGCTGTCCCGGTCGGGGATCCCCGGCCTCGGCCCCCTGATGCCGCCCGGCTCGCCGGCCACCGAGTCCGCCGCCATGCAGGCGGCCTGGGCCGCGCTGCTCGCCTACGGGAACCGGCTCGACACCGGGCGGGGCGACCACGTCGACGTCTCGATCTTCGAGGCGACCGTCCAGGTGCTCGACCCCGGCTTCGGCATCGGCGGCAGCGCGCGCGGCGGGCGGCGCCCGTCGGACCTGCCGCGCGGGCGGCCCGACGCCCGCCACCTGTACCCGATCTTCCCGTGCGCGGACGGCCACGTGCGCCTGTGCGTGCTCAGCCCCCGTCAGTGGCGCGGGCTGCGGGCCTGGCTGGGCGAGCCCGCGGAGTTCGCGGCCCCCGAGTTGGAGTCGCTGGGCGTACGGTACGCCGCGGCGCCCCGGCTGCACCCGCTGGTCACCGCGCTGTTCGCCACCCGCACCAGGGCGGAGCTCATCGAGGAGGGGCAGCGGCTCGGCGTGCCGGTGGCCGCCGTGCTGACGCCCGCCGAGGTCCTGTCGTCCGTGCACTTCGCCGCGCGCGGGGCGTTCACCGACGCCGAGGTGGCGCCCGGTCTGGTGGGGCGGATCCCCAGCGGTTACGCCGAGCTGGACGGGGTGCGCGCGGGGTTCCGCCACCGCGCCCCGGAGGCCGGCGAGCACACCGCCGAGGTGCTGGCCGCCTGGTCCCGCCCGGCGGATCCCGTCGCGCCCGATCGGCCCGGCCCGTCCGGGGAACCGGATGAGGCCCCCGCGTCCGGTCCGCCCGTCGCGTCCGGCACGTCGGGTCCGCTCGTCGCGTCCGGCGGTTTCACCGGGGCGGCCGGGGAGCGGAGGCGGCCGTTGCTCGGGCTGCGGGTGCTGGACCTCGGGGTGATCGTGCTCGGCGCCGAGCTCGGCCGGCTCTTCGCCGACCAGGGCGCCGAGGTGATCAAGGTGGAGAACGCGGCCTTCCCCGACGGCAGCCGCCAGGCGCCGCCCGGCCAGGACATGACGGCGTCGTTCGCCTGGGGCCACCGCAACAAGCTCGGGTTCGGCGTGGACCTGCGCAGCCCCGACGGCGTCGAGATCTTCAAGCGCCTGGTCGCCGAGTCCGACGTCGTGCTGTCGAACTTCAAGCCGGGCACGATGGAGTCGCTGGGCCTCGGGTACGAGGAGCTGGCGAAGGTCAACCCGCGTGTCGTGGTCGCCGACAGCAGCGCGCTCGGCGCCACCGGCCCGTGGAGCCGCCGGATGGGGTACGGCCCGCTCGTGCGGGCGTCCACGGCGCTGACCGCGCTCTGGCGCTACCCCGAGGCCGAGGACGGCTTCAGCGACGCGATCACCATCTACCCCGACCACTCGGCCGCGCGGGTCGCCGCCGTCGCCGTGCTGGCCGCGCTCCTGGACCGGCGGCGGACCGGCAGGGGGCGCGCGGTCAGCGTCTCGCAGGCGGAGACCATCCTCACCCAGATGTCGGACCTGTTCCTGCACGAGTCCCTGGCCCCCGGCACGCTGGCCCCCGTGGGCAACAGCGGGCCGGGCGACGCGCCCCGGGGGGTGTACGCGTGCGCGGGGGACGACGAATGGTGCGCGGTCACGGTCCGCGACGACCGGGACTGGTCGCGGCTGCTGGACGTGATCGGACGCCAGGACCTGCGCACCGGCGACCTCGCCCACGCCCCGGGCCGGGTCGCCCGCCGCGACGCCGTCGACGCGGCCGTGGCCGGCTGGACCTCGGCCAGGACGTCCGGCGAGGTCATGACCCTCCTGCAGGACGCGGGCGTGCCGGCCGGGGCCATGCGGCGCGTCCACGAGCTCCCCGAGGACCCGCAGCTCGTGGCGCGCGGGCTCTTCCGGCCGTTCGACCAGCCGCAGATCCCGGGCGGGCTGCTCGCCGAGAACGCCCCGGCCCTGTCGCTGGGCCTCGCCGACCCCGGGTCCGCCCCGGCGCCGATGCCCGGCCAGCACACCAGGGAGATCTGCCGCCGGGTGCTCGGCATGACCGACGCCGAGGTGGACCGCCTGCTCGCCGCCGGGACGCTGGAGGCCCATCCCGGTCCCTGACGGCGGCGCACGCCTTTCCGGGTCCGCGCCGGGCAACCGGAGGCCCGCAACCGGTTTCCCTGTGAGCTATGCCGGAAATGTCCAAGGACACGTCCGCACGGCGGCACGTGAGGCACCAGGAGGACCATGGAACCCGCCAGCGCCGGACCCGCGCACCTGCGGCCGGTGATCGCCGGCCTCGGCATGACCGACCTCGGCAAGGTCTACGGCCGGGGCACCACCTGGTTCGCCGCCGAGGCCGTCCGCCGCGCCGCCGCCGACGCCGGGCTCGGCCTGTCCGACATCGACGGCCTGCTCGTCTCCTCCGGCGTCACCCGGGGCCCGGGACTGTCCCTGCAACGCGCCCTCGACCTGCGCGACCTGCGCCTGCTCTCGGAGATGAACTCCTTCGGCTCCACCGCGGGCGCGATGGTCCAGTACGCCGCCATGGCCGTGCGTGCGGGGATGGCCGACGTGGTCGCCTGCGTCTTCGCCGACGCCCCCCTGCGCGAGGGCAGGAGCACCGGCGCCGCCTACGGCGGGGCGCCCGCCAAGGGATGGGTCGGCCTGCTCGGGGCCGGCGGGGCCGGCGGCGCGACCACGATGTACGCCATGGCGGCGCGGCGCCACATGATGACGTACGGCACCACCAGCGAGCAGCTCGGGCACGTCGCGGTGGCCCAGCGGGCGTGGGCGGCGATGAACCCGCTCGCGCAGATGCGCACGCCGATCAGCCTGGAGGACCACCAGTCCTCCCGGTGGGTCGCCGAACCCTTCCACCTGCTCGACTGCTGCCTGGTGTCCAACGGCGGCATCGCGGTGATCGTCACCTCGGCCGGCCGGGCCGCCTCGCTCGCCCGGCCGCCCGTCCACGTCCTCGGCTGGGGGCAGGCCCACCCCGGGCGCTTCCTGCGCAGGGACGAGGACTTCGGGCTGGCGAGCGGCGCGGCGCGGTCGGGGCCGGCCGCGCTGGCCATGGCCGGGGTCTCGCTCGACGACATCGACGTGTTCGAGCTGTACGACTGCTACACCTACACCGTGATGATCACCCTGGAGGACTACGGCCTCTGCGGGAAGGGCGAGGGCGGCGCGCTGGTCTCCAGCGGGCTCCTCGGCCCGGAGGGCAAGCTCAAGGTCAACACCGGGGGCGGGCAGCTCTCCTCGTACTACATGTGGGGGATGACCCCGCTGTCGGAGGCGGTGATCCAGGCGCGCGGCGAGGCGGGGGAGCGGCAGGTGGACCGGCACGAGCTGGTCCTGGTCTCCGGCAACGGCGGCGTGCTCGACCACCACTCGACCCTGATCCTCGGAGGGACGTCCCGATGACCATTCCGATCCTCGCAGGGACGAGCCCGATGACCACCCCGGCCTTCGGAGGGACGAGTCCGATGACCGCCTCGATGATCGGAGGGGCGGCCCGATGACCGTCGGCCCGGTCCAGCGGGACGAGGCGACCGCCGCGTTCTTCGACGGCACCGCGCGGGGCGAGTTCCTGCTGCGGCGGTGCCCGGACTGCGGGACGTTCCTGTCGCCGCAGGCCGAGCAGTGCCCCGAGGGCGGCACCGACCTCGAATGGGTGCCCGCCTCCGGCCTCGGCCGGGTGGTCACCTGGTCGGTCGTGCACGGCAGGGGGGTGTTCCCCACCGTCGTCGCGGCCGTGGTGGAGCTGGACGAGGGCCCGTGGTGGTGGACCCAGGTGACCGGCCCCGGCCTGCCGGACGACCTCGCCGGGCTGCGCGTCCGCGTGGACTTCGCCCGCTACGAGGACAACGAGGCCGTCCCCGTCTTCCGTCCCATGGACTGACGCTGCCGCGGTGGCCGGTCCGCGCGGGCGGGGAGTGCCCCCGCCCGCGCGGTCACCTCGTGGGCGTTTCCCTCACTTCAGGTACGGACCCGCGATGCCGATCTTGCCCGGCGCCGGGTTTCCGGGCAGGTCCAGGACGTAGGCCCGCATGTTCCCCTTGCCGCTCAGGCCGATCGACAGGGTGCCGCCGGTGACGGTCCTGACGTCACCGGTGACGGCGTCGGTGTAGGTGCCGTTCGGGAT
This sequence comes from Sphaerisporangium corydalis, assembly GCF_025506355.1. Taxonomy (GTDB): domain Bacteria; phylum Actinomycetota; class Actinomycetes; order Streptosporangiales; family Streptosporangiaceae; genus Sphaerisporangium; species Sphaerisporangium corydalis. The sequence goes on from NZ_JANZYP010000049.1 coordinate 63,141, forward strand.
CCCGGTGAACGTGGCGCCGTCCGTGACCGTGACCAGCACGAAGCTGTCCACGTTCCCGCCGGTGAACCGGCGCTTGTAGGCCATGCCGCCGGTGACGCCCTCGGTGGAGTACTGGCCCTTCTGGAGCGCCGGGATCGCCCGGCGGATCTGGTTGAGCCGCTGCACGTGCTTGACCAGCGGCCGGCTCAGCGTCTCGGCGACGGCGCCGCTCGCCGAGGAGACCACGCCGAAGTCGCTCGCGGTCACGGTGCCCGCGATCCGGTCGCCGTAGTAGGCGCGGCCGGTGGTCGCCAGCGGGCAGGTGGGCCCGCAGTCGATCGGCCTGCCCTTCTGGAACTCGATCTCCGACCCGTAGTACAGCGTGGGGATGCCGCGGAAGGTCCACATCAGGCTCATGTTCTCCGCCCAGGCGTCGGTCCCGCCCGTGTACCGCACACTCGACTTGTTCGGCCCGAAGTCGTGGGAGTCGACGTAGACGGTGTTGTACGTGGCGTCGTTGTAGCTGTCGTCGGAGTCCTTGCCGTTGCGGAACGCGTTGCCGGCGTCCCCGAAGTTCTGGTGCATCCGCATGTCGATGACGTTCATGCCGGAGAACTTCGAGTGGTCGGGCGCGTGGTAGGCGTTGCCCCGCAGGAACGCGTTGTCGGTGGTCGGCTGGCCCGCGGGCCCGAGCAGGTTCTCGTAGTCGAACTGCTCCACCACCGCCTTGGCGTCGTCGGGGTCGAACTCCCTGCGCTCCTTCCAGGTGTAGAACTGCGCCGAGTGGTTGACCGAGCCGTGGTTCCACTTGTCGTTGACGAAGGCCGCGACCTCGCCGAACACGTAGAAGTCCCTGCTTTTGTCCCCGTACTTCTCCACCGCGTGCCGTTGCAGCGCGGGCAGGAAGTGCCGGTTCCACATCAGGCGCGAGACGTGCACGGCGGTGTCGACGCGGAAGCCGTCGACGCCCATGTCGATGAACCGGTCGTAGGCGCCGATCAGGTAGTCCTGCACCGCGGCGTTCTCGGTGTTCAGGTCGGCCAGGTCCTCGTGCAGCCAGCAGCTCTTGGAGTCCGCGCCCTCCCAGTTGCCGATCCAGCACTGGTGGTACGACGCCGCGGGGAACATGCCGGAGGTCGGGCTCGGCCACTGGCAGTCGTAGATCGTGTAGCCCTCGGGGCTGCGGTACTGGGTGGGCCTGCCCCAGTCGCGGCAGGTGTTGCCGGCCGGGGCGGTCGTGGACCACAGGTCGCCGTTGTAGGGGCGGCCCTTGGCCATCTCCCGCTGCGCGGGGGTCAGCTCGGGGTCGTCACCCTGGTTCTCCACCATCGGGTCGTACTCGCGCCCGGCCTCCTTCTTGCTGTACATCCACCGCCACTGGTCGTCGCGCACGCCGTACACGGTGGGGGTGAACAGGCCCTTGGCGCCCCAGCGGGAGCTGTGGTTGTACACCACGTCCTGGTAGATCTTGACGCCCTTGGCGTGCGCCTTGTTGATCAGGTCCTGGTAGGTGGCGCCGGGCGTCTCCAGGCGGGTGTCGACGCGGTAGAAGTCCCAGCCGTGGTACCCGTGGAAGTCGTAGTCGGACCGGTTGAGTACCACCGGGGTGATCCAGATCGCCGAGAAGCCCAGCGCCTTGACGTAGTCGAGCTTGTCGATCAGGCCCTTGAAGTCGCCGCGGAACATTGGGTCGTTGTTCGCCGCGTTGCCGGACCGGATGTGCTGGCTGCCGCCCCGGTTGTTGGCCGGGTCGCCGTCGTCGAACCGCGCGGTCATCACGAAGTAGATCGAGTCCTCACGCGGGTCGCCGCCCAGCGGCGCGCCCGGCGCCGGGGCGGGCGGGGCGTCGCCGGTCGTCACCGAGACCGCGGCGCCGTACGCGGAGGCGTTGCCCGCCGCGTCGAGCGCCCTGACCCGGTAGGTGTAGGCGGTCCGGGGGTCGAGGCGGGCGTCGTTGTAGGCGGTCCCGCCGGCCGCGAGCACCACGGGGGCGGCGGAGCCCTTGGTCCGGCTGATTTCGTAGCCGGTCACGCCGACGTTGTCGGAGGAGGCCGCCCAGGTCAGCGAGGCGGTGATCCCCGAGGCGGTGGCCTGAAGTCCCGCCGGCACCGACGGGGGCGCGGTGTCGGGGGGTTCGGCCACGCACGGCTCGGCGGCGTTCGCGGTCACCACGCCGTCCTTGACGGTCGTTCTGCCGGTGCCGATCGTGTAGTCGGCGCCGTGGTTGTTGTCCCAGGTGCCGGAACCGTTGTTGAAGGTCACCTGGAAGGTGGCCGCGCCGCCGAGGTCGACGGTCCTGGTGACCCAGCCGGCGCAGAGGGGGTCCATGGGCACGCCCGGCACCGGGGTCCAGGTGCCGGCGATCCCGTAGTGGATGTTGGTCGTGGTCCAGCCGGTCTTGTAGTAGACGGTCGCGCTGGTCGCCGCCTGTACGGGATGGATCGGGATCAGCAGGGTCGCGACGACGCACGTCGCGGCGGCGAGGATGGATTTGTAGGATCGCATCGAGTGGGCTCTCCGGACTCGTGTGGACGGGATCCCGCCGGCCGGGCCGGGTGCTCCAACACCCGGCCCGGCCTTCTTCCCCGGACCTGCCCGCGAGGCCGTCCGCGCGTATGTCCGGGACTTGACGCCCGCCCTCCGGCGGGCACTCAGAGGAGGCCGTCGCCTCCACGGCTCGTGTTTCTGGTGCGTTGCCCGGAAGTTACTCACAAGCGCGACGCTGGGCAATAGTTTGCAGAAAGTTCCGGAAAGTTTTTCAAAGATCGGTCGTGAATCGCCGGGTCAGGCGGTCCAGGACGGTTCAGGCCGGCTCGGGCTCCGGCAGGGCGCGTGACTCGAGCAGGGGGAGGCGCAGGACGAAGCGGGCGCCTCCGCAGCACGAGGACTCCACCCGCAGGGTCCCGTCGTGGTACAGGGCGATGTCGCGGGCGATGGCCAGGCCGAGACCCGAGCCGCCCCGGTCACGGCTGCGGGCGCTGTCCAGCCGGGTGAACGGCTCGAACACCCGCTCCCGGTCCGCCTCGACGATGCCCTCGCCGTCGTCGGTCACGATCAGCTCGGCGCTGCGGTCGTCGAGCCGCACCTGGATCCGCACCGTGCTCGTCGCCCACCGGAGGGCATTGTCGACCAGGCTGCTGATCACCCGGGCGATGTGGGGCCGCACGGCCTCCACGATCACCTGGGGGTCGAGCCGCAGCCGCACCTCCCGGTGGTAGGTCTGGGCGCAGAGCTGCGCCTGGACCAGTTCCCCCAGGTCCACCGGCTCCCGCTCGGCGGGCATCCCGGCCTTCAGCCGGGCCAGCAGGAGCAGGTCGGCGACGATCTCCTGCAGCCGGTTCACATCCCTGAGCGCGGAGCCCAGCAGGCTGATCAGGTCGGTCTGCTCAGGGTGGAGCTGGGCCTCCTCAAGCTGCGCGCGCAACCCGGCCACCGGGGTGCACAGCTCGTGCGAGGCGTCGGTGATGAACTGCCGCTGCTGCTCGAGCATCCGCTCCAGCCGGCCCGCCGTGTCGCCGGCCATGTCACTCTGGGCTTGGCAGGTGAAACCGCTTTCCTGGGCTGGAACTTCGCACATGACTCCCACCTTCGGTCCCCACCGCTCCGAGATGTTCCCTGCCGCTGTCTCCGGCGTGCGGCGCGTGCGGTGAACGAACCGCGCCTGACCTCCACGATGCCGCGCCGGGCCTCCGAGGTCATCGCGGACAGCCCCCAAGCCGTCTCGGTGCCAGCGGCACCCCGAGATACCAGCTAGCGGCAATGCCCGGGGTGGGGGCCCGCTGGAATCCTTGAGGGGTGGCAGTCCAGTGTCTGATCGTCGACGACAACGTCCAGTTCCTCCATGCCGCGCGCGATCTGCTCGAGCGCGAGGAGATCACCATCGTGGGCATGGCCTCCACGGTCACCGACGCCCTCCGGGTCTTCGAGGAGTCCCGGCCGGACGTCACCCTGGTCGACTTCAGCTTGGGCGGCATGCGCGGGTTCGACCTGGCGCGCCGGCTCGTGGAGGCCGGACGCGGCTTCCGGTCGGCCGTCATCCTCATCTCGACGTACGCGGAGCGGGACGTCCTTGAGGTGATCGCCGGGAGCCCTGCCGTCGCCTTCCTCCCGAAGTACGGCCTTTCGGGCAGCGCGATCCGCGCGGTGCTCGCCTCGGGAGGCCATTGCCCCACCGAGGGGGCCTGAGCTCGCCTGACCTGGGTCACCCGGTCCGGGACAAACCTGACCTGGGGTTCACCTGACCCAGGGCTTACCCGGCCTGGGGCGCACCCGAGGTCAGCGGGACTCCAGGAAGGTGAGGACCGCCAGCACCCGCCGATGGTCGTCCTCGGTCTCGGGCAGCCGCATCCGCGACATGATCCCCCGGACGTGCTTCTCGACGGTGCCCTCGGTGATCCAGAGCTTGTGCGCGATCCCGGCGTTGGACCGCCCCTCCGCCATGAGCGCGAGCACCTCGCGCTCGCGGGGGGTCAGCAGCTCCAGCGGGTCCTCCCTGCGCCGCGCGGCGAACAGCTCCCGCACCAGGACCGGGTCCACCACCGAGTCCCCGGCGCGGATGCGCTCGATCGCCTCGACGAAGCCGTCCACGCTGGTCACACGGTCCTTGAGCAGGTAGCCGACCCGGTGGCCCGTCGCGAGCAACCCCATCGCGTGATCGACCTCGACGTGCGCCGACAGCAGCAGGATTCCCGCGTCGGGGAACTCCTCGCGGATCTCGCGCGCCGCGTCCAGGCCCTCGGTGGTGCAGGTCGGCGGCATCCGGATGTCGATGATCACGATGTCGGGCGTGTCCTGGCGGACCGACTCCAGCAGCTCCCCGGCGTCGCCGGCCAGGCAGACGATCTCGTACCCCGAGGCGCCGAGCAGGCTCGCGATCCCCTCGCGGAGCAGGACGTCGTCCTCCGCGAGCGCGATCCGCGTGTTCTGTCGCTCCATCACCTCGTCATCCTCGATGCCCTCGGAACACCGGCGCCATCCCGCCCAGCGTATGCCCGGGGGCCGGGCCCCCGTCCCGGCCCTCTGTCAAGAAATCACCTCGAAACCCCCATTGACCTGCATGAACGTCCGGTGGGCACCCCACAGGCCCGGAGGTGGCGCGAGTAAACTGGCGCCGTGCGCGTGGACATGCTTTGGCCTCTTATGCGTACGACGCGGCCCCCGCTCTGGCTGGGAATCGTGGTCGGCGTCTCGTGCGTCCTGCTGGAGACGGCCCTGAACTACGTGATCATGCATGTCGCGCCCGCCCCCTCGCTCGGCGTGATCTACCTGCTCGGCGTCCTGCTGATCGCGACCGTGTGGGGCCTTCCGCTGGCCCTGGCGACCGGGGTCGCGAGCACCTTCGCCTTCCACTACTTCTTCCTGCGGACCATGAACGACAGCACGGAGCTGGTGGTGCTGCCGACCTTCGTCATCGTCGCCCTCCTGGCCAGTTCCATGGCGGGGCTGGCCCGCTCGGCGACGCTGGAGGTCTTCGAACGCAGGACCGAGGCCGACCTGGCCGCCGAGCAGGCCCGCCTCCTGCTCTGCGCCCGGGACGTGGGCTCGGCGCTGCCGAAGGCCGCCGAACGCCTGGCGCGCGCCCTCGACCTGCCGTACGCCACGATCCGGTGCGGGCCGGGCCGGCCCGGCGAGGACGAGATCGAGTTCCCGCTGCGGATGGGCGACGAGGTCCTCGGCGCACTCATCGTCCCGCAGGGCATGCCCGTGAGGACGATGCGCCGCCTGCGCCGCCGCACCGTGCCCGGCCTGGAGGCGTTGCTGGCCGCCGCGCACGAGCGGGAGCTCATCGGGAACGCCCTGGAGGCCAGCCACGCCAAGCTCCGCCAGGTCGCGGACCGCCAGGCCGCGCTGCGGCGCGTCGCGACGCTCGTCGCCCGAGGGGTCTCGCCGAACGAGCTCTTCTACGCCATCGCCACCGAGATGGGCCGGATCGTCGACGCCGTGTACGTCGTGGTGACCCGCTTCGAGACCGACCGCCACATGACGGTGGCAGGGTCCTGGAGCGATGGCCAGGTCAACGCGGTGATGCGCCTCGGCTCGCGCTGGACGATCGGGGAGGGCACCACCGCCGACCTGGTGTCGCGTACGGGGCGGCCCTGCCGGGCCACCCTCGGCCCCGGCGTCGTCGGCGGCTTCACCGACTGGGGGCTGCACCAGGGCCTCACCTCCGCCGTCGGCTGCCCGATCGTGGTCGAGGGACGCCAGTGGGGCGCCGTGATCGCCTTCTGCTCCACGACGCCCCCCTCCGACGCGGAGGTCCGCATGCAGGACTTCACCGCCCTGGCCGCCACGGCGATCGCCAACGCCGAGAACCTGGCCCAGCTCGCCGCCTCCCGCGCCCGCGTCGTCGCGGCCATCGACGACACCCGCCGCCGCATCGAGCGCGACCTGCACGACGGGACCCAGCAGCACCTGGTCTCGCTCGGCCTCGAACTGCGCCGGGCCGCCATCGCCGCCCCCTCCGGCGCCACCGACCTCAAGGACCGGCTGGACCACGCCCTCGCGGGCCTGGCGGACATCATGGCCAACCTGCGGGAGATCGCGCGGGGCCTGCACCCGGCGATCCTGTCGATGGGCGGCCTGGAACCGGCGCTCAGGTCGCTCGCCCGCCGCTCCGGGGTGCCGGTCGAGCTGACCATGCACGGCGTACGGCGCCTGGCGGAACGGGTCGAGGCGGCCGTGTACTTCACCGTGTCCGAGGCGCTGACCAACGTCGCCAAGCACGCGCACGCCTCGGTGGTGGACGTCGAGCTCGACATGGACGAGGAGAATGTCACCCTGTCGATCCGCGACGATGGGATCGGCGGGAGCGACGCCGGGCACGGCTCGGGCCTCATCGGGCTCAAGGACCGCGTCGAGGCGCTCGGCGGCACCATCGACATCGTCAGCCCGCACGGCGGCGGCACCGCCATCCTCACCCGCATCCCCACCGGCCGGGGCTGACCCGCGGGCCCGGGGCCGACCCGCCGGTCAGATCGCGGCGGGCTGCTCGGAGGAGGAGAAGGCGTTGCCGAGGAGGAACTCCTCCACGACCAGGGTCGCGGCGCCCAGGGCGACCGCGTCCGGCCCGAGCCGGCCGAGCACGATCGAGGCGGTCTCGAACGGCTGGGTCAGGGAGTTCAGCGCGACCGCCTTCTTGATCTTCACCAGCTCGTGCTGGCCCAGCAGCAGCCCGGCCCAGCCGCCGATGACGATCCGTTCGGGGTTGAACAGGTTGATGAGGTTGGCCAGGCCCGCGCCGAGGTAGTCGATCGTCTCGTCGATGACCGGGCCCCCCGACTTCACCAGGTCGGCCAATGTGGCCTGCTCACGGGCCATCTCGGCCGACAGACCGGCACGTTCCAGTATGCTCTCGGCCCCGATGTAGGCCTCCAGGCAGCCGCGCGCCCCGCACCGGCATTCCCGTCCGCCCACCGCGATCTTCGTGTGGCCCCACTCGCCGGCGCTGCTGTTGACGCCACGGTAGGTGAGGCCGTCGGTGATGATGCTGGCCCCGACCCCCGAACCGAGGAGCACGACGATCGCGTGCCGCGACCCCCGGCCCGACCCGAACCACAGCTCGGCCTGGCCCATGGTCTTGGCGCCGTTGTCGACGTACAGCGGCAGCGAGGTGCCCGCACGCAGGAGCGCGCCCAGCGGGACCGCGTCCCAGCCGAACGTCTGGGCGTGGATCAGCGCGTCCGGCCCGCTCTCGACGATGCCGGGGACGCCGAGCCCGACGCCGAGGACGCGGGCGGGGTCGACGCCGCTCGCCGCCATGACCGCGTCGATGCCGGACAGGATGTGCCGCACGACCAGGTCGACGTCGTGCTGCGCCGGGCGCAGCGTGAACTCGGCCTTGGCCTGCTCGTCCATGTCCAGGTTGAACAGGCCGACGTGCACGTGGGTCTCGCCGACGTCCACGCCGATCACGTACCCGTACCTCGGGTCGACGCGCAGCAGCACCCGGGGGCGCCCGCCGTCGGACTCCACCAGCCCCGCCTCGACGACGACGTTGTCGGCGATGAGGTCGCCGGCCACGTTGCTGACCGAGGCCGCGCTCAGCCCCGTCATCCCGCTGAGCTCGTGGCGGCTGGTCGGCCCCGCGAAGTAGAGGGTGCGCAGCAGGACGGCGCGGTTCCCGCGCCGGAGGTCGCGCACCGTTCTTCGTTCGGGCCTGACCATGATTTCCTCCCCCTGGCCTGCGGGTCATGTTAGATCAGGTCGTGAAATAAGGCATCCCCGGGTGGTGTCCCGTTCCGGCCGCCGACGGCCGTACCGTCCGGCCCGCCGCCTTTGTGTGGAGCGCCGTTCCGCGGCCGGGCACGAGAACGAGGCCGCCCCCGGCCTGACGAAGAGGCCGGGGGCGGCCCGGAACGCCGCGGCGCCCCGGGGGGTGGTGTGCCCGGGGCGCCGCCCCGATCAGGGGTAGCTGACGAGGTTGGCGACGTTGGTCGAGGAGTTGGACGGGCCTCCGGTGTTGTTGATGACGTGGCTGATGGTCCCGACGCCGCCCAGCGACACCGTCACCATGCTGTGGAACCGCACGCCCGAGGTGTTCGGCACCTCGTAGGAGTGCGCCTCCACCACGCCCGGGTTGACGTTGAAGTAGGCATAGCTCCCGAGACCCCACGCCTCATGGCTGGTGACCGAGTTGCCCACCTTGTACGCGGCCCAGCCCTGGGTCGAGCCGTTCATCCAGGCGGCCTGGTTGGGCGGGTCGTACGGCAGCTCGTTCTGGTAGAAGTACGTCCGCCCGCCGTTGCCGTTCCAGATCGTCTGGTACTGCTGGTAGTGCTCGACGAACAGGCCGTACATCGTCACGTCGTTGCCGTTGACGACCAGGCCGTTGGCCGCGGTGTTGGAGTTCCACCCGACGCCGCTGCCGTGGTCGGCGCGCCACAGCCACATGTGGTCGCCGATGACGTTGGAGCTGTTGATCACCAGGCTCTGGCTCGCCTTGCCGACGCCGGCTCCGCCGATCCGGAAGAACACGTCGTGCAGCGAGGTCGGGTTGGCCGCGTGGCTCGCCGAGGAGCCCGAGGGCCCGACCTGCATCAGCACCGGCGAGTTGGTGGTGCCGGCGTCGAACAGCAGCCCGGCGACCTTGACCCCGTCGACGTCGGCGACCGTCATCGCGGTGACGCCGCCGTCGGGGACCAGCGTGGCCAGGCCGAGCCCGAGGACCACGGTGTTGGCCCGCGTCACCCGGATCGTGTCGTTGAGGTGGTACACGCCCGGGGTGAACAGCAGGTTCTTCCCGGCCGTGAGCGCCGCGTTGATGTCGGCGGCCGAGTTGCCCGGCTTGGCGATGAAGAACTGGTCGATGGGCAGCGACGACCCCGCCGGGGAGCCGCCGGTCCACGTGGCGCCCTGCGAGTTGCTCCGCAGGGACGGGACGAAGACCTGGTAGGCGCCGGCCTGGTCGACGTACAGGAAGGGCTTCTCCCGGACGACCGGCGTCGTGCCCACCGTGGTGTACGGCGGGTTGGGGAAGCTGGTGGCGGGGGCGCCGCCGACGCCGACGAAGACCATGTTCCAGTTGGAACCGGTCCAGCCGCCGAACTGGGAGTTGCGCGACAGCCACTGCTGCTGCGACCCGGACCGCACCTGGCCGTCGATCTTGGAGTCGGCGATGAAGCCGCCGCTGGACCAGCCGCCGTCGTCGAGCTGCAGGTTGCCTCGGACGTGCATGCGGCGGTACGGCGCGGCCTGCGAGACCGCCCACCTGTCGCTGCCCGAGGGCGGGGTGACCGAGAGGTTCTCGGCGCTGCGCCAGAAGTTCTGGGTCGCGTTGCCCTGGAACCAGTCGGCCTCGGCGTGCACGCCACCGTTGATGGTGACGTTGTCGGGCGACAGGCCGAGACCCAGCACCTGCGTGTAGAAGCCCACGTTGACGTCGACGTTGTAGGTGCCCGGCTTGAACAGCAGGGCGAAGCGGTTACCGCCGAACTGGTTGGTCTCCTGCTGGCCGAACACCGAGTTCAGCCTGCTCTGGATGGCCGAGGCCGACATCGACGGGTCGAAGACGCTGACGTTCGGGCCGAGGTCGGGGCCACCGCCCGGCGGAGGGGTCGTGGTTCCCATGGTGAAGGACTGGGCCGCCGTTCCGTTGCACGTGTACTGCGCCAGCTGGACGCTGTCCGCCGTCGAGGCCGCGGGCACGTCCAGGCACTTGCCGCTGTTCCGGTTGACGAAATGGTACGACCCGCCGGCCTCCTCGACCGGCTGCCACTGCTGGTTGTTGCCGCCCGAGTAGGACCACAGCTGGATCGGCGCGCTGTCGGCCGTGGAGACGTTGGTGACGTCCCAGGACTGCGCCGCGTTGAGGTTGTTGTTGACGCGGTAGTAACCGCCGCTGGTGGCCTGGAGCTGCCACGACTGCGCCGTGGTGCCGTTGCACGCGTACTGCTGCACCGCCGTGCCGTTGGCCGGCGAGGCGGCCCGCGCGTCCACGCACTTGCCGCTGCCGACGTTCACCACCGTGGTCCAGCCGGTCGGCGGCGCCGCGAGGGCGCTCGCCGACGCCCCCGCGCCGGGCACCGCCACCAGGGAGATGGCGACGGTGCCCAGCGCGGCCAGGCCACTGAGGATCCGGTGTCTCAGGGACATGGAGGCCTGCTCCTAGAATCCGGCCGTGATGCGGGTGAAGTCCCAGTTGCTCTGGGAGACGCCGCTGCAGGTCTCGGACACGCCGCCACCGGGGCAGGGGCGGTCGCGGTTGACCGACCAGAACGCCAGCCGGCCGAGGCCGTGGGAGTTCGCCCAGTCGCGGATCTGGGTCCAGGTCGCGACCGAGGTCACTTCCGACTGGTCGGACAGGCCGTTCATGCCGGAGATGCCCATGTGCGCGTAGGCCTGCGCGTCGGTCCAGCCCCACGCGCTCTTGAGCGCGTTCTTCAGGCCCTCGGAGGCGTTGACCGTGCTCTGGTACATGTTCGCGCCGCCGCCGAAGTCGAACGGCATGATCGTGTAGTTGTCGACCGGCACGTTCAGCGCCCTGGACTGGTTGATCAGGCGGATGCCGTCACCGGTCGGGCCGCTGGTGCTGGTGCCGAAGGTGAGGGCGATCTTGACGTTCGGGTTGTTCTGCTTGACGATCTTCAGGCCGTTCAGGATGCGGTCCTGAACGGTGTAGTTGGAGAACTCGTCGGTGTTCTCGATGTCGAAGTCGACCACGGCCGGGCCGACCGCGTTGATGACCGACTGCACCGCGCCGGCGTAGGCCGCGGCCGAGGAGCAGTTCGGGCCGAGCTTGTTGCCCGACCAGCCGCCGAAGGAGACCTGGACGCTGCCGCCCGCCCCCTTGATGGAGGAGATCGTCTGGGCGTCGACGCCGCCGGACAGCGGCCTGGCACCGTCCCACATCGGGTTGCAGCCGCCGCCGGACAGGATGAACGCCATGGTGAAGGACCTGACGCCGGTGGAGCTCATCACCGAGGTCGCGCTGGGCGGGCTGCCCCAGCCCATGTACAGGTAGGGCGCGCCCGGCATCTTGCCGGGGGTGGGCGGCGGGGGAGTGGTGCCGCCGCTCGGCAGGGTCCACTTCTGGTTGGCGCTGGCGAAGCAGTCCCAGAGCTGCAGGGGCGTGCCGTCGGCCGAGCTGGGGCCGGTCGCGTCCAGGCACTTGCCGAGGGCGCGCAGGGTGCCGTCGGCGTTCGCCGACCAGGACTGCGCGGCGCTGCCGTTGCAGTCGTAGATCTGCACCTTCGTGCCGTTGGCGGTGCTGGCGGCGTTGACGTCGAGGCACTTGCCGAGGGCGCGGACGGTGCCGTCGGTGCCGACGGTCCACGACTGCGCGGTGCTGCCGTTGCAGGTGTAGAGCTGGACCTGGGTGCCGTTGGCGCTGCTGGCGGCGGCGACGTCCACGCACTTGCCGCCGTAGCCGGTGATCTGGCCGGTCGCGGCGTAGGCGGGGGACAGGCCGGTCACGACGAGGGCGAGGGCGGCCACGAGGGTGCCCAGCATCAGCAGGAAGCGGGAACGGCCGGAGTGTTCCGGTTTCATGGGGGGTGTCTCTTCCTACGAGAGGTTTAGATCTTCAACTAAGAGGTGGAAGAAGTGGGGGGAGGCGCTCCTCGGGCTCGCCTTCCTGCGGACCGGGCGGGCAGACCCGGTCCGACAGGAAAGTTTCTTTATTATTTCTCGACCCGCATTTAACGCCTCCGGACCACGGCGAGTCAAGAGACCCGTTGCCCCGGGAGTCAGGCCTGCAGGGCCCACTTCTGGTTCGCGGCGGCCGTGCAGTCCCAGATCTGCAGGGGTGTGCCGTCCGCTGAGCTGGGGCCGGTCGCGTCCAGGCACTTGCCGAGCGCCCGCAGGGTGCCGTCCGCGTTGAAGCTCCAGGACTGCGCGGCGCTGCCGTTGCAGTCGTAGATCTGCACCTTCGTGCCGTTCGCCGTGCTTGCCGCGTTGATGTCGAGGCACTTGCCGAGCGACCTGACCGTGCCGTCGGTGCCGACGGTCCACTGCTGGGCGGCGCTGCCGTTGCAGGTGTAGAGCTGGACCTGGGTGCCGTTCGCGCTGCTCGCGCCCGCGACGTCGGCGCACTTGCCGCCGTAGCCGGTGATGGCCTTGCCGCCGGTGCCGCCGCCGGACTGGCTCCCCGACCAGGTGAAGGTGGCCGAGGTCTTGGTGGGCAGGCTGTAGGTGAACGACTGACCGCCCCAGTTGACCTTCACCGACTGGGTGCCGCCGGTGGTGTTGTAGGCGATGAGCGCCTTCGAGCCGTCCGGGTTCTTCCACGCCACGTTCTTGACCGAGGAGTTCGCGGTCGAGTCGATGCGGGACGCGCCGGGCTTCACGAACTTGGTCAGGTGGCCCATGGTGTAGTACTCGATCGTGTAGTCGACCTGGCCGCTGCGGGCGTCCCCGTTGTGGACGGTGATCAGGCCGGTGCACGTGCTGCAGCCGCCGTTGTGCGGGCCCTGGGTCTGGTCGACGGCGAGGCTCCACTTGACCCAGCTACGGTCCCAGTTGCGGGTGTAGTCGATCAGGTTGTTCATGTCCTCGGTCTGCTGGTCCGGGATCCAGTTCCCGCCCGAGTGCTCGGTCATGTACGCGTTGACCTGCGGATACTGGTTGTGCACCGTCGTCTGGGTGGCGACGTCGCCGCCGTACCCGTGCCAGGCGATGCCGCCGAACAGCGGGTCGTTGCGGATGGCGGCGTCGTTGACCAGCGGGGCGGCCCAGGTGTTGTACGCGTCCCAGTTCCAGTCGTTGACCAGGGTCTTGGTGGTGATCCCCGCGTTGCGGAACGCCGGGAACAGCGCGCTCTTGACGAAGTACTGCAGTCCGGCGGCGTTCCACTGCATCGACGGGTACCCGGCGCAGCAGGTGGGCTCGTTCTGCGGCGAGACGTAGTCGATGTGCAGGCCCTGGGCCTGGTACGCCTGGACGTAACGGGCGAAGTACTCCCCGTACATCCCGTAGTACTGCGACTCCAGCCAGCCCTGGCTCCAGGCGTCGTTGTCCTTCATCCACGCCGGCGAGCTCCAGGGCGACGCCATGATCTTCAGGGCGGGGTTGAGGGCCTTGGCCTGCTTGGTCAGCGGGACGACGTCGGCCAGGTCATGGTTGATCGAGAACCCGTTGAGGTCGCAGCAGGTGTCGTCGTAGGAGTAGTTCGACCGGGCGAGGTCGGAGGAGCCCATCGGGTTGCGCACGAAGCCCAGCCCGATGCCGTTGACCGGGTCGAACAGCTTCTGCATGACCGAGTTGCGTGTGCTCGCGCTGAGGGCGCCGCTGCTGTTCATCAGCCAGGCGGCGGTGTCGGTGAACGACGCGCCGCCGCCCTCGAACTGCTGGTACGTGGTGTTCTCGTTGACGGTGATCGTCTGGTTGGCGGCGGCGCTGGTGGCCGCGAACGCCACCGGCGTCTGCTGCTGGAGCCCTCGGGTGACCGTCCGGCCTCCGGCGTCGGAGGTCGTGGTGAGGTAGATGTTCACACTCTCGCCGGCGGCCTGCGCGGCCGGTGCCTGGACGACGCCCAGCCCGACGCCTGCCAGCAGCAGGGCGACGGGCAGCGCCAATCTGGATCTTGGGAAGGACATAGCGGATCTCCATCTGGGGGGATGAGTGAAGACCTGCCCGTACGGCCCTGCCCGGCTGCGCACTGGCGTGAAGCAGTGGTAACACGCCCGAAACCGCGACGCAACGCCTCCCGCCGCCTAACTTCACTTCTTAAATCGCACCACAAAAAAAGCCCCCACCCCCAACCCCTCCCCGCAGACCCCATCCACCCGCCCCTCGGATCCCCCTCCCGCGCCGGGACATCACTTCCCGTCCGATTCCGCCATCGCCGTCAGGTCACACATCCGGCGCCGAAGCGGTGGGACGGGTACGGCGAACTTGGCGCCTTGCGCGGCGACGGACCAGGTGTCCATGGCGCGGACCGCAAGCCTCAGCGAGGGCGGGAAGCGGTCGGCCGTCGCGGCATGAAATGGTCCTCGCCTTCGGCTCGGGCGTTTCTTAGGCCTAGCGGCTTTGCCAAGCGCTACCCGGAGCCGGATTCCCCCGCCGGGGGTTGGTTTGAGATGTGCACATCGCACTTATCGTGCGTGTCGAGATACCTCTTTGATCGGTAAATTCAAGACCATCGCATCCATTATCGGGGTATCTTCAAAGGGCTGTGCATGTCCAAAGACGCGCCAGGCCCAATTGAGATAGGTGGCTTTCGCGGGGTTATTTTGCCGTACAAGCAAATGCGCGAACCGCTCGCGCCGTCTCGCCAGTAAAGGTTTGTGAATTATTCGGCCGTATCCCTTGCCTTGGAATTTTGGATGTAACGGCAAATCCGCGAAAGATCGGTTAGCGCCTCAGGTGGCAGCGTTTCGGGAAGGGTATGGCTAATCATTTACCATACATCGGCGGCGTTGTCTTTGGTGCTACCAAAGGCATGGCCCACCATCGTTTCACCTCGCCAAGCAGCCACGAGCCCCGAAGTCTCGACTGGGCGCATGAAGCTCTACTAGGAGCTGCCAGGTATCGAGCACCGCTATGCAGAATCCGGAGACGATGGCGAGCAGACTGCGTGGATGGTCCATCCATATGGGTCGTGGGCGCGGGCGAGCGCGGTGTGGGATGATCTTCCGATCGTTCATCAGGGCGGGCCACAACGTTTGTGGGACATGCTCGATGAGATTCGGCATCACTGGATGCGTAACGGTGAATTGCCGGTACTCGGCTCGCGGGTATTGATCGCCCCTACCGGTGAAATCTCCTTGTCGCGTGGATGGTGGCGGGGAGCGATCGCCTGAGCTGGGGGTGTCTGAACCGGTGTCGTTGGTGGCGTTCAACAGATCGGCCTGGACCCCGTTGAGATACTGATTGATGTCAGTACCGGTGAGGGACCTCGGTTGGAGTCATTCCGGTCGGAGGCCTTCCGCATTGGTGAGGTGTGCTGGGCGCTATGGGAGCGTCGAGCAAAGACGAACTTGGGCAGGGACCTTTCGGCAGAGTACAAAGTCATGCGCCCGTCAATGGTGAGAGCGGTGGGGCCTTATGGAATGTGTGGCACCCATAGGGAAGAACGCGAGGGCGTTCGGCCGGCGCCGCTGTAACGGATGATGGATCTCGTTGAGATTCTGCGGCCGGCTGCCCAATGATCTTGATTTCTCCGGAGAAGTTACGCGCCCCGCCGTGGAGTCTTGTGCGTGGAAGGCGGCAATGCTCCGGGGGGCGGCGGGTTCGTTCGGTGCGGCGGCCGGCCGGTGCAGCGGAGCGGCCGGAGTTTCCGCCGCCGGGACCGGCCCCCAGGCCGCATGCCCGGCGTGCGGAGGGGCTCCGGGCCGGGTGCGAGCGGCGCGGACTTGAACCAGTGAAGAAACCTTGAGCGCTCGTGATCAGGGAGAGGCGGCGCGCAGCGTCGCCGTCTTCACCGGCGGCTGGCGTGCGGGGCGGCGAGGGGGATCGCGGAGATGGTCGCGCTTGGAGGGGCGTGCGCCGTAGGCGCTCCATTTCTGGGCTTGGCGGACTGCCTTGGGTCTGAGGTGTGTGGGGGGTATTGGGATTTCTATGGGAGGGG
>NZ_JANZYP010000005.1 GCF_025506355.1 Sphaerisporangium corydalis
ACTCCCGCCCCCGCGTCCGCTCACTCCCGCCCACGCCCGACCCTGCGTCCGCTCACTCCCGCCCCACGCCCACCGACCCCACTCCGCTCACGAGTCTCGTTTCCCGGCGCCGAAGCGGTGGGGTGTGGGTCGGTGGATCCGGCGCCGTGTTACGGCGGCTGACCGGTAAGGGGCCTCGTCACCTGCGGCGTTTCAGTTGTTTAGTGAGTGGCTCTTGATCCCGCTGATAAAAGACTTCCAACTGGAAGCCGGCGAAAGGAGGATCGGAGCGTCCGGGCTCATGTCCTTACTGTCGCGAATCGCCACCACACTCGGTAGGTTGACCGCGACTTCCACGCACTGTCCGCCATTGGACCCTGAATAGGAGGACTTTCGCCAGGAGGCGATGCTCAGGTCCATTCCTGCCTCGCTTCTTTGATCATTTGAGTGGATACCTGTTCAGGATAGGCCCACAGCCGTATGGCCTCATAGCGGTCCCACATGGACACCGCAAGGTCCGGTCTGTCAGAGACCTGTCCCTCGGCCGAGGAGTCCGCGTGAATGGTGTCCGGTTCACCGTCAGGCATCTCGGCGATCATGAATCCTCCCGAGAGCCCGGCCAGGCAGCGCGGATCGACCAGTTGGAGGAAGACCGTGGGATGTTGCCCGAACTGAAGGAGGTAGTCGAGCTGCTCCATCATCACCTCCCTGCCACCGACCTCGCGACGAAGGACGCACGCGTCGAGGAGAAAGAGCAGCAAAGGAGGATCGTTCCTGTCGATGATCCCGCGTCGCCTTATGCGAGACCGTACTCGTTCCTCTATCTGTTGACTGGTGGTCCGAGGTTCCTTGCTCAGGACTTCTCGGGCATACGACTCCGTCTGGAGAAGTCCCGGGACGAGCAAGGGATCCCACGATCGGAGTACGAGGGCGCGGGGTTCGATCTCCTCTGCCCAGCTCACGAACCACCCCGGCCCGCCTGATTGGGAGACGATTCGCTGTCGTAGGCCGACAAAATGCTGTTTTTCGGTAGATCCAAAAATTCGGTCCAGCCGTTCGGCATCGGATTTCGAGGGCGTTCGCTTGGCGAGTTCCAAACGGCTGATATGAGCCTGAGTGCACCCCAGGCGGGCCGCTATGGCGTACTGCGAGAGCTCTGAGGCCTCACGCAGCCGACGCAACTCCATGCCGAAACGCACGCGCGGAGATCCTGTCGCGAGTGACCTCTCATTGTCCATCGGTTTCTCCAGAGATAGGAAATCGCTCCTTCGATGAAACCGCAATGCCGGGTGAACGTCCCGGGAATCCGTGGCTCGTCATTATCTGGTCTTAAGCGGACTCCGAATCGCGACGCGGGCCGTCTCGGTCAGAAGGCAGTCTGAGCGGACGATCCTCGCTGTCGGTGAGGGTGAAAACGCTGAGGGTGAACACTCTCGAAGACCGTAAAGGGCGAGGAACCATGACGACGAGGTCCGCGTACTTCGAACGCGCCGACGGCGACGCGGTCGGGCGCGTATGCGAGCGCGCGGTGAGGCGTGTGTGCGAGATGGTCCCGTGAAGACGGAGGTCCTGCTTGGCAGGGCGGAATTGCCGGGAAAGGCCACTTCCGCGTCGGTCGCACGGGCGTTCGTCCGGGAGACCCTGCTCGTGGCCGGCTGCTCGGAGCTGGACGAAGCGGTCCTCATGGTGAGCGAGCTCGTCGCGAACGCCGTACGGCATTCGGATTCCGGGCGTCGCGCCGATGGCCTGCTGACCGTGGCCGTCGTCGATCGCGGAAAGACGATCCAGGTGGGCGTGACCGACGCGGGGTCGGCCGACAGCCCGCGAATCCAGCCGGAACCCGGTCAGGGTGACGAGAGTGGGCGCGGGTTGTGGCTGGTCAGCGAGTTGGCCGCCTCGTGGGGCTGGCGCAAGGACGTCGACGGCCACGTGGTGTGGTTCGAGATCCCGGCGGACGGCCCCGGGCATCCCGGACGGCCGTGACTCCGGGATGTCCCGGACGACCGTGATGTCCCGGACGACCGTGATGGTCCGGACGGCCGTGGTCCTCCTAACGGCCGTGGCGGTTCGGCCGGTTGACTCTCCAGTTGGTGGAGGGTGCAGGGTGGGGCGCATGGAATCGGTGGTGCCCGAGGTGAGCCGGGAGATTTATGGGATGCCGGCCTTTGTCACGCTGGTCGTGGGTGATCTCGATCGGGCGGTCGACTGGTATGTGAACGGGCTGGACTTCGTCGTGCTGTTCACCATGCCCGGGCCTGGTGGCGGTGCGGGGCTGGTGCATCTGCGTCGCTGGCGGTATCAGGACATCCTGGTGCGGCCGGGAGAGGCGACCGCCGGTGCGGGATGGACGATCAGCATGATGGCCGAACGGGATCAGCTCGACGGGCTCGCCGAACGGGCTCGCGCTCATGGTGGGGGAGTGGTCGAGGGTCCCGTCGACACGCCCTGGAACACCCGGGACCTCCGGGTCACCGACCCGGACGGGTACACCCTCGTCTACACGGCACGGCGCGCGGAGGGTGATCGCGACGCGCGGTTCAGCGCGATGATGGAACGCGAGTCCCGCCGGCAGCTCAGTGAGCCTGGGACGTGATCGCGGTCTGGGGTATGGACCGCGAGTCCCGTCGGCAGATCAGTGAGCCTGGGACCTGATCGCGGTCTGGAGTGCGGTGTGGAGGGTGGCGGCTCTCGGGTCGGGGGCGCCCGTCCGCACGTTGTTCATGACGTAGCCGAAGGCGAGGCCGGTCGCCGGGTCGGCGAAGCCGAGGGAGCCGCCGTAGCCGGGGAAGCCGAAGGCGGTCTCGCTGTACCAGAAGGCGTCGGGCGTCGGCAGGCCGAAACCGCTGCCGATGCGGACGGGCACGCGCAGGACGCGGTCGATGCCGCTCACCTGCGGCGCTGTCGCCGAGGCCAGGGTGCCGGGGGAGAGGATGCGATGCCCGTCCACCTCGCCGATGAGCGCGGCGTAGAAGCGGGCCAGCGCGCGGGCGGTGCAGATGCCGTTGGTCGAGGGCATCTCGGCGGACTGCTCACCGGGGTCGTTGTGGTCCAGCGGAGGCGTGACGACGCCCGTCATCGCCCGGACGGTCAGTGACGCCGGGTCGGCGTAGGCCGCCATCACGTCGCGCACGGCTTCGGGAAGGGCGTCCAGGTCGATCCGGGCCAGGGCCTCGACGTCGGGCGGGGTGGTGATGATCCGGCTGACCCGGTGCCGCTCGGTTTCTGGCAGCCCGATCCACAGGTCCAGGTCGAGCGGTGCGGCGATCTCCTCCGCGAGGACCGTGCCGATGCTGCGGCCGGTCGCCCGGCGGACGACCTCGCCGACCAGCCAGCCGTAGGTGAGCGCGTGGTAGCCGTGCGCGGTGCCCGGCTCCCATGCCGGACGCTGGGCGGCCAGGGCGGTCACCATCGGCTCCCAGGCGATGGCCTCCGCCGGGGTGACGGGGTGGTCGAGCACGGGCAGCCCGGCCTGGTGGGTGAGCAGCCAGCGGACGGGGATCCGATCCTTCCCGTGCGCCGCGAACTCCGGCCAGTACCGGGCCACGGGTGCGTCGAGGTCCAGTTCGCCGCGTTGGTGCAGCAGGTGCGCGCAGGCGGCGGTGACGCCCTTGGTGGTGGAGAACACGACCTGCAGGGTGTCGCGCTCCCAGGGGCGCCCGGTCTCGGGGTCGGCGATCCCGCCCCACAGGTCGACGACCTTGCGGCCGTGTAGGTAGACGGCGACCGCGGCGCCCACTTCCTGGCCATCGGCCAGATTCGCCGCGAACGCCTCCCGCACTCCTTCGAACCCCGGCACGGTCTCCCCGCGTACGGGTCCCGGTGCCGCCTCCGTGCCGACGAAACCCGGTGTGGCCCCGGTGCCGGCGAGCCCTGATGCGGTCTCCTCGTCGACCGGTCCCGGTGTCGTCTCGGCGGAGCCTGGTGGGGTTTTCGTGGTGGTTTTGGGCATGCGGCATCGCCTTTCGTCTTGTCAGTGTGGGCGGGAGGGGTTATTTACGCCACTTCTCGATGAGCCAGGCGCAGAGTTCCGGTTCGGTCATCTCGGGGAACTCTTCGGTGAACGTGATGAGCGCGCGGAGGGCCTCGTCGCGGTCCAGGCCACGGGCCGCCGCCGCCCTGAGGTACTCCTGGCGTGCGGCGGAGGGACGGCCGCCGCCCGCGCCCCGGCCCGGCAGGCCGTCGCGCCACCGGACGATCTCCGCGAGCCGGTCGGCCTGCCAGCCGGGCGCCCCGTCGACCTCGACGTCAGGCTCGGGAAAGGGATGGTTCGACCCGTCCGGATAGCGGGAGCGCCATTTGTGCACCGCGTGCCGGCTCACCCCCAGCGCGTCTCCGATGCCGATGACGCCGAGGTAGTGCTCGGTCATGGTGCACCAACCTGTCGGTCCGCCTCCTTCGTGGATCTCATGACTACCACGCCTGGGGCGAAGTCCCGCCTTCCCACCGGGCGCACCGAACATTGTCTCCAATAGAGACGACCATAGTGAGCGGCGGGAAACGTCGTCAACAACGAGGACAAGGTTTCTTAGGAGTGAGTGGTGGTTCGGTGGGCGCACCGTCCCGCTGGGGCCTTGTGCGGTTACTTGGTGCGCATAAATGGGCTGTCGACACGATGAGTGCTGGTTCGTCGCTTTTTTACGTACGTATACGGATGTCACTACGGATGTTCAACCCCGGACGGTGGACCTAGCGTCGCGCACAGGCCGGTTCGTCCTGCCGCCTTCGCCAAGGAAGGAGCGCCGCGTAGTGACCTCCCCCACCTTCCCGCCGTAGCAGCTTCCACTCCCGGACGCCCCCTCCGCCGTCGGCCGGACGCCGCCACAGGCCCCGGAACGGCGAGAACCACCATTCATTTCTCTCATCACCCCCACTCCCCATGTGTCCGCCGCCAGGTGCTCCCCTGCGGCGCGACCGCCGCCGCACGCCCACCCCGGCGAGAGGCGGCAGGGGAGGCAGAGAAAGGAAGACGCCCATGAGGCGCAAAGTAGTACTCGCGGCAGCCGCCGCGATGGCCCTGGCCGGCGTGGTCGTACCCGCCACCGCCGCGTCCGCGAAGCCCCCGCCCGGCAGTGACGGCAAGGTCCAGTCCGCCGCCGACCCCTCGGCCCGCGCCGTGGCCGCGGCCGACCAGGCCGTGGCGAGCGGTCTGGACAAACTGCGCGTGAGCGGCAACGAGACCTACCGGCGTACCAACGTGACGCCGGGCAGCGGTGGCCTGTACTACGTGGCCTACGAGCGCGCCTACAAGGGCCTGCCGATGGTGGGCGGCGACGCGGTCGTGGTCGCCGACGCGAGCGGGCGGGTGCGTGACTCCAAGGCGGCCGGTGCGGCCGTGACGCAGGACGTGGCGACCTCCCCGACGGTGAGCGCCGAGAGCGCCACCGAGACGGCGAAGACGCGCCTGTCCCGCGCCGACGACAGCGCGGCGCCACGCCTGGTGGTCCTGAACTGGGGTCAGAAGCCGCGCCTGGCCTGGGAGGCGCTCGTCTCCGGCATCCTGGACGGCAAGCCCAGCAAGCAGCACGTGTTCGTGGACGCGGGCACCGGTGAGGTCGCCGACTCCTACGACGAGGTGAAGGCCGGTACCGGCAACGGCTACTACTACGGCACCGTCACCATCAACACGAGCGGCTCCGGCTCCTCGTTCTCGATGACCGACAGCACGCGCAGCGGCCTGCGCTGCGGCGGCCAGGGCGGCACGGCCTACACCGGCACCGACGACTCCTGGGGCACCGGCAGCGGCACGAACCTGGAGACCGCCTGCGTCGACGCCCTCTACAGCGTCCAGCGCGAATGGGACATGCTGAGCGCCTGGCTCGGCCGCAACGGCATCAACGGCAGCGGCGGCGGCTTCCCCACGCGCGTGGGCCTGGCCGACGTGAACGCCTACTGGAACGGCAGCTACACCAACTTCGGCCACTCGCAGGACAACCAGCGCCAGGCCACGCCCATGGACGTGGTGGCCCACGAGTTCGGTCACGCGATCTTCCAGACCACCCCGGGCGGCGCCGGCTCCGGTAACGAGAACGGCGGCATCAACGAGTCGACGGGCGACATCTTCGGCTCGCTGACCGAGGCCTACGCCAACAACCCGAACGACCCGCCGGACTACCAGGTCGGCGAAGAGGTCAACCTGGTCGGCGACGGCCCGATCCGCTACATGTACAACCCGTCCCTCGCCGGGGACCCCAACTGCTGGTCGTCCTCGATCCCGAGCACCGAGGTGCACTCGGCGGCCGGCCCGCTGAACCACTGGTTCTACCTGCTCGCCGAGGGCTCCGCGCCCGGCGGCGGCAAGCCGTCCAGCCCGATCTGCTCCGGCGGACCCTCGTCGGTGACCGGCATCACCATCCAGAAGGCCGGCAAGATCTACATGGGCGCCCTCCAGCGCAAGACCTCGACCTGGCGTTACGCCGGCATCAGGTCGGCGTCGCTGGCGGCGGCGGTCGAACTGTACGGCGCCGGCAGCGCCGAGTGCGCGGCGACCAAGGCCGCCTGGAACGCGATCAGCGTCCCGGTGCAGTCGGGCGAGCCGACCTGCAGCTCGTCGAGCAACGACTTCTCCCTGTCGCTGAGCCCCACCTCGGGTTCGGTGGCGCCGGGATCGGCCGCGACCACCACCGTCGGCACGAGCACCACCTCGGGTAGCGCGCAGACGGTCGCCCTCTCGGCGTCCGGCCTGCCGTCCGGTGCCTCCGCGAGCTTCAGCCCGTCCTCGGTGACCTCGGGCTCCTCCTCCACCCTGACCATCAGCACCACCTCGTCGACGTCCCCCGGCACGTACACCGTGACCGTCACGGGCACCGGCAGCGGCGCCACGCACACTGCGGCGTACTCGCTGACCGTGACGGGCACCTCAGGTGGGCGCACGTTCACCAACGGGACCAACTTCACGATCAACGACTTCGGGACGGTCACCAGCCCGATCACCTCGACGGCGACCGGCAACGCGGTGTCGCCGGTCCAGGTCAGCGTGACCATCTCGCACACCTGCGCGGAGGACCTCCGGATCCGCCTCCAGGGCCCGAACGGCACGTTCTACACGATCGACACGTCCGGCGGCTCCAGCTGCACCTCGTATGGGACCCGGAACTACTCGGTGCCGGTGACGCAGGTGGCGGCGGGCACGTGGCGACTCGAAGTGCGTGACGACTTCTCCCTCGACACCGGTTTCCTCGACTCCTGGACCATCACGGTCTGATCGAGTACGCCGGGACCGTCAGGATCTGAACGCAGGATCCTGGAGCGTCAGGATCTGAACGAAAGCTCCTGGGCCATCACGGTCTGATCGAGAACGGCAGGGCGAACCCCTGGGACCACCTTCCCTGGTCCCGGGGGTTCGTCGCGTCCAGGGTCGCGCGAGCGAACAAAGCGAGGCTCAGGGTACGGGCGGCGCCGCGGGAGAGGCCGGGGAGGCCACCTGCGTGCGGGACCGGACGCCGAGTTTGCGCAGCACGGTGGCGACGTGGCTCTCCACCGTCCGCGTGGACAGGAACAGCACGTCGGCGATCTCCCGGTTGGTCCGGCCGAGCGCGACGAGCCTGGCCACCTCCCGCTCCCGCTGGGACAGCGCGCTGGCGTTGCGCCGCCGCCCGCGCGGGAGCTGGAACTCCACGCCGATGTCCCGGAGCACGCGCCTGCACCTGGCGGCGTCATGGGTGGCGCCGAGCTGGCCGAACCGCTCCGCCAGTTCGGTGAACCCGGCGACCGCGCCCCCGTCCCCGAGCGCGAGCCTGGCCCGCGCCTCGCCCTCGCCCGCCCGCGCCGCCGAGTACGGCTGGGGCAGCACGGCGTACGCGTCGCGGGCGCGGGCGAAGAAGCCGATCGCGTCGGCGTGCCGGCACTCGGCGGAGGCGAGCGCGCCCCGGGCGGCGTCGAGGGCGGCGTGCGCGGCGGGCGCGATCCGGTCGGCGATCCCGGCGCCGAAGTCGGCCACCAGCTCGGCCGCCGTCTTCACCCGCCCGGCCCAGGCGAACGCGGTGACCGCCGAGGGCACCAGGTTGGCGCCCCACACCCACACACCCTTCTGGCGTAATCGGGCGACGGCCCGCTCGGCCTCGGCGACCGCTTCGTCCAGCATGCCGCGGGTCAGGTACAGGTCGATGAGCCCACCGGCCGCGGCGGCGACGATCGGGACGTACCGGGCGTCCGGCGCGTCCAGTCCCGCGCCGTAGAAGTGCTTGACAGCCTCCTCCCACTCGCCCGTCGCCAGGGCGAGCAGGCCCAGCACCAGCCAGACGTCCACCGCGATCAGCGGGGTCTCGGTGGCCAGCTCGCCCAGCGACACCGCACGGTCGCGAAGCCCCTCCCACCGCCCGGTGAGCCACTCCCTGCGGATCGTCGACACGTCCAGCAGGTAGGCGGGGTACTGGGCGCCGGTCTCCACCGCGAGCCGCCGCCCCTTCTGCGCGAACTTCTCGGCCGCGCCGTACAGCCCGAGGCTGGTCGCCGAGTCGTGCAGGTTGCAGTACGCCCGGGCGACCTCGCGCCGTACCGCCGTGCGCGGGTCGGCGGCCGGCAGGGTGGCGGCGATGGCGAAGGCGTCGGGGGAGCCGGTCGTCATCTCGAAGGAGGCCCGGTTGGCGAGGACGGCCGCGGCGAGCTCCGGGTTGTCGGCGGTGGCGACGAGCGACTCGGCGCAGGCCATCCATTCCTCGTGCTGCGCCAGCGACTCGGTGCCCCATTCGGGCATCGCCAGGCTGGCCCAGCCCCGGGCGGCGAGCGTCGGCCGGTGGCTCAGCTCCGCGAGGGCGGCCATGATCTCGGGCCGCCCGGCGGCCGTGTCGCCCGCCTGGTTGGACAGCACGACCCCGAGGTTGAGCCGCGCCTCGCCGCGCGCGTCGCTGGACAGGAAGTCGTCCCGCAGCACGTGGCGCAGCAGCCGGACCACCCGCTGGTGGGACAGGCCGGTCGCGGCGAAGCGGCTCAGCATCAGCGCGAGCGGCCCCCGGTCGGGCGCCGGCAGGCCGGGGTCGTCGAGCATGCCCTCGACCACCTCGATGGCCAGCGCGGTGTCCCCGAGCGCGGCGGCCTGGTGGGCGGCGGCGGTGCCGTGACGCAGCCAGGCCTCGGTGTCCCCTGCCTGCCTGGCGTGGAACGCGAGCTGGACCAGCGGAGGGGAGTCCATCGCGCCGAGCGCCTTCATCGCGCGGTCGTGCGCCGACCGGCGGTCCGGCCCGGGGACGGCGTCGTACACGGCCTGCTGGGCCAGCGCGTGCCGGAAGCCGTACCGGCCGCCGGGGTGCTCGTGCAGCACACCCGCGCGCAGCGCCTCGCCCAGCCCCGCGGAGTGCCCGCCGACCGAGGTGATCAACTGTTCGGCGGCGGGCAGGCGCAGCACGGCCGCCGCCTGCACCGCGCCCACCGCCGCGTACGACAGCCCGGCCATCCGCTCGGCCATCGCCTCGCGCAGCAGCAGCGGCACCCCGGCGCGGTCGAGCGCGTCGGGTTCCTCGGCATCGGGCAGTGACCTGACCATCTCCTCGACGACGAACGGGATGCCCGCCGTGCGCTCGTGCAGCCGGGCGACGAACTCGGGCGGCAGGTCGCCCCGCTCCAGCAGGGCGCCGGCCAGCCTGCCGACGTCGGCGACGTTCAGCGGCGCCAGCGGCACCACCACGCTGGTGGTGTCCGGCTGGTGCAGGTAGGCGCGGCCCAGGGGGGAGCGGGCCGTGCCGTGGCTCTCCCGCCGGTACGTCGCCACCACCGCCAGCCCTTCCGGCGGCTGGCCGGTGAGGAAACGCAGCAGGTCACGGGTGCCGTCGTCGGCCCAGTGCAGGTCTTCGATGACGAGCACGGCCGGTCCGACGGCCGCCAGCAGGGCGCGGATCGCGCGGAACACGCGGTGCCGTTCGGCCCGGGGGTCGTCCAGCGGCTGCGGGGACGGCGGCAGGGCGGAGGACAGTTCAGGAAGATAGCCGCGCAGCGCACCGGTCACCGGGTTGAGCGCCTGCGCGGCGGGGAGCCGCCCCGCGATGTCCCGCAGCGCCTCGAACACCGGCCCGTACGGGAACGGCTCGCGGATCTGGTGGCAGTAGCCGAGGAGAACGGCCCGGTCGCCGGAGGGGAGACGGCCGAGCGCGGCGCGCACGAGCCGGGTCTTCCCCATGCCCGCCTCGCCCTCCACCAGCACGACCGCCGGTGGCCGTGTCATGGCGCCGATCACAGCCCGCAGCTCAGAGGCGCGTCCGATCAGTGCGGGCGAGGGCACGCTGCTCATCCACAGCTCCAAAGTACGGGTTGCGGGACCCCCCCGGCACAGTTATCCCCGTACGGTCGCCCAAGGTCAACCCTTGGGCGTAACAGGCTTGTTGCGGATGGGGTCAAGTCTCGCACTCGGGCGTACCCCGCCCACGGCGCCCGGGCGTACGCGCCCGGGCCGGACGATCACCTTCCCGAGCCGCCCTCAGGAGGGCTTGGCCTGCTCCTCGCGGTGCCGCCCCCGGCCGCCGGTGAGCCCCTCGGTCCGGGCGAACGCCGGCGGGCGGCCGGTGACGATCTCCCGGGGAATGATGCCCGACCGGTCTCGAATGACGGCCTCCCGCCATTCGGCCGAAAAGAAAAGCCCCTCCCGGCACGCCGGAACCCCCAGCACTTGGTCACCGGACTCGAGGGGACGCCCCGCGCGGACGGGCGCCTGATCCGAGCGACCCGGATGTCAGAGGTTCTCGATCTCGGTGAGGTCGATCTCGATCTCGAACGGAACGGTCAGGTGCAGCTTGTCGTGGTGGATCCCCATAAGGGAGTAGACGGAGGTGGCCGGGTCCAGTTCGTACACGTACACCGTCACCCGCCCGCTGTTCTGCTCGACCCGCCAGAAGTGACCGATGCCGGCAGAGGCATAAAGCTGCGGCTTGCGGCCCCGATCACGGGTCTGCGAGGCGGGGTCGACGACCTCGACCGCGAGCAGGATGTCGGCGGCCTCGTAAGCCGTGACGTCGGGGCCGGGATCGGCGGTCGCCTGGAGGACGACGAGGTCGGGCTCAGGACGCTGCCGGGGGCCGAGGACGACGCTCATCTCCCGTCGCACTCGAAGGTCGGCGGGAGCGTTCCCGCGCAGTCCTTTTTCGAGGACGTAGAGCGTGATCGTGTGGAAGGAGGCTTGAGGGCTCACGAAGACCAAGCTTCCATCAAGCAACTCTGTGTGCGCGGGCAATTCCACAAGGTGATCGAGGTCGTTGGCAGTGAAACCCTTCGATGGTGGGATCAGCCAGTCGGGAAGCTCTGGGTCGGTAATGATCTGGCTCCGGACCTCGACTGTCATGGTCACACGGTAGCAACCACGCCCCGTCCACCCAGGGTAGTTCGCCCAGTACTCCCCGCACGGGACCGGACTGCCTGGAGCCCCCGCTTGGGGGCTCCGGCAGGGCTACGAGGCGCGGCGGTTGGCGGTCTGGGGTGGGTTCTCGCCGGGGCCCGAGGTGCGTTGGGGCGGGACGACCGGGGTGGGGCGGACCAGGCCGAGGGCGACGACCTCGTTGGCCAGCCTCGTGCGCCGGTTGATGCCCTCCGGGATGCGGAACTTCTGGTACAGCCGCAGCAGGTGCTGCTTGACGGCCGCCTCGGTCACCACCAGGTCGTCGGCGATCTCCCGCGCGGTCGCGGGCGCGACGAACGCCTCGTCCGACAGCGCCGGCCGGCACAGGGAGGTCAGCACGTCGACCTCCCGCCTGGTGAGCTCGGGCGCCGCCGCACGGCGCAGTTCCACCTCCGGCGCGAAGTCCTCCCTCGGCAGTCCGCCCACCCGACAGCGCGCCGCTCCGAAGGAGACGACGTCGCCGTCGTCCAGCACCCTCCGGGCGATCGGCCTGCCGTTCACCCGTGTGCCGTTGCGGGACAAGCCCAGGTCAACGACGTACAGGTAAGGTCCACGGCGGACGAACTCGGCGTGCAAACGTGACACGCTCGGGTCGGCCAGCCTCACGTCGACGCCTCGGCCTCGGCCGATCGTCGTGATCTCGGGGCGCAACGGGACGACCTCGCCGGTGTCCTCGACGCGTATGAACGGCCCCTCCACGGCAGTTCCTCCCCAGGTAGCCCGCCGTTACTTCCGCTACAGCTCCGGCTTACCCAAACGAGGGGTTGGGGAATCGCCTTTGCCATAACGAGAATCACTGCAGAAATTGACCGGGACCTCCTCGGACGGTTTTACCTGCTCACAGGTAGACTTCGGACGAAGATAAGCGGAGGAAACAACACATGGCGGACAACCCCACCAAAGGCCTCGCCGATGTCGTCGCCGCGTCAACAGCGCTGAGCGACATCGATGGCAAAGCCGGTCGCCTCTTCTACCGCGGCTACGACATCCATGATCTGGCCGGCCGTACGAGTTTCGAAGAGACAGCGCACCTGCTTCAGCACGGCACGCTCCCCACGCGACGGCAGCTCGCCGACTACGGAGCCGAACTCGTCCAGGGCCGTACCCTCGGTGCCCTCGTCGAGGCGAACATCGCGGAGATCACGGAGAAGCAGGGCCCGATGGAGGCGCTCCGGAGCATGGTCTCCCTGGCCGGCGCCGAGGACGCGGACAAGGACTCCAACGAGGCCGACGCCAACCGCCGCAAGGCGGCGCGGCTGACGGCCCAGCAGCCGACCCTCGTCGCGCGTTACCACGCGGCACGCACCGGCGCCACCGCGCGCGAGCCCGACCCGTCCCTCAGCGTCGCGGCCAACTTCCTGCTGCAGATCACGGGTCGCGCGCCGGAGCAGACGGAGATCGACTTCTTCGACGAATGCCTCGTGCTGCACGCCGACCACACCATGAACGCCTCGACGTTCGCGGCCCGCGTGTGCGCGGCGACGCTGTCGGACATGCACTCGGCGATCGTGGCCGCGATCGGCACGCTGAAGGGCCCGCTGCACGGCGGCGCGAACGAGCAGGTCATGCGGACCCTCGAAAGCATCCCCTCCGGCGGCGTCGCGCAGGCCGTGCGGGCCAAGCTCGCGGGCGGCGAGAAGATCATGGGCTTCGGCCACCGGGTCTACAAGACCGAGGACCCCCGCGCGACCCACCTGCGGAAGATGTCGCGGGAGTTGGCCGAGGCGAGCGGAGACGACACCTACTATCGGATGTCGAAGGAGATGGAAGAGGTCGTCCTCGCGGAGAAGGGCCTGTTCCCGAACGTCGACTTCTACGCCGCGACGGTCTACCACTATCTGGGAATCCCGACGGACCTGTTCACCGCGGTCTTCTCGGTCAGCAGGATGGCCGGCTGGACGGCCCACGTGATCGAGCAGCACGCTGACAACCGGCTCATCCGCCCGGACAGCGAGTACATCGGAGAGCGTGACCAGAAGTGGACACCGATTGACGAACGGTAGGGGCTGGGGGTCGTACCTGCTGGTTCTTGCGGGTGCGGCCGCCGGCCTCGGGGCGATCGCCATGGGCCTGCCCGCGTGGGCGGGCTCATTGATCGTGGCCTTCTCGGTGCTGTTCGGCGCCGTGCTGCGCCTGCTCGCCCCCGGCGACCGGGAGACCATGCTCGCCACGCGGGACAGGCGCACCGACGCCATCGTCTCCGGAGTGCTCGGCGGCGTCATGACCGTGGTCGCCCTCAGCGTCGCCGTGCAGTGGGTCATGGGTAGGCAGTAGCCGGTTCCGCCCGGTCCGGTAGCCTCACCCCGCCGATGCGTCCACAAAACGACCGTTTGGTCAGCCTAGCCGTTAGCAGTTGCAAGAAGGGGAACCCCAAGCATGCCCAAGATCAAGGTAGCGGGTCCCGTCGTCGAACTCGACGGCGACGAGATGACCCGGATCATCTGGAAGTTCATCAAGGACCAGCTGATCCTGCCCTACCTCGACGTCGACCTCAAGTACTACGACCTGGGGATCGAGCATCGTGACGCGACCGACGACCAGGTCACGATCGACGCCGCCAACGCCATCAAGGAGCACGGCGTCGGGGTGAAGTGCGCGACCATCACCCCCGACGAGGCCCGCGTGGAGGAGTTCGGCCTCAAGAAGATGTGGCGGTCCCCGAACGGGACGATCCGCAACATCCTCGGCGGCGTCATCTTCCGCGAGCCGATCATCATGTCCAACGTGCCGAGGCTGGTCCCCGGCTGGACCAAGCCCATCGTGATCGGCCGCCACGCCTTCGGCGACCAGTACCGCGCCACCGACCTCAAGGTGCCGGGCGAGGGGACGCTGACCCTGACCTTCACCCCGAAGGACGGCTCGGAGCCCATCGAGCTCGACGTCTACGACTTCCCGGGCCCCGGCGTCGCGCTGGCGATGTACAACCTGGACGAGTCGATCCGCGACTTCGCGCGCGCCTCCATGAGGTACGGCCTGGACCGTAACTACCCGGTCTACCTGTCGACCAAGAACACGATCCTCAAGACCTACGACGGCCGGTTCAAGGACATCTTCGCCGAGGTCTTTGAGAGCGAGTTCAAGGCCGACTTCGAGGCCGCCGGCATCATCTACGAGCACCGGCTCATCGACGACATGGTGGCCGCCTCGATGAAGTGGGAGGGCGGCTACGTCTGGGCGTGCAAGAACTACGACGGTGACGTGCAGTCCGACACGGTCGCGCAGGGCTTCGGCTCGCTCGGCCTGATGACCTCGGTGCTGATGTCCCCCGACGGCCGCACGGTCGAGGCGGAGGCCGCCCACGGCACAGTCACCCGCCACTACCGCGAGCACCAGAAGGGCAACCCGACCTCCACCAACCCGATCGCCTCGATCTTCGCGTGGACGCGCGGGCTGGCCCACCGCGGCAAGCTCGACTCCCAGCCCGAGGTGACCGCCTTCGCGGAGACGCTGGAGCGGGTCTGCGTCGAGACCGTCGAGGGCGGTCAGATGACCAAGGACCTCGCCCTGATCGTCGGCGGCGACGCCAAGTGGCTGACCACCCAGGACTTCCTGGCGGCCCTGGACGAGAACCTGAAGAAGAAGATGGCCGGCTGAGGCCGGACCGTGGCCGAGGGGCCGTCCGCCGGGGTTCCGGTGGGCGGCCCCTCGCTTTGGCGGCGGGCCCGCGCTTCCGGGGCGGTGTGACAGATCACGGCGTGGTCTCGGTAACCGTGGAAACCTCCAAGGGGCCGTAAAGTTCTCATGGTCGACACTTGAGCAATCACGGGGACGGGAATGCCGCAAATCGGGCCGCTCGGACGGGGAGATCCCCAGCAGCTTGGCCCCTTCAGGCTCGCGGGGCGTGTAGGTGAGGGCGGCCAGGGGGTCGTCTACCTCGGCCAGGACGAGGCCGGTGAGCGGGCCGCGGTCAAGTTGCTGCACGTCAAGTTCACCGGCGACCTGACCGCGAGGTCGCGCTTCGCGCGGGAGCTGAAGGCCGCGGAGCGGGTCGCCTCGTTCTGCACGGCCCGCGTGATCGCCGCCGACCTCGACGGGGACACCCCCTACATCGCCAGCGAGTACATCGAGGGCCGCTCGCTGCGCGAGACCATCGAGACGGGCGGCCCGCTGTCGGGCAACGCGCTCCAGCGCCTGGCGGTCGGCACGGCCACCGCCCTGACGGCCATCCACCACGCCGGCATCGTGCACCGCGACTTCAAGCCCGACAACGTGCTCATGGCGGCCGACGGGCCGAGGGTCGTCGACTTCGGCATCGCGCGCATCCTCGACTCGACCGGCACGATCACCAGCAGGGCGGTCGGCACCCCCGCCTACATGGCGCCCGAGCAGATCTCCGGCGGCGAGGTCGGCCCGCCCGCCGACGTGTTCGCCTGGGCCTCCACGGTCTCCTTCGCCGCGACCGGCGCGGTGCCGTTCGGCGGCAACTCCATCGCGGTGGTCCTGAACCGCGTGCTCAACCACGAGGTCGACGTGAGCGGCCTGCCCGAGCCGCTGCGCGGGGTGGTGGGCTCCTGCCTGAACAAGTCGCCGTACGCCCGGCCCTCCGCCGACCAGGTGCTGCTGCGCCTGCTCGGTCACGCCGAGACGGCGGGCGCGTCCACCGCCGTGCTGAGCCAGGGCGCCGAGCTGGCCGGCCGGGAGACGATCGGATCGGCGTGGGCGGGCCGGGGCGGCACGCGCGCCCTTCACGCGCCGGCGCCGCCCGGCCCAACCGGCGAAGCCGGCCCTTCGTCCGGCGGCCCCCGGAAGCCGCGCAGGGGGCGGTGGGCCGCGGCGGCCATCGCCGTCCTGCTGGTCGCGGGCGGCGGCACCCTGGCGGTCCGGCAGTGGGGGCCGGGCTGGATGGCCGGCGCCCACGCCTCCAGCCCGCCGGTCAAGGCCGGCGTGCCGTCGAACACGCCCCATGTCACCCCCACCACGCCCGCCACGTTCTCCTCGCTCGTCGACAAGGCGGCCGGTACGCACAAGCTGACCATCGGCATGCGCGACCTGGTCCCGGGCATCGCGCTCAGCGGCGGGGACACCTGGCACGGGTTCGAGGTGGAGGTCGGCACCTACATCGCCCGGCAGCTCGGCGTGCCCGTGAGCGGGATCACCTTCAAGGCCACCGGCATGGCCGAGCGGGTCTCGCAGGTGAACTCCGGCAAGGTCGACCTGGTGATCGCGACCTACTCGATCAACGGCGACCATGTGACCTTCGCGGGGCCGTACTACACCGCCCACGTGGACGTCCTCGTGCGCTCGGGGGAGCCCTATGACACGGTGGGCGACCTGAAGGGGCACAAGATGTGCTCGCCGGGGGCGAGCAAGTCGACCGGCATCGTGCAGGACGCGGTGGACGTACGCCTGGTCTCCGCGGACACCTACGCGGACTGCATGAACCTGCTGCGCCAGGGCCTGGTCGACGCCGTCCCCGGGGACGACCTGCTGCTGGCCGGGTTCGCGAACCGCGAGAGCATCCGCTACAAGGTGCTGGGCGCGCGGCTGACCGAC
The DNA here is from genome assembly GCF_025506355.1 of Sphaerisporangium corydalis. GTDB lineage: Bacteria > Actinomycetota > Actinomycetes > Streptosporangiales > Streptosporangiaceae > Sphaerisporangium > Sphaerisporangium corydalis. Next base: position 16,790 of record NZ_JANZYP010000005.1, read on the forward strand.
GAGCGGTACGCCGTGGCGGTCAAGAGGGGCGACGTCCGGGCGTGCACGGCGGTGCGGGCCGCCATCACCCAGATGTACGCCGACGGGACCGCCAAGCGGCTGCTCGTGAAGTACTTCTCCAAGGTCGGCTTCACCCCCGAGACGGTCATGCCCGCCCAGGCGAGCTGCGGCTGACCCCTGGCCGGGCCACGGTCCTCGTACGGCCCGGCCCTGATCTCGGCCAGGCGCCGGGTCAGGCGGAGCCGGGGTCGATCTCGGCGGCGGTGTGCCTGGCCCAGTCGATCGTGGTGAGGGCGTGCCTGATGCCGAGGTCCAGGGCGTAGTAGCCGATCTTCCACTGGTCGGACTCGTGCAGCGCCAGCTTGGTGGCCCGCAGTGCACGCAGGTCGGCCAGCCGGGTCTCCGCCGCGGCGGTCAGCCTGGACAGGACGTCCAGCGCCTCGGGGGCGGACAGGAGCGGCAGCAGGAAGGCCTGGAGCGCGCCCTCGCTGCGGACCGGGTCGGTCGGGACGCGCTCGACGAGCCAGCGGTGCAGTTCGTCGGTGCCCTCGCGGGTGATGGTGTAGATCTTGCGGCCCCTCGGGCCCTCCGGCTCGACCGTGATGAGGCCGTCGGCCGCCATCTTCGCCAGTTCGGGATAGATCTGGCTGTGCCCCGCCTGCCATACGTAGTTGATCGACGTCTCGAACTTCTTGGTCAGGTCGTATCCGCTGGCCGGTCCGGAGACCGAGAGCAGGCCCAGGAGGGCGATCCGCAGGGACATGGCGTCATCGTATCTAAGGATTGACATGTAAGTCCAGACATGTCACCTTTTACATGTCTGGCCAGACATAAGGATTCACCGGCCGGACCTTGGCATTGACCACATGCGGGGAAGGACCAGCGATGGCGGCGACGACCGCGGTTCCGGTGCGCACCGGGCCGGCGACAAAAGGGAACGGCCTGCTGTTGCTGGGCGTGCTCGGCGGGATGTTCCTCGCCATGCTCGACCAGACGATCGTGGGCACCGCGCTGCCCCGCATCACCGCCGACTTCGGCGGCGCGGGGCTCTACACCTGGGTGGTGACCGCGTACCTGCTGACCTCGACGGTCACGGTCCCCCTGTACGGCAGGCTCTCCGACGCCTACGGGCGCAAGCCGCTGCTGCTCATCGGCATCGTCGTCTTCCTGCTCGGATCGGTGCTGTGCGGTCTGGCGCAGAACATGGGCCAGCTCATCGCCTTCCGCGGCGTGCAGGGGCTGGGCGCGGGCGCGCTGCTGCCGCTGTCGCTCGCCCTGGTCGCCGACCTGTTCCCGCCGGACAGGAGCGGACGGGTGCAGGGCGCGATCGGGGCCGTCATGGCCGGGAGCTACATCGCCGGGCCGTTCCTCGGCGGCTTCTTCACCGACCACGCGAGCTGGCGGTGGGCGTTCTTCGTCAACATCCCCATCGGCGCGGTGCTCCTGCTGATCATCGTGTCCCGGCTGCCGCGCGTCCCCGGCACCGGAGGGTCCAGGCCCGACTACGCCGGCATCGCGGTGTTCACCGTCGCCATCAGCGCCCTGCTCCTCGGCCTCACCGAGAAGGGCCTGGACGGCCACACCTGGACGAGCGCGCCCGTCATCGGCCCGCTGGTCGCGGCGGCCGTGCTGCTCGGGGTGTTCGTCCTGGTCGAGTCGCGCGCCGAGCAGCCGATCATCCCGCTGCACCTGTTCCGCAACCCCACCTACACGATCGTCAACATCACCTCGTTCTTCACCGCGTCCTGCCTGTTCGCCGGCGCGGTGTTCCTGCCCCGCTTCTTCCAGCAGGCGCAGGGCCAGACCGCCACGTCCTCGGGGCTGCACATCTACCCGCTCATGCTCGGCATGGTGACCGGCAGCATCCTCACGGGCATGCTGATCAGCAAGACCCGGCGGTACAAGCCGTGGCTGCTCGCGGCGCCGTTCCTGATCATCGCGGGCGCGCTGCTGTGCTCGGGCCTGGCCGTGGACACCCCGACCTGGTCGCTGGTGGCCTGGATGGCGCTCATCGGGCTCGGCATCGGCCCGATGCTGTCGGGGCTGACGGTGGCCATTCAGTACTCGGTCCCGCCGAGCTACATCGGCACGGCGAGCGCCAACCTGACGTTCTTCCGCCAGATCGGCGGCTCGGTGGCCCTGGCCATCGCCGGCACCGCCTACACCTCGGTCGTGGGCGACCAGGCCGCCGGTCACGCCACAATGGCCCAGGCGCACGCCGCCGCGGCGGCCACCGTCATCCCCTGGCTCGCGGTCGCCGGGGCCGTCGTCGCCCTGGTGGCGCTGGTCTTCCTGCCGGGCCGCGTCGTCCCGGCCCTGGCCGCCGGCCGGGTCGCCGCGGCCGACTGAACCTTTGCCGTTCCGTGGGGTTCGCCCGCCCCGGGGGGTGCGTGTCGGGCGGGCGCCGTGCGGCCCCCACCGCGTTCAATGGGTCTCGAACGCATGGGGGTCGCACAACAATGGGTCTGCTCTCGGCCGGCGCCGCCGCCGGTCTCGCCTTGCTCGTCGCCGCCGGAGCCTTGGTGGCGCACGCGTCGTCCGGGCGCCCGCCGGGGCCGTGGGGAGGTGCGGACCTTTCGGTACGGGTCGCCGCCTCGCCGCGCGTCGCGCAGCCGGGCCGCTGGCTGGCCTACGAGGTGCGGGTGAGCAACGCGGGGCCCGCCGACGCGGTGCTGCCCGTGCTGACGATCAAGGTGCCGGACGAGGTGGACATCGCCACCGTCAACGTCGCGACCTGCCGTCCCGGGCGGACCAGGAACGAGGTGGTGTGCCCGTCGGCGACCGACATCCCCCCGGGCGACTCGGGCGCGGTGACCGTGCTCGGCGTGGTGCGCATGAGCGCGCGCGGCCCGCTGCGCGCCTCCGCCAGCCTGTCGTCTGAGGTCGCCGACGGTAACGAGAAGGACAACCGGGCCGAGCTGACGACCAGGGTGGCCGGCGGCGCCGAGCGCCGCTCCCGTACCGAGGGCCGGACCGCCCGCACCGAGGGCCGGATCACCCGCACCGAGGGCCGGATCACCCGCGCCGAGGGCCGGAGCGCCGCCGACCGTCTATCGCGGACGCGCGGTGCACACCGCACCGGCCGGGGCGCCACCGTGGGAAGTCGTGGCGAACACCGCACCCGCGGCGGACAGAACCGCGCATAACCCGATGAGAACGGCGAGTGCCACCTTCAGCGTCAAAGGCGATAAGCCTGGCCCTTTCATCACGTAGCGATCCCACCACAGATGACGGAGCGAGACACCTCTTTCGCAGAACGTGATTCCAATTCAGTATGGGCGGCCGCTTCGGGGCCCGATCCGTGGTCGCCTTCCGGGCCCCGGTCCGTGCGGTGCCGGGCAAGGATCAGGGGGAGACGGCCGCCCAGGCGTCGGCGACGATCGTGCGCAGGTCGGCGTGCTCGGCCTTCCAGCCCAGCTCGCGCTGAATCCGGTCCGATGACGCCACCAGCACCGCCGGGTCGCCGGGACGCCGGTCGCCGACCACGGCGGGGATCGGGTGGCCGGTGACCTCGCGGCAGACCGCGATGACCTCCTGCACCGAGAAGCCCGCGCCGCTGCCCAGGTTGTAGATCGCGTGGGTGCCCGGCCGGCAGGCGTCCAGCGCCAGCAGGTGCGCCCTGGCCAGGTCGGTGAGGTGGACGTAGTCGCGGACGCAGCTCCCGTCGGGCGTCGGATAGTCGGAGCCGAAGACGTTCACCGACTCGCGCGCGCCGAGGGCGACGGCGAGGACGTTCGGGATGAGGTGGGTCTCCACGGCGTGCCGCTCGCGGTAGACCTGCCCGCCGGCCGAGGTGTGCGCGCCGGCGACGTTGAAGTAGCGCAGGCTGACCGCTCCGAGCCCGTGCAGGCCGGCGAAGGCGGTCAGCGTGGTGTCGACGGCCAGCTTGGAGGCCCCGTAGGGATTGGTGGGGCGCGTCGGGTCGGTCTCCAGGATCGGGGTGTTCTCCGGCTCGCCGTAGGTCGCCGCGGTGGAGGAGAAGACGATGCGCCGCACGTCGTTCACCCGCATCGCCTCCAGCAGCGCCAGCGTGCCGCCGAGGTTGCTGGCCCAGTAGAGCGAGGGCTTGGCCACCGACTCGCCGACCAGCGAGCGCGCGGCGAAGTGCAGGACGCCGTCGAACCCCTCCGACAGGACGCCGCCGGCCTCGGTGATCGAGGCCTCGACGAATGAGGCGCCGGCCGGGACCGCGTCCGCGTGGCCGGTGGACAGGTCGTCGAGGACGGTGACGTCGTGCCCCTCGTCGACGAGCTGTGCCGCGACGGCGCTTCCGACGTAACCCGCGCCCCCGGTTACCAGCAGCTTCACTTGGTATTCCACCCCTCTGTTGGAGTTTGTCGGTATATGTGGGATTTTGTACGTCCTATGGCTAGCTTACGCGGCTCTCGGCGGCGGTGGGATGAAGCACAGCCGGTACGCTGACCAGATCATCATGTGAGTCTCACGCGAACGGACATCGATCGACGTGCACAACGTCGCGGCGAACATCGTCCTCGTCCTTGTCTTCGTCCTGACCGGCGGTTTCTTCGCGGCGGCCGAGATGGCCATGGTCTCGCTGCGCGAAAGCCAGGTGCGCAGGCTGGCCGAGCAGGGCAGGCGGGGCGCGCGGGTGGCCAAGCTGGCCCGCGACCCCAACCGCTTCCTGTCCTCGGTGCAGATCGGCATGACCGTGGCCACCGTCCTGTCGGCCGCCGTCGGCGCCGACACCCTGGCCGGCCAGCTCGAACCGCTCATCGCCAAGTCGTGGGTGCCCTCCGGCGCCGTACGGCCGCTGTCGCTGGTGGTGGTGACGCTGGCCATCTCCTACGTGACGCTGGTGCTCGGCGAGCTGGCGCCCAAGCGTTTCGGCAGGCAGCGGGCCGAGGGGCTGTCCCTGATGGTCGCGCCGTTCCTCGACCGGCTGGCCTCGCTGTCGCGTCCGGTGATCTGGGTGCTGTCCAAGTCGACCGACGGCGTCGTGCGGCTGCTCGGCGGCAACCCGAACGCCGACCGCGCCGAGATGACGACCGAGGAGCTCCGCGACATGGTCGTCGGCCACCAGGAGCTGACCAAGGACGAGCGGGACCTGATCGACGAGGTGTTCACCGCCGGCAAGCGTCACCTGCGCGAGGTGATGCTGCCGCGCACCGAGGTGGAGTTCATGGCGGTCGACACCCCGCTCGCCGAGGCGGCGATCCTGGCGGCGGCGATGCCGCACTCGCGCTTCCCCGTCTACCGCGACTCCTATGACGACATAGTCGGATTCGTTCATGTGCGTGACCTGCTCGACCCGGTGCTCACCGGGCGCATCGAACCGATCAGCGAGCTGGTGCCCATCCGTCCGGTCAAGCTGCTGCCCGCCACCAAGCGGGTGCTCCCCACCCTGACCGAGATGCGCGACGACGGCCAGCACCTCGCCATCGTCGTGGACGAGTACGGCGGCACCGCCGGCATCGTGACCATGGAGGACCTCGTCGAGCAGCTCACCGGCGACATCCGCGACGAGTACGACGCCGACGGGGAGTCGGTGCGCCTGGTCGCGGGGGAGATGGAGATCGAGGGCCTGGTCAACCTGGAGGACTTCGAGGCCGAGACCGGCATCGTGCTCGACGACGGCCCGTACGAGACGCTGGGCGGGTACGTCATGGCCGCGCTCGGCCACCTCCCCGAGACCGGCGAGCGGGTGGAGCGGCCGAGCTGCTCGCTGGTGGTCACCGAGATGGACGGCCGCCGGATCGCCAGGGTACGGGTGATCAGGCGGATCACCCCTGGAAAGGCGCAACCCGCTCCCGAGTCCTGACACAATTGTGTGCTATGGCCAGACCACGCGTTCTCTCGGGCATCCAGCCCACCGCCGACTCGTTCCACCTGGGCAACTACCTGGGCGCCGTGCGCCAGTGGGTCGGGATGCAAGAGACGCACGACGCGTTCTACTTCATCGCGGACCTGCACGCGCTCTCGGTGAACCCGTCGCCCGCCGAGCTGCGCCGCCGCACGCGCGTGTCCGCCGCCCAGCTGTTCGGCGCCGGCATCGACCCCGAGCGCAGCACGCTGTTCGTGCAGAGCCACATCCGCCAGCACAGCGAGCTGGCCTGGATCCTGATCTGCAACACCGGCATGGGCGAGGCCGCCCGCATGACCCAGTTCAAGGACAAGGCGGCCAAGTCCGGCGAGGCCTCGGCCGGGGTGGGGCTGTTCACCTACCCGATCCTGCAGGCCGCCGACATCCTGATGTACCAGGCCGACCAGGTCCCGGTGGGCGGCGACCAGAAGCAGCACCTCGAACTGACCCGCGACCTGGCCCAGCGGTTCAACAACCGGTACGGCGAGACCTTCACGGTGCCCGACCCGTACATCCTGAAGGAGGTCGAGAAGATCGGCGACCTGCAGGAGCCGCAGGCGAAGATGTCGAAGTCGTCCTCCAGCCCGCAGGGCATCCTCGAAGTCCTCGACGACCCGGCGCCGCTGCGCAAGAAGGTCATGCGCGCGGTGACCGACACCGGCTCTGAGGTCCTGGCCGACCCCGAGAACAAGCCGGGCGTCACGAACCTGCTGCGGGTGCTGTCGGTGCTCACCGGCACGCCGATCCCCGAGCTGGAGACGCGGTACGAGGGGCAGGGTTACGGGGCCTTCAAGAAGGACGTCGCCGAGGCCGTCGCGGACACCTTCACGCCCATCCGTGAGCGCACCGAGAAGCTCATGTCCGACGAGACCGAGCTCGACCGGCTGCTCGCGGTGGGCGCCCGGCGCGCCGAGGCGATCGCCGTCGAGACCATGGCGAAGGTCCGCGACCACATCGGGCTGCTCCCGAAGGGCTGAGCCCGCCCGGGGGAGCCGCCCGGAAATCGGCGGTAGGGCCGCCCGGAGGGTTCTCCCTCGGGGCCAGGAGTGTCGCACGACTTCCGGCGGTGTCGTCCTCCGGTCGCATACCGGGCGTGGGCTGGGTAGATGGGCAGGATGGGAAGCGTGTGGGCCTCGTTCCTCCTTCGGGTCGAGGCCGTCAAGAGGTGGGGCCGGATCCGGACCGAGTACTACCGGGTCCGGTGGCCATGGGCCGACCACCTCATCCGCACCCTCCACCGCTACCAGAGCCAGCGGGGCGACCGCCTGGCCGGCGCCGTCACCTACTTCGCCTTCCTGTCGTTCTTCCCGCTGATGGCGCTGGCCTTCGCCATCTTCGGGTACTTCGTGATCGTCCGTCCCGACCTGCTGACGACCCTCGAAACGGCGATCAACCAGCAGCTTCCCGGCCTGGCCGCCCAGCTCCAGATCAGGAAGCTCGCCGAGGCCCGCACCAGCGCCGGGGTCATCGGCCTGCTGGGCCTGCTGTACGCCGGCGTCGGTGCCGTGGACGCCCTGCGCGACGCGCTCCACGACATCTGCGTGAGCTGCGAGCCGCCGATGAACTGGTTCGTCGGCAGGCTGCGCGACCTGGTGGCGCTCCTGCTGATCGGGCTCACGATCGTGATCTCGGCGGTGGTGGGCGGCTTCGCGGTGCAGGCCACCGGCACGATCCTCACCTGGCTCGGGCTGGCCGACTCGGTCGTCGCCGCGGCGCTGGTGCGGACCGCGGGCGTGCTGATCGGCATCGGCGCCGACATGCTCGTCTTCCTGGTCGTCCTGGCCTGGCTGGCCAAGGTGGGCAAACCGCTGAAGACGGTCCTGCGGGGCGCGCTGCTCGGCGCCATCGGCCTCGGCCTGCTCAAGCAGCTCGCGACCCTGCTGCTCTCCCACACGCTCACCAACCCGATCTACGGGGCGTTCGCCGTCGTCGTCGGCCTGCTGGTGTGGATCAACCTCGCCATGCGCTGGGTGCTGTACGTGGCGTCGTGGACCGCGACCGCCGACGGGACCCCGCCGCCCGAGCCCACCCCCGTCCCCACCAGCGAGTACGTCTGAGCGGGCGGTGCTAGGCGCCCTCGTCGCGCCTGAGCCGGGAGCGGCGGCGGACCCCGTAGACCAGCCAGGCGACGCCGCCGAGGAGGCCCACGGCGACCACCAGGGCCCCGGCGCCCACCATGGGCGAGTCCTGGCCGGACGCGGCCGGCTGGGAGGGCGCGGGCGCCGCCACCGGCGGCCCGCCGACGGGCTTGGTCGGCCTGGCCTTCGGCACCGGGCCGACCAGGGCCCCGACCGGCGTCACGCGGCCCCGGGCGGCGAACCCCCAGTCGAGCAGGTCCTTGACCTCTCCCCAGAACGAGCCCTCGTTGTGCATGACCGTGACGATGATCGTGTGCCCGTCCCGCCGGGCCGCGCCGGCGAAGCTGCCCATCGCCTTGGTGGTCCAGCCGTTCTTCACGCCGATCATCCCCGGGTAGCTGCCGAGGAGCCGGTTGTGGTTGGCGATCTGGTAGTGCTTGCCCGCCGGGGCGGGGAACTCGGCGACCTTGGTGCCGACGTACTCGCGGAAGTCGGGGTTCGCCAGCCCGGCCCGCGCGATCAGCGCCAGGTCGTACGCCGAGCTGCTCTGGCCCGGCTTGTCCAGGCCGTTCGGCGTCTTGGCGACGGTGTCCAGGGCCTGGAGCCGCTTGGCCTCGGCGTTCATGTCGGCGAGGGTCCGCGCCATGCCGCCGTTGGTCTCGGCGAGCGCGACGGCGGCGTCGTTGCCGGAGACCATCATCAGCGCGCGGAACAGGTCGTCGACCTTGTAGATCCGGTGCTGGGTCAGGCCGACCGCGCTGCCCTCGACGTTGCACGCCTCGGCGCTCGGCTTGATCGTCTTGTTCTTGTTCAGGCGGGGGATGAGGGTGACCGCGGTGAGGATCTTCAGGGTGCTGGCGGGCAGGTAGCGGCCGTGGGGGTCCTTGGCGGCCAGGACCTCGCCGGTGTCCCCGTCGGCGACGACGAAGGCGGACGACTCGGTCTTGGGCAGGGGCTTGGCCCCCGCGTCGAGCACCACGCCGTGCCGGCCCAGCATGGAGCCGCCGATGGGCGAGGTGTCGTCGTGCGCGGCGCGCGCGTTCGCCGGGGTGACCAACGTGAGTCCCCCGGCGAGCGCGAGCGCGCTGGCTGCTGTTACGTGCTTCATCCCCATAGAGAAGTCAGCGTAGCTTTGTCGCTTTTCGCGTGGGGCAAGACACGACAAAGATCGCGAATGTGCTGGTAGGTAACCTCGGCGGTAGCATGGAGGAGGTGAAGATGACACGACGCTTCGCCGGGTTTCTGCTGGCCGTGGCCGCATTCATGGTCTTCGAGTGGATCAACCTCGGGTTCAACCTCGCCGACGGGCACCCCACGGCGTTCTACGTGGTCCACGGCGTCCTGATCGCGGTCAACCTCGTGCTGGCCGCGGTGATCGGGGTCGCCGGCTGGCGGGCGTGGCGGGGCCACCGGCCGTCCGGGCCGCATACAAGCCCCCCTTCCCGGGCAGAGACGGTAAACGACCGTTTTGCGGTTGACCATGCACCTGTGGGCGCCTTCTCCGATTCGGTGGCCGGCACGTGCGAACCCCTCAAGGCGCCCGGACAGGGGTGACCGTAAGGGTTGGCCCAACTCGCGACGCGGCGGAGACTCGGCCTGAGACCACTGCTCATGGAGGCGTGCTGTGACGATCGAGTTCAATCCATCGCGCGGCCCGACGCTGGGCGTCGAATGGGAACTCCAGCTTGTCGACACGCACACCCGCCGCCTTCGCCAGGACGCGCGCCAGGTGCTGGAGGCCGTCCCCGAACTGAGCGAGAGCCCCCGTCCCAAGGTCATGCACGAGCTGATGCAGTCCCAGCTCGAAGTGATCACCGACATCTGCCACACCGCCTCCGAGGCCGTCCAGGACCTGCGGACCACGATCGACCGCCTCCGCGAGGTGGTCACGCCGCGCGGGATGTCCCTCGCCTGCACGGGCACGCACGCCATCAGCGACTGGCGCGAAGCGGTCTACGCGCCCGTCCAGCGGTACGCCGAGCTGGTGGAGGAGATGCAGTGGCTGGCATGGCGGATCCAAACATTTGGCGTACATGTCCACGTGGGGGTGCGGGAAAGGGATAAAGTCATCCCCATCGTCAACGCACTTGCGGCCTACCTGCCTCATTTTCTCGCGCTGACGGCCTCCAGCCCGTACTGGGGCGGTCAAGACACCGGACTCGCCTCCAGTCGGGCCATCGTTTTTGGCGCACTGCCCACGGCGGGACCGCCGCAGATGCTGGCGGACTGGGCCGGGTTCGAGGAGTACATGGACACCCTGAAGCGTGCGGGGACCATCAAGAGCATCAAAGAGGTGTGGTGGGATATTCGACCGCATCCCGACTTCGGCACGATTGAGATTCGAATGTTCGACGGTATACCGACTTTGAGAGAGGTCGGGATGGTGACGGCGTTGTCGCAATGTCTGGTGCAGCAGTTCGATCAGCAGCTCGACCGCGGGTACCGGCTGCCGCATCCCGCTCCATGGGTCGTGCGCGACAACAAGTGGCGGGCCACCCGCTACGGGCTGGACGCCGCCGTGATCACCGACGACCACGGCTCGACCGCGCCTATGCGTGACATGTTGTACGAACTGACGAGGGAACTGGCGCCGGTGGCCGAACGACTCGGCTGCCCCGACGAGCTCGCGACCATCACCGACGTGGTGGAGCAGGGCAACTCCTGCGAGCGTCAGCGCGCGATACTCACCGGGGGCGGCGCCCTCGACGACATCGTGGACGCGACGATCGTCGAGCTGGCGGAGGACCGCTTCGTCACCACCAATCTGAGGACGTCGAACGGGGCGATCGGTCATGCCGGCACGTGATCTACGGGGGGAACTCGACGCGTTCCTGAACGTCAACGACGAGTCCCTCATCGCCTTCCGGCGCGACCTGCACGCCCACCCCGAGCTCGGGTTCGTGGAACACCGCACCACCGAGCGCATCGCCGGCCGGCTGGCCGAGGCCGGGCTCGTGCCGACCCCGCTGCCGCGCGGCACCGGCCTGATCTGCGACATCGGCAGCGGCGACGGCCCGACGGTGGCCCTGCGCGCCGACATCGACGCGCTGCCGCTCCCCGACGAGAAGGACGTCCCCTACCGCTCGACCGTCCCCGGCGTCTGCCACGCCTGCGGCCACGACGTGCACACCTCGATCGTCCTCGGCACGGGACTGTTCCTCGCCGAGCAGGCGGCGGCCGGGCTGCTGCCCGGGCGGGTCCGCCTGATCTTCCAGCCCGCCGAGGAGGTCATGCCCGGCGGCGCGCTCAAGGTCCTGGAGGCCGGCGGCATCAGCGGCGTCGACCGCATCTTCGGCCTGCACTGCGACCCCCGCGTCGACGTCGGCCGGCTCGGCCTGCGCGTCGGGGCGATCACCGGCGCGTGCGACAAGGTCACCGTCCGGGTCGCCGGGCCGGGCGGGCACACCGCCCGCCCGCACCTCACCGCCGACCTCGTCTTCGCCCTCGCCAAGATCATCACGGAGCTGCCCGCCGCGCTCAGCCGGCGTGTCGACCCCCGCTCCTCGCTGTCGCTGGTGTGGGGCCGGATCCAGGCCGGGTCGGTGGCCAACGCCATCCCCGACGACGGCCTGGCCGAGGGCACGATCCGCTGCCTGGACGAGCAGGCCTGGCACGAGGCGCCCGACCTGTTCAAGTCGCTGCTCGACTCGGTCGCCGTCGCCTACGGGGTGGACGCCGAGATGAACTACATCCGTGGCGTCCCGCCGACCATCAACGAGGTGACCAGCGTCCAGATGCTGCGGGACGCGGCCGGCCAGGTGCTCGGCCCCGAGGCCACCGTGCCGACCCCGCAGTCCCTCGGCGGCGAGGACTTCGGCTGGTACCTGGAGTCGGTGCCCGGGGCGTACGCCCGGCTCGGGGTGCGTACCCCGGGGGCGACCCGGCAGATCGACATCCACCAGGGCACCTTCGACGTCGACGAGCGGTGCATCGGCGTCGGGGTGAGCGTGATGGCCGCCACGGCGCTGACCGCCCTGTGGGAGGGCCGCCGCACCTCCAGCGACAAGGACGCCGCCCAGCCGGTGACCGCCTGACGACCGCACGGTGAGACGGGGACGTCCGAAACGGCGCCCCCGGCACCTCGTCCCACGGTTTCGCAGGTCACAGGGTGGCGTGAGCTGCATAACGGACCTATTGCGGAGCCGTGTGCCGGTTTGGCCAACACCGGTGGAACAACTATCTTCCGTGCAGGGTTGCCGTGCGTTCCTTCGCGCGTGCACACGAGTTGGACGGCGAAGACACGGAAGGAGTCACCTTGCTCCGCACTCATGCAGGCAAGTTGGCCGCCACCACCGCGGTAGGGGCCATGCTCATGGCCGCCGCGGCATGTGGAGGCAGTAGCGATACCGGTACCGCGACATCGGCGCCGGCGGCGTCGAGCGCGTCGTCGGCCGCGCCGACCGGCCCCAAGGTCGGCCTCGCGTACGACATCGGCGGGCGCGGTGACCAGTCCTTCAACGACGCCGCCGCCGCCGGCCTGGAGAAGGCCAAATCGGAGCTCAGCCTGGCCGACACCAAGGAGCTCGAGGCGGGCTCCGGCGAGACGGGCGCCCAGAAGGAGCAGCGGCTCCGCCTGCTGGCCCAGGGTGGCTACAACCCGGTCATCGCCGTCGGTTTCGCCTACTCCGAGGCGATCAAGAAGGTCGCCAAGGAGTTCCCTGACACCAAGTTCGCGATCATCGACGACGCGGCCGAGGGCCCGAACATCTCCAACCTGGTGTTCGCCGAGAACGAGGGCTCGTTCCTGGTCGGCGCCGTCGCGGCGCTGAAGACCAAGAAGGACCACATCGGTTTCGTCGGCGGCGTGCAGGTCCCGCTGATCAAGAAGTTCGAGGTCGGCTTCACCCGGGGCGCCCAGGCCGTCAAGCCGGACATCAAGATCGACGTCAAGTACCTCACCCAGCCGCCGGACTTCGGCGGCTTCAACGACCCGGCCAAGGGCAAGACCGCGGCCGAGGGCATGTACGACGCCGGCGCCGACATCGTCTACCAGGCGGCGGGCGGCTCGGGCGGCGGCGTCTTCGAGGCGGCCAAGGCGGCGAAGGGCTTCGCCATCGGCGTCGACTCCGACCAGGCCCTCACCGCCGACGAGGGTGTGCGCAGCGTCATCCTCACCTCCATGCTCAAGAAGGTCGACGTCGCGGTCTTCGACTTCCTCAAGAGCTACACCGACGGCACGGTCCAGGCCGGCGTCAAGGTCTACGACCTCAAGGCGGGCGGCGTCGACTTCTCCACCACCGGTGGCCAGGTCGACGACGTCAAGAACAAGGTCGACGAGTACAAGCAGAAGATCATCGACGGCACGATCAAGGTTCCCGCCGAATAATCTTCTGACCTCTGGGGCCCGGCGGCCTTGCCACCGGGCCCCTTCGGCTACTGTCTGGTTCACCGTTCCGCCCACGAGGCCGGCCGCGCGTCCGCGAGGCACCCAGCCCCGTCATCGAGGCCACCCGCATGGAGGCCGTCATCAGCACTTCGACTTCTCCGGCCACCGCCACCGACAACGCCGTCGAACTTGAGGGGATCACCAAGCGATTCCCGGGCGTCGTCGCCAACCGTGACATCCGCCTCAGCGTGCGACCGGGGCACGTGCACGCCATCGTCGGCGAGAACGGCGCGGGCAAGTCCACGCTCATGAAGATCCTCTACGGCATGCAGCGGCCGGACGAGGGCGTCATCCGCGTCAACGGCTCGCCGATCGCCTTCCGGTCGCCGGCCGACGCCATCGCCGCCGGGATCGGCATGGTCCACCAGCACTTCATGCTCGCGGACAACCTCACCGTCCTGGAGAACATCATCCTGGGCAGCGAGCCCCGCAGGCGCGGCGTCGGCATCGACTTCGCGCTCGCGCGCGCGAAGATCGCCGAGATCTCCGCCGCGTACGGCCTCGGGGTCGGCCCGGACGTCCTGGTGGAGGACCTCGGCGTGGGCGCGCGGCAGCGCGTGGAGATCCTCAAGGTCCTCTACCGCGGCGCGCGGATCCTGATCCTGGACGAGCCGACCGCCGTGCTGGTGCCCCAGGAGGTCGAGGAGCTCTTCGGCAACCTCCGCCGCCTGGTCGACCAGGGTCTCACCATCATCTTCATCTCGCACAAGCTCGACGAGGTGCTGTCGGTGGCCGACGCGATCACGGTGATCCGGCGCGGCACCACCGTGGCCAGCGTCGACCCCAAGGACGTCACGGCCAGGCAGCTCGCCGAGCTCATGGTGGGCAGCGAGCTGCCGAGCCCCGAGACGCGGGAGTCCACGGTCACCGACCAGGTCGCGCTCGCCGTGCGTAACCTGACCGTGCGCGACGCCGACGGGCGCGCGGTCGTGGAGGACGTCTCCTTCGACATCCACAAGGGCGAGGTCCTCGGCATCGCCGGCGTCGAGGGCAACGGGCAGGCCGAGCTGGTCGAGGCCGTCATGGGCATGCGCCCGGCCCAGGGCGTGATCAAGCTCGGCGACGCCGACGTCTCCGCCTGGCCGACGTTGCGCAGGCGCGAGGGCGGCATCGGCTACATCCCCGAGGACCGGCAGCGGCACGGCCTGCTGCTGGAGTCCCCGCTGTGGGAGAACCGCATCCTCGGCCACCAGACCAGGAAGCCCAACGTCAAGGGGCCCTGGATCGACCGGGCCGGGGCCCGCGCGGACACCCAGCGGATCGTCACCGAGTACGACGTCCGCACCCCGGGCATCGACGTGGACGCCGCCGCCCTGTCCGGCGGCAACCAGCAGAAACTGATCGTCGGCCGGGAGATGAGCGGCGATCCCGTCGTGCTCATCGCCTCCCACCCGACGCGCGGCGTCGACGTGGGCGCCCAGGCCGCCATCTGGGACCACCTGCGCGCGGCGCGCGCGGCCGGCCTCGCCGTCCTGCTGATCTCGGCGGACCTCGACGAGCTGATCGGCCTGTCGGACTCGCTGAAGGTCATCCTGCGCGGGCGCGTGGTGGCCGACGTCGACCCGGGCCACGTGACCCCGGAACGGCTCGGCTCGGCCATGACCGGCGCCAAGGACGAGATCACCCCCGCACCCCCGCCCGCGACCGGCGTCGTACCCGAACCGCCCGGCCCCGCGACGACCGGGATCAAGGGCGGCGCGGTCCCCGAGCAGCCGGGTCCGCCGACCGGCGGGTCCCCTGATCAACTCGGCTCGGCGAAGGCCGACGCCGGGGAGGAAGCATGAGTTCCTTCTCCGACCGGCTGCTCGGCAGAGTGCGGCTCGGCGGGCTGCTGGCGGTCGCCGCCCCGCTGCTCGCCATCGTCTTCGCCGGCCTCGTCACCTCGCTCATCCTCGCGCTCACCGGCAACCCGCCGCTGGAGACGATGAAACTGCTCGCCGACTACGGCGCGCAGTCCCGCACGATCGTGATGATCATCAACCTCGCCACGACGTACTACATCTCGGCCCTCGCCGTCGCGATCGGGTTCCGGATGAACCTGTTCAACATCGGCGTCGACGGCCAGTACCGCCTCGCCGCGCTGATCGCGGCGGCCGTCGGCGGCGCGCTGGTGCTCCCGGCCCCGCTGCACGTCGGCGTGACGATCCTGGTCGCGGTGGCCGTCGGCGGCATCTGGGCGTCCATCGCCGGGCTGCTCAAGGTCACCCGGGGCGTCAGCGAGGTCATCTCCACGATCATGCTGAACGCCATCGCGACCGGCGTCGGCGCGTGGCTGCTCACCACCGACCGCCTCGCCGTCGCGGTGTCGGGCAGCAACAACATCGGCACCAAGCCGATCCCGCCGTCCGGCCAGTTCCCCGGGTTCTCCCTGATCCCCGGCACCCAGGCCCAGGTGTTCGGGTTCGTCGTCATCGCGGCGCTGCTGGGCATCGGCTACCACGTGCTGTTCAATCGGACGCGCTTCGGCTTCGACCTGCGCGCCACCGGCAAGTCGGAGTCGGCCGCGATCGCCAGCGGGGTCAACGTCAAGAAGATGGTCCTGCTGACGATGATCATCTCCGGGGCGGTCGCCGGGCTGGTCGGCATGCCCCAGCTCCTCGGCGCCTCGTACTCCTACAGCCTCGACTTCCCGCCCGGGCTCGGCTTCACCGGCATCGCCATCGCCCTGCTCGGCCGCAACAACCCGGTCGGCATCGCGATCGGCGCGCTGCTGTGGAGCTTCCTGGACAACTCCTCGGACATCCTCGACCTCGAAGGCATCCCCAAGGAGATCGTGATCATCATGCAGGGCACCATCGTGCTCTCGGTCATCGTCGCCTACGAGCTCGTCCACCGGTACCGGCTCGCGGCCGAGCAGCGCAGGGTGAGCCGCGAGCTCTCCACCAACGCCCCCGCACCGCTGGAAGGAGCGGCGGCGTGACCGTCACCGAGATCTCCGCCGCGCCCCCCGCGCCACCCCAGGTCCGCCGCTTCCGCGTGAGCTGGCAGCTGCTCCTGCTGGGCCTGCTCGCCCTGCTGGTCATGCTGTCCATCGCCCGGGTCGTGACCGGGGCCAACGACATCACCTCCGGCGGCACCATCGGTGCCGCGGTCGGCCTGGCCGTCCCGATCGGCCTCGCGGCCCTCGGCGGCCTGTGGTCGGAGCGGGCCGGGGTCGTCAACATCGGCCTCGAAGGCATGATGATCCTCGGCACCTGGTGCGGGGCCTGGGGCGCCATCGTGTTCGGCAACCCCTGGGCCGGCGTGGTCGCCGGGGCGATCGGCGGCGCGCTCGGCGGGCTGCTGCACGCCCTGCTGACCGTCACCTTCGGCGTCGACCACATCATCTCCGGCGTGGCCATCAACATCCTCGGCCTCGGCGTCACCCAATACCTCTCCAAGCTGGTCTTCAACGGCATGAAGGGCGGCGGCGAGACCCAGTCGCCACGCATCACCCCCATCTCGGGCGTCAGCGTGCCCGGCATCGGCGGGCCGCTGCGGGACGTGGAGAACGCCCACGTGTTCCTGGTGTCGGACCTGGCCGGCCTGCTGCGCGGCGTGACGCAGAACGTGTCGCTGTTCACCATCGTCGCGATCCTGCTGGTGCCGCTGAGCTTCTACGTGCTGTGGCGCACGGCGTTCGGGCTGCGGCTGCGGTCCTGCGGCGAGCGCCCGGTGGCCGCCGAGTCGCTCGGCGTCAACGTGTACTACTACAAGTACGTCGCCGTGGTGATCTCCGGTGCGCTGGCCGGCCTGGGCGGCGCCTTCCTGTCGATCGTGGCCGCCGGGATCTACCGCGAGGGCCAGACCGGCGGGCGCGGCTTCATCGGCCTGGCCGCGATGATCTTCGGCAACTGGCGGCCCGGCGGGCTCGCGGGCGGCGCCCTGCTGTTCGGGTACACCGACGCGCTCCAGCTCCGCCAGGGCGGCATCTCCGTCCACGCGCTCCTGCTGGTCGTCGCGATGCTGCTCGCCGCGTTCGGGGTCTACCAGCTCGTCCGGCAGCACCGGAGCCGCGCGGCGCTGATCAGCGGCGTCTTCGCGGTCGCGGTGTTCGCCGTCTTCGCGATGACCGACACCGTGGCCGAGCAGTTCACCTCGTTCACCCCCCACCTCACCACGCTGCTCGTCCTGTCGCTCGCCTCCCAGAGGCTGCGCATGCCGGCGGCCGACGGCCTTCCGTACCGCAGGGGTCAGGCGAAGTGAGCACGGCGTACGCACCGCCGGCACCGGAACGACAGGGGGAACGAACGTGACGGACGGCGAAGCCGGGGGATGGGCGGGCGAGGTCGACTGGGACGCGCTGCGCGAGCACGCGACCGAGGCGATGGCGCGCGCGTACGCGCCGTACTCCAAGTTCCCCGTCGGCGCCGCCGCGCTGGTGGACGACGGGCGGGTCGTCACCGGGTGCAACGTGGAGAACGCCTCCTACGGCCTCGGGCTGTGCGCGGAGTGCGGCCTGGTCTCCGCGCTGCACGCGTCGGGCGGCGGGCGGCTCGTGGCGTTCACCTGCGTGGACGGGCACGGCGAGCTGCTCATGCCCTGCGGTCGCTGCCGGCAGCTGCTGTTCGAGCACGGCGGGCTCGACCTGCTGGTGGAGACCCCCGAAGGCCCGCTGCGGATGGACGGCCTGCTGCCGTTCGCCTTCGGCCCCGACGACCTGTCCCGGGGCGCCTGAGCCGGCGTCACGTTCACTACGCCCGACGATCATTCTCTGGAGCCTGGAAGCACATGGACGCGATCGACGTCATCGTCACCAAGCGGGAGGGCCGCGAGCTCTCCGGCGAGCAGATCGCGTGGGTGGTCGACGCCTACACGCGGGGAGCGGTCGCCGACGAGCAGATGTCCGCCCTGGCCATGGCCATCCTGCTCAACGGGATGGGCCGGGCGGAGATCGGGCGGTGGACCGAGGCGATGATCCGGTCCGGCTCGCGCATGGACTGGTCCGCGCTCGACCGGCCGACCACCGACAAGCACTCCACCGGCGGCGTGGGCGACAAGATCACGCTGCCGCTGGCGCCGCTGGTTGCGGCGTGCGGTGCGTACGTCCCCCAGCTCTCCGGGCGGGGCCTCGGCCACACCGGGGGCACGCTGGACAAGATGGAGTCGATCCCCGGCTGGCGGGCGTCGCTGTCCAACGACGAGATGCTCGCGGTGCTGCGGGCGGCCGGCGCGGTCGTCTGCGCGGCCGGTGACGGCCTCGCGCCCGCCGACAAGAAGCTGTACGCGCTCCGCGACGTCACCGGGACGGTCGAGTCGATCCCGCTGATCGCGTCCTCGATCATGTCCAAGAAGATCGCCGAGGGAACGGGCGCGCTGGTGCTGGACGTCAAGGTCGGCTCGGGCGCCTTCATGAAGAACGTGGACACCGCACGCGAGCTGGCCCGCACGATGGTCGAGCTCGGCACCGACCACGGGGTCGCCACGGTGGCGCTGCTGACCGCGATGGACCGCCCGCTCGGCCTGGCCGTCGGCAACGCCCTGGAGGTCCAGGAGTCGGTCGAGGTGCTCGCCGGCGGCGGGCCGTCCGACGTCGTGGAGCTGACCGTGCGCCTCGCGCGCGAGATGCTGGCCACGGCCGGGGTCAACGGCCCCGACCCCGAGAACGCGCTCAAGGACGGGTCGGCCATGGACGCCTGGCGGCGCATGATCACCGCCCAGGGGGGCGACCCGGACGCCGCGCTGCCGGTCTCCGCCGAGAGCGTCGAGGTCACCGCGCCCGCCTCGGGGGTGCTGTCCCGGCTCGACGCGTACGGGGTCGGGCTCGCGGCCTGGCGCCTCGGCGCAGGGCGGGCGCGCAAGGAGGACGCGGTGTCCTTCGGGGCGGGCATCACCCTGCACGCCAAGCCGGGCGACACCGTACGCCAGGGGCAGCGCCTGATGACCCTGCACGCCGACGACGCCGGCCGCTTCGAGCGCGCGCTCGGCGCCCTCGACGGCGCGTACGAGATCGGCCAGGCGACCGGCCCGGACCTGCTCCCCCTGGTGATCGACAAGATCACGGCCTGACCCGGGGCGATCTCCGGAGGGGTCGAGCGCAGCGCGAGGGTCTGGAAGTCGTGCTCAGCGCGCGAGGAGGTCGTCCAGCTCGGCCGCGTACAGCAGGGCGGGGTCGAACTCCATCCCGGTGAAGTGGCCCGCCAGCTCCAGGGACAGGACGCCGTGCAACCGGGTCCAGACGACCAGCGCCCGGTGCAGGACGGCGGGCGTCGCGGGGTGGCCGGCCGCCCACTCCCGATGGCCTTCGAGATGCGCCTCGAACGACGTGGCGGGTGGCCCATCGGGTGGGGTCGCGGGGCCGCCCGAGAGTGGCTCGTGGGACGTCGTCGCGGGCCCGCCGGGGGATGGTGTCAGGGGCAGCGCGGCGCAGGCATCGAGCAGGATCGCCATGATCTCGGCCGCGATCTCGGTGACGTCGTCGGGGGCGTGGTACCCGGGGACGGGCGTGCCGTAGATCAGCAGGTACCGCTGGGGGTCGTCCAGGGCCCATTCACGCAGGGCGTGCGCCATCACGGCCAGATCGGCACCGGGTTTCGAGGCCGAGGCGAAGGTGTCGGCGAGGCTCCGGTACGCGTCCTTGATCAGCTCGGTCATCAGGTCGTCGCGGCTGGCGAAGTACCGGTAGAGCGCGGGGCCGCTCATGCCCATCTGCTTGGCGATCGCGTTGAGGGAGAGCGCGGGCGCCCCCGCCGTGGCGATCTGCTCCCACGCGCGTTCCTTGACCTCGGCGCGCACCTGGGTGCGGTACCGCTCGCGCGGGGTCCTCGTCGGCGCTTCCGCCATGGCCTGCCACCTCTTCGCACTCTGCGGCTCTATCTCTGATCCTTAGTTAGAGGCTATCACGAACGTTATTGACAGACACTGCTCCGTCGCGTTACAACTTATAACGAAAGCAAGGGAACGTAACCGCGCAGCGCAGTGGAGGTCGTCATGAACGCCGAAGGACTCGTCGAGGTCGTCCTGCCGGGCAAGGTGGAGCCGGAAGGGCTGGAGATCCGGCACGGAGCCGTCCCCACCCCTGGCCCGGGCCAGGTCATGATCCGGATGGAGGCTACCGGCGTCTCCTTCGCCGAGCAGCAGATGCGCCGCGGCCGCTACTACGACCAGCCGGCGTTCCCGTTCGTGCCGGGCTACGACCTGGTCGGCACGGTCCTGGCGACCGGCGAGGGCGTCGAGCCGGGCCTGGCCGGCACCCGCGTGGCCGCGCTGCTCAAGGTCGGCGGCTGGGCCAGCCACGTGCTCGTCGACGCGGCGGACGTGGTCCCGGTGCCCGCCGGGATCGGCGCGGCGCAGGCGGAGACCGTGGTCCTCAACGGCGTCACCGCCTGGCAGATGCTGCACCGCAAGGCCCGCGTCAAGGCGGGCCAGACCATCCTGGTGCACGGCGCCAACGGCGGCGTCGGCTCGGTCCTGGTCCAACTCGCCCGCGCCGCCGGCGTGAAGGTGATCGGCACCGCCGCGCCGCGCCACCACGACGCCCTGCGGGAACGGGGCGTCCTCCCCGTCGACTACCGAGCCGAGGGCCTCACCGCCCGGGTCCGCAAGCTGGCCCCCGGCGGGGTGGACGCCGTCTTCGACCACGTCGGCGGATGCGGCCTGACCGACTCCTGGCGCCTGCTCGCACCCGGCGGCACGCTCGTCTCCTACGGCAGCGCCTCGACCCGGGACGACGAGGGCTCCAAGCAGTTGCCGGTGCTCAAGCTGCTCGGCCGCGTGTGGCTGTGGAACGCGCTGCCCAACCGCCGCCGCGCCTACTTCTACAACGTCTGGGCCGGCCGCGCCCTGACCAAGACCCGCTTCCGCACCCGCCTCCACACCGACCTCACCGAGGTCTTCACCGCCCTCCACCGCGGCGACATCACCGCCCAGATCGCCACCCAACTCCCCCTCACCCACGCCGCCGAAGCCCTACGCCTCGCCGAATCCAGCACCACCACCGGCAAAATAATCCTCAACCCCTAGCCCCCACGCTTCTCTACGAACCGCGATGACCGCCACGGAGCGCCCGACTCCAGGAGCGACGCGCCGAGGATCCCACAGTCACCTCGTGGTCACTCAGCCACACCAAGCACAGCGCGACCACGAATTCAAGCCCGAAACTGATTCCCGGAATTCCCTCAGGTGCGCATCCGGCACGCTCGCCGCCTACGACCTTCTGTCGGTACGGACCGTCCTCGCCATCTGTACGGGAAGACGAAATACTTGACTTCCGTGCATGTGAACAGCCGATTGACGATTTGTTTCCGATGGTGTACCGGGCGCGCAATAATGGGCGCTTCCGTGACCTTGTGACAGCGCTTTACGACTCGCTGTGACAAGTCGAAAAGTTTGATGAACCCACATGCGAGCCAAGGGTTGACGCTGGCCAGCGATTCGGCGAGATTCAACGGTGGGTCCCACTGCAGATCATGACACTTGTGACCTGAATGGAACGGCGTGCCGCACGTTCTGGTTGGCATGGAATATTGATATCTAGGGGGGGTGCGGCGTGGCTTCACGTCGTCTGGGGTCATTTGCTGCTCTGCTTACCGGGACAGCGGTCCTGCTGTCATTGCTGGACTTTTCACTACCAGCATCGGCACAGAATTCCGAGCCAATGACTCCGGTCGTGATCGACACACCACACCAGCAGATGGGATCAGCGGCCGGGCTTCCGCACCTGGTATCCGCCAAGGAGACCGCCACCGCTTCGCCCGCGGGCCCCGTGAGCGCCGATCCGCTCCCGCCGAAGGGCGCCCTGCCATTGGCGACGCGTTGGGCCGGAACGGCTGCCGAAGTACCTGTGGGCATACGCCAAGAGCGTGCGAGAAGGGCTGCCGAATTCCTCAAGCGGGTGGCGGGCAAGGATCGCATGGTCTCCGCCGCGATCGACGCCCGCGAACAGGGTCTGGTCCGGTCCGGTGACTCCGCCATCCTGGCCGCAGATGTGCCCGATCTCCATTGGACGTCACCCGTCAACAATGGCGTCGTCACCTCATTGACCCCCATTCTGGCGGCGTACGGAACCTCATCGGTACCGGCTCCCCTCAACTGGGTCTTCTACGATTTCACTGTGTGCCCCTCCGTCAATGGAGAACCCGCACCTTACGAGGAGTGTGCCGAATCGCCAACGCTGAGCACTCACGACGGCTCCCCGATAGGCACCTGGCAGGTTCCGGACGGTACGTTGAAGTGGGGGCAGGATGCCTTCTGGTATGTCCAGGTCAGTGATCTTGATGCGGAACACACGATCTCGCTGACGCAGAAATTGACCGTGCTTGTCCCACAGCCCCGGGTGAACGCGGAACTCGCGGGGGGCTCCGGTGGGCAAGAATTCAACGCTTTGACGGGGAACTACACCTCGTCGGTGACAGACGCATCGGTTTCGACGGTCGGACCCCCATTGCGGGTCACCCGCACGTACAACAGCGCCGACGCGCGAATCGGAGCCTTCGGAGCAGGATGGTCGTCGCGCTTGGAAACGCGGGTGACAGCCGAGCCCGCGAACCGGACAGTGTTGTTGACGCGTCCTGATGGCACGCAGGCACGGTTCGGCGCGGTAGGGGATGGGACGTACGCCTCCCCTAAGGGGTCGTATTACTCGCTCGCAACTATCGCCGGTGGCGGGTGGCGGCTGAAGGACAAGACCTCGAACGTTTATGTGTTCGACGCCGTTGGACGTTTGACGAGATTGACCGACGCACGCGGGCATGCCCAGGACTACAGCTACGGGACCGACGGGAAGCTCGCCCAGGTGATGGCCACCGGAGGCCGTTCACTGACCTTCACCTGGAGCGGTGCCCACGTGGCCACGGTGTCCACCGACGTCATCGACGGTCAGCGTTCGACGTGGACCTATTCATATGTCGGTGACAAGCTCGACAAGGTGTGCGGGCCGGGATCATCCACGGCGTGCACCGTTTACGCCTACAGTGACGGGTCGCCCTATCGGAGCGCGGTACTGAATACCGGTCCCATGGCTTATCTCCGTTTCGGGGAGCCCGCAGGTGCGTCGTCCCAGAGCGCGGACAGTGAGACCACGGATTATTGGGGCGCTTACTACAACGTTTTCGGGATGACCGGAGTTCCAGGCGGTCTTTCTGGGTCGACGGACACCGCCGCCAACTTTGCCGGCACCAATGTGGATTACGTGCACCTCGCCGACAACAGCATCAACCTGCTCGGTGGCCGGCTTTCGGTGGAGGCGTGGTTCAAGACCGTCGGTTTTGGCACGATTCTCGGAACGCAGGATACAGGGATTGATTACAATATTTATGACTCCTACGTTCCGGTCGTCTATGTGGGTAAGGACGGTAAGCTACGCGGGGCCTTCCGTGGCGGTGGCACTCCGATAACGTCCTCGGGTGTGGTGAACAACGGCACCTGGCATCACGTCGTACTCGCATCGAGCGGTAGTTCGCAGACGCTCTATCTGGACGGCGGCGTCGTCGGTACCAGAACCGGGTCGGTCGACATGTCGGATCAGGTCTACGCAGAGGTCGGGAGCGGGCAGACATCGTCGAGCTGGTCTTCTACCACGACCGGAAACGCGAAATTCCCCTTCAAGGGTCAGATCGACGAGTTCGCCATCTACGGTCAGGCATTGAACGCCGGTGAGGTTCAGGCGCACTACGACGCGCGAGTCGCCGGCCCACAGCTCACATCGGTCACGCTTCCCTCCGGTCGTGTCTGGGCCGGTAACACCTATGATGCGGTCAACGCCCGTCTGAAGACGCACACCGATCACAACGGCGGGGTCTGGCAGATCGGCAGGGTGACGTCCAACTCGGCGGAGAACGACGAGGTGGCGATCAAGGATCCGCACGGGGGAACCGAGACCACCGAGTTCGACATTTACACCCGGCAGGTCTCGTCCGTGACAGATCAGCTCACGCACAAAACCTTCTATGAATACGACACCGGCGGGTTCGTGGCGGCGGTCACCGACCGCAACGGCCACAAGACCGGCTTCACGCATGACGCCCGCGGCAATCAGCTGAGCCGGAGAACGTGCGCGTCCGCAGGAGTCTGTCAGACGAGCTACTCCAGCTACTACCTCAATCCTGCCGATCCGTTCGATCCGCGTAATGACTCAATCACGGCCACCCGCGACGCGCGCTCGTCGGGCGCCACCGACAACACCTATGCCCATACCTGGGAGTACACCGCTTTCGGTGAAGTGTCGAAGGAGAAGACCCCCCCGACGCCGGATTTTCCCGCCGGCAGATCGACGACCTCTGTCTATACCGATGGCAGCGAGTCCGCGGTCGGTGGCGGCAGCACACCGGCCGGCCTGATCAAGTCATACAAGGACTACAAGAACAACGAGTGGACCTATCGATACACTCTGGCCGGCGACCTCGCGGAGAGCACCCAACCGTCCGGGCTGCTGCTGAAGTACGGATATGACGCCCTCGGCCGGGTGACGACCAGGACCGAGGTCTCTTCGGCGGCCCCCAGTGGCGTCACCACGGGCATCGCCTACGACAGGCTGGACCAGATCGTCTCGCACACCGGCGCACCGGTGACGAACGAGGTCACCGGTGTCACACACCGACCCGAGGCGCGCTACACCTACGATTTGGACGGCAACAAGCTGACCGACTCGGTCGTCGACCTCACCGGGGGTGACCCCACCCGGACCATCACGTACACGTATGACACTTACGGCCGCGCCGAAACGGTGACCGACCCTCAGGGCGGAGTCGTCCATTACACCTGGGACCATACCGGTGCGAAGACCCGCATCGTAAACGAGTCCGGCGCGACGTTCGACTATGCCTACACTCCCCGGGGTGAGGTCGCCTCATGGACGTTGAAGAATTGGACCGGCAGCCCTGTCAGCCCTCAGGCACCACGCGATGTCGTGCTGGAGTCCTACGAGTACGACTACGGCGGCCGGCTCGCTTCATCAACCGACGCGATGGGGCGCAAGCGTACTTATATCTATTACGACGACGACCTGCTCTCGCGCGAGATCGCGGACGACGTCCTGCTGAACGGTTCAATGTCACAGACTGACGCGGAAGTGGGTGCCTACACCTACGACCGGGCTGGTAATCTCATCCGTTCCGTGAGTGGTGGCCTGGTGCGCGGCGACTACGTCTACGATGCCGCCGGCCGGCTGAGCTCAGGGACGATCGACCCGACGGGCAGGGCTCTGAAGTCCGCTTACACCTACGACGCCAACGAGAACCTGAGCAGGGTGACTCGGACCGGCGCCGGGACCACCCGTACGGAGGTCACCGACTACGCCTACAACGCTTCTGATCAGCTGATCAGCCAGACCGTCGAGAACGGCGCGAACGATCTCGTCACCACGTGGACGATCGACGATCGTGGGCGCGTGACGGGGGTGACCGACCCCCGGGGGAACCTCGTGGGAGCGGACCCGGCGGCGTTCACGACCACCCTGCGCTACGACAACGCGGCTCGCTTGGTGGAGGCGAAGGCCGCGCAAGTACAGATCGAGAAGGCCGGGTCGGTCACGGCGGGACGTCCCCGCAACTTGTTCGGTTACGACAGCGCGGGCCGGCTGACACACGTGATGGATGGAGAAGGCAGGACCACCGTCACCGCGTACGACAAGGCCGGGCGGGTGACCTCCGAGACCAGCCCGGCGTACACGCCGCCGGGCGGGGGAACCTCCGTGACACCCACAGTGAGCTACGCCTACGATCCCGTGGGCCGTCTCACCGGAATCACCAACGCCCGGGGGTATGTCACAACAGGCGAGTACGACGCCCTTGGCAACCTGGTCCGAGTGACCGACCCCGCGCCGGCCGGTCAGCAGGGGGGCCAGTGGGTGACCGAGTACGACCTGCTGGGCGAGCCGCTGGCCGCCGTGGACCCGACGGGTTCGCGGGACGAGGCCACCTACGACGGCCTCGGCCGGCCGATCAAGTTGACCCAAGTCGAGCGCAAGCCCACGGCCGCCGCGTACACCACCAAGCGGGAGTACAACAACGCGGGCTACCTCATCAAGTCGACAGCACCCGGCGACAAGATCACCAACTATGGGGTCAACGGTGCCGGAGAGCTCACCTCTGTCTCGGATCCCCTCGGACACGCCTCGACGTACGACCACGACGTGGCCGGCCGAACGGTCAAGGTGACGGACGTCCTGGGCAACGCGACGACGGCAGGCTACGACCTCGCCGGTCGTCAGATCGAGGCGCAGGATCTGAACAGCGCCGGTTCCCTGCGCACGTTCGGCTACGGATGGGATCCGGCCGGGAACCAGACGAGCGCGACGACCCCGGAGGGGTACACCACCCGGCGGACCTACGACGCGACCAACCTCCTGACGAAGCTGGTCGAACCGGTGGCCGCGTCGCAGACCATCGAGACCACGTACGGGTACGACGCCGCCGGGGCGTTGACCCGTACCACGGACGGCCGGAACAACACGGTCTGGACGACCTACAACAGCCTGGGCCTGACCGAGTCGACCACGGAGCCCGCGACATCGGCGTACCCCGACCCTGCCGACCGCACCTGGACCGGTGTCTACGACGCCGCAGGGAACGCGGTCACCACTCTGGAACCGGGTGGGGTCCGGATCGACCGCCAGTTCGACCATCTGGACCGTTTGGTCAGGCAGACCGGTACCGGCGCCGGCGTTTCGACGCCGGACCGGGCCTATGCCTACGACCTCGCCGACAGGCTGACAGGCATCGGCGACTACACCCTCGAATACAACGACCGCAGTCTGCTGACAAAGGTGTCCAAGCCCTCCGGCCAGCTCGCGGCGTACGCTTACGACGCCCGTCAGAACCCGCTCCAGCGCACCGACACGACCGGCACGGCCACCTTCACCTGGGACGACGCGGACCGCCTGGCGACGGCGGCTGATCCGGTGTCCGGGCGCGCGTTCACCTACGGCTACGACAACGCCGACCGCCTGACCTCGCTGACGTCATCGACTCCCGCGACGTCCCAGGCGTTCACGTACGACGACATGGACCGGCTGGCCACACACACGCTGAAGAACGGCTCGGGCGGCCAGCTGGCGAAGATCACCTATGGGTGGAACAAGGACGACCAGCTCACGTCCAAGCTCACCAGTGGCACTGCGGGTGCCGGCGCCAACACCTACGGCTACGACCAAAGCGGCCGCCTGACCTCGTGGGTCGCACCGAACGGCAACACCACGAGTTACACCTGGGACGCTTCAGGCAATCGCACCCAGGCGGGTGGGCAGACCTACGTCTACGACGAGCGCGATCGCCTGATCTCCGGGGCCGGTAGCCAGTACACCTACACCGCACGAGGGACCCTGGCGACCGAGACCAAGGCGGGCGTCACACGGAACCTGTCCTTTGACGCCTTCGACCGGCTCATTTCTGACGGCGACGCCACCTACGCCTACGACGCGCTCGGACGCCTGTCCTCCCGCGTGAAGGGCGGAACCGAACAGCGCTTCACCTATTCAGGCATGGAGAACGACATCTCCTTGCTCGCGGATGGGGCTGGGACGGTCCAGGGCAAGTACGGGCGTGACCCGTTCGGCAACGTGCTGAGCCTCCAAGAGAGCGGCGGTCCGGCACTTGGGGTGATGAACGACCAGCACGGCGATGTCGTGGGCACCTTCTCGGGTACGGCTCTCATCGATTCGACGGCCTACGACCCGTTCGGGCAGGCCATCGCCCAGACGGGCACCCGCCGATCCCTCGGATACCAAGGCGAGTACACCGACCCGGACACCGGGAAGGTGAATATGAGCGCCCGTTGGTACCAGCCGGGCACCGGTGGCTTCACCTCACGCGACGAGTGGACTCTGGCCCCGGACCCGTCGATTCAGCTCAACAGGCACACGTATGCGAACGGCAGTCCACTCACACGTACCGACCCTTCCGGCCACTGCGCCGCCGCGTACAGCCCGATGCAGAAAGCGGACTTCTACTGTCCCGCTCCCCCCAGGCCGCGGGAGACCGAACAGCAGCGGCTGAAGGAAGAGAAGCGGGAACAGCAGAAGTACCACGGGCAGCGGCCCGCACCGAACAATCCCACCGCCGACACCCTGACCAAGGAGAAGAAGCAGCAGAAAGACCATGTGAAGCCGAAGCCGGACCCGAAGAAGCCGGATCCGCCGTCGGAGGATGAGGATTCCACGTCGACGCCCACACCCAAGAAGGCGCCGAAAACCTCGGATCCGAAAACTGGCAAGCCGAGCGCACCGGTCAAGCCGCCCTTGCCTGAGAAACCCCCCGCCTCGGCGAAGCCGAAGCATTGTAAGCAGTTCCCCGATGATCCTGATTGCGGTGACAGCCCCAAGAACAAGTGCAAGCATTTCAAGGACCACACCGACTGTGAACTGGTGGACGCTCCTTCGCGCGACGACAACGGGGTGAAGCCCGACGACGAGCCGGTTGAGTACGACGTAAACGATCTTCCGCCGCCTGAGTGGGAGCCTGTCGGGGGCTTCGTGAGCACCATCACCCCCCAGGGCGGTCCGAGAGACAGTGCCACGCCGCCCGTCGAGACGGACACCACCAAGACCACTGACGATGTCGTCCAGACGATCATCAACAACGTGGCCCCCGACCTGCCCCCCTTGGAGGTCCCCGACGAGGACCCCGGCTGCGGCTCCAACAGCTTCGTCTCCGGCACTCCTGTGCTCATGGCAGACGGTAGCCACAAGCGGATCGAGGACATCAAGGTCGGGGACCAGGTCTTGGCCGCCGACCCGTCCACCGCCCGTGTCGAAGCCCGCCCGGTGACCACCCTCATCAAGGGGAAGGGCCTCAAGAGCCTGGTCCGCCTCACCGTCGACGTAGACGGCGCCAGCGGCACCGCCACCGACACCCTCACCGCCACAGAAGGGCACCCGTTCTGGCTGCCCACACAGGGTGAGTGGGTGAACGCCGGTCGGCTCGCACCCGGCATGTGGCTGAAGACCAGTGCCGGCACCTACGTTCAAATCACCGCAGTCAAGCACCTGACGGCCCACCGCGCCGTCTACAACCTCACTATCAAGAACCTCCACACTTACTATGTCCTCGCCGGTGATCAAGCTATCCTGGTCCACAATACTGGCGAGGATGATAGCTATATTTACAGAGGAATTCCTGAGAATCATTGGTTTTACGCTGATGCTTTACGGGGGAAAGCCGTACCTCGTGGAGGTCATTCGAATCCAGCTCGTCATAACGGCGGAAATACCAATAGTATATTTACATCCTGGACAACCGATCTTGATGGAGTAGCCCGTGACGCTGCAGAGGAAATGGGCTATCCGGGTATCGTAATGAGAATTCGTGTAGGCGCTGTATCGCGGGAGCGGATTCATGAATCCCCTGATATTTATGGCGAGAGTGAAAGGCTGGTATCCGGGGTTTTAGACGGAGCTGAGATCAGTATCGGCGGGGGGCCATGGCACCTGCCCGGCTGCAAGTGAATGGTCGGAAACATGTTAGTAGATACTTTTCGTGCTATGGCGATCAGGGCGATGGCACGGAGAGTCGCGCCCAAAAATCTGGCTGACCTGCTGGACAGTATAAATCATATTGATGACAGTCATTCGCTGGTTAGAGTCGAAGAACTGCGACGGACTTATGCTCGTAGGTTGCGACACCTCGGTGAGGGTTCTTACGAGTTCAGGGAAGTAGAGAGGCTACTTCACTTTCTAAGTGAATATGGGGGCATATGTGTAAGGTTCGTGGCAATACATCTCAATGAAGATGGCCAAGCGCTTGCCATTATTGACACGACCAGAACCGAGTTGCTTTTCTGGTCAGATATGTGGCTCCTTGAATCGAACCCAGATGCCTGACTTGCTGGCTTACATCGGTTTTGCCGGTTATCCCAAGCCTCATGGTGTTAGCGTGGCGGCTGGGTTCGGCGCCTCTGTGCACCCTGGGAGCGGATTCTACGCTACGGCATGTCGGCAAAGGGCTGTGGAAGCCGAGCACGTGGGCCCATCGGATAAGCCGCAGGTTGGCTGGGAGAAGGACGTCAAAACATGACTAACCCGTGTGGGCAGGTCTCGGCAGTGCGGGATCGGGGTGGCCTGATCGGCACCTGCCTCGGTCAGGGGGTCAGGGAGGCGGTCAGGATGGCGCGGTGGGTGGGGAGGGCGGCGCGGTGGCGTTCGGTGCCTGCCTCGGTGATCTGGACGAAGACGCCGCGGCGGTCCTCGGCGCACATGTTGCGGCAGACCAGGCCGGCCTTCTCCAGGCGGGAGATCAGCCGGGACAGCGCGCTCTGGCTGAGGTGGACGGCGTCGGCGAGTTCCTGGACGCGGTACTTGCCGTGCTCGGACTCGGCCATGCGGTCGAGGACCTCGAAGTCGCTGACGCCCAGCCCGTGCTTGTCGGCGAGCTCGCGCTCGAGCCGGCACCACGTGTTGGCGTGCCTGGCCAGCAGGTCGCGCCACGAGTCCACGACGTCAGGGTCGTCCATGACCGGACTATAGCATCACACGCATTATATGCACGCGAATTAATTGCTTGTGCATTGAATGCATGTGCATATAGTGTGGGGCTCCATGATCCCCTCCTCACAAGACGAACGATGGGACGCGCGCCTCTGGGGAGCGCTCACCGTGCTCTGCGCCGTCGTGTTCCTCGACGCCCTCGATGTCTCGATGGTGGGAGTGGCCCTTCCGTCCATCCAGGCCGACCTCGGCCTGTCCACCGCGAGCCTCCAGTGGGTCGTCAGCGGATACGTGCTCGGGTACGGCGGACTGCTGCTGCTCGGCGGACGTACCGCCGACCTGCTCGGTCGGCGCCGGGTCTTCCTCGTGGCACTCGCCGTGTTCGCCGTCGCCTCCCTGCTCGGCGGGCTCGTCGACGACGGCGGCCTGCTCATCGTCGCCAGGTTCATCAAGGGCATCAGCGCGGCCTTCACCGCCCCCGCCGCCCTCTCGATCATCACCACCACCTTCGCCGAGGGACCGGCGCGCAACCGGGCGCTGAGCATCTTCACCGCCTGCGGCGCCAGCGGCTTCTCCCTCGGGCTCGTCCTCTCCGGCTTCCTCACCGAGCTCGGCTGGCGCTGGACGTTCCTGTCCCCGGTGCCGGTCGCGATCATCGCGCTCGTCGCGGGACTGAAGCTGCTGCCGAAGCACTCCGGGGAGCAGCGCGCGACCGGCGGGTACGACCTCGTCGGCGCCGCCACCATCACCGGCTCGATGCTCCTGTTCGTGTTCGCCGTCGTCCAGGCGCCCGAGGCCGGGTGGGGCTCCGCGCGCACCCTGGGCAGCATCGCCGCCGCCGTCGCCCTGCTCGCGCTGTTCGTCACCGTGGAGCTGCGCGTCAAGCATCCGCTGGTCCGGCTGGCCATCCTGCGGTCCGGGCCGCTCGTCAGGGCCAACCTGGGACTGGTGATCCTCTTCGGGTCCTACGTCGGCTTCCAGTTCGTCGCCATGCAGTACTTCCAGAACCTGCTGGGCTGGTCCGCCCTGCACACCGCCCTGGCGTTCCTCCCGGCCGGCCTGCTGGTCGCCCTCACCTCCACCAAGATGGGCGACCTGGCCGACCGGTTCGGCACGGCCCGGCTGATCGTCATCGGATCGGTCGCCCTGGCCGCCGGATACGCGGTCTTCCTGGGCGCCGGCACCCACCCGAGCCTCGCCACGATGATCATCCCGGGGATGCTGCTGCTGGGCGTCGCGTTCGCCCTGTCGTTCCCCTCGCTGAACATCCAGGCCACCGCCGGGGTCGCCGACGACGAGCAGGGACTGGCATCCGGCCTGCTCAACACCTCCGGCCAGGTCGGCGGGGCCCTCGTCCTCGCGATCGTGGCGGCCGTGGCGACCGCCGACGGGGGCACGGTCACCATGGCCGCCATCCGGTCCTCGTTCGCGGTCTGCGCCGCGATCGCCCTCCTCGGTCTGGGCATCGCGCTCACCGGTCTCCTGCGCGCCCGCGGTACGGCGACGGCCGTGCGGGACGACGACGCGAAGGTGCTGGAGACCATCTGATCTCCGTCCGTCCTCCCTTTCATGGCCCCCGGCGCGTGCGCGTGCCGGGGGCCTTCGCGGTCCCGGCGCCGGTGGCCTGCGGGTTCACGGTGTTTGCGACCCGGCGGTTCGGACACGTTTCCGGGATCCGGAGTTTCCCCGCGAACAGGTGAGGCAGTGTCGGCGTCATAGGGAGTAGAAGCGACAACCTGAGGAGCCGAGACCCATGAAAAGGATCGCCGCCGCCCTTGCGCCCCTCGCGCTCCTCGTCGCCTGCGGCACCGCTCCGGGCACCCCCACGCCACCGTCCTCGTCTTCGGACGCCACGGTCTCCGCGTCGCCTACGGACTCCGAGTCCCCGTTCCCTGTCCCCTCGGACTCCGGTCCGCAGTCCCCGGTCCCCTCGGCCTCCGGGTCGACGTCCCCGTCCGAGCCCGCCACCGGCACGCCGTCCGCCGGGACCTCCGAGCCCCCGCCCCCGACCGGCACCGGTCAGGTCGAGGTGAAACGAACCCCGGCCCGACCCCCCTTCGTCAAGGGCGCGCGCTCCGCCGCCCACCCGGGGTACGACCGGGTGGTCATCGACCTCCAGGGCCCGAAGACGGGGTACACCGTGGGCTGGGTGAAGCAGATCGTGGAGGATGGTTCCGGCGACCCCGTCGAGCTCAAGGGCGGGGCGTTCCTGCAGGTCACCATGACCCCGGCCGCCGCCCACACCGAGGACGGCAAGCCGACCTGGGGGAGGAGGCCCGTCCTGCTGCCCGGTCTCACCAACGTCCGTGGCGTCGTACGCTCCGGCGACTTCGAGGGCGTCGTCACCGTGGCCATCTCCCTGCGCCACCGCGCCGGCTTCCGCGTGATCGAGCAGTCCGATCCGTACCGCCTGGTCATCGACGTCGCCCACTGACGGCGGCACCCGGCGCCTCACTAGACTGGCCTGGTGGTACGCAAAATAGCGGGCGCGACCCGCATCCCGGTGCCGGGCGGCAAGGTCATCGACGAGTACGTCGGCCGTGTCAACACCGGAGACGACCAGGTGTCCATCGCTCACATGGTCGCCCCGGCCGGCTGGGAGGAACCGCCCCAGACGCCGGAGTTCACGGAGTACACCGTCGTGCTGCGCGGCACCGTGCTCATCGAGCACGACGAGGGGGTCACCCAGGCCGCCGCGGGCGAGGCCTTCGTGAGCCTCCCCGGAGAGAAGATCCGCTACACGGTGGGCCCGGAGGGCGCCGAGTACATCGCCGTGTGCCTGCCCGCCTTCTCCCCGGAAACCGTGAACCGAGACGAATGACCGGGGCGGCACGACTCCTTAGGATGTTCCGATGAACCAGCAGCCCACGCGCGACGAGATCCGCAGAGCCCCCAAGGTCCTCCTCCACGACCATCTCGACGGCGGCGTGCGGCCGGCGACGATCATCGACCTGGCCCGCGAGACGGGCTACGACCGGCTCCCCACCACCGACGTGGACGAGCTGCGCACCTGGTTCCGCGAGGCGTCCGACTCCGGGTCGCTGGAGCGCTACCTGGAGACCTTCGACCACACCGTCGGGGTCATGCAGACGCGCGAGGCGCTGGTCCGCGTCGCCGCCGAATGCGCCGAGGATCTGGCGAACGACGGCGTCGTTTACGCCGAGGTGCGGTACGCGCCCGAGCTGCACACCTCCGAGGGGCTGAGCCTCGACGAGGTGGTGGAGGCCGTGCTGGAAGGCTTCAAGGCGGGCTCTGCGGGCCGGAACATCCGGGTGGGCGCGCTGCTCACCGCGATGCGCCACCAGGCGCGTTCGATGGAGATCGCCGAGCTCGCCGTCCGCTACCGCGACGTCGGCGTGGCCGGGTTCGACATCGCCGGCGCCGAGGCCGGTTACCCTCCCACCCGGCACCTGGACGCCTTCGAGTACCTCCAGCGGGAGAACTCCCACTTCACGATCCACGCGGGCGAGGGGTTCGGGCTGCCGTCGATCTGGCAGGCCATCCAGTGGTGCGGCGCCGACCGGCTCGGCCACGGCGTGCGCATCATCGACGACATCCAGGTCGCCTCGGACGGCACGGCCAAGCTCGGCCGCCTCGCCGCCTACGTGCGGGACATGCGCATCCCCCTGGAGATGTGCCCCACGTCGAACCTCCAGACGGGCGCGGCGTCCTCGCTGGCCGACCACCCCATCGGGCTGCTCCGCCGCCTGCACTTCCGTGTCACCGTCAACACCGACAACAGGTTGATGAGTGACACCAGCGTGTCCCAGGAGTTCGCCAACCTCGTCGAGACCTTCGGCTACGGGTGGGACGATCTCCAGTGGTTCACGGTCAACGCGATGAAGTCGGCCTTCATCCCGTTCGACGAGCGGCTCGCGCTGATCAACGGCGTCATCAAGCCGGGCTTCGCCCAGCTGAAATGGCAGGCATGACCACGAACGACGTCGCCGGCCCGTAGCCCACCGAGGTGCTTCCCGCCCGGACCCGCCCGGTTCGGGCCGGCAGGCCGGAGCACTGTGGCGGAGGCGTTAGCGTGGTGACCGCCTGCTGAACGGAGAGGTATCGGTGAGCGAGCGGTGAAGCCAGAAGTCTTCCGGTCAAAGACCGCGTGGGTGCTCGGCTGGGTGTGGATGGCGTTCGCCGCCTTCAACGCCGTGGACCTGGTCACCCATGGCACGATCCCCTCGGCCCTGGTCGCCGGGGCGGTGCTCGCCGTGCTCACCGCCGCCGTGTTCGTCGGCTGCCTGCGCCCGGCCATCCTGCCCCGCGAGGACGGCATCCTGGTGCGCAACCCGCTGCGCAACGTCATGGTGCCGTGGAAGGCCGTCGACGGCATCCACGTCTCGCACTCGATCATCATCGAGTCGGGCGACGAGACCGTCCGCTGCTGGGCGCCCCAGTCCTCGGCGCGCGAGCGGGCCAAGGCCGTACGGCGCGGCGCCCCCAGCGTCCCGGCCAAGTCGGGCCGCTACCCGACGACCCAGCCCCAGGTCTCCAAGGCCGAGCAGGCGGCGGCGCAGGCCATGGCGGGCCGCACCCACGCCGACTGGGTCGCTCAGCAGCTCACCGAAACCGCGGAGAAGAAGTCCCGCACCGAAGGCGCCGACGGCCCGGCCACCACGACCTGGTCCCCCTCCGCCCTGGGCGCCGTCGCGGCCGCCCTCCTCCTGATCATCGCCGCCCTCATCCTCTCCTGACACGTTCCCGCGCGAAGCTCACAGGTTCAGGGTCGCCGAGAGGTCGGACTTGAGGGTGGTCAGGGCTTGTTCCGCTTGTGAGCGGGCGGTGGCCACGTCCCCTTCGGCCGGGACCACGACCTCCAGGTAGCACTTGAGCTTCGGCTCGGTCCCGGAGGGGCGGACGATCACACGGGCGCCGCCGGCGAGCCGGTAGCGCAGCCCGTCGGTGGGCGGCAGGCCGCCGCCGCCCTCGCTGAGATCGTCCACCGACAGGACGGCCAGCCCGCCGAGCGCCTCGGGCGGACGCGACCTCAGCCGCTCCATGGCGCCGGTGATGAGCGACAGATCTTCTACCCGCACCGAGAGCTGCGAGGTCGCGTGCAGGCCGTACCTCCTGGCCTGGTCGTCCAGGAGGTCCAGCAGGCTACGGCCCTCGCGCCTGGCTTGGGCCGCCATGCCCGCGACGGTCAGGGCCGCCCCGATGCCGTCCTTGTCCCGGACGGGCAGTCCCTGGTCGGAGCCCACGCTGTGCCCGAGCGCCTCCTCGTACCCGTACACCAGCCCGTCACCGGCCTTGACGATCCACTTGAAACCGGTCAGCGTCTCGGCGTACCGGACCCCGTGCGCGGCGGCGATCCGGCCGAGCAGCGAGGACGACACGATGGACGCGGCCACCAGCCGGTCCGCGCCCGAGGTGTGGCCGATGACCCATTCGCCGAGCAGGCCGCCGACCTCGTCCCCGGTGAGCATGCGGAAGCCGCCGTCCGGGAGCGGGACCCCCACGGCGCAGCGGTCCGCGTCCGGATCGTTGGCGATCACCAGGTCGGCGCCGACCTTCTCGGCGAGCCGCAGCGCGATGTCCATCGCCCCCGGCTCCTCGGGGTTGGGGAAGGCCACTGTGGGAAAGTCCGGATCCGGGGTGAACTGTGCCTCCGCGACCAGGGGCTCCTCGAAGCCGGCCGTCCTGAAGGCCCGCAACAGTACGGCCCCGCCCACGCCGTGCATCGGCGTGTACACGACCTTCAGCTCACGGGCGTCCCCCAGCGGAAGCCCGCTCACGGCGGCCAGGTAGGGCTCGACGATCGCCGCGTCGGTCAGGACCCGCCAGTCCTCCCCGAGGGGAAGCCCGTCCACCCGGCCCACCGCGTCGATGGCCGCCGAGATCTCCTCGTCCAGCGGAGGCACGATCTGGGCGCCGTCCCCCCAGTAGACCTTGTACCCGTTGTCCCGGGGCGGGTTGTGCGACGCCGTGACCATGACGCCCGCGTCCGCGCCGAGGTGCCGCACGGCGAAGGCGAGCACCGGGGTCGGCCAGTGGTGGCCCATGAGCGAGACCCGCAGGCCCGCCCCGGTCAGCACGGCCGCCGAGTCCTGGGCGAATATGTCGGACTTGTGCCGCGCGTCGTACCCGACGACGACGTGCTTGCCCGGGCCCAGCCGCCGCGCCAGGCCGGCGGCGGCGCGCATGACCGTCACCCGGTTCATCCGGTTCGGCCCGGCTCCCAGCTCACCCCTGAGCCCTGCCGTACCGAACTCCAGCTTGGTCTCGAAACGGTCCTGAAGTGCCGCGAGGTCGCCGGAGCCGAGGACCTCCTGAAGCTCGGCCCTGGTCTCCGGGTCGGGATCCTGCGCCAGCCACTCCTCGGCCCGCCGCACGAGCTCAGACATGACCGTCCTCACAGCTTGTCGACGACCTTGCCGAGCAGGACGCCCATGCGGGAGGCCGTGGCCCTGCCGACCTCCAGCACCTCCTCGTGGTTGAGCGGCTCGCCGACCAGGCCCGCGCCGGGGTTGGTCACCAGGGAGATGCCGAGCACGTCCGCGCCGGCCTCGCGCGCGGCGATGGCCTCGAGGACGGTGGACATGCCGATCAGGTCCCCGCCGAGCGTGCGGAGCATGCGGATCTCGGCCGGGGTCTCGTACGTCGGGCCGCGGAAAGCCACGTACACGCCCTCCGCCAGCGACGGGTCCACCTCGCGGGCCAGCGCGCGCAGGCGCTTGGAGTACACCTCGGTCAGGTCGATGAACGTCGCCCCGGTGATCGGGTTGGCGCCCGTCATGTTGATGTGATCGCTGATCAGCACGGGCTCGCCGACGCCCTGCGTCTCGGGCCGCAGCCCGCCGGCCGCGTTGGTGAGGATCACCGTGCCGACGCCCGCCGCGACGGCCGTACGCACACCGTGCACGACCGGCTCCACGCCCTTGCCCTCGTACAGGTGGGTACGACCGAGCAGGATGAGCGCCTTCTTCCCCGCCCCGGTCTCGACGACCCGGATCCTCCCGGAATGACCGGCCACGGCGGGGGCGGAGAACCCGGGCAGATCGGTCACCGGATGCTCGGAGATCGTCGTCCCGATGGCATCGGCCGCCGGAACCCACCCCGACCCCATGACCAGCGCCACATCGAACGAGTCGACACCCGTAAGGACCTTCAACGCACCCGCGGCTTCAGCGGCGAGTCCATAAGCCTCTTTGCTCACGAACACCGAGGCTACCGCCCCCCACGCCACCCGCCTACGCCACGCCCTCCACCAGGGTCGTGTGAAGGTTCTCCACTGGAGAGAACGGGGGGATACGAGCCTTCGGAATTCATCCGGTACATGGTCCGAAAACATCCATGGACATGAGCCAACATCGACGTTATGTGATCATCCTGTTTCGCGGAGTCGCTCAAAGGAGTTTTAGGCAGGGAATCCTCATTCCGCTGACGAAGCCGGAGTGTCAGCGTAGGCGTCCTTGACTCGTCACTTTACGTAATAGTACATCGCCATTGAGATGTGATGTACATCACCATTGTAGTGATCCCTTTCCCTGCATACGTTCCAAGTGGTCGCGAATGCGATCACTACGGGGATGTCATCAGGCCAAGGCCGGCCAGGCCGAGGCCGATTTTGACATGGGTATTTCGATGCGCTTATGGGGGTTGCGATGCGTCGTTCGGTAGCACGCCGGCGGCTAAGTGCCATGGTTGCTGTTCTTGGCGCTTTTGTGGTGCTCATGTCGGGGGTCGGGACACCGGAAGGGCTCACACCCATAGCATCAGCAAATTCCATTGAGCCACTGAATGTGCTCGCCACTGATGTGTCCACTCCTGTTCAGGAGATGGGTACGGCGGCTGGTCTTCCTCATTTGGTGTCGACGGCGGCGACCGCGGCGATGGTGAAGTCGCGGTCTGCGGGGTCGGGGGGTGGGGAGAGCGAGCGGCTTGAGGGTGCTCTTTCTTTGGAGCCGGCGAAGACCGGGGAGCCTGGTGATCCGGTCGTGGTGCCCGAGAAGGTGCTGAAGGATCGGGCGAAGCAGGTTCGTGACTACAACAAGGCGCACCCCGTGCCGGATTCGGCTACCAGTGCGGCCTCTGAACAGCGGCTTCTGCGCGCGGATGGCAGTTCTGCGGGCGCTCTCTCAGCGGGTCCACCGACTCTCCACTGGACCTCTCCGCCGAACAACAGCACCGTCACGTCCACGACTCCGATCATCGCCGCGTACGCCACCTCGGAGGTGGCCGACCCCCTGGATTGGGTGACCTACTGGTTCAACCTGTGTCCGGCTCCTGGTGGTGGTGCCGTCGATCACAGCAGATGCGTCTCCTCGCCGATGATCAGCAATAACGATGGCCCTCCGGCCGGTAGCTGGAAGGTGCCGGCGGGCGTGCTGAAGTGGGGGGACGACGCCGAGTGGTACGTCCAGGTATCGGATGTCAACACCGGCTCGTCGTTCTCCGCTAATCAGCGCCTCAGCGTGGTGGTCCCGCTCGTCGTTCTCCGCTAATCAGCGCCTCA
Organism: Sphaerisporangium corydalis; assembly: GCF_025506355.1. Lineage (GTDB taxonomy): Bacteria > Actinomycetota > Actinomycetes > Streptosporangiales > Streptosporangiaceae > Sphaerisporangium > Sphaerisporangium corydalis. Next base: position 55,868 of record NZ_JANZYP010000005.1, read on the forward strand.
GCGTGGTGGTCCCGCAACCCAGGATCAACGCGGAGCTTGCCCAGAATACGCAGGGTCGTGACTTCGATCCTTTGACCGGCAACTACACCTCGTCGACCGTCGATGCCTCAGTCCCCGTGACCGGTCCTCCGCTGAGCGTGATTCGGACCTATAACAGCGCCGATCCTCGTGTGGGTATCTTCGGTGCGGGCTGGTCGTCGCGGTGGGATACCAAGATTGTGGCGGAGCCGCTGACCGGGACACTGCTGTTTACCCGTCCTGATGGTTCGCAGGTTCGTTTCGGGGACAGGGGCGATGGGACGTACGCCTCGCCTGAGGGTTTGTTCTACACGCTCGCGGTGGTGAGTGGTGGTGGCTGGCGGTTGATGGACAAGTCTGCCATGTCTTATCTTTTTGATGTCTCAGGTCGGTTGATCAGGCTTACCGATGCGCGGGGGCGTAGCCAGGATTTGACGTACGGTACTGATGGCAGGCTTGCGAAGGCGACGGCCTCCGGTGGGCGTTCGCTGACGTTCACTTGGAGTGGTTCGCATGTGGCCACGGTGGCGACCGATCCGGTGAATGGGCAGGCTTTGACCTGGTCTTACACCTATAGTGCTGACAAGCTGACGAAGGTGTGCGGGCCGGGTAGTTCGCTGGCGTGCACGGTGTATGGCTATGGGGATGGTTCGGCTTATCGCAGTTCGGTGCTCAATGCTGTTCCGTTGCATTATTGGCGGCTGGGGGAGTCCGTGGACGCGGGGCCTTTTGTCGTGGCTGAGGACGAGGGGCTGGATCGTTCGTACGATGCTCAGTACAACGCGTCCTCGCGTGGTGTGGCCGGGGCGCTGGCTGGTTCCACGGATACTGCGGCGGGTTTCAGTGGGGGTTCTACCAGTTATGTGAGTCTGCCGGATGACACGTTGAATTTGCTGGGTGGGCAGCTGTCGGTCGAGGGGTGGTTCAAGACCGGTTCGTTTGGGACGATCTTGGGTTCGCAGGACAACCGGATCGACTGGAACATCTTCGCTAATTACGGGCCTGTGCTGTATGTGGGTAAGGATGGCAAGCTGCGCGGGAAGTTCAGTAGCGCGGGGACGCCGATCACCTCATCGGGGGTGGTGAACACCGGTGTGTGGCACCATGTGGCCTTGTCCTCGACCGGGAGCGATCAGACCCTTTATCTTGATGGTGTACCGGTGGGGACCAAGACCGGCACCGTTGATGAGAGCTTGCAGCAGTTCGCGCAGCTGGGTAACGGGCAGACCTCCACAAGCTGGCCGTCGACCACCACGAGCAACGCCCAGTTCCCCTTCACCGGCCAGATCGACGAGTTCGCGGTCTACGACAAGCCGCTCTCGGCAGCCCAGGTGCAGGAACATTACGCCGCACGAGTCGCAACCCCACAGCTCACCACGGCCACACTCCGCTCTGGTCGGATATGGGCGAACAACGTGTACGAAACGGTGAAGGGCCGACTGAAGACGCACACCGACGAGAACGGTGGTGCGTGGCAGATCGGGCTACCGACCCGGGAACCGAGTACCGGCCAAGAGGTCGTCACGGTAACGGATCCGCACAACGAGCCCGTCAAGACGGGATATGACTTCGCCCTGCAACGCGTGGTGTCAGTGACAGACGAGTTACTGAAGACCACATCTTTCGAGTACGACACAGGTGGATTCGTCGCCAAAATCACCGATCCCAATGGGAACGCCACGCAGGTGACCCATGACGCCCGAGGCAATGACCTCAGCGTCAAGAAATGCCGCTCGGCGAACGACTGCCAGACCACCTACTCGACTTACTACCTCAACTCTGCCGACAAATTCGACCCGCGCAACGACCAGATCACGGTGTTCCGCGACGCGCGCTCGACCGGTCCGACCAGCAACACGTACGCGACCACATGGGAGTACACGCCGTACGGGGAGAGGTCCAAGGAGACCACCCCCGCGACGCCGGACTTCCCCAGCGGGCGTGCGACCTCGTACACCTACACGGACGGTACCGAGGCGGCGATCGGCGGCGGCACCACGCCTGCCGGAATGCTCGAGACCGAGACCGACCCCAAGACCAACCAGCGGGTCTACGCCTATACATCAGCGGGGGATCTGGCGCAGGTCACCGAGCCGACGGGCCTGGTCACGAAGTACGGTTACGACGCGATCGGCCGCGCGGCGTCCCTCACCCAGGTCTCCGGCACCCAGAGCCCTGTCACGACCTCATACACCTACGACGACGTAGGTCGTAACTCGAAGATCACCGGATTCGGGGTGCGGAACGAGGTAACCGGCGTCACCCACACCCCTGAGACCCGTTACACCTACGACGACGACGGCAACAAGCTCACCGAGACCCTGGCCGACCTCACGGGCGGCGACCCCACGAGTACGACGACGCTCGAGTACGACACGTACGGGCGCCTGGAGAAGGTCACCGGTCCGGAAGGCGGGATCACGCAAACCGCCTACGACCACATGGGGAAGGTCGTCACGACCACCGACCCGGCAGGTGCCACCTACGGCTACGGCTATACCGAACGCGGCCAAACCGCTTCCATCACCTTGAAGGGCTGGACCGGGAGCCCCACGAATCCGGAGACCCCGCGCGACGTGGTCATGCAGTCGTTCTCCTATGACGACGGTGGCCGTCTCTTCTCGAAGACCGACGCGGTGGGCCGTACCACCCGTTATACCTACTTGGGCGATGACTCCCCGGCCGAGGAGATCGCTTACCAGGTCAAGCTGAACGCCTCGGACACTCGAGTCAACGTGGTGCTGAAATCCTCCACCTACGACGCCGCGGGAAACCTGGTCCGACAGATCACCGGCGGCGGCAAGACTCGGGTGGACTACGTCTACGACGCGGCCGGCCGGTTGACCTCCTCCACTCTGGATCCGACAGGGCTTGGCAGGAAGGCCAGCTACGTCTACGACGCCAACACCAACGTCACCCAGACGAGCAAGACGGCGACCGGCTCCACGCGCACTGAATTGGAGTCCTACGGCTACGACGCCGGAAACCGGCCCATCGAGAAGACTGTGGAGAACGGCGCCACCGATCTGAAGACCTCGTGGAAGTTCGACGACCGCGGCCTACCGACCGAGATCACCGATCCTCGGGGCAACGCTTCGGGTGCGACTCGGCTGGACTTCACGACGCTGGTCACCTATGACGCGCTCGGCAGGTCGATCAAGGTTCAGGGCCCGCCAGTGAAAATGGAGCGCAACGGTTCGGCTGCGGTCACCGAGCGGCCCACCGTTCAGAGCGGGTACAACACGGCGGGAGAGCAGACCCACCAGACAGCACCCGAGGGCCGGACCAGCGTCGTCAGCTACGACAAGGCCGGCCAGGTCACGGCGGTTACCGGGGCTCCTTACACACCTCCGGGCGGGACGGCCCTCACCCCGGGTACCTCCTACGGGTATGACGCGGCCGGCCGTGTCATCTCGACCACGGATCCGCGAGGCAACGTCTCCAACGTGACCTACGACGTGCTGGGCCGTACGGTTCGCGTCACCGATCCCCCGCCACTTCAGGGGCCGCTCGAGGTAACTGGGACTACACCTACACCCTCAGCGGGGAGCGGCTCTCCTCGACGGACCCGACCGGTGCCCGTATGGAGGCCACTTATGACGGGCTGGGCCGTCAGGTGACCACGACGCAGGTCGAACGCAAACCGACCGCGGTCGCGCTCACCACCAAGTCCGAGTACGACGACGCCGGCAACCTGGTCGCGGTGATACGACCGGCGGGCAATCGGAATCAGGCCACGGTCAACGCCGCCGGTGAAGTGGTGACGCAAACGGACGCGCTGACCCATTCCAATGCGTTCGACTACGATCTGGTCGGCCGGACGAACAAGGTCACCGACGCGCTGGGCAACGCGACCGTCGCCGAATACGACCTGGCTGGGCGAAAGACCGTCGTCAAGGACCTGAACCCCACCGGCACCGTTTTGCGCACGTACGGCTTTGAATACGACGCTGCGAACAACCCTGTAAGCCAGACGAGTCCCGAGGGTCATGTCACCCGACGGACGTTCGACGCCGGGAACCGGGTGACCCAGCTCGTGGAACCGGTGTCGGCAAGCAAGACGATCACCAGTTCTTTCGGCTACGACGCGGCCGATCGGAAGACACGCACCACTGACGGGCGCGGCAACGCCGTCATCGTCACCTACAACACTCTGGGCTCGGAGGAGTCGCGCATCGAGCCGTCCACCGCGGCGCACCCTGGCATAGCCGATCGGACTTGGACGTTCAGCTATGACGCGGCCGGAAACCAGGTCGGTGTGCTCCAGCCCGGTGGTGTGCGCACCACCAACACCTTTGACAACCTGAACCGGCTGGTGAATGAGGCGGGTACGGGGGCGGAGGCCGCCACTCAGGCGAATGCCTTCGGATATGACCTGGCCGGGCGGCGGACCAGTGCGGGTGATCTCAACTTCACTTTCAACGACCGTGGCCTGGTTCTCAAAACCGCCAAGACCGGTACCTCCGGCGACCTGTCGTCGTTCGGCTACGACGCCAACGACCGGCTGGTCCAGCGTACCGACGCCTCCGGAAGCGCCACCTTCACCTGGGACACCGCCGACCGGTTGAAGACGTTGAGTGACCCGGTGACCGCCACCACCCTGACCTACGGCTACGACAACGCCGACCGGCTGACCGGCATCGACTACGGCACCAACAAGCCCAAGCGGACCTACGCCTACGACCCCATGGACCGCCTCACCGGCGACACCCTGAAGACCTCCTCCAGCGCGGCGATCGCCTCGATCACCTACGGGTACGACCTCGACGACAATCTGACCACCAAGACGACCGCCGGCACCGCGGGCGCGGGCACCAACACCTACGCCTACGACCACAGCAACCGGCTCACCTCCTGGACCGCCCCCGGCGGCGCCACCACCGACTACACCTGGGACGACGCCGGCAACCGCACCCAAGCCGGAACCCAGACCTTCACCTACGACGAACGCAACCGCCTCCAGTCCGGCGGCGGCTCCACCTACACCTACACCGCACGCGGCACCACCGCGAGCCAGACCACCGGCAGCGTCACCAAGATGCTCCAGTTCGACGCGTTCAACCGGATGACCAGCGACGGGAACGCCGCTTACACCTACGACGCCCTGGACCGCATGACCAGCCGGACCCAGGGCACCACAACCAGCAAGTACCTGTACGGCGACTTCGGCAACGACGTGGTCGCCATGACCGATGCCGCCGGCGTCAAACAGGCCGGCTACAGCCGAGGCGTTCGCGGCGAGATCATCGGCATCTCCGACAGCTCGGGGCCCGCCTCGCTTTCGCCGACCAGCATGGCGACGTCGTCGGCACCTTCGGCACCACTGGCACCGCACTGACAGACTCGGTCGCCTACAACCCATTCGGCGAGGAAATCGCACGAACCGGCTCCAGGCACGACCTCGGCTACCAGGGTGAATTCACCGATCCCACCACCGGCAAAGTCAACATGCACGCCCGCTGGTACCAGCCCACCACCGGCACCTTCGCCAGCCGCGACACCGCCACGCTCGGTTCGGATCCCTCTGTTCAAACCAACCGCTACACCTATGGCAACGCTTCCCCCCTGACGAACACCGACCCCACCGGCCACGGCGCCTACTGCAGCAACTGCCCCGCACCCCCCGTCCAGAACATGCCAGGATATATGTGCACCAACGGCATCTGCGTCCGGCCAGACGTGACCGAAAGATGGTGGAACGACTACGTCAATTCCCCCGGATTCGACTACTACAACAACCCGCAACTGTCCGACGATGAGGTCAAGCGACTCGGATACAAGTACATGCCCAACGGCCGGCCCGTTGACCAACCGAACTTCTGGTTCGCCGACGAAGACGTACAGAACGCCTACATGGAACGCTGGTCCCCTCTGCTGAGCGATCGAGATCTTGCTTTTAATTGGGTGTCGGTCGGCGGAATGGACAGCATGGCAAAGATGCTTGAGGCTGCCAGGAAGAACGCCGGAGCGAGAGGTGGGGGTAGGCAGAGCGCGAAAAACAAATTCCAGAAAAAAGATGCGCGGATTCCCACGTGTGTATCGCAGGGGAAAAATCAGTATAACTGCCCGGATTTCCCATATTTCCGTTACTATATGTTCTTTCTCCAATATGAGAAGACCATCCTCTACGCGGCGAAGGAGCATGGGATCGATCCTGCGGCGCTGATGGCCACGCTCATTTATGAGAACCTGTGGCTTGAGCCGAAGACCGGGCCCATTGCACACTTGTTGCCCGGGGACTCTCATGGCGTCGCTCAAATGCAGATACCGACTGCCGACAGGCTACTGCGTAGGTATTACAAGAACACCTTGGCCAAGATATATAAGACGCCCGCAGAAATTAAGAACATGTTGATCGATAATATCCAGCTGTCTATCAGGTTGGCCGCCGCGTACATGAGGTACCTCAAGGAGACGTATCGCCTTCCTGACGGGCGAGGAGGTTCCCGTCCTCTCAATGACTGGAAGGCTGCCGTCGCCTATGCCATTACGCCTGAAGACTACGTCGCATGGAAGTCCGGGAAAATAAAGCCCAAGTATCCTGAGTGGCAGAAGCGAGAGTCCTATGTATACGGATGGGTAGGAGATGCGGCACGGGAGTATTGGGCGTGCCTAAAGGCACATTGCCATTATTATCTTCAGGATCAAGATCGGGATTAGTTCGCTGCGATGAAAACTCATCGGATCTTCCGGGTGGTATCAGAAATCACCCTGCTTCTTGTGCTGGTCGCGGCGTGTACCTGGGGTGATAAACACTCGGAGGCGGGCGCCGGGGCCGTGCGCGAAGTGCAGGAGATCGGGGTCAAGATGGCGGATGTCAAGTCGGATTTCATCGAGTCCGACACCCTCGTGACCAGCCGGTACATGGTATTCGACCTTGAAGCACCTCGTGCGGAGGATGCCCTCAGAAAGGGCGCCGACAATCTGCGGTCAAAGGGATGGCGAGTCGAGGTGGATCGTTTCCCGGGCTCGATGTACCTGATTTCCGACCAGCTTGGGGCGGCTGTTCTTCTGGAGCCTTTGGAGCAAGCCTTCGCCACCGGAGTCAACGAGGAAGTAAAGCAGGCCGCTGAAGCCGCCCGTGCGAAAGCAGGCGATCCGGGCTCCCTTTTGTTCGTGTCCCTGGAAGCTCTGCGGTCGTAGTTCGGCTTGGCGCGGCGACGGGTCCTCCACACGGCGACGGGGTCACCCACGCGGATATGTGGGGGACCCCGTCTGGTGTTCGCCAATTCGTGGGTGACCAAAGGATCTGCCGCTTTTCCGGCAACGGCGATCGGATACCCGCTGATTCTGGTCAGGACACCGCTTGCTGACGCACTTGTCCATCCCGCATGCGGGAGGGAGTGGTGGTCAGCGGAGCGGGCGGTTCGTCTTGATGACGAGGAGGCGGCTGGGGACGCCGGAGTCGATCAGTTTGCCGTCGGGGCCGAAGGTGCCGAGGCCGAAGTCGTTGTCGTTGGCGACCGCGAGGGTGTCCCGGTCGAGGAGGGCGACGCCCTCCAGCTTGCCGGGGATGCCCGGAAGGGCGGCCAGGTCGACGGTGAGCTTCTTGGCCAGCGGCTTGACCGTCGCGGGCAGGGCCGACTCCAGGCTCGGCGTGGTCGCGGCGTCGTCGTAGGTGCCGCCGAGCAGGTCGGTGGCGCCGCGCAGGTCGGCGGTGTAGAGGCGGGCGACGTTGTCGGTGCGCTCCTCGACCAGCAGCCTGCCGTCGCCGAGCCCGATCACGGCGGAGATCTTCATCGCGCTCTGGTCGCCCTCGGCCTTGGGGTCGAACGTGGTCACGTCCTCGAAGACGTAGGCGTACTCGCCCACCGGCTTGCCGGTGCGCAGGTCGACGGCGAGGATCCGGGTGGTTTTGGACGACTTGCCGGTGGACTTGTTCGGGTTGGCCAGCGGGCTCTGCAGGCCGATGTACAGCCGGTCGCCGGACACGCCGAGGCCCTCGAAGCCGCGGTTCTGCTGCCGCTTCAGGAAGATGGCCGGCAACGTCTCGTACACGGGGTAGCCGGTCCCGGTCAGGCCCAGACCCTTCGGTACGTACCGGGCCAGGATCCGCCCGTTGGACGCGACGCGCACCAGCGACGGGCTGTACTCGTCCACCAGCCAGAACTCGCCCCTGGCGGTGCGGATGATGTCCTCGGTGTCCAGCCCGTTCGGGTCGTAGGTGAGCGGCGTCGTGCCGTCCCAGGCGTACGGCTTCTCGTCCCGGCTCTCCTGGTTGGACCGCCCGGTGATCGGCTTGCCCGCCGAGGTCTTCAGGGTGATCGTCTCGACGACCTTCGCCCTGCCATGACCCGTGGAGACGCGCACGATCGCGGGCGCGAACTCCGGCACGGGGAACGTGCGCCGCTTCTCCCCGTCGACCTCCGGCTCCCCGTTGGGCCCCCGGTCGGTGACCATCCAGTACTCCCCGGCCCGCCCCGCCGGATACAGCCCGCTGCCGACCCCGCCCAGCTTGACGCCATGATCGTCGGTGACCACCCGCCGCTCGAACTCGGCCAACGCCGGCGCGGGCAACGTCACGTCACTGACGACGCGCGTCTTCCCATGGCCGGTCGCGTACACCGGCCCTGCCGCCGCGAACGCGAACGCCACAGCCACCGAAGAAGCCAGGACAGCGGGTACAACTCGCATCAAGGGTGCCTTTCATGCCTTCTAACCCGAACAGCGCCCAAATCTAGCCAAATCACCTGACCATCCGATGTCCTCAAGATGAACGCTCACCATCGTCCGGCCACGGGACACACGGGTTCGAGAGCGAACTTCTGGCCGGACCTCCTCGTCTAACGACATTGACCCATGCGGGAAGAGCAGGCCGATCTCAGGGGTCAACGGTCGCCCCCGATACCAGGAGTCCCCATGAGCCCACAAGCTCGTTCGTGCGGAAAAGATTCCGTCGGTAGGTTATTGATCATGGTGGTCTGTACGTTCTCCCTGGTGGCATGCATTGCATTACCTGGCGACCCCATGCCGCGACCAGTGGGAATCGGTCGTGCCGATGACGGGCGTATCAGATTCATCGTCGCACTGTGTGCCGGTGAACGGCTTTCGTCTTTCCAGGTGACCGACCATCAGACGGAACAGCTCATCTGGGCGGTATCTCGCCCGGTCGACGCGATGGGCAAGGGCCGCCAGATCACGCTCGGCGACGTGAGAGGCTTCGAGGCCCTCGAAGTTCCGCTGCCGCCTGAACTGCCGGAGAACATCGACGCGACGGCCCGGTTGGCGGATGGCCGGAGTTTCGGATCTGCCTTTGTGATAACCGAGATTTCCCCCGATCTCGCCGGCGCCCAGCGTGTTCTGGGCATCGAGAGAGTGGAAATTTCGGAAAATGAATTCTTCGAAGAGATCGATGATGGGTTCTGCTGATCCGACAATGGTGACGCGCGGGCGCTTCGTCAGGTCGTCCAGATTCGCAGGGGGCCGATCGGGGTGAAGTTCTGGGACAAGGGGGAGTCGAGGTCGTCGGGGCGGTCGTAGGCGACCAGGGGGTGGGCGGGGAAGAGGGCGGTGGCCATGGTGACGGCGCCTTCCCAGGCGGCGGGCAGGTCGCAGCCGGAGGCGAAGACGTTGGAGACGCCGACCGCCTGGCCGCTGTCGTTCAGGACCGCGCCGCAGACGATGTCGCCCTCGATGCGGCCGGCCAGGAGGGCGACGCCGGGCTCGGTCAGTAGCGCGGCCGGGAACAGGCTCTCGTCCAGCCCGCTGAAATGGTTGGACTCCCAGTCCTGCAGCTTGATTTCCGTCGTGATCACCGCCCAAGAGATGGGGTCGCCGGTGACGGCGCGCAGGCGGTCGGCCGATGTGGCCGGGCCGGGTGGCCGCATGATCCACTGGGCGTCGAACAGGACGCGGAATCCGGCTCCCCGCAGGTCAAGGTCGGCGAAACTGTCCTTGACGGACGCTTCGGCTGAGTCATGGTCGATGGCCGCGAGTATCTCCTCCGAGGATGCCTCCGGGGCCAGGGTCACCGCGTCCGGATAGAGAACCGGCGTCCGCCGCGCGCTCGACCAGAAGGACTCCCCGAAAGTGCCAGGCATGCCATGCGCCCGGCACATCACCTCACACCACTCCGCATTGTTCCGCGCCGCCGCTGGCACCCACCTGTCACTCATACCGAAATCATCCAGGCAGCCCTCATTCGCCGCATCATTTTTATCGCCGGTCGAGGGGAGGTGTTAACGCAGGGGACATCCGGGTGACATGGGTTGGTTACATAGGTCGAGGTCACAGTGTGTGAGGGCGGGACATTATCTGGGGCGGGTGGCCGACCTACGCTGGCGGGAAGCTGTGTGATCTAGGTCCTGGCACAGCGGTCTCAGCTGCGGAGGTACCCCCCATGATCCATCCGCGTCCCCTGGCCGTATCCCGACTCCGGTTCGTGTTCGTCGTTCTGGTCGCTCTGCTCGGGGCGATGGTGGCGGTGGTGCCCAGGCCGGCGAGTGCCGCCTCGCTCACGGCGGTGAGCGGGTTCGGGTCCAATCCCGGCAACCTGTCCATGTACAGCTACCGCCCCGACGGGTTGCCCTCGGGGGCGCCGCTGGTCGTGGCGATGCACGGGTGTACGCAGAACGCGACCGACTACTTCGGGCACTCCGGCTGGCAGAAGTACGCCGACCTGTGGAAGTTCGCGCTCGTACTGCCCGAGCAGAAGTCCGGCAACAACGGTCAGTCGTGCTTCAACTGGTTCCTGCCGGGCGACACCGCCCGAGGGCAGGGCGAGGCGCTGTCGGTCAAGCAGATGGTCGACTACGCCGTGGCCAACTACGGCAGCGCCGCCTCCAAGGTGTACGTGACCGGGCTGTCCGCCGGTGGCGCGATGACCAGCGTGATGCTGGCCACCTACCCCGACGTCTTCGCCGGTGGCGCGGTGATGAGCGGCATCGCGTACGGCTGCGGCACCGACCAGGTCAGCGGCACGCTGTGCCTGTCGCAGAACAAGGGGTACTCGGCGCAGAAGTGGGGCGACCTCGCGCGTGCCGGATATCCCGGCTACAGCGGGACCCGTCCGCGGGTCGCCATCTGGCAGGGCACCAGCGACTACACCGTCTACCCGTTCAACGCCGACCAGCTGCGTGACCAGTGGACGAACGTGGCGGGCGTCTCCCAGTCGCCGACCGGCACGTCCAGCCTCCCCGGCGGCACCACGCTGAAGGAGTACGGGTCGGCGGTGAAGGTGTACACGATCAGCGGCATGGCGCACGGCCTGCCGGTGAGCCCCGGATCGGCCGCCGACCAGTGCGGCAGCACCGGCGCGTACTACATCAGCACCATCTGCTCGTCGTACTACGTCGCCACGACCTGGGGGTTGAACGGTGGTGGCACGACCCCGCCGCCGGGCGGGCCGTCCGCGCCGGGCGGGCTCGCGGTCACCGGCGTCACGGGAGCCAGCGTCTCGCTGTCGTGGAGCGCGGTCTCCGGGGCGGCCGGCTATCACGTGTACCGCAACGGCACCCGGGTGACCACGTCGGCGGTGAGCGGGACGACGTACACCGACGGCGGCCTGACGGCCGGCACGGGCTACAGCTACGCGGTCAGCGCGGTGAACTCCGCGGGGACCGAGGGCGCGCGGTCGGGCACGGTCACCGGTACCACCACCGGATCGGGAGGCGGTGGCACGTGTGTGACGTCCAGCAACTACGCGCACACCACCGCGGGCCGCGCGCACGTCTCCGGGGGCCTCACCTACGCCAACGGCTCCAACCAGGCCATGGGCCTGTGGAACGTGGCGGTCACCCACACCCTCCGCCAGACGGCCACGAACTACTGGGTCCTCGCCGACGGTCAGTGCTGATGGGCGGAAACCGAGTGCCGGCGGCCGGAGGTTCAGTGTCGGCGGCCGGAGGTCCTGTCCTGGCGGCCTGAGGGTTCAGCGCCTGACGGAGGTCGCCTGCTCCGCCCCCGCCGCTGGTCAGCGGGGGTGGGGTGCGTCCAGGAGCTTGTAGAAGATGGTGGTCGAGCGGAGGGTGCCGGCGGTGTCCTGGGCGTAGGCGGGGATGGCGCCCGACTCGGTCCAGCCGCCGGTGCGGTAGAAGTGCTCGGCGGGGCTGCCGGTCTCGGTGTCCAGCAGGAGCAGGGTCAGGCCCGCGTCGGCCGCCGCCTGTTCCAGGGCGGCGAGCAGCCGCCGGCCGAGGCCCCGGCCCTGGGCGTCGGGGTGGACCATCAGCTTGGCCACCTCGCCGCGGTGCCGGCCGTTCGGGATGCGTTCCAGCTTGAGCTGGACGGTGCCGAGGACGCGGTCGTCGTCGCGGGCGACCCACACGATGAGGTGGCCCTCGGCCACGGCGGGCACGAGGTTCTCCCACCAGGTCACGGCGGCGTCCGGGGCGAGCGGGGCGAGGAATCCGACGGAGGCGCCGTCGTGCACCACGTCGGCCATCAGGCCGGCCAGCTCCTTGGCCGCACCGGCCAGCTCAGGGGGGGACGGTCGACCGATGTTCAGCATGGAGGAGAGCGTAACGTCTTCCCTGGTGACGGGCCCCTGCCGGTGGGGCCTCAGGCAAGAGGGCGCGGGTACATGACGGACTTGAGCGAGCGGGCGGCCGAGCTGGACGCCCGGGATCCGCTGGCGTATCTACGCGCGGAGTTCGATCTCGATCCCGGGGTGGTCTATCTGGACGGGAACTCGCTGGGCGCGCCGCCCCGCAGGGTGGCCGCCCGGGTGGGCGAGGTCATCCACCAGGAGTGGGGGCGGCGGCTGATCAGGTCGTGGCAGGAGACCTGGTGGACGGCGCCCGAGCGCGTGGGGGAGAAGATCGCCCCGCTGGTGGGGGCGGGCCCCGGGCAGGTCGTGGTGGCCGACTCGACCAGCGTCAACATCTTCAAGGCCCTGGTCGCCGCGATCAGGCTGACCCCCGGGCGGGACGAGATCGTGGTCGACGCGGCCACGTTCCCGACCGACGGGTACATCGCGGAGTCGGTGGCCGAGATGACCGGCAAGGTGCTGCGCCCCGTGATGCCCGACGACCTCGGTGACGTGCTCGGCGACCGGACGGCGGTGGTGCTGCTCAACCAGGTGGACTTCAAGACCGGCCGCCTGTACGACATGGCCGCCGCCACCGAGCGCGTGCACGAGGCGGGGGCACGGGTGGTGTGGGACCTGTGCCACAGCGCGGGCGTGCTCCCCATCGAGCTGGACGCGCTGGGCGTCGACCTCGCCGTCGGGTGTACGTACAAGTTCCTCAACGGCGGCCCTGGCGCCCCGGCGTTCATCTACGTGCCGCGCCGCCTGCAGGAGTCGTTCCGCCAGCCGCTGTCCGGCTGGGGCGGGCACCGGGACCCGTTCGCCATGACCCCGGACTACGTGCCGGACCCGGGGGTCGCGCGGGCGCGGGCCGGGACCCCCGACATCCTGTCGCTGCTCGCCCTGGAGGCCGCCCTGGAGGTCTGGGACGGCGTGGACCTCGCCGGCGTCCGGGCCAAGGGGCTGGCGCTGACGGGGTTCTTCATCGAGTGCGTCGACGAGCTGGCCGGGGACACGGTCGAGGTGATCACCCCGCGTGACCAGCGCAGGGGCCATCAGGTGTCGTTGCGGCACCCGGACGCGCGGGCGCTGGTGCCCGAGATGACCGCCCGCGAGGTGATCGGCGACTTCCGCGACCCGGACGTGCTCCGCTTCGGCTTCGCGCCGCTGTACAACGGGTACGCCGAAGCGCTGCGTGCCGCCCGCACCCTGGCGGACGTGCTGGCCACCTGGTCCTGACGAGAGGCCCGGGCGCCTGGTCCTGACGAGGTGCCGTGATCAGCCGGGGACGCTCGCGGTCCCCGGCCGTACGGGGTCCCCGGCGCGGGCCGCGAGGCGGGAGCCGGCCGGTCAGTCGCCGATCGAGGTGCAGGGGCGGCTGCGGAGGTCGGTGACGTAGTCGTCGGGGGCGCCGGCCTTCTCGGCGGCGTCGGCGAGGATGCCCAGATAGCGGGCGGAGGGCAGGCCGCCCTCGTACTCGTCAAGGACGTAGAACCACGCGACGATCTCGCCGTCGAGGGTCGCCACCCGCAGCTTGACCTTGTGGTAGAGCCCGAGCGCGGCCCCCTCCCACTGGTCGAGGGAGGACTCGTCCCATTCGGGCACGTCGTAGAGGACCACGAAGACGTGGTCGTCGGGGTCCTCGGCGATGGAGGCGAGCGCGCCCTCCCAGCCGACGTCCTCGCCACCGAAGGTCAGGCGCCAGCCTTGCAGCCAGCCCGTCCCGCGCATGGGCGAATGAGGAGCCCTCTGAGCCATCTGCTTGGGGTCCATGTTGCTGCCATAGGCGGCGTAAACAGGCACGGTACACAAGAGTAATCCAAGATCGGTGCGCTGATCCGGCCAGGCGGGTCCAACACGCGTGTCGATCGTGGTGAGAGGCGTTCTTTCTTCCGGTGAAGGGCGTCGGCAGTCGTGGATTCGTAGGGGTTTTTGTCGGGGAATCGCGCTTTTTACCGGCCTTCGGGGCTTCTGATCAAGTATTGAACCCCGGGCACCCCGCGTCATGCGGGACAATAGGGTATGTGACGAGGATTGTGATCATTGGCGGTGGACCCGGCGGGTACGAGGCCGCACTAGTGGCCGCGCAGTTCGGGGCCGAGGTCACCGTGGTCGAGCAGGAGGGCCCGGGCGGCGCCTGCGTGCTGACGGACTGCGTGCCGTCCAAGACCATGATCGCCACGTCCGTCCGCAAGCAGGCCCTCCTGGACGGGACGTCGCTCGGCGTCCACTTCACCGGCGGCCTCGACGGCGACGTGGGCGGCATCCAGGTGGACATGCCGCTGGTCAACACGCGTGTGAAGGAACTGGCGCTGGCCCAGTCGAACGACATCGCGGCCCGGCTCACCGCCGAAGGCGTCAAGGTCGTGCTCGGCTCGGGACGCCTGGTCGACCCCCAGGTGGTCCGGGTGGGCGACCAGACGATCAGGGCCGACATCGTCATCGTGGCCACCGGCGCGACCCCCAGGGTCCTGCCCGGCGCCGAGCCCGACGGGGAGCGCGTCCTCACCTGGCGCCAGCTCTACGATCTCGACGAGATGCCCGAGCACCTCATCGTCGTCGGTTCCGGCGTCACCGGCGCCGAGTTCGCCGGCGCGTACCGCTCGCTGGGCTCGGAGGTCACGCTCGTCTCCTCCCGCGACCGCATGATGCCGAACGAGGACGCCGACGCGGCCGAGGTCCTGGAGAACGTCTACCGCAGGCGCGGCATGAACGTCATGGGCAAGTCGCGCGCCTCCTCGGTCAAGCGCACCGAGCACGGGGTGGTCGTCACCCTTGAGGACGGCCGCACGGCCGAGGGCAGCCACTGCCTGATGACCGTCGGCATGGTCCCGAACACCTCCGGCATCGGGCTCGAAGAGGCGGGCGTCACGCTCGACCGCAACGGTTTCGTCCAGGTCGACAAGGTCTCCCGCACCTCCGCCCCCGGCGTCTACGCCGCGGGCGACTGCACCGGCGTGCTGATGCTCGCCTCCGTGGCCGCCATGCAGGGCCGCATCGCCATCTGGCACGCGCTGGGCGAGGCCGTCCAGCCCCTGCGCCTCGCCACCGTCGCCTCCACGATCTTCACCGACCCCGAGATCGCCGCCGTCGGCATCTCCCAGCGGCAGATCGAGACGGGGGAGATCGAGGCCAACGTCGTCAAGCTGCCGCTGGCCACCAACGCGCGGGCCAAGATGCAGGGCTTCAACGACGGCTTCGTGAAGCTGTTCTGCCGCCCGCACACCGGCATCGTGCTCGGCGGCGTGATCGTCGCCCCCCGCGCGTCGGAGCTGATCCTGGCCCTGTCGCTGGCCGTGCAGCACCGGCTCACGGTCGACCAGATCGCGCACACGTTCGCGGTCTACCCCTCGCTGGCCGGCTCCATCACCGAGGCCGCCCGCCGCCTGATGCTGCCGGTCACCTCAGGCGGGATCTGACCCGCTGCAGCGCGTCCCGCCCGTGGTGGACGGCCGTCGCCACCCCGGCGAGCTGGTGGACGACCTGGGCCGCGCTCAGGGACCGCTTCGCCGCCTCGTAGGCGTCGAGGGCGCGGCGCCAGTCCTGGTCCACGCCGCCGGTCGTCATGTGGTTGATCTTGTAGTCGAAGTCCAGCGAGTCGATCTCCTCGCCCAGCCGGATCACGTCCTCCTCGGCGGCCCGCCGCGCCGCGGTGAAGCGCGTGGCCCGCTCGACCCGGCGCCGGTGCGACAGCCCCCACAGGATGAGCGTGACGCTCAGCCCCACCCCGCTGAGGATCACCAGGACCAGCCCGAGGCCGCCCCCTGAAGTACTCGGCCGCGACTCGCCGAAGTCGCCGCCGGTGCGATCGCCGGTGTCGTTGACGGCCGGCAGGTCGGACGTGTGGCCCGTCGCGTCGTCCGGCACGTTCTCGGGCTCGCCGAGCGCGCCGGTGAGGTTGACGTCGTCGGCCTGGGTGAAGGACGCCCCCTCGACGGTCGCCCCGCCGAGGTCGGTGCCACGCATCTCGGCCTGGGTGAACTCCGCCTTGGTGAGGTTGGCGCCCTTGAACGTCGCGAACTGCAGCTTCGCCTGGCCGAGCTTGACGTCGCGCAGCTTGGCCCGGGTGAAGTCGGCGTTCCTGGCCTGGATCTGGCCGAGGGTGGCGTCGTTGAGGTCGGCGTCGACCAGCGTCGCGTCCGTCAGGTCGGCCTGGGTCAGCTCGGCCCTGGCCATGACCGCCTCGGTGAGGTCGGCGTGCGGGAACTCCGCCTGCCCGGCATGGGCGTCGGTGAGTACCGCTCCGCGCAGGACGGCGTGCTTGGCGAAGACCTGGCCGAGGTCGGCGTCCGACAGGTCGGCGCCGGACAGGTCGGCGTACTCCAGGTGGGCCTGGGTGAAGTCCGCCTCCTTCATGGACGCGTTCCGCAGGATCGCCCCCGACAGGTCCTTCTGCGTGAAGTCGACCTCGTCCAGCTTGGCGTTGGTCAGGTCGGCGCAGCGCAGGTCGGTGGGGAGCGTGGCGCCGTCGGTGAAGTCCCTGCCGCGCAATTTGCGGCCCGAACCGGGCTTGCACGGCACCGCCGCCGTACTCCGCGTCGGCACCGCCGCCGTACTCCGCATCGGCACCTCCGCCGTACTCCGCGCCGGCGCCGTGACCGTCGTGGAGGACGACGCCAGGGCGGGTCCCGCCGCCGACGCGGGCATGGCCGGCGCGGCCAGGACGAACAGCCCCGAGATCAGGGCCAGGGGGATGGAACGACGCAACGCGGCCTCCTCGACGATGTGCCGAGTGTGGCAGGTGAGCATATACGCGGGGTTGCACCTTCCTTGCAGATCGCTTTCGCACGACCCGCCGAACCGCCCTCGCCTGATCGCCTTCCGTTCGCCGCGCTGAGTCGCCTTCGCGGCCCAGCGAGGGCCGTCGCGGACGTGAAGAGCCCCGGCGGGCCGGGTGGCCCGCCGGGGCTCTGTGGAACGGGTGGCCGTGGCGATCACCACGGCCCGAAGGAGCCTGGGTTACCAGTCGCCGCCGCCACCGAAGTCGCCGCCGCCGAAGTCCCCGCCGCCACCACCCCAGTCGCCGCCGCCACCGCCGCCGCCCCAGTCGCCGCCGCCACCGGATTCGGCGCCCTGGGCGAAGCCCGCGTCGTACCCGGAGCCGTAACCGCCGCCGCCCCAGCCGCCGAACGAGCCGCCGAGCATGGTGCCGATCAGCATGCCAGTCATCAGGTCGCCGCCGAAGCCGCCGTAGTAGCCGGAGGCGTAGGGGGCGTAGGCCGGGCCGGCGTCCCAGTAGGGACGGCGCTGGCCGTCGACCATGACCTCGCGCATGTGCGGGTCGAAGCCCTGGTCCACGCGCTGCGCGTCGGCCGCGCAGGCGGGCACGTCGCGCGGCGCGCCGTTCGGCGGCGCCCACAGGACGTCGCGGACCGACGGGCCGTGCTGCGGGTTGAAGAAGCACGGCGCCCGGCGCTCGGGGACCGCCTCGTTGTTCACGCGCGCCTTGACGCAGGCCAGGGCGTAGCGCCCCTCTTCGAGCGCCGTCGTCACGCCGCGCAGGTCGTCGGCGCGCTTGACCGCCGCCAGCTCGTTCTTGGCCCGCTCGTAGGAGTCGAGGGCCTGCTGCCAGTCGCTCTGGGTCTGGGTCTGGTTGTCGGAGACCCTGACGTCGATGTCGAGCGCGGTGATCTCCTCACCGAACTTGGTGACGTCCTCCTCGACGGTCTGCTTGACCGCGGCCAGCTCCTTGGCCTCACGGGCCTCGCGGTCGCGCCGCTTCTTGCGGGAGTAGAAGAAGATGCCGAGGCCGCCGGCCAGGGCGAGGACCAGGATGCCGATCAGGACGCCGCCGCCACCGCCGCTCGCGGCGCTGCCGGACGCCAGGGCACCCTTGGAGTCGCCCTTGACGGCCTTGTCGACGCGCTGGACGAAGTCGTTCATCCCCGTGACGACGTCCTTGTTGTTACTGGTCGCGAGGTTCGCGAGCGTCCCGGCCACGCCGGCCTTGCGGATGGCGCTCGACCCGGCGAACAGGGTGGTGCCGTCCAGGACCGCCACGGTGGCGCGCGGGCGCCCTTCCTTGGCGAGACTCTGTCCGAGGGTGTTGATCAGCTGACCGGCCGACGTGCCGTCGGTCACCGTGCCGTCGGCCAGGGCCGCGACGTAGATCTTGCTGCTCGCGCCCTTCACCGAGTCACGGATGTCGGAGAGCTGGCTGGAGCTCAGCGACGCGCCGGGAGCGGCGTAGACCGGGTCGCCGGCCTTCCACGCGGCCACGATCGCCGCCGGATCGGGTGGTGCCGCGGCCTGTGCCGCGGGCGACAGCGCGAGCAAGGTGAGCAGCCCGGCCAGCATCGCCACAAACGTGGCAGTGGCACGGCGCACCAATTGAGTGGTCACGGCTATATGCCTCCTTCGCCCTACAGGACGAATGGGGGGTCCTCTAGGTTCCTCGATACACAACCGTATCTCGATCTGTGATGGAACCCGTTGGATCGAAGCCGTTCAGGCGTCCTTGATCTCGCAAATGGCCGCCCCGGCCGTGACCGTCTGCCCGACCGTCGCCACGAGACCCGTCACGATGCCCGATTTGTGCGCGGTGAGCGGCTGCTCCATCTTCATGGCCTCCAGCACCACGACGGCGTCACCGGCCTGCACGACGTCCCCGTCGGACGCGGCCACCTTGACGATCGTGCCCTGCATCGGGCTGACCAGCGAGTCCCCGCTCATGGCCGCCGACGAGCCCTTGCCGCCGCCCGCGCGCCTGGCGGGCTTCTTCGGCACCGTCTGCCGGGCCACGGAGGGCGCGGCGGGCAGGACGACCTCAAGGCGCTTGCCGCCGACCTCGACGACCACGCGCTCCCGCTCGACCGGCTCGTCCGCGGAGATCTCCCCGGTGTAGGGCTCGATCACGCCGGTGAACTCGGTCTCGATCCACCGGGTGTGCACCGAGAACGGCTCGCCGGTGAACGCCGGGTCCGACACGACCGTGCGGTGGAACGGCAGGACGGTCGGCATCCCGTCCACGACGAACTCCTCCAGCGCACGGCGTGACCGCGCGAGCGCCTCGGCCCGGGTGCGGCCCGTGACGATCAGCTTCGCCACCAGGGAGTCGAACGACTGCGGCACCGTCATCCCGGCCTCGTACCCCGCGTCCAAGCGCACGCCGGGGCCCGCGGGGGCCCGCATGGTCGTCAGCGTGCCGGGGGCGGGCAGGAAGTTGCGGCCGGCGTCCTCGGCGTTGATCCGGAACTCGATGGAGTGCCCGCGCACCTCGGGGTCGTCGTACCCGATCGGCTCGCCGTCGGCGATGCGGAACATCTCGCGTACCAGGTCGATGCCCGTCACCTCCTCGCTGACGGGGTGCTCGACCTGCAGGCGGGTGTTGACCTCGAGGAAGGAGATCGTGCCGTCCTGGCCGACGAGGAACTCGCACGTGCCGGCGCCGACGTAGCCGGCCTCCTTCAGGATGGCCTTGGAGGAGCTGTAGAGCAGGTCGCGCTGCTCGTCGGACAGGAAGGGGGCCGGGGCCTCCTCGACCAGCTTCTGGTGGCGCCGCTGCAACGAGCAGTCGCGGGTCGAGATCACCACGACGTTCCCGTGTGCGTCGGCCAGGCACTGGGTCTCGACGTGGCGCGGCCGGTCCAGGTAGCGCTCGACGAAGCACTCGCCCCGCCCGAAAGCGGTCACGGCCTCGCGGACCGCCGACTCGTACAGGTCCGGGATCTCCTCCAGCGTGCGGGCCACCTTCAGGCCGCGCCCGCCGCCGCCGAAGGCCGCCTTGATCGCGATTGGCAGGCCGTGCTCGGACGCGAAGGCCACCACCTCCTCGACGCCGGAGACCGGGTCGGGGGTGCCGGCGACCAGAGGCGCGCCGACCCGCTGGGCGATGTGCCGCGCGGCGACCTTGTCGCCGAGCGAGACGATCGCCGACGGCGGGGGCCCGATCCAGACCAGCCCGGCGTCGATCACCGCCTGGGCGAACTCGGCGTTCTCCGCCAGGAAGCCGTAGCCGGGATGCACGGCGTCCGCGCCGGACTCGGCCGCGATCCGCAGCAGTTTGCCCATGTCGAGGTAGGTCTCCGCCGGAGACTGCCCGCCGAGGGCGTACGCCTCGTCCGTCATCCGCACATGAAGCGCGTCGAGGTCTTGGTCTGCGTACACCGCGACGCCGACCAGCCCGGCGTCCTTGCATGCGCGGGCGATCCGCACCGCTATTTCGCCACGATTGGCGATCAGGACCTTCTGCACCGAGGTTGTCCCTTTCCTCCAAAGGCCTTGCGCGCCTCCCACGGAGTGTAAGCGGCCTCTGATCTCCCGTGAGCCCCTACCCCCGGGCTTTCTCTGGGGGGTGGGGGTCGCCTGCGCAGGCCGGGGGCGATAACCGCTCGGTATAACCAGTGCGACTTAGGGGTCTGACGTCTAAGGTAGGGGCGTTTGGCTACCCCCTGTATGCAGACGATCCCGAAGGAGACCGGCATGAGCCAGAGCTTGCTCGGCGGCGACCCCGCGGAAATGCAGAGCATGGCCGCTCAGTTCACGCAGCAGGCGGAGCAGGTGCGCCAGACGATGGCCGCCCTCGACCGTGAGGCCGCGAAGGTCGGCAGTGCCTGGACGGGGCCGGGGGCGGTGCGCTTCGGCAGCGCGTGGCAGAACTACCGGCAGGCGTTCCAGCGGATGTCCGAGGAGCTCACCGAGGCCTCTCGCATCATCACCACCTACCGCGGCAACATTGAGTCCGCGACGCGGTAGTCGCGGGGACCACGACTTTCCCGCCGGTTCGCCCCTCTTTCTTCCTTCGCACGATTTTTCAGGGTCGGCCGCCGGGGAGATGGGGTGTCGCGAGGCCGGCGCCTCGCGTGGCGTCCGAACCGCTTGAACACCGAGGCCCGGTGGGGTGGTCTTTCCACGCCGGGCTTTCGTGTGCCCGGGGTCTCCTCTGGCGTCCTGTCGGCTCGGGGGTGATCTCCTCGGGGCGTCCCGCCGGTCCAGAGCCGGTCCTCTCGGACGTGCCTGCGGCCAGCGCCGGTCCTCTCGGACGTGCCTGCGGTCCAGCGCCGGTCTCCTCGGGCGCCTTTGGGGCCGGTCTTTTCTTGGGCGTCCCGTCGGCCACGATGGGTCCGCCGCCAGTGCCCCCCGAAAACTGGAGTCCCGCCGATGAGGGTCACCGACCGACCTCCCACCACCGAGATCCGTCCACCTTCCGCGACGCTCCCCCTTAGTGCGGGCGGCGGGCGCGGTGTGGGCGGTGTGGGCGGTGGCGGTACGGGGGCCGTGAGTGTCGCGGGCGGCGGGCACGACGTGAGCGGTGTGGACGGCGGGCGCATCGCGTGTCGAGGGCTGGTCGCGCGTCGAGGCCGGGTCCGGGTCCGGGGTCTCCGGGGGCGGTTCGCGGGCGGGCAGAGGGCGGGACGGCCGGGGGCCGGGCGGGGGGAGCGGGGGGCCACGGTCATCGAGCTGGCGCTGATCATGCCGGTCGTGCTGGTGGTCATCCTGCTGATCGTCCAGTTCGCGCTGGTCTTCCACGGCAGGCAGGTGGCGGACGCCGCGGCGCGCGAGGGCGCCAGGATCGCCCGAGGCGCCGGCACCGGTTCGAGCGGCTGGCAGGGCTCCGCCGAGGCCCGCGCGCGCGGCATCGTGAAGACGATCGGCCCCAAGATGCTCCAGAGGGTCGCCGTACGCGCCTGGGAGAAGGGCGACCAGCGAGGGGTCACCGTCGAGGGGGACGCCGTCGCCGTGGTCCCGCTGCTACCCGGCATGTCCTTCAAGATCACCTCAACCTTCGGCGGTCCCATCGAGTGCTTCCGGCCGGACGACGGCAGCGAGGGGTGCGAGTGACCTGGGCGGCGCGCAAGGCGGGCGCGGCCGGTGACCTGGCGGGGCGTAAGGCGGCGCGGCCGGTGATCTGGGAGTCGCGCAAGGCGGTGCGGCCGGTGACCTGGGCGGCGTTCGGGGCGGCGCGGTCGGGGGCGCTGAACGGGATGTCGGCGTCTTCAGGGCGGTCGCGGGGAAGGCATACTTCCTGACCATCAACGGGTTCGGCGGGGGCGGTAAGAAGATCGCGGCCCCGCCGGTCCGCGGACTGTTCAGGGATTGAGGAAATGGCCACACCACCAGCGCGTGCACGCAGGACGGCGTCCGGCGCCCTGCTCGGCCTCCTCGCCGTCGTCGCACTGCTCGTGCTAGTAGGCGGCGTACCGGGCGCGCTGGTGTTCTTCGTCGGCTCCCCGCTTCCCGAGGGCGGGCTCTCACTGGACATGCTGGCCCGCCGCATCGGCCCGCGCGACGTCGTCGCCCTGCTGTCGGTGCCGGCCTGGCTGCTGTGGCTCCAGTTCGTGGTCTGCGTGGTGGTCGAACTGCGGTCGGGGATCCGGCGGTCGGGGGAGCCGCCCAGGCTCCCCCTCGCCCGCCTCACCCAACCCCTCGCCCACCACCTCACCACCACCGCACTGACCCTGTTCTCCCCCTCCACCTCCGCTGGCCCGTCCTCCACCGGTTTGTCCTCGACTGGCCCATCCTTCACCGGCTCGTCCTCCACGGGCTCGTCCTCGGCTGGCCCGTCCTCCACCAGTTCGTCCTCGGTTGGCCCGGCCGGAGCCGGGGATGGGCACGGCGTCGCGACCCCGGCGGGCGCGGGATCGGCGCCGCCCGGCACCCCGTCCGTGCATGTCCCCGGATCCATCGGTTCCCCCGGATCGCCCGGCTTCGCTGGAGCGCCTGGGCCGGGGGGCGTCATGGGATCGCCCGGGTCGCCTGGTTTCGTGGGATCGCCTGATACGGGGGGTGTCGCGGGAGCGCCAGGATCGCCTGGCTTGGGGGGATCGCCGGGATCGCCTGGCTTCGGGGGAGCACCCGGATCGCTTGGTTTCGGCGGAGCGTCCAGTTCAGCCGGTGCCCCCGGATCGCCTGGTGTCGTGGGAATGCCCGGTTCGGGAGGCGCCCCCGGGGTGCCCGGTTTCGCGGGAGCGCCCGCAGGGGGTGTCGTCGGAGCGCCCGGGGGGTCTGGTCTTGGGGGAGTGCCCGGGACGCCGGGTGGGGCGGGGGTTCATGGGTCGGGGGCGGCATGGGGTGCGGGGGCGCCGGGGTTTCCGGCCGTTCCGAGCTCCTGGGCCATGCCGAACACGCCGTCCACCGATCCACCGCCCGACACCAGGGACATCCCGGCCGAGGAGGCACCGGGGACCTCCGGTCACCGGGACGACTCGCCCGCCCCGGCCGCCCTGACCCCGGCGGACGTCATGGCCCTCACGGCCCTCGTGGGAGAGCGGGCCGCCGGTTTCTACGCGCCCGGATCGCTCGCCGCCGCGGGGATCCTCGCCGCGCTCGGGCAACGGCGCCGTGAACGCCTGTGGACCCGGACGTACGGCCGCATGCCTCCCGTGCCCACCGGAGAGGCGGCGCTCGCGGAGATGGCCCTGATGATCGGCGCGGACCAGGCGGGCAGCAGGCTGCTGGACCTCGGGCTCCGCCACCTCGGCAAGGAGCTGGCCGCCAAGGGACGCACGCCGCCCACCGTCTACGGCGCGTTCCTCGCCCCGGCGCGCGTCGACCTGTGGATCCACCCCGCCGACGAGGACGTCCCCGCGCCGTGGACGGCCGTCGACGGCGGCCGGGTCTGGCGGCTGGACGCCCGCGAAGGGTCGTCGCTCACCGAGCAGGCCGTGGCCGGGACGGTCGCCCCGTACCCGGGGCTCGTGTCCATCGGCACCAACGGGAACGGGCGGGTGCTGGTCGACCTGGAGACCGCCCGAGGGCTGATCAACCTCCGGGGTCCGCGGCCGGTCGTCGCGGCGGCCATCGCGGCGACCGCTGTGGAGCTGGCGACGAGCCCGTGGTCCGACCGTACGAGGCTGGTGCTGGTGGGGTTCGGCCCGGAGATGGCGATGATGGCCCCCGACCGCGTCATCGTCGCCGAGACCCTCGCCGAGGTCCTGCCCGAGATCTCCGCCTCCCAAGGGGCGGCCGGGGCCGGACGAGCGTCCCAAGGGACGGCAGGGGCCGGGCGGGCATCTCAAGGCGGGGGCGCGCCCCAGGGGACGGCAAGGGTCGGAGAGGCGTCTCAAGGGGCGGCCGGGGCCGGACGGGCGCCCCAAGGTACGGCCGGAGGAGCGTCCCAGGAGACGGCCGGGGCCGGAGGGTTGTCTCAAGGGGCGGCCGGGGCGGGACAGGCGGCCGGGGAAGCATCCCAAGGGGCGGCCGGAGTCGGAGGGGTGTTTCAAGGGACGGCCGGGGCCGGGCAGGCGGCCGGGGAAGCACTCCAGGGGACGGCCGGGGTCGGAGGGGTGTCTCACGGGGTGGCCGGGGCCGGACATGTGCCCCAGGGGACGGCCGGGGGAGCATCCCAGGAGACGGCCGGGGGCGGAGGGGTATTTCAAGGGGTGGCCGGGGGCGGGCGTCCATCTCAGGGTGCGGCCTCGGAGGGGCCGGGTGTTTCGGGGACCGCGCGTGCGGGGCGCCATCGGGGAGGGCACGAGCCGCCAGACGGCGGGTGGGCCGAGGAGCCGACCCCCATCTACCTGATCTCCGCCGTGCCGCCCACCCCTGAGGAGGCCGCGGGGCTGGCCGAGATCGCCCGTACCGCGACGTGGCCCGCGTCGGGGTATCTCGTCGCGGGGGACGGTGTCGAGGGCTCTGCGTGGACCTGGGAGCTCACCGAGCAGGGTCGCGCCGGCATCGCGGCCCTCGGGTTCGACGTGGCGGGACACCTCCTGCCCGGCTGGCAGTACGCCCAGGTCGCCGAACTCTTCCGCACGGCGGTACGCGGGAGGATGCCCCCATTGCCGCCGATCAGGACGAACGACACGGTCGCCGCCCAGATCCAGCCACCTGCCACCCCCGCCGACCGCCCCCCGCCGTTCCCCGACCCACCCAGAGACTCCACGGGACGCCCGCCGTCCCCGCCGTCCCCGCTGCCCTCTCGCATCGACGCCTTCCCGCCCCCTCAGCCGTCGAGACCCGCCGCCGAACGACCGACTCCGCCCTCGGTGACCGGCGCCGACCGGCCGGGCTTTTCGCCGTCGGGAACCGCCGCCGATCGGCCGGGCATTTCGCTGCCGGGAACCGAGTGGCAGGGCTTTCCGCTGACGGGAACCGGCGCCGAGCGGGCGGGTTTTCCGCCGTCGAGGACCGCCGGCGAGCGGCCGGTCTTCCGCCCGTCCGCCGAGGTGCTGCTGCTGGGGACGGTGCAGGTGCTCACCCCCAGACCGCTGGACGAGGAACGGGTGTCGATCTGTTCCGAGCTGGTCGTCTACCTGGCGACGCACCCAGAGGGGGTCCGGCCGGAAGTACTCGGCGGGGTGCTGTGGCCGCGCGGCGTGAATCCCGTCATCCGGGACCTCACGATCGCGGGCGCGCAGGAATGGCTGGGCAAGGACGGCAACGGCCGGTACAACCTGTACGTCGACGTCCAGGGGCTGCTGCGACTCGGGCCCGAGGTGCGCGTGGACTGGCTGGTGTTCCGCGAACTGCTGCGGATGGCACGGCACGATCCCCTCAGCGGGGCCGCCGCCCTGGCCGACGCACTGGCGCTGGTACGGGGGCCGCTGGTGGCCGGGCATCCGGCCGGGCGGTACCTGTGGCTCAAAGTGGACCCGGTGGGCGCCGAGGTCGTCGCCCGGGTGTCCGACGCCGCGCACCAGTTGTGCGTACTGCGCATGGAGGAGGGGGACGCCGACGGCGCCATCGGGGCGGCGCTCACCGGACTGCGCGTCTCTGAGGGCGACGAGGTCCTCTGGCGCGACCTGCTGCGCGCCGCCCGCGCCACGGGGGACCGGGGGACACTCCACCTCTGGGTCGGGACCTTGCGCCAGCGCGCCGCCGCCTCCCAGCACTGGGGCCGCCTCGTCCCCCAGACCGAAGCCCTGATCGCCCAGCTCCTCACCCCCTCCCCCACCCAGGACCGCCCCACCACCCGCTGACCGCCCGACCACACACTGCACAGCGCCGCCGCCCCGCCGATGGTCCTCGCCTTCGGCTCGGGCGTTTTTCTTGGGCCTGGCGGCGTGCCTTGGCCTTGAGCGTGTGTTCGCCGGTGGACCGCCGCATACGGCGTCGGCTTCGCCGTACTTCATCTCGCCGTATCGGCGCCCACTTGTCGAACCCTGGGGGCCGGTAGGTGAACCGGAAGCCGGGTGAGCAAGAGGGGTCGGGCTTGTCGGCACCTATTGCGTGGGTTGGGGGATGTTGGTCCATGGGAAGGGGAGGTGGCGGCCGGTGGCCGCCTTCCGGTGGTATTCGGTCCTGTCGGCCCTCCAGTCCTGAGAGGCCCGGTTGGTCCTGAGGGGTCGATTCACGCCGGTGGTTGTTGGATTGCGAGTGTTGGGTGGGCAGGACTCGGTTCCCACGACATTGCTTGCCGGGTGGGCCAATTGAAGCCAGCGTCTTTCTTCACCCCTCCCCCAGAGGACACGTCCTCAGGGTTCCAAGAGTTCTCAGCGGACGGTGACCGGTCAGCCGCCGTATTGGGCGCCGAGTTCGCCGTACCACGTCCCACCGCATCGGCGCCGACACTGGTCACCAAGGCGGGGGTGGGGTGAGCTGGGGACGGATGCGGGGAGGTGGCGGCCAGTGGCCGTCTCCTTACCGGGGGTGGTCCGCCGTTGCCTCCAGGGTGATGTAGACATGGAAGGCGCTGCGCAGCAGGCGCGTTGGGTCCTGAGGGGTTCGGTCACCAGTCCTGAGAGGGTCGGTCCCGCTCGTGATTGGGGTGTTGGGTGGCGAGTGTTGGGTGGGCAGGACTCGGTTCCCACGACACTGCTTGCCGGGTGGGCCAATTGAGCCGAGAGTTTTTCCCCACCCCTTTTCTTCCCGGGGACATGCCCTCAACGGCTCAAAAGGTTTCAGCGGACGGTGGCCGGTCGGCCGCTGTACTGGGCGCCGAGTTCGCCGTACCACGTCCCGCCGCGTCGGCGCCAAGACTGGCTATCGACACGGGGTGGGGGTGACCTGGGAGCACGACGGTGGGGCCAGGGGAGGGGAGCGGGGTGGTCGGTGGCGTCGGCAAGTGGTTTGGGTGGTCAGGGTGGTTGGGCGGTGGGTTGTTCGGGTGGTCAGGGTTGGGCGGTGGGTTGGGCGGTTGGTGGGTTAGGGGGTTAGGGCGGTTTGGATGGGGGTGGGGGTGCCGGAGATGACGAGGAGGCCGCGGCCGGGGGGGCCGCCTACGGCGCCGCGGGGGAGGCGGACGTTGAACAGGTCGCCGTCCGCGGGGCTCTGCACAGACAGGAGTAGTCCCGTGCGTGCCTTGCGCGCCTCGGCCACGAAGCCGCGGTAGGCGGTGGCGAGGTCACCGGTGGTCCCCGCGATCAGCAGGCCGTGCTCGCCGTCCCGGCCGCTGCGCAGCGTGCCCTCCAGGGCCAGGCCGAGGGGTGAGTCGGGGGACACCAGTTCGGCGTCGTCGACGATGACGACGTACCGCTCGTGGCCGCCGAGCGCCCCCGGCAGGTCCCCGGCCTCGCCGTCCCCGCCGAGGACCGCCAGCACGCCGGGCTCGCCGGTCAGTTCCCGCAGCGGGCTGCGGCGCGGCGCCACCACGGCGACCGGGGTGTCCTGGGCGAGCAGCGAACGGGCGGCCGTGAGCAGCGCCGAGGACCGCCCGGACCGCGACGGCCCCGCGATCACCGCCGCGGGCCCCTGCGCCAGCAGGTCGACGCCCAGCGGGGTCAGGGAGTCGCCGCCCGCGCCGAGCAGCGCCCACAGCGGCGACGGTGGCTTGAAGGCGGGGGCGAGCTCCAGGGCCTGCGTGGAGGTGATGCGCATCGGCAGCGCGTCCACCTTCAGCAGCGAACCGGGCCCGGGGTGGCGCGCCGCCGCCGTGCGCGCGAGCGCCTGGAGGGCGGCCACCTGGGCGGGCCCGGACGGGTCGTCGCACAGCAGCGCGATCTGGCTCTCCACGACCCCCTGCTCGCCGACGGAGATCACCCGTCCCGGCGGCATGGACGACGGGAGGCTCCGGGGCGGGATCCCCGCCAGGCCGTAGTCCGACGGATCGGCCAGCCGCATGATCAGCCGGTCCTCGAACAGCGTCGAGATCTGGCCGAGCAGGCCGGACCGGTCGGCGGTCACCACGGCGCGCAGCCCGACCGCCGGCCCCTCGCGGAGCAACTGCATGAGCGAGTCGAGCAGCCGCCCGTAGTCGTAGCCCTCGAACGCGGCGGCGAACCCCTCCCAGCGGTCGAGCATCAGCACGAGCCACGGCATGCGCAGCGTCGTGTCGCCCGTCCCGCCGTACGCGGTCACGGCCCTGGCCTCGGCCAGGGAGGCGTACCCGGCCTCGGCCAAAAGCTGCTGCCTGCGCCCGACCTCCGCCCGTAGCCGGGTGAGCAGGCGTTCGACCCGGTCGAGCTGGTCGCGCGTGACGACCGCGCCGCAGTGCGGGAGCGCGACCAGCGGCAAGAGGGCGCCGGAGCCGCAGTCGATGGCGTGCAGGTGCACGTCCTCGGGGGAGGCGTGCGTGGCGATGGAGCCGGCCAGGGTACGCAGGGCCGTCGACCTGCCGGTGCGCGCCGTGCCGGCGATCAGCAGGTGGCCGCCGTGCGCGGGGTCGAGGACGAGCGGGCGGCGGTCCTGGGCCCACGGCAGGTCGGTGAGGCCGAACGGCAGCGGCGGCACCTCGTCCCCGCCGTACTCCGACTCCTCCAGCAGCGTCAGCTCGGGGAGCGGGGGGAGCCACGGGCTCGGCTGCTCCGGGACGCCGGCCATGCGGGCGGCGTCCACGACGGCGTCCACGAGGACGGCGAGGTCGCTCGCGCCTCCGCCGGCGGCGCCCATCGTCCCGCCGGGCGCCGATCCCAGGCGCAGCGGGTGCCCGAGGTCGCGCCAGCCGACCTCGACGACCTTGGGCCCGGCGCTCCGGCGCGCGGCCTCCGGCACCCGTCCGCCGACCCTGGCGGTCTGGACGGCCTGCGCCGCACCGACGCCCGACCGTACGTAGCAGCGGCCCGGGGTGGACTTGGAGATGTGCGCGGCCTCGGGGCCGGAGATGACGTCGGCCGACTCGGCGGGCTCGGTGACGCGCAGCGCGATGCGCAGGGAGGTGTTGGCCTGGATGTCGGCGGTCACCACGCCGCCGGGCCGCTGGGTGGCGAGGACGAGGTGGATGCCGAGCGAGCGTCCGCGCCGGGCGATGTCGACCAGGCCGTCCACGAAGTCGGGCAGTTCGGCCACCATGGCGGCGAACTCGTCGATGATCAGCAGGAGGCGGGGCAGGGGCGCGGACGCCGGGACCGCCTGCCTGGAGCCGAGCCCCCCGGCCCTGCCCCCTGTCGACGCGGAGCCTGCATGAGCACCCGGGCCTCCATAGGCACCCAGGCCCCCAAGAGAACCCGAGCGCCCGAGAGCGCCAGAGCCTCCGAGAGCGGCACCCGAGCCCCGGGACGCCAGCCCCGACGACCCGCCCGACGACCCGGACCCGCCCGACGACCCGGGCCCGCCGGAGGGACCGCCGAACGACCCCGACCCACCGGACGACCCCGACCCGCCAGATCCCGACCCACCAGACCCCGGCCCGCCCAAGGTGGCAGGACCGCCCAAGGTCGCGGCCCCGCCCGGCGACCCCGAACCGCCCAGCGTGGCCGGACCGCCCAGCGTGGCCGATCCGCCGAGGGTGGCCGGGCCGCCCAGCGTGCCCAGGGACGCGGAGCCGTCGTTCAGGCGGTCCCTGAGCTCCAGGTAGTCCTCGATGTCCTTGGCCCCGGTCGCGAGCAGCAGCCGCTCCCTGCGGCGGATCTCGGCCGCCAGGGAGGCGAGAGCCCGCTGGGTCAAATGCTCGTCCAGGTCGCTGACCATGCCGACGGTGTGCGGCAGCCGCACGCACTCCTTGAACGCGGCGCCGCCCTTGTAGTCGATGAGCACGAACGTCATCTCGTCCGGCCGGTTGGCCACGGCCAGGGAGCAGATCAGGGTCTGGAGCAGCTCCGACTTACCCGCGCCCGTCGTCCCCGCGACCAGCGCGTGCGGGCCGTCCGTGCGCAGGTCCACGCTGAACGGCCCGTCGGGCCCGACGCCGATCGGCACACGGGTCGTCCGGCCTCCCGAGCGCCACCGCGCCGCGATCGTGCGGCCGGTCGGGACCAGTTCCAGCAGGTCGAGCAGGCGCACCGAGCCGGGGAGCGCGGCCGCCGCGTCGTCCCTGCTCACGTCGCGCAGGGGCGCGAGCGACCGTGCCAGGCGGTCGCACCACGCGGGCGAGACCTGGTCGGCGAGGATCTCGCCGAGCGCGTCCAGCCCGCCGCCGCGCAGCCGTACGAACCCCTCGGCGCCGCAGTCGACGACGGTCGCGCACTCCTCGGGGAGCAGGCGCTGGTCCTCGTCGATGGCGATCGTGTAGACGCCGGCGCGCGGGCCCTGGCGGAGCACCTGGGGCATTCCGGGCAGGGCGCGCAGCACTTGGGCGCCGTCGAGGATGACCAGCACGTCGTACGGGCGGTCGTCGTAGGCCGCGAACAGGGGTTCCTCGTCGGGCTGGAAGGAGCGTCCCCATCCCTTCATCGACGGGAGCGAGCCGAGGGGGTGCCCTTCGTCGTCGCCGAGCCGCTCGCCGATCAGCGTGGCCAGCTCCGCCACCCGCTGGGCCGCGGCCTCGGGGTCGGCGCCGACCAGCGCGACGCACGAGGCGTCGCGGGGCGCGCAGTGCGGCAGCCAGCGCGCCCAGCCCCACTGCGCGGCGCCGTCGGCGTTGGCGGAGAGCACGACGACGGCGAGGTCGCGCGGGCTGTGCAGGGTGACGGCGGTGCCGACCAGCGACCGGGCGAGCCCGAGGGTGACCTCTCGCGGCCCGGTCATGCCGGCCACGCCGAGCCGCCGCATCGCCAGCGAGACCGGGACGGCCCCCGACAGCGGCGGCTCGGGCAGGGCGGTGTCGGGGGACGCGCCGCGCTCGGGCACGAAGTCGATCTCCGCGGGGAGGTCGGCCAGCCCGATGCGCAGGCGCAGCGCGTCGGGGTCGTGGCTCCTGCGCTCCCACAGCCGCCGCCGGGGGCCGGTGGCGGTCAGCAGCAGCTCGGCGGGGTCGGGGGAGGCGGCGCGGCGTTCGAGCTCGTTCACGGCCCTGGCCGTCTCCAGCGCGGCCTCGAAGGTCACCAGGCGTTCCTTGTACGCCTTGACGGCCTGCCGGTACTGCCTGCGGCCGTGCCGCCGGTCGCTGATCCACTGCCCGATCATGATCAGGGGCGTCATCAGGGCAATCAGCAGGTAGTACCAGATCTGGAACACCGCGGCCATGGTCAGCCCGAGGACGGCGGGGAGGCACGCGGCGAGCAACTGCAGCCGCACGCCCTCGCCCCTGCCGGGTTCGGCCGGCACCTCGAACCGCTTGCGGCGCTCGGCGGGACGCAGCCGGGGCGGCCGGTTGTAGGCCAGGCCCCCTTCGGGCAGGACGTCCAGGTGGGCGTCGGGGGGCTCGGTGGCCTTCAGAAGCAGGACCGAGTTCCCGCAGGTGAGGGGGCTGCCGTCCGGCCAGCGGCGGGGGGCGGCGACCGGTTCGCCCGCCAGCCTCGGCACGGTGTGCGTCGCGCCGCTCGCCAGTGCGCCGATGACCTCGGCCTTCTCGGCGGCGCCCGTCACGGCCCGGCCGGCCGCCTTGCCCCGCGCCCGCCGCTTCGCCTTGCGCCGTGCCCTGCGCGAGGGCTTCGCCGGTGCCCTGCCGGGGGGTAAGACGGATCTGACCAGCACCTCGTCCGGTGTGACGCGCACCTCGGCCGCCTCTGTGGCGAGCTGTGGATCGGCGATGGACACCGCGCACGCGGTGTCGGACCCGATGACGTGCACGCCGAGGCCGAGCCGGTG
Source organism: Sphaerisporangium corydalis (assembly GCF_025506355.1). Taxonomy (GTDB): domain Bacteria; phylum Actinomycetota; class Actinomycetes; order Streptosporangiales; family Streptosporangiaceae; genus Sphaerisporangium; species Sphaerisporangium corydalis. The sequence goes on from NZ_JANZYP010000005.1 coordinate 88,071, forward strand.
CACCGCGCCCGCGCCCGGCCCGCCGACCACCCGGATCTCGATGGCGCCGCCGGGCTCGGCCAGGAGCGTCGACACCGCCGACCGCTGGTCGAGCGCCACCAGGTCGCCGTCCCGCAGGGCCGCGACCATGGGCGCGTCCGGGTCGAGCCGCCGGCCGTCCACCCACAGCGACGGCACCTCTCGCCCGCGCGGGCGTGACTGCCCGCCGAGGCCGTACGGCGCGCGGGCGCGCGTCAGCCGCACGACGTTGCCGCGGTTCTCCGCCGGTGCGCCCTTCAGCGCGACGGCGAGGGCCGCGACCGTGGTCTCCTCGTCACCATCGACGACGACGTCTCGATGGCCGTGCTCTGAGACCACGGTAAGCATGATCCGCATGCGGCGTCTCCTCCGGGTCCGGCTCCCGCATCAACGTAGCGACGGGAGTTCGCCCGGTCCGGAGGTTTACGTCAACCAGACCCGCGGGTGCCCGTTGCCCTACTCCACTTTCTTGCCGTCGGCGTTGACGACGTACCACTTGCCGCCGGAATCGCTCTTGCCCTGACCGTTGTAGTCGCCGGGCTTGGTGTCGCCGCTGTAGTAGTAGAGCGGGTGCTTGTTGTACGTGACCTGCTTCTCACCCTGCTTGCGGGTCGTGGTCCCGAGAAGCGCGTCCTTCACGTCGGTGCCGGCCTGGGGCTTGTCCATCGTGACGAACGGCGGCCAGGTGACCGCGCAGGTGTCGTAGCAGTTGGAGGTGTTCTCGGTGTCCTTCTCGAAGATGTACAGCGTCCGGTCGTTCTCGGCAACCAGGATCTTGCCGTACGTCGAGTCGGCGAGCTTGATCTTCGCGTGCTCGGGTGTCGGGATGGGGGTGGCCATCGTGGAGTCGGTGACCGACGGGGAGGCGCCCGGGGCCATGGAGTCGGTGACGGTGCCGGAGGGTTCGGGGTAGGAGGAGTCCGTGCTGGACGGGGACTCCGTGGCGTTGACCGCCGCCCTGCTGTAGCTGGTCGCGGGCTTGCCGGCCCCGCCGCACGCGCCTACCAGCAGGACGGTTGTGGCCAGCCCGACGCCGGACGCCAGGATTCTGTTCATGACCCCCTCCTTCTCAAGAGCTCCGCGCCCGGGTACCGGGCCGGACTATGTGTTTGTCTGGGGGGGACGTAGCTATCCTTCCCGCTTATCCGCTTTTCAGCACATCCGTGCTTGTTTCGTGGGTTCTCAGGCTAAAAGACCGATACAGCGGGACAGCCCGGTGGACGGCCTTCGCGGCGAATTGGCGTAAGCTCGGAGCTTCCTCCCGGCCGACTGTGGGCGGCGACTGTGGATAACCTCCTGTCCTGTGGATAACCGGCTGATGCCGTGACGGATTTCCACTCTTAAAACGGATATTTCGTTACAAATCACGCGAAAGTTCGGCCGGAGATAACGCGCTGTGCCTGTGGACAACGCTGTGGACAACTCGCCGCCCGGCTTCCCGATCCCCGCCCCATCCCCCGATCGGCCCGCCCGATCCCCCGTCCCCGCCGGGCCTCGCGCCCGATCCCGTCCGGCGTCCCGCCCGCTCGCGCGCCCGCCGGAGGGGCGCGGCCGAATCCGGGGACGATCCTTGCGCGGCGCATGGTTGGGATGGCGGCCGGCGGGGAAACCAGAGTGGTAAGTGAGGCTGAGGTTACGGTCGATACAAAAGGGAATATCAACGGAAATTTCGCTGTGGGCGATGTCACGGGGCAGGCGTGATTCTTGACGCTCCCGTTGACAGTTAATCGATAGTGGATAAGCATGGGTCCGGTTTCCATCCCCGCGCTTGGTGCAAGCTGCACGCAATGGCATGAGAATTCCGGAAGATAACTTCACGACCTCCGTCCTACATATCCGTGACCATGCCGTCCCGCACCGTGGTCATGCGGTTCATCTCGGTCGGCCCCGCCGCTGACCGGTATCAGCGCATGGTGAGGGTGTCGGCCCGGTCCCTGATTCGGGAGCCCCCCACTCATGAGGATCAGCGAGAAATCGGACCGCGACACCCGCGGGCCCGTGAACTCGGAGCGCCCGGGGACGCCGGGCGCGCTGTCCGGACCGGCCTCCCGCAAGCTCCCCGTGCCGCCCCGCGAGCGCAAGCCCGCCCTGGCCGCCCTCGCGCTGCTCCTGGTACTCGGCGGCGCCCTCGCCACCACCCTGCTGGTCATCCGCAGCGGCGACCGCGTGTCCGCCATCCAGATCGTCCAGCAGATCGGGCCCGGCCAGCCGGTGCTCCCCGAGGCGATGCAGGAGGTCCAGATCGCCGACACCGGCGTCGGGTACGTCTCCTGGTCCGCCCGCCAGCAGGTCGCCGCGACCTTCGCCCGGGTCACTCTGCTGCCCGGCACCCTGCTCACCGAGCAGATGGTCAGCCGGGCCAGTGACCAGCTCGGCCCCGGCAAGGTCACCCTCGGCCTCGCGCTCAAGGCCGGCCAGGTGCCCCTCGGCCTCCAGCGGGGCGACCAGGTCCAGGTGCTGTACGTCCCGGGCTCGGGCAGGGGCACGGCGCAGGGCAAGGTGCTCGCCCCGACCGCGCTGGTCGACAGCGTCGGCACCAGCGAGGGGAGCAGCTCGGGCCTGGTGTCGATCATCGTCGACGCCACCGTCTCCCCGGCGATCGCCATGTACTCGTCGAGTGGTGAGATCGCCCTGGGCAAGCTGTCCGGAGCCGGCTGACGTGGCACTCATCGCGCTCGCCGCCGACAAGGGGGCGCCCGGCGTGACCACCGCCGCGACGGCCCTCGGCGCCGTGTGGCCGAGGCCGGTGCTGCTCGCCGAATGCGACCCCTCCGGAGGCGACCTGGCGTACCGGCTGCCCGCCGTGGACGGCGGCGTGCTCAACCCCGGGCGGGGGCTGCTCAGCCTCGGGGCGACGGCCCGGCGCGGGCTGCGTCCCGAGCAGGTCCACGAGCACACCCAGAAGCTCGTCGGCGGCCTCGACGTGCTCACCGGCCTGACCAACGGCGAGCAGGCCACCGGCCTGACCTGGCTGTGGGGTCCGCTCGGCCGGGCGCTCGCCGCGCTGCCGGGCGCCGACGTGCTCGCCGACTGCGGCAGGCTCGGCGCCCACCCGCAGATGGGCGAGCTGATCGCCGAGGCCGAGCTCACGCTGCTGTTCACCCGCCCGAGCCTCGACCACGTGGCCCACCTCCGCGAACGGCTCATGCTGATCTCCGGGCAGGTCGGCGTGGTCGTGATCTCCGACCCCCGGTCCTACCGGGGTTCCATCGACGAGGTGCGCCGCATCGTCGCCGCGACCGCCAGAGAGGTCGCCTTCGTGGCGGGCATGGCCTACGACCCGAAGGGCGCCGAGCTGCTCAGGGGCCAGTGGGGAGGCCGCCTGGACCGCTCCCTGCTCATCCGCACGGCACGCGAGCTGGCCGGCCGCCTGGCCGCGCGCGTCGCGCCGGGCCGTACGCCCGCGCGGCCCGAGGCGCGTCCGGACGGCGGCACGCCCCCGGCGGGCGTCGCCAAGACCGGGCTCACCCGGGGCCAGGGCGGCCTCGCCCGTGGCACGGGCGGCATCTCGCGCGGCCCGGCACGCTCGCAGGAGACGCGGGCGGAGCGATCCGAATGAGCATCGACCACACCCTGGTGAAGCGGTTCCGGCAGGAGGTCGGCGACCGGCTCGCCCACCAGCGGCGCCTCGACCAGGCCAGTGGCCTGACCCCCATGTCCGGCGAGGACGAGCGCCAGTTCGCGCGGGCGCTGATCTCCCAGGTGCTGGAGGAGCACGCGCGCAGCGAGATCGGCTCGGGCCGCACGCCCCCTACCGCCGAGGAGGAGGAGGGCCTGGCGGCGGGCATCCACGCCGCGCTGTTCGGCGTGGGCCGGCTGCAACCGCTGCTTGACGACCCCGAGGTCGAGAACATCGACGTCAACGGCTGCGACCGCGTGTTCGTCGGTTACGCCGACGGCCAGGAGCTCATTCACGACCCGGTGGCCGAGACCGACGAGGAACTGGTCGAGCTCATCCAGATCCTCGCCGCCTACAGCGGCCTGTCCAGCCGCGCGTTCGACACCGCCAACCCGCAGCTCGACCTGCGGCTCCCCGACGGCTCGCGCCTCTCGGCGGTCATGGACGTCACCGTGCGCCCGGCGGTGTCCATCCGCAGGGCCCGCCTCGGCAAGGTGTTCCTCAGCGACCTGGTGGGCAACGGCACCCTCACCCCCGAGATCGGCCGCTTCCTGTCCGCCGCCGTCGCGGCCAGGAAGAACATCATGATCGCCGGGTCGACCAACGCCGGGAAGACGACCCTGCTGCGCGCCCTGGCCAACGAGATCCCGGCCCACGAGCGGCTGATCACCGTCGAGCGCGCCCTGGAGCTGGGGCTCGACCAGTTCTCCGAGCTGCACCCCAACGTGGTGGCGTTCGAGCACCGCCTGCCCAACTCCGAGGGCCAGGGCGAGATCACCATGGCCGAGCTGGTGCGGCGCTCGCTGCGCATGAACCCGAGCCGCGTCATCGTCGGCGAGGTGCTGGGCGACGAGATCGTCACGATGCTGAACGCCATGACCCAGGGCAACGACGGGTCGCTGTCGACGATCCACGCCAACTCCTCGATGGAGGTGTTCAACCGCATCGCCACCTACGCGCTGCAGGCGCGCGAGCGGTTGCCGATCGAGGCCACCCACATGCTCATCGCCGGCGCCATCGACTTCGTGGTCTTCATCGAGAAGCGCAACGACTACCACCAGGGCGGGCGGCTGCGCCGGTACATCGCCAGCGTCCGCGAGGTGGCCGGGGTCGACGGGCGGGTGCTGTCGTCGGAGATCTTCGCCTCGGGACCCGACGGCCACGCCGTGCCGCACGCCCCGATCGCCTGCATCGACGACCTGGCCCAGCACGGCTACGACCCGACGATGGGAGCCTGGTCATGATCCCGCTCCCCGCCGGGCTGTTCGACCCCCTCGCGATCCTCGCGGGCGCGGTGACCGGCGGCGGCCTGTTCCTGTTCGGCCTGGCCCTGTACGGGCTGCGCGCCGGGCCGGCCACCCCCGACCGGGGCGCCAGGCGGCGCGAGGTCCTGCGCCGGCTGTCCACCCGGTCGGCGGTCGCGACCATCACCGGAGGCGTGGTGCTCGTCGTCACCGGCTGGCCGGTGATGGCGGCCGGCGCCGTCCTGCTCGTCCTGGCCTGGCGCGGCCTGACCGGCGGCGCGGCCGAGGAGCGTGGCTCCATGAGCCGGCTCGAAGGGCTGGCCGCCTGGACCGAGTCCCTGCGCGACACCATCGCCGGCGCGGCCGGCCTCGAACAGGCGATCCCGTCGTCGATCAGGGCCGCGGCGCCGATGCTCCGCCCCCACCTCCGCGCGCTGGTCGACCGGCTGCACACCCGCATGCCGCTCGCCGACGCGCTGCGGATGTTCGCCGACGAGCTGGACGACCCGTCCGCCGACCTGGTGATCGCCGCGCTCATCCTGAACGGCAAGCTGCGCGGGCCCGGCCTGCGCGAGGTGCTCGGCGCGCTCGCGGTGTCGGCGCGGGAGGAGCTCGACATGCGCCGCCGCGTCGAGGCCGAGCGGCGGTCGACGCGCCGCAGCGTCCAGATCGTGGTCGGCACCGCCGTGGCGTTCGCCGCGCTGCTGGTCGTCTTCAACCCCTCCTACGTGGAGGAGTACGACTCGCTGCTCGGCCAGGCGGTGCTCGTCGTGGTCGCCGGGCTGTTCGGCGCCGGGTTCGCCTGGATGCGGCGGCTGGCCCGGTTCGACAAGCCCGCCCGCCTGCTCGGCCCGGCGTCCACCGCGCCGCTTGAGCGCGAGCTGGTGCCAGGAGGTGCCCATGGTTGAGAACGTCTTCGCCGGAGCCGCGGTCGGGCTGGGACTGTTTCTGCTGTTCAGGGCGCTGTTCCCGCCGAGGCCCGGCCTGGTCGCCCGCCTGCTGGCCCTGGACTCCGCCCGCCAGGGCGACGACGCGCTGCGGATCCGGCTGATCAGCCCCGACGAGGACGTCAGCGCCTTCCGGCGCGGTGTCGGCGTGCGGCTCGCCCGGTTCTACGCCGCGCGCGGGTGGGAGGTCCGCTCCACCCGCGCCGACCTGGCCCTGGTCGGCCGGTCCTTCGAGGGGTACCTCGCGACCAAGATGCTGCTCGCGGTGTCCGGGCTGCTCGCGTTCCCGATCCTTCTCGGGTGGCTGCTGCTGATGGGGTGGGGCGTCTCGCTCCAGGTGCCGCTGTGGTCGGCGCTGGTCGTCGCGCTGATCTTCTTCTTCCTGCCCGACCTGCAGATCCGCAGGGACGCCGCCGTGCGCAGGCGCGACTTCCGCCACGCCGTGGGCGCGTTCCTCGACCTGGTCGCGATGAACCTCGCCGGCGGCCGTGGCGTCCCGGAGGCGCTGCTCATGGCGGTGTCGGTCGGCGACGGCGGCAGCGCGTCCAACTGGGCGATGGCCCGCATCCGCGAGGCCCTGTCCAACGCCAGGATCGTCGGCATCACCCCCTGGCAGGCGCTCGGCCAGCTCGGCGACGAGATCAACGTCGACGAGCTGCGCGACCTGTCCGCCGCGCTGGGGCTGGTCGCCGACGACGGTGCCAAGGTCCGCGCCTCGCTCACCGCACGGGCGGCCACGATGCGGCGGCGCGAGCTGGCCGAGGTCGAGGGCCAGGCCGGCGAGCGCTCCCAGTCCATGCTGGTCGCCCAGCTCCTGCTCTGCGCGGGTTTCGTGATCTTTCTCAGTTTTCCGGCAGCGATGAAGATGTTGGGGTCCTAGATGTTCACACCTGCGTGGCTCACCTACCTGGTCGCCGTACTCCACGTGCGGATCGACCGTGCCAGGACCGCCCCCTCGCGCGGAGCCTCCGCCGTCGAGTGGGTGATCATAACCGCGATCATCGCCGGGGTGGCCCTCGGCCTGGCCACTCTGATCAAGACCCTGGTCACCCAGAAACAGGCCGAGATCCAGACCAACTTCGGCGGGGGTGGTGGCGGTACCGGCGGGAAGCCGTGACCAAGCGGCACCGTCCGGGGGCGCGTGACACGGGTTCGATGGCGGTCGAGACCGTCATGCTGGCGCCCGTCCTGCTGCTGTTCCTGATGTTCCTGGTCGGGGCGGGCCGGGTCGTCGAGGCGCAGGGCGAGGTCAACGGGGCCGCCAGGGACGCCGCCCGCGCCGCCTCGGTGCAACGCACGCTCGCGAGCGCCGAGACCGCCGCCAAGGACGCCGCCGCGTCCGCGCTGGACGACCAGTGCGGTCCCAAGGTCAGCCTGGCGGGCAGCGAGTGGAAGGAGGGCGGCACGGTACGGGCCAGCGTGACCTGCGACCTGAAGCTCGACTTCCTCGGCTTCGGGACGCTGAAGCAGATGAAGGGCACCTCGGTCGTCCCCCTGGAGCAGTTCCGGAGGGTCGAATGACGAGGGCCCGGGAAGTGCGGGGGATGAGGAGGGCCCGGAAGCATCGCGGGACGAGGGGGGCCCGGGAAGATCAAGGCTCGATGTCGGTATTTGTGGTGATCTTCTCTGTGGTGGTCTTCATGCTGGCCGGCCTCCTGGTCGACGGCGGCGCGGCCATCAACGCCCGGCTGCGGGCCGCCGACATCGCCGAACAGGCCGCACGGGCCGCCGCCGACCAGATCGACGTCGAGAACCTGCGGCTCACCGGCCAGGTGCGCCTGCTCGGCGACGAGGGCGCGGTCTGCGGCCGGGCCAGGCAGATCGTGCAGGCCCACGACGACGCCGACGTCAAGCTCGTCCGCTGCCAGACCGGCGCCGGGCAGGCGGACGTGACCGTCGCGGTGAGCGCCCACTGGGACGCGGTCTTCCTGTCCGCGCTCGGGTTCTCCGGAGCCGCCATGTCCGGCGTCGCGACCGCCGGCCCCGACCCCGGCGGCCAGCAGCCGTGACCGGCACCGAGATGAGGGAGGGAGAGGGATGACCCCACGCAGACCACCGACGCGCCCGTCCGGCGTCACCCCCGCGGCGCCCCGGCGCATCCGGCCGCGGCGGACGTTCGGCGATGTGATCATCGGCATCGCGGCGCTCATCGCGCTGGCCGCGCTCATGGGCGGCGTCCCGTACGCGCTCCTCCGCCTCGCCGGCCCCCCGCTGCCCGAGGCCCTGCTCAACGGCGACCTGCTCACCCGGCAGATCAGCACGACCACGGCCGTCGCCATCCTGGTGCTCCTGGTCTGGCTCACCTGGGCCCAGCTCGTCGTCTGCGTGATCGTCGAGGTGTACTCCGGGATCCGCAGGATCGGCATGCCCGTCCGCGTCCCGCTGTCCGGCGGCACGCAGGCGCTGGCCAACCGGCTGGTCTCGGCCGCGCTGACGCTGTTCACGGTGTCCGCCGTGGCGATCCCCATCGCCGGCATCGCCACCAGCCCGCCGCCCGCCCGGCCCTCGGTCGTGGCCGCGGCCCTGACCACGCCCGTCATCGACGACCAGGGCTCGCTCGACGTCGTCCGCCAGGTCAAGAAGGTGTACGTGGTCCAGCCCCCGCACGGGCGGCACCACGAGAGCCTGTGGGAGATCGCCGACAAGTGCCTCGGGGACGGGCGGCGCTATCCGGAGATCTACCGGCTGAACCAGCACAAGGCCCAGCCCGACGGCACCCGCCTGCAGATGGCCGACCTGATCAGGCCCGGCTGGGTGCTCGACATGCCGGACGACGCGCGGAACGTCCACGTCGTCCCGGTCGACGAGCGGCGGGAGACCATACTCAAGCACTACCCGGGCAAGCCCGCCGAGCTGGACGGCCGCACGCAGTTCATGCCCTCCGGCACCGCCGACGTGACCCGGCCGGGCGGCACGCACGACCTCGGCAAGCAGGGGCCGGCCGAGCGGACGCCCGGTGGGCGGGACCAGGGTCTTGGCCGGGATCAAGGTCAGGGGCGGCCCGAGGCCACCCAGCGGCCGGAGGCGGACCGGGACGGCACCAGCATCGTGCTGCCGCCGCCCGTGCCCTCCCAGCGCACCTACCACCTGCCCGCCGTGCCGAAGGTCCCGTCCGTCTCGGCCAAGCCGGCCGTCACCGCCTCCCCGCAGGGCACGGCCGAGGAGAAGCCGCAGAAGGCCGACCGCGCCGAGCGGCCGGAAAGGCTCGGGGCGCCGCAGCGGCAGGACAAGCAGGACCAGGGCGGCGGCCTCGACCTCGTCGACTACCTCGCGGGCGGGTCGCTGGCGGCGGCCGGGCTGCTGGCCGCGCTCGGGCGGCGCCGGCGCGAGCAGCTGTGGCACCGCGCGTTCGGCCACCGCATCCCCCGGCCGCGGGGCGACGCCGCCGGCGCCGAGGTCGCGTTGCGGCTGGGCTCCGACGCCCCCGGCAGCCGCATGCTGGACAACGGCCTGCGCCTGCTCGGCAAGCTCCTGGCCGAGCAGGGCCGCGTACCCCCGACGATCTACGCCGTTCACCTTTCGGCGCGCGGGCTGGACCTGTGGATCCACCCGCCGGAGCAGGAGGCCCCTGAGCCCTGGGAGTCGCACGACGGCGGGCGCACGTGGCGCCTGCTCGCCCACGAGGGCCGGGGCATCGACGAGCACGCCCTGGCCGACGTGCCCGCCCCGTACCCCGGCCTGGTGTCGCTCGGCGTCACCGAATCCGGGCGCGTGCTGATCGACATGGAGGCGGCGCACGGCGTGATCGCCATCACCGGGCACCGCGTGCGCGACGCGCTCGCCGCCCTCGCGGTCGAGCTGGCGACCAACCGGTGGTCGGACCAGATGCGGATCACGCTGGTCGGCTTCGGCGTCGACCTCGCCACCATCGCCCCGCACCGCGTGCGGGTCGTGGGCAGCATCGCCGAAGCCCTGCCCGAGCTGGAGGCCAGGGCGGAGGAGATCGCCGCCGCGGGCGCGCAGGTGCTGACCGGCCGCGTCCACGGCCGGGCCGCCGACCCCGTCTGGCCCCCGCACTTCCTGCTGTCCGCGATCGGGCCGGACGCCGAGGAGGCCGCCCGCCTGGCGAGACTCGGCCGTACGGGCGCCCGCACCGCCACCGGGTACGTCATCGCCGGCGACATGCCGCACGCTACCTGGACCTGGGAGATCACCGAAGAGGGCAAGGCGCGGGTGGAGGCACTCGGCGTCAGCGTCGCGGCCCAGCTCCTGCCCCGGCGGCACTACGACGCCGTGATCGAGCTGTTCCACACGGCCGGGCGCCGCGAGGGCGAGCCCGTGCGCGAGGACGAGGGGCCCCACGAGTTCACCACGTCCCCCTCGATCAACGTGCGGATCCTCGGCCCGATCGAGATCGGGCCGGTGCCGCCGCTGGAGGAGGGCCGGGCCGAGCTGGCCTGCGAGCTGGTCGTCTACCTCGCCACCCACCTGGCCGGCGTGCATCCCGTGGTGCTCGGCGGGATCCTGTGGCCGCGCGGGGTGCAGGCCGTCGTACGGGACGCCACCATCGCCCGGGTGGCCGAGTGGCTCGGCACCGACAGCGAGGGCAGGCCCAACCTGCGCACCGACGACACCGGCCGGCTGCGGCTCGGGCCCGAGGTGCGTTCCGACTGGCAACTGTTCCGCGAGCTAGTCCGGCGCTCGCACAACGACCCGGGCGCGCGGGCCGTGCTGTTGGACAAGGCGCTGGGGCTGGTACGCGGCCCGCTGCTCAACGGCAGGCCGCGCGGGCGCTACGCCTGGCTGGCGGCCGACGAGCTGGAGTACGAGGTGGCGGCGAGCGTGGCCGACGCGGCCCACCGGCTGTGCGAGGTGCGGCTGGCGCACGGCGACGCCGAGGCGGCCGTGGCGGCGGTACGGGCCGGGCTGCTGCTCACCGCCGACGACGAGGGCCTGTGGCGCGACCTGCTCAGGGCCGCGCACGCGACCGCCGACCCGCTCAAGCTGCGGGCGGTCGTGGACGGGCTGCACCGGCGGGCCTCCTCCCACCCGTACGGCGGGGGGATGGCCCCGGAGACCGAGGCGCTCATCGACGAGCTCCTGCCGAGCTGGCGGCTGCACTCCATGCCGTCGGCATGAGGTGGTGAGGGACGTGGTCCGGCGGCCGGTGGGGTCCTATGGCCCGGCGGACGGTGTGGTCTGCCGGACGGTGTCGAGAAGGTTTCGAGAAGAGGGAAAGGTGGCGGCGGCAGTGAAAGGGATGGGTCGCGTGGGCCGGGAAAATTCCCGCGAGTCATACCGATACCCGCATAAAGGTGGTCCGATCTCCCGGCCCGTGGTTACCGTCGGCGGCATGCGGATGCGGGCGGCCCTGGCCGCCGTCGCGCTGCTGGGCACGGGCTGCTCGGCCACCGGCGCGGAGCACACGTTCACCCCGGCGGGCGACGGCGGGTCCGCAGCGTCCGGCGCCCCGGCAACCCCCGGCTCGCTCGAGGCCCCAGGAGCCATGTCGACGCCCGGTGTCGAGATGGTCGAGGTCGCGCCCGGCATGACCGTGTCGATCGAATGGCCCGCCGGGCTCGACGCCGCCCAGCAGCCCATGGTCAGGGCGTTCACCGACGGCTACGTGGAATCCTGGAAGGCCGTCGTCAGCCAGGGCAAGGACAGCGGCTACCTCGACGGCGTCGAGGACCAGGCCGGCCGCGACTCCTACGCGTGGGTGCGCGGCTTCGTGAACCGGCGCGAGTCGGCCACGGGGACCGCCAAGGTGTACGCGGTCCGGGTGGCCTCGGCCACCGGCCGGGGGGCCGAGGTGGACGCCTGCGTCGACGAGTCCGGGGTCCGGGTGACGGAGGTCGACAGCGGCCGGCCGATCGACGGCCAGCCCGCATGGACCCAGCGGCCCACCTCGGTGTACCTCCAGGTCGCGGCCGTGCGCAAGGGCGACGACGGGGCGTGGCGGGTCAGGACCTACCTGCACGCCTCCTACCCCCATGAGCGTGCGAAGGAGTGCCGCCGATGAGATCGCTGCTGCCGTTCGTCCTGGCCGCCTCGCTGACGGCCGCGCCGGCCATCGACCCCGGAGGCCCGCGCGGGGAGGGGTTCCAGGACGGCCGCACGAGCGGGGTGGTGCTGCGCGACTCCAAGATCGTGCTGAGCGGCAACGGCCTCGGCGCCAAGAGCGACGGGTACCGCGTCAAGCGTCCCTGCTGGTACGAGCCCGGCGACAAGGCCGACGACATGCTGAACCGGCAGCAGGACGTCCGGGAGGACTGGTTCCACACCCACCCGACCGGCACCGACAAGGATTTCGACCAGTTCCTCAAGCAGTACAAGGACAAGGTCGGGCAGGACGGCCGGTGGTGGGCCCCCGCGTACAACGCCGCCGACCCCGACGGCCTGGCGTGCGCCACCGGGCTGCCGGGCGCGGTGTGGGTGCCCGAGGGCGGCACACCGCCCGGCGGTATCACCCTTCAGGAGCTCTACGACCTCGCCAGGGCCGCGCTGACCGTGCCCGAGCCGAAGATCGAGCTCAGCCCGGACGTCAAGAGCTACGTGAACCTGCCGACGTGGGTGTGGCTGACGGGCATCGGCGCCACCACCCGCTCGGTGACGGCCGAACTCCCCGGCGTCATGTCAGCCACCGTCACCGCCACCCTCACCGACGTTCAGATCGATTCGGGGACGACGGCCGGGCGGGCCGAGGTCAGGGAGAACTGCGGTCCCACGGGCCACCCCTACGTGAAGGGCGGCACCTTCACCTGCGGCGTCCGCTACTTGCGTGCCTCCGCCGACCAGTCGCGCGACGCCTACACCCTGACCGTCACCACCGTCTGGCCCGTAACGGGCGGCGCCGGCGGCTTCGCCTTCCAGCCCGTCCAGGCCCAGGCCGTCCGCGAAGTCCCGGTAGGCGAAGTCCAAACCACCGTCCGCGAAACCCCCACCTCCTGACCCGCTTACCGAACCCCAAAGCGAGGGGCTCACAGCCCCTCGCTCGGCTGTCACGTCAGTGGATCAGGTCGCTCGTGGCAGTCGCGGTCGGCTCGGGCGGAGTGGGGGACACCGGTGCGGGGCTTTCCGGCACGGGCGGGATCGTCTGCTTGTCCGTGGGCTTGGGCGCCGGACGGTCGACGTTCTTGCAGTTCTTCTGCGCGATCGCCGCCTTCTGGATCTCGATTTTCAGCTCGACCGCGACTCGGGCGAGCTTCGCCAGCTTCCAGTCCTTTATCGCCGTCTTGTAGACCTTCCGATAAAACTCACCGCGGCCGGCGAGCTTCTCCTTGGATTTCATGTCGCTCTCGCGCTGAGCTTCGAGATCTTTGCGCCAGGCCAGTTCGTCGATGAGCCGGTTGAGCTCCAAAGCCAGGCCGACGCACTCCTTGTCCGCGGGATTCGCGGCCGTGTTCTGGCATTTCGCCAGCTCGTACTTGGCGTTGTTCAGGACGATCCCGGCCTGGTCCATCGCGATGCGGAGCTTGTGCAGTTCTTCGGCAGAGATCGTCTGTGTCGCCTCCAGCTTCACCCCGTCCGCGTACTCGTCGGCGCTGAAGTCGTACTCCACCTGGGCCGTGTCCACCGCGTTCTGCTCCAGCTTGCAGACTTCCGCGTTGGCCGGGACATTCGGATACGGCGTGGTGGGGGTGATGGTCTCGGCCTGAGCCGCCGAGACCATCACTAAGATGGCGGCGAACACAGCGAGGAGCGCCGCGATCATCGCAAGCGGTTTCGCTTTCACATTGTTCCTTTCCCCAATCGGCTACGGGCTTCACACACGCTCGTCATTCGCAGCGCCCCCGCATTCGGATTGGGCCCGAGATCTGCGTTCTCCACCAACCTGGTGAAATCGCAGCACCATTAATACGCCCACGCAGTGCTGGCCGTCATACGTCACGGCATGGTCCGAGCAGTAGACGCGCTTCGCGCACGCGTGCTCGGGCTGTGTCTCTTCGGGGGCAAGCCCCCGAACCCCCGGCGAGGGGCCTGCCGGCCCCTCGCGCTCCCCGGCGCGCGCGGGAGTGCGACGAACATGACGATGACCAGCCATACGAGACGCTAAGGAGAGTGCGGCGAGTCATCGTCGACCGTCTTCCGGAACTCGCGACGACCGGGATCACCCGGCACTGGACAGGTGCGTCAGGGAACGAAGATCCCCTATGTCCGCACCATGTGATCCAGCGAGGCGATCAGACGGGCAAGGCGAACCAGACGGCTTTTCCGGAGCGAGGATGAGCGCTGCGGGTGTGTAGCCGACGCACGCCGCAGTCTCCTCGGGAGAGGGTGACGACGGTGAACAGGCCCCGGCCCCGTTCAAGAGTTCCGATCTCGTTGGCGTCGATGTTGTCGAGACTAAGGCGAGGTAGTGGCTGACGAGGGAGGGCGAACGGCCTGCCGTCATGTACGCAAGCGGTTCGTACTTCGTGCTCGAAGATGACGCATCGGCGATCACTTTCGTGGCGCACAACATACCCGGACTACTGCAGACGCCTGAATACGCACACGCACTGATCGCAGCGACCTTGCTGGATGGTTCAACGGAGGAGGTACGACGACGCGCTGAGGCGCGGATAACACGTCAGCTACTCCTGAGCCGCGACAAGGTCCCAGCGATCACCGTGATCCTCGATGAAGCCATTCTGCGGCGGCACGTCGGTGGAGAATCGGTCGCCCTCGCCCAGCTTGATCGCCTGATCGAACTGTGTGATCATCCAGCGATCACCATCCATGTGATCCCGTTCGGCGTGGGGGGTCATACCGGCCTGGACGGTGAATTCACCATCCTTGACTTTCCTGACGATGAGGGCCCGTCCGTCGCTCACCAGGAGGGACTGTTCGGAGATATCTTCGTTGAGGCACCCGGCGACGTCGCCCGCTATCGCAAGGCTGCTGATGCCGCGTGTCGCGCGTCTCTGGATCCTGAGGAGTCCCTGAGCCTGATCAAGAATGTGCGAAAGGCGATGTGATGACCGACGACCAAGGCTGGATCACCAGTAGCCGGACAGGCAGTGGTCAGCAGTGTGTGCAGATGAAGCCGACTCCGGCGGGGATCGCCTTACGCGATTCCAAGAACCCCTCTGGTACGCGACTGCTGGCGGCCCCGGACGTCTGGCGATTATTTCTGGCGCACGCTCAGAGGGGCTTCTATGATCCGCCGTCTTCCTTGTCCGTACCAATCGGAGACGTAGCGAAGCCCGCACCCGGTGATCTTGATTTGGGGCGTGCGACGTGGCTGGATGATGTTCCCCGTGATGAGGGCCGCGTTCGCCTGTCGGTCGCGTTCGTTGATGGCCATGTAGCGGTGCGTTCTTTACCGTCCATGGAGACTCTTGTTTTCAATCCCGCGGAGTGGCTCGCGTGGCTGTTCGGTGCCAAGGCCGGTGAGTTCGACCATCTCGCATGAGCTACGCCGATGGGTCGGACGTCCATGGACTTCGCCTGGATGCGCTCATGGCCGCTGCGCCGTCCGGGCTCGTCTGGGATGGGTTGTTCTGAGGGCTTGAACCCGCCGTAGCGGGAGGTCCTAGCGTTGTGGGTGTGATCGGGAGAGACGATGCGGGGCGCCGGTGGAGTATCGGTGAGGTGGCGCAGGCGAGCGGGGTTACCGTGCGCACGCTGCGGCACTACGACGAGATCGGCCTGTTGCGCGCGAGTGAACGTACCGCGTCGGAGCACCGTCGCTACACCGAGCGCGATCTGCGGCGGCTGTACCGGGTGCGTGCCCTGAGGGCGCTCGGGTTGTCGCTGGAGGAGATCGCGAGCGTGCTCGCCGACTCCACGGACGACCTCGCGGCCATGCGCGGCCTTCTGACCGCCCAGTTGCGCGGGCTGGAGGAACACGCCGCCCACATCGAGCAGCTCACGCGCCAGATTCGCGGGCTGCTGGGACAGATCGACAGCGGCTCGATGCCCGATCCAGACCGGTTCATGACTACCTTGGAGATGATCGCCGTGTTCGAGAACTCATTCACCACAGAGCAGCAGGAGCAGCTGGCCCAGCGCAGGACCGAACTCGGCCCGGAAGCCGTCGAGGCGGCCAAGACCGAGTGGAGCGGACTCGTCGAGGAGCTCCTGCGGCACGTACAGGACGGCGCCCCCGTGACCGACCCCAGGGTGCAGGCCCTGGTCGGGCGCTGGGACGCGGTGGGGAGCCGGTTCCACGGCGCCGGCGCCGGCGGCGAGCAGACCAAGGCCGCGGCGCAGCGCATGTGGCAGGAGAACAGCGAGGAGATCGGCCGCAGCCTGCCCTGGCCCGTCGACCGTATGCGCGACCTGGTCACCTACCTGGAACGCGCCCGCCAGTCCCGATAGTCGTCCACGTGGTGCAGGAGCCCGCTGGGCGGGCTCCTGTCGTCGTGGTCAGCGTGCGTTCTCGGCAGGAGCCCGGGCTGGGCAGGTTCCTGCCGTCGTGGTCAGCGTGCGTTCTCGTGCAGGAGCCCGGGCTGGGGCGGGCTCCTGTCGTGTCGGTCAGCGTGCGTTCTCGTGGGTGAGGAGCCATTCCTTGACCGGGGTGCCGTAGTAGTAGCCGCCGAAGCCGCCCGTCGAGGGGAGGACGCGGTGGCAGGGGACGAACGGGGCGACGAGGTTCTGGGCGCAGGCCGTTCCGGCGGCGCGTGCGGCCGTTCTCGGCAGGCCGGCTCGTTCGGCGAGCTGGGCGTAGCTGACGGTCGTGCCTGCGGGGACGGTGCGCAGGGCCGCCAGCAGCCGCTGCCTGGTGGGCGTCCCGGGCTGGTCCACCTCGATCGTGTCCAGGGCGAACAGGTCGCCGTCCAGGTAGTCGCGTACCGCCTGGGCGGGCTTGCCGAGGTCCTCGACGGTTCGCAGGGGGAGCGCCTTGAGGTTCGCGGGCAGGCGGGCGTACATCTCGCCGGTGTCGGCGGTGAATCCGGCCGCGACGAGCACGATCCCGTGGACCAGAAGCGCCAGCGGACCGGTCGGGGTGGACAGGACCTGCGCGTCGATCGTCGTGGGGAGGGCCTGGGCGGTGGTCGTCGTGGGGAGGGCCTGGGTGGCGGTCGGGGTGGGCGGGAGCTCAGTGGGGGGTGTGGTGACGAGGTTGGTGGTGGTAGTGGTGTTCATGGCGGTTCGGGGTGATCGCTTGGCTTGTGCCAGGGGTCGGCCCCCTCGCTCCTTCCAGATGGTGTGAGTGTGGGGCCGGCGCCTTCGTCGGGTCGGCCTTCGGGTTCATTCGGCTGGTGTGGTGGTTTCCGAGTTCCACAGGTGGAGGGCGGCGTAGGCGCGCCAGGGGCGCCAGCGGTCGACGTCGTCCTCGTGGATGTCGAGTGCCTTCATGGCCCGGCGGAGGCCGAGGTCGCCGCCCGGCCAGGCGTCGGGGTCGTGGAGCGCCCGCATGACGATGTAGCCGGTGGTCCATGGGCCGATGCCGGGAATGTCCAGGAGGTGGCAGGCGGTCTCGGCCGGGTCGGCGCCGCTGTCGAGGTGGAGCTCGCCGGAGGCCACCTTCTCGGCGAGGACCCGGATCGTCGTGATGCGCCGCCCGGTGAGCCCGAGCCCGGACAGGTCCGCCTCCGCCAGCCGCTCCGCCGTTGGGAACAGCAGCCATGGTGCGCCGTCGTCGCGACCTTCCTGGTCACGCGCGTCGCCTCCGGTGGCGGGGGTGCCGGCGTGCAGGGGTGTCGGCCCTTCCGGGCCGGAGGGGGTGGCGGGGGTTCCGGAGGTGGTGGCGGGGGTTGCAGAAGGGGTGGCGGGGGTTCCGGCGCGGGTGGTGATGCGGCCGAGCAGGGTGCGGGCGCCGGCGACGGAGACCTGCTGGCCGACCACGGCGCGGATCGCCAGCTCGAAGCCGTCGAAGGCGCCGGGTACCCGCAGGCCCGGATGGCGTTCGACCAGGGGCCGCAGGGCGGTGGCGCTCAGCGCGCCGGCGATGGCCTCGGGGTCGGAGTCGAGGTCGAGCAGGCGGCGGCACCGGGCGACGATCCTCGCCAGGTTGCGGGTGTCGTCGAGGGTCACCGACAGCTTGACGTGCCCGGCCGCGGGGGTCAGCGTGATGTGACCTCCTGGTACGGCCCGCCGGTATCCGGCCGGGCTCACCTGCTCCAGGCCGGGGATGGCACGGGCGGCCAGGAAACCGAGCAGGCTCGCCGCGTCGTACGGCGGCCGGTAGGTCAGCCGCAGGGTCAGCGTCGCCGGCTCTCCTTGGCCGAGGCCGCCGTCCGCGGGGGCACCCGGCCGGGCGAGCGGGCCCGTGGACGTGCGCGGGCTGGGGAGCGGGCCCGTGGACGTGTGCGGGCTGGCGAGTGGGCCCGTAGATGTGCGCGGGCTGGGGAGCGGGCCCTTAGACGTGCGCGAGCTGGCGAGTGGGCGCGAGGAGGTGAGGGGGCCGGCGGAGGTGCGGAGGTCGCTGGGGGCGAAGCCGTAGGCCTCCTTCATGGTGGCGTTGAACTGCCGCACGCTGCCGAACCCGGCCGCGAACGCGACGTCGGTGATCGGCAGCGGCGTCTCGGTCAGTAGCTGCTTGGCGAGCAGCAGCCGCCGGGTCCTCGCCACCGCCAGGGGACCCGCGCCGAGCTGGGCGGTGAACAGCCGCAGCAGGTGGCGCTCGGTCACGTGCAGGCGGTCGGCCAGCCCAGCGACGCCGTACTCGTCGGCCACCCCGTCGTCGATCATCCGGAGTGCCCGGCCGACCACGTCGGCGGCGACGTCCCAGCCGGGATCCCCGGGACTGAGCTCGGGGCGGCACCGGCGGCACGGCCGGAAACCCGCCGCCTCGGCGGCGGCCGCGTGGCGGTAGAAGCGGACGTTCTGCCGGGCCGGCGTGCGGGCGGGGCAGATGGGGCGGCAGTAGATGCCGGTCGAGGTGACGGCCGTGTAGAACCGCCCGTCGAACCGCAGGTCCCGGGAGCTGGCGGCCCGGTAACAGGAGTCGAAGTCGAGGGTCTGGTGTGGAGTCACACGTACGACGTTATGCCCTGCTCAGCTCGCGCCACTAGCGGGAATCGGACCTCGCCGTGGGAGGCGCCGCGCGGTCTCCCGACGATGGTCGAGAGGCTGGAGACCAGCCCCGGAGAGGATGATCGTGCCGGGTCCTGGAGAGGTTCGCCCCGATTCGGAGGGGGTGGGTGTCACTTGGTGGAGATGCCGACGCCTAGGTCGAATTCGCGGTAGACGCGGGCCCAGAAGCCGTCGCGGAGCCAGACGCGGGCCTCGGGGTAGGGGCGCAGGGAGTGGCCCAGTTCCTTTTCGGCCTCGATCAGCAGTTCGGTGTCGATGACCGTCGGCAGGAGCGGGCCCGGGAGCAGGTCGCGGATGTTGTCGCGGCCGCGGGTCAGTATCCACTTCTGCGCGACGTGCTCGCCGACCTCCTCGACCCTCGGACGGCTCGGTCCCAGCTTGGTGACCTGCCCGGGGTGCTTGACGGCCGGTTTGGCGTTGAGCGAGGTGCGCCCGGCGAACACCTGGGCGGGCGAGGGAGGGGCGGGCGCGGCGGCGGCCACGACCTGGGCGGCCCGGTTGAAGTAGGGGCGCAGGAAGTCGGAGCCCAGCTCCTCGACCGTGTCGGACTCCCAGACGAGACGTTCGGCTTGATTCGTTCCATAGGGAGGCTCGACGCCCCACAGGTGGATGCGCACGCCGAATGTCTGGGCGGCCTCGACGGCGGGGACCATGTCCTCGTCGCCGGCGATCAGCACGGTGTCGCTCACCGCGTGGTGGCGCGCGAGGGCTTCGAGGTCGCTCCGGATCTGCGCGTCGACGCCCTTCTGCTGCCCTCGGGCGTTGAGGTTGCCGAGGCGCACCTTGACCCACGGGAGCTGCGCGATCACCCGCTGGTCCACGGTGGGCACCCGGTCGCGCGCGGCGTCGTACCAGTAGACGCGCAGCAGCTCACCGGGGATGCGTTCCATGGCGTGCTTCTTGAGCGCCTGGATCAGCTCGTCGGCGGCGACGCGATATTCCTTGCGCTCCTTGGCACCCAGGATGACCTCGCCCGCCGCGGCGTAGAGATACCCCACGTCCACGAGAACGGCGTATTTCGCCGCCACTGGATGCGGTGTGAGGTCCGGGATTGCCATGCTCTCCTCCAGGCCTCGGTCCTAGGCGATGATCGGCTGACTATATTCCCCCATTTCTAGATAGTCCCAACTCTTAGCGCGCTTGACACCCACTTCCAAAGATCTAATGGGGCTGTGAGCTCGCTCGCCAGGCCCCCGGACCCGTGGGGAACGCCCTTCTCATCTGATGTGCTGGGTTACGCCACGTATCCCGGTTTCGGGCGGTTTTGGCGGGGGTTGTCGCCCTTGTCGCGACAGCGATGACGAGCGCGGCGACCTCCTCCGGAGTGGCGGCGCCGTGAATGATCCTCAGATAGGGCTGGTCCATGGACGCCTCCTACAGCGGGATGTTGCCGTGCTTCTTGGGCGGCAGGCTCTGGCGCTTGTTCCGCAGCACCCGCAGCGCCCTGACGATCTGGATCCGGGTGTCCGACGGCCTGATGACCGCGTCGACGTACCCGCGCTCGGCCGCGAGGTAGGGGTTGGCGAGCGTGTCCTCGTAATCGGTGATCAGCCGGGCCCGTTCGGCCTCGGGATCACCCGCAGTCGCAAGCTCGCGCCGGTACAGGATGTTGACCGCGCCCTGGGCGCCCATGACCGCGATCTGCGCCGTCGGCCACGCCAGATTGATGTCGGCGCCGAGGTGCTTGGAGCCCATGACGTCGTACGCGCCGCCGTACGCCTTGCGGGTGATCACCGTGACCAGCGGGACGGTCGCCTCGGCGTACGCGTAGAGCAGCTTGGCGCCGCGCCGGATGATCCCATTCCATTCCTGGTCGGTACCCGGGAGGAAGCCGGGCACGTCCACGAATGTCAGGACCGGAATATTAAAGGCATCACAGGTGCGGACGAATCGCGCGGCCTTTTCGGAGGCGGCGATGTCGAGCGTGCCGGCGAAGCTCATCGGCTGGTTGGCCACCACTCCCACCGAACGCCCCTCCACCCTGCCGAAGCCGACGACGATGTTCGGCGCGAACCCCGCGTGGATCTCCAGGAATTCACCGTCGTCCAGGACGTGCTCGATCACCTGGTGCATGTCGTACGGCTGGTTCGCCGAGTCGGGGATGAGAGTGTCCAGCTCGCGGTCGGCGTCGTTGACCGCCATGTCGGCCGGCGAGTCGAACGCCGGGGCGTCGTCCATGTTGTTGGACGGCAGGTACGACAGGATCGCCCTGGCGAACTCCAGGCAGTCGGCCTCGTCCACCGCCTCGTAGTGCGCGACGCCCGACTTGGAGTTGTGGGTGTGCGCGCCGCCGAGCTCCTCGAACGTCACCTCCTCGCCGGTGACCGTCTTGATGACGTCGGGCCCGGTGATGAACATGTGCGACTTCTCCCGCACCATGAGCACGAAGTCGGTGAGCGCGGGGGAGTACACGGCCCCGCCTGCGCACGGCCCCATGATGAGCGAGATCTGCGGGATGACGCCGGAGGCGTGCACGTTCCGCTTGAAGATCTCCGCGTACAGGCCGAGCGAGACGACGCCCTCCTGGATGCGCGCGCCGCCGGAGTCGTTGATGCCGACGACCGGGCAGCCGGTCTTCAGGGCGTGGTCCATGACCTTGACGATCTTCTCGCCGAAGACCTCGCCGAGCGAGCCGCCGAAGACCGTGAAGTCCTGCGCGAACACCGCGACCGGACGGCCCGCGACCGTGCCGTAGCCGGTCACGACGCCGTCGCCGTACGGACGCTCGGCCTCCATGCCGAAGCTGGACGAGCGGTGGCGGGCCAGCTCGTCGAACTCGACGAACGACTCCTCGTCGAGGAAGGCGACCAGCCGCTCGCGGGCGGTCATCTTGCCCCGGGCGTGTTGCTTCTCCACCGCGCGCGAGGGGCCCGCGTGGGCGGCCTCGTCCAGGCGCCGCTCCAGGTCAGCGATCTTTCCCGCCGTGGTGTGGAGATCGATGCCCTCGACGTGCGGGACGGGCTCAGCGCTCATTCCCGTAGGGTAGCCCGCCGGTTCCATCTCCGGTCACCCGGAACCGGTATAGCGGCCGCCATTAGAGTGATGACATGACCGATTTCGCCGGCGGGCCCGGCTCGGCCGCCTCAGCGGGCTCCGCCGGCCACCCCGAAGCGGTCCGCACGCGGGGCCTGTACAAGAGGTTCGGGCAGCAGGTGGCGGTCGGCGGGGTCGACCTCGTGGTGCCCCTCGGCAGCTTCGCCGGGCTCGTCGGGCCGAACGGCGCCGGCAAGACGACCACCCTCAGCATGATCACCGGGCTGCTGATGCCCGACGGGGGGTCGGTCGAGGTCGGCGGGATCGACGTGTGGCGCGACCCGGTCGCGGTCAAGGCGCACGTCGGCGTCCTCCCTGAGGGGCTGCGGCTCTTCGAGCGGCTGTCGGGGCGCGAGCTGCTCTCCTACAACGGCCA
Organism: Sphaerisporangium corydalis; assembly: GCF_025506355.1. GTDB lineage: Bacteria > Actinomycetota > Actinomycetes > Streptosporangiales > Streptosporangiaceae > Sphaerisporangium > Sphaerisporangium corydalis. Next base: position 110,214 of record NZ_JANZYP010000005.1, read on the forward strand.
GATCCGGGGCATCCCCAAGGAAGAGGTCACGCGCCGCGCCGAGGAGCTGCTGCGCGTCATGGACCTCGCCGACTCGGCGGACAAACTGGTCGTCGACTACTCCACGGGCATGCGGAAGAAGATCGCCCTGGCCGCCGCGCTCCTGCACAACCCGAAGGTCCTGTTCCTGGACGAGCCCTTCGAGGGCGTCGACCCGGTCAGCGCCAACACGCTGGTGGAGGTGCTGCGGCGCTACACCGCCTCCGGGTCGACCGTCGTGTTCTCCAGCCATGTGATGGAGCTGGTCGAGCGGCTCTGCGACTGGGTGTCGGTGATGAACCACGGCCACATCGTCGCCCAGGGCACCCTCGCCGAGGTACGCGGCGACCACACGCTCAACGACGCCCTGCTCCACCTGGTCGGCGCGCGCGGCAACGGCGAGGAGGGCCTGTCGTGGCTCGGCTCCTCGTCCGCCTGACCGAAGGGGCCCGCGTGGCCCGCGACCGTCTATGCGTGAGGGGATCGTCGTGGCCTGGCTCTTCGTCCGCCTGAAGTTGCGCCTGATCGCCGGCAACCTGCGCGGCGACACCATGCGCCAGGTCGGCTTCGTCTTCACGTTGATCGCGGCGGTCTCCGTCGCGCTGGGCGGGCTGCTGCTGATGAGCCTGCTGCGGCTCGCCCCCGCCGACCTGGCGCTCGACGCCGGCATGGTGCTGTTCACCGTCCTGACCCTGATCTGGGTGATCGGCCCGCTGCTCGTGTTCGGCGTCGACGAGACGCTCGACCCGGCGCGGCTGACCCTGTTCCCGCTGACCGCCCGGCAGATGGCCGTCGGCATGTTCGCCGCGTCCGCGACCGGTCCGTGGCCGCTGGCCACCCTGTTCTTCCTCGTCGGCGCGGTCGTGGGCCTGTCCAGGAGCGTGACCGGCCTGCTGATCGGGCTGGTGGCCGCCGTGCTGCAGGCCGCGTTCTGCCTCGTCGCCTCGCGGGCCGTCACCACCGCCCTGTCCCGGCTGCTGCGCACCCGCAGGGGCCGCGACCTGCTGGCCGTGGGCGTCGTCTTCGTGATCCTGCTCACCCAGGTCCCCAACCTGCTGCTGAACCAGGGCTTCGGCGGGGTCCCCCGGGAGTTCCTGTCCAGCCTGGCCTCGGTGGTGCGGTGGGGTCCGCCGGCGATGGCCGCGCACGCCATCGCGGACGGCGGCCTGTACGGGCTGGCCGAGGTGGCCGCCGTCGCCGCGGCGGTGCTCGTCCTCACCTGGGCGTGGATCGCCGCGCTGCGCAAGGCCATGGTGACCGCCGACTCCTCCACGCAGCTCGGCTCGGTGCGCCGCAGCAGGTTCGACGGCCTGCTGCCCGCCGGCCCGCTCGGCGCCGTCGTCGCCAAGGAGCTGAAGTACCTGCGCCGCGAGCCGCGCGGCCGTATGGGGTGGATGGCGGCCATCGGGTTCGCGGGGATCTTGATGTTCTCCCTGAGCTCAGGGCCCGGAGGGCTGTCGGGATCGGCCCTGGCCGTCGCCCCCGCGTGCATCGGTGCGCTGATGATCGGGCTCCAGGCGGCCAACGCGTTCGGCATCGACGGGCGCGCCCTGTGGATGAACGCCATCGTGTACTCCTCGGCCCGCGACCTGCGCACCGACTTCGCGGGCCGGCACCTGGCGGTCGGCCTGGTCGCGGTCCCGCTGCTCGCTGTGCTGTCGGTGGCCGCCGCGCTGTTCGCCGGGCACCTGCCCTGGGCGCTGCCCGCGCTGCTCAGCTCGACCGGGCTGCTGCTGGTCGCCCTCGGGGTCGGCGCCGTCACCAGCGTGATCCTGCCCTACACCTATCCCGAGCGGATCAACGCGTTCACCAGCGCGGCGCCGGGCCAGGGAGGGGTGGCGTTCGCCGGGTCGTTCGGCGCCATGCTCGGCACGACCGTGCTGGCGCTCCCGCTCGTGCTCCCGGTGTTCCTCGGCCTGTCCTGGATCGCGGTGCTGGGCATCCCGTACGGCCTGGCGGTCTGCTACGGGGGCCGGCGGCTCGCCGCCACCATCGGTTACGCCCGGCTTCCCGACCTCCTCGGCGCCGTCTCCCGGCCGGCGTGAGCCGCCTTCTCAGACCGGCGCGAGGCGCCTGTTCGAACCGGCGCGAGGCGTCTCGCGGCCGGTCGTGAGATACCTTCGGGGCCGGTCGTGAGGGGTCTCCGGGGCCGGTCGTAAGGGGTCTTCCCGCCTGGTCACATTGGTCTAGTCCACTGGGTGAGACCGGTGTCCGATCGGTCGGGCGGACTGGATACCCTTCGTGGTATGGCCGCCACCGCACCTCAGCCGGCAGACCGCACTCCCGCCGAACGCCACAGTGCCGTCACCGAGATGCCCGACGAGCTGCGCGCCGATGTGCGCATGCTGGGCGAGCTGCTCGGCCGGGTCATCGCCGAGGACGGCGGGCCCGACCTGCTGGCCGACGTCGAGCGGCTGCGCAAGGCGGTGATCGCGGCGCGCCGGCACGAGATCTCCGTCGACGAGGTGGCCGCGATGGTCGCCGGCTGGTCGATCGACAGAAGCGTGCAGATCGCCCGGTCCTTCACGTGTTACTTCCATCTGGTCAACCTGGCCGAGGAGCACTTCAGGATCCGCACGCTGCGGTCCAGGGACGCCAACGAGGCGATGCTGCCCGAGTCCCTGGCCCAGGCCGTCAGCGAGCTGAAGCACGACCTCAAGCCGGACGAGCTGACCCGGCTGATCTCCGAGCTGGAGTTCCGCCCGGTGCTCACCGCGCACCCGACGGAGGCCCGCCGCCGCGCGATCGTCACCGCCATCCAGCGCATCAGCGTGCAGCTCGCGGAGTACAACACTCCCGAGCGTGGGGCGCACGAGCGCGAGGAGGCGCACCGCCGCCTGATGGAGGAGATCGACCTGCTGTGGCGCACCGCCCAACTCCGGCACACCAAGCTCGACCCGCTCGACGAGGTCCGCACGGCCATGTCGGCGTTCGACGAGACCCTGTTCCGCACGGTCCCGCGCATCTACCGCTCCCTGGACGCCGCGCTCGCCGAGGGCACCGGCACCCGCGAGCCGCAGGCCAGGGCGTTCATCCGGTACGGGAGCTGGATCGGCGGCGACCGCGACGGCAACCCCAACGTCACCGCGCGGGTCACCCGCGAGGCCGTGCTCATCCAGGCCGAGCACGTCCTGACCGCGCTGGAGAACGCCGCGACCCGCATCGGCCGCACGCTGACCGCGTCCGCCCTGTACGGCCCGCCGAGCGGGGAACTGCGTGCCGCGCTGGCCACGGCGTCCGACGACCACCCGGAACTGATCTCCGAGCTGGGCATGCGGTCGCCGCGCGAGCCGCACCGCCAGTGGCTGCTGTTCCTGGCCGCCAGGATCGCGGCCACCCGCCGCCGCGACCTCGACCTCGCCTACCGCTCGCCCGACGAACTGCTGCGCGACCTGCGAATCTGCCAGAGCTCCCTGGTGTCCACGGGCGCGACCCGCCAGGCGTACGGGGAGATCCAGCACCTCATCTGGCAGGTGGAGACGTTCGGGTTCCACCTCGCCGAGCTGGAGGTCCGCCAGCACTCCCAGGTGCACGCCCAGGCGCTGGCGGAGATCAAGGCGGGCACCCCCTCCGAGCGCACCGAAGAGGTCCTGGCGACCATCCGCATGATCGGCTGGATCCAGGAGCGGTTCGGCGTCACGGCCTGCTCGCGGTACGTCGTGTCCTTCACCCGGTCGGCCGACGACATCGCCGCCGTCTACGAGCTGGCCGAGCACGCCCTCGGCGGCCGGGCGCCCCTGCTCGACGTGGTGCCGCTGTTCGAGTCCGGCGAGGACCTCGCCAACTCGGCCGACGTGCTGACGGGCATGCTGCTCGTGCCCGGCGTCCAGCGGCGCATCGCCGCCAACGGGCGCCGCCTTGAGGTCATGCTCGGCTACTCCGACTCGGCCAAGGAACTCGGCCCGGCCGCCGCCACGCTCAAGCTGTACGACGCGCAGGCCGAGCTGGCCGCCTGGGCGCGGGCCAACGACGTCCGCCTGACGCTCTTCCACGGCCGGGGCGGCGCCCTGGGCCGGGGTGGCGGCCCGGCCAACCGGGCCGTGCTCGCGCAGGCCCCCGGGTCGGTCGCCGGCCGGTTCAAGGTCACCGAGCAGGGCGAGGTCATCTTCGCCAGGTACGGCCACCCCGCCATCGCCCTGCGGCACATCGAGCAGGTGACCAACGCCGTGCTGCTCGCCTCCACGCCCTCGGTCGAGGCCCGCACCGCCGACGCCGCCGCCCGCTACCGGCGGCTGGCCGAGCGGGTGGCCTCCGCCTCCGAGAGCGCCTACCGTTCGCTCACCGAAGCGCCGGGGTTCCCCGAGTGGTTCGGCCTGGTCAGCCCGCTGGAGGAGATCGGCTCGCTGCGCCTCGGCTCCCGCCCGGCCCGCCGCGGCCTCGGCGCGCCGAAGTCCCTGGACGACCTGCGCGCGATCCCCTGGGTGTTCTCCTGGGCCCAGACCCGCGTCAACCTCCCCGGCTGGTACGGCCTCGGCAGCGGCCTCCTCTCCGCCGCCAACACCACCACCCCCGCGGAAGATCCAGCCCCGCAGGACGAAACGGGCACGGCGGCCCAGGTCGAGCCGGGCACGGCGGAGGCGTCGCCGGTGGAGGGGCCTGGGCTCGACGAACTGCGGCGGGCCTACCGCGAGTGGCCGCTGTTCGCCTCGCTGCTTGACAACGCCGAGATGTCCCTGGCCAAGACCGACCGCCAGATCGCGTCCCGCTACCTCGCGCTCGGCGGACGCCAGGACTTCGCCGACCAGGTGCTCGCCGAGTACGACCTGACCCGCAAGCTGGTCCTCGCCATCACCGGGCACTCCCGCCTGCTGGAGAGCAGGCGCGTGCTGTCCCTGGCCGTCCAGCTCCGCGACCCCTACGTCGACGCCCTGTCCCACCTCCAGCTCAGGGCCCTCTCCGCCCTCCGCGCCGAGGAGCACCTCCCCGACGACGAACGCGAGCGCCTCGAAACCCTCCTCCTCCTCAGCGTCAACGGCGTCGCCGCCGGCCTCCAGAACACCGGCTGACCGGCGGCCTCACGGTCGCTGGGAGGCGATCCGGTCGGCGCCCGCGTAGATGTTGAAGCGTTCGCCGCGGAGGAAGCCGATGAGGGTCGTGTCGAATTCTCTGGCGAGGTCGACGGCGAGGGACGAGGGGGCCGAGACGCCGCAGACCATGGGGAGGCCGGCGGTGACGGCCTTCTGCATGATCTCGTAGCTGGTCCTGCCGCTGACCAGGAGGAGGGACGAGCCGAGGGGCAGGCGTCCGGACATCAGGGCCCAGCCGACGAGCTTGTCCACGGCGTTGTGGCGGCCGACGTCCTCGCGCAGGGCGAGCAGGGTGCCGTCCGGGGTGAACAGGCCGGCGGCGTGCAGGCCTCCGGTCTTGCCGAAGATGCCCTGCGCCTTACGCAGCCGGTCCGGCAGCGCGTACAGGACCTCGGCCGGGACCGGCGGGAACGCGCGCGCGAGTGCCTCGTCCGGCTGGCGCGCGGGCGCCTCGTCCGGCGGGGCGGGCGTCTTGTCCGGCGGGGTGGTGGGGAGGCGGGTGCGTAGGGCGTCGAGGCTGGCGGTGCCGCAGACGCCGCAGGCGCTGGATGTCATGAAATGTCGGTGCATGGTGGGGAGGTCGGGGAGGGTCTCGCCGTGCAGCCGTACCGTGACGGTGTTGTAGCGGGCCTCGGGGGGCAGGTCCTCGTCGGTGCAGTAGGCGATGGAGGCGATGTCGTCCGGGCCCACGACGCCCTCCCCCCAGAGGAACCCCGCCGCCAGCTCGAAGTCGGCCCCGGGGGTGCGCATGGTGATCGCCAGGGTCCGGGTCGTGCCGCCGGCGGCGATGCGGATCTCCAGCGGCTCCTCGGTCGCCAGGTCGTCCCGCCGGTCGCGCGCGGCGGCGCCGGACACCTCACGCACCCGCACCCGGGTCGTCGGCCCCGGCCGCACCCGCCCCACGCCCTGTTCGTCCAGGGTCATGGCGGTCTGGGTTGTGGTTGGGGGGTCGGGGACGTGGCGGGTGGTCATGGGGTGGCCTTCCGCAGGGTGACGACGGCGTTGTAGTCGGGGATGCGGGCGTCGGGGGAGCGGCGGCTGACGTCCAGGAGCGTGTTGCCCTCGGGCCAGTGGATCTGCAGGTTGCCCGGGGTCAGCGGCGCCCGCAGCACGCGGCCGGTGAAGTGCCCGGCGGCGCCGGTCAGCTCCACCTCGGCGCCGTCGGGCAGCCCGAGCCGGTCCGCGTCGTAGGGGCTCATCAGCACCGCCTCGCGGGTCGCGCCGTTGAAGCCGTCGCGCCGCTCGTGCACCATGCTGTTGAACTGCTTGCCGCGCCGGGTGGCCACCATGAACGAGCCGTCGGGGCGCTCCAGCGCGGGCGGCTCGACGGCCGAGAAGTGCCCGAGCCCGTCGGCGGTGGGGAAGTGCCCGCCGGGGCACAGGTGCCGCCCGCCGTACTGCACGTTGTCGCCGAACCGGGAGAGCGCGGCGATGCCCGCGTAGAACGGCACGGCGTCCTCGATGTCCTGCCTGATCTGGGGGGTGCCCCCGGGGTAGCGGAGCCGGTCGGCCAGCTCCGGGCGCGTGCGGGCCGCCAGCTCGGTGAAGATCTTCCACTCGGGCCACGCCTCGCCGGCCCGTGGCCCGTCCACCTCCGGGGAGAAGATGACGCGCCGCTCGGTCGAGGTCTCGGTCACCCCGCCGGCCATCTCGTACCGCGTCTGGGCGGGCAGCAGCAGGACGTCGCCCTCGGACTCGACCAGCATCTGGCTGGACAGCACGATGTCGATGTGGACCCGCAGCGACAGCCGGGACAGCGCGTCGCGGCAGTACGCGGGGTCGGGCAGCACCTCCAGGAAGTTGCCGCCGGAGGAGATCAGCACGTCCAGCTCGCGCTCGTGGGCCGCGTCGATCATGTCGGTGGCGGTGAGGCCGGGGGTGACGGGCACCTCGAAGCCCCACTTCTCGCTGAACTTCGCGGCGTTCTCCGGGGTGATCGGCAGGCCGCCGGGGAGGCCGGTGGCGTACGCGCCCATCTCGGCGCCGCCCTGCACCCCGCTGTGCCCGCGGATCGGCATGAGCCCGCAGTTGTCCCGCCCGACGAAGCCCCTGGCCAGCGCGAGGTTGACGATCGAGCGGACGTTCTCCTCGCCGTAGGAGTGCTGGGTGATGCCCATCGACCACACCAGTACCGCCGACTTGGCCTCGCCGAGCAGCTTGGCCAGCTCGTACATGCGCTCCCGCGTGGAGCCGCTGAGCGTCTCCAGCGCCTCCCACGACTGCGCGGCGACCGACCGTCGTACGTCCTCGAAGCCCGAGGTGTGCGCGTCGACGAACTCCTTGTCGACCCAGTCGTTCTCGATGAGGTGCTTGAGCACGCCGTTGAGGAAGCCGATGTCGCCGCCGACGTTCACCCCGAAGAAGTCGTCGGTGATCTTCGTGCCGAACAGGGCGGACTCCATGTTGGACGGCACCCAGTAGCGGTCCATTCCCGGCTCGCGGTAGGCGTTGACCATCGCGATGCGGGTGCCCTCCTTCTTGGCGTGGTACAGGTACTTCATCGCGACCGGCTGGTTGTTCGACGGGTTCGAGCCGATGAAGACGATCAGGTCGGAGCCGATCCAGTCGGTGTAGGAGCAGGTGGTCGCGGCGGCGCCGATGGTCTGCTTGAGCGCGACCGTCGAGGGCGAGTGGCAGATGCGGGCCGCGTTGTCGACGGAGTTGGTGCCGAGCGCCCGCATGGCTTTCTGCGCCGCGAAGTAGTTCTCGTTGGGGACGCCGCGGCTGGTCAGGTAGGCGCCGATCCTGCCGCCGCGCACGTGGGTGGCGGCCAGGGTCAGCGCGTCGTCCCAGCCGACGCGGGTGAAGCCGGGCTCGCCCTGGCGGCGGAGCATGGGGTGCGCCAGCCGGCCGAGGTCGCGTAGCTGCGCGCTCCTGAGCTTGGCGAGCGGCGCCACGTCGGACAGCACCGAATGGTCCAGCGGGGACATGGTGTTCAGCTTGAGCAGGCGCAGGCGGATGTTGCACAGGTGGATCTCGTCCATCGTCCAGTCGCGCATGCCCCGGGTGCCGAGGGCGCAGCCGTCGCAGGTGCCTTGGGTGAGGATGCGCCAGGCGTACCGGCGGTTGCCTTTGACCGACCGGAACGCCTTCCACAGTTCCAGGTAGTTGTTGGGCTTGCGTTCGCCGATGCCGAAGGGCTTCCAGCTCGCCCAGTTCCGAGGGTCCAGACGCTTGCTCACCGGACGTTCACCTGTTCCTTGTCCCTGCCGCCGGTCATTCGAGCGGCATATTCATAGCATCACCTTTCACCCCGTTTTGACGAACCGTGGCCCTTGGCGGAGACCCCGCGCGCCCGCAGGGGGTGTTGGTCACTCACAGTCAAAATTATGGTGGCGCTACGTAGTGTTCGCTGCTCGAGCCGGTTGGCGGGTACCGCCACTCCACGGGAAGGAGGAGGATGGGGGCGTGCTTGACTCGCCGTACACCGATCTCGACCGGCCGCCGCTCTCGGAGGCGGCGCTGACCCGCGCCGTCGTGCGCCCGGGTGGCCTGTGGTCGCGCCTGTCCGTCGTCGACCGCACCGGGTCGACCAACGCCGATCTTGCGCAGGCCGCGCGTGAGGGGGCGCGCGAGGGCGCGGTCCTGATCGCCGAGCTGCAGCTCGCCGGGCGCGGGCGCCTCGGCCGCGAGTGGACCGCGCCCGCGCGCTCGGGGCTGACGTTCTCCGTGCTGCTGCGCCCCGAGGTCCCCCCGGCCCGCCAGGGCTGGGTGACGCTGCTGGTGGCGCTCGCCGCGGCGTCCGCCGTCCGGCGCCTGGCGGGCGTCGACGTACGGCTGAAGTGGCCGAACGACCTGCTCGTCGGGGAGCGCAAGCTCGCCGGGGTGCTGGCCGAGCGGGCCGAGGACGCGGTCGTGGTCGGCATGGGGCTGAACGTGTCGGCGCGGGCCGAGGAGCTGCCCGCCCCCACCGCCACCTCGCTGGTGATCGAGGACGCCGAGTGCGCGGACCGCGATCCGCTGATGCGGGCCGTGCTGCGGGAGATCGAGGCGCACTACCGCGACTGGGTCGCCGCCAAGGGCGACGCCGACGCCTCCGGGCTCCGGGCCGCGTACGTCGCGGCGAGCGCGACCATCGGCCAGGACGTCCGGGTCGAACTGCCCGGCGAGCGCGTGCTGTCCGGCACGGCCACGGGCGTGGACGCCTCGGGTCATCTCGTCGTGCACGCGGACGGCACCGACCACGCGCTCAGCGCGGGCGACGTCGTCCACGTCCGCCGCCGGTAACGGCCGCTGGGCGCTGCGGGCGACGGTCACGCCTCCGTCCAGGTTCGCTGCGGACGGCGATCACGCCTCCGTCCAGGTCTCACCAGCTATGACGGCCGGGTCGCCGCCTTGACCACGTCTTCGGCGAGCGCCACGGCGACCGGAGTCGCGCCCCCGCCGCCGAGGACGGGCGCGTTCGAGTTCACCCCGTCGATGATCAGCGTGATCCTCTCGGCGAGCGCGTACGGGTCCGCCGCCCCGGCCTGCCTGGCCAGTTCGCGCAGGTGGGCCTGCCTGCCCGTGTAGTGGGCGAGGACGACCGCGTGGACCGGGTGGCCGGCGTCGGGGAACTCCGAGTGCGCGTTGCGCAGCGGGCAGCCCCGGAAGCCGGGGGTCAGGGCCTGCTCGGCGACGCCGCCGACGACGGCGATGAGCTGCGCCGCCGGGTCGCCGGGGAACCGCCCGGCCGCCCGGCCGACGATCGCCGCCCACTCGCGCGTGCAGCGCTCCAGGTAGGCGACCACCAGTTCGTCCTTGCTCCCGAACTCCCGGTAGAGCAGGTTCTTGCCGCAGCCGCACTCGTCGATGATCTGCTGCAGCCCGACGGCGCGTACGCCGCGGTCCTGGAAGAGCCGCGAGGCGATGTCCAGGATGCGGGCCCGCGCGCCCGGTTCAGGCTTTCGTGCCATGAGATGCCTCCGCCGCCAGCATAGCGGACCGATCGGTCCCGTACGGCCCTGCCCGGCGTCGCGAAGTGGTTGACATGGGCCGCCATCGATGGCGATGATACGGACTGATCGGTCCGGGACTGATCGGTCCGTAATCGAGCCAATATCGAAGGAGCACCCGTGGACCTGCGACTCTCCGGGAAGACCGCCGTCGTCACCGGCGGCAGCAAGGGCATCGGCCTGGCCGTCGTCCAAACCCTGATCGCCGAGGGGATGCGCGTCGTCACCGGCTCGCGGACCGTCACCGCCGCGCTCAGGGAGACCGGCGCGGTGCCCGTGATCGCCGACCTGTCCACCCCCGAGGGCCCGATCGAGCTCGTCGAGCGGGCGCTGGCCGAGCTCGGCGGCATCGACGTCCTCGTCAACAACGTGGGCGTCGGCGACACCGACGACATCAGCAAGGGCGCCCTGCTCACGCTGCTCGACCTGCCGGACGGCGCGTGGCGGCACACCTTCGACCTGCACTTCTACAGCGCGCTCCGCGTCACCCGCGCCGCCCTGCCCAGCCTGATCGAGCGCCGGGGCACGGTCGTGAACGTCTCATCGGCCGGCGCCCGGCTGGTCAGCGCGGGCCCGGCGGACTACAACGTCTCCAAGGCCGCGCTCAACGCCCTCACCAAGGTCGTCGCCGAGCAGTTCGGCGGCCAGGGGGTCCGCGCGGTCACCGTGGCGCCCGGCCCGGTCCGCACCGGCGTGTGGACCGACCCCGACGGCCTGATCGCCCGGCTCGCCCGCGAGAACGGCGTCACGCACGAGGAGTTCGCCGAAGGCCTGCTCGGCACGCTCGGCGCCAGCACCGGGCGGATCAGCACGCCCGAGGAGGTCGCCCGGCTGATCGCCTTCGTGGCCTCCCCGAACAACATCACCGGCGCCGAGTACCTCGTCGACGGGGGCGTGATCAAGAGCGCCTGACCGGTCGGCGCGTCAAGGCCGGCCCAACGGAACGTCCCGGCTTGGCGGAGTATCGGCCCTGTCGGAAAGATGGGGCAGACGTGGAGGAGATCGTCGTGCCACGATTTGCCCCATGGGTCTCCCTGAACATCATCTGACGGCGGGGGAGCGGGTCGTCCACTCGTTCCACCCCCACTGGAAGCGCTTGATACTGCCCTTCTTCGCGCTGCTCCTTGTCATCGCCGCCTCCAGCGCGGCGTTCATCTTCATCCCCTCGGACTACGAGTACTCCGGCATCGCCTGGATCGCGATCGCCGTGGTCTCGGTGGTCGCGCTGATGCTCTGGTCGTTCATCCCCTACCTGCGGTGGAAGACCACCTCGTACACGCTCACGACCCACCGGTTCAACATCAGCACCGGCATCCTGAGCAAGTCCGACGACGACATCCCGCTGGCCAAGGTCAACAGCGTCAGCTCCGACCAGACGTTCGTCGAGCGGATCCTCGGCTGCGGGACCCTGGTGGTGGAGTCGGCCTCGGACAAGGGCGAGATCGACCTCAAGGACATCCCGAAGATCCAGGCGGTCCGGGCTGAGCTGTTCAGCCTGGTGGAGGACGCGGCCGACGGAGAGATCGACGGCCGGTGAGATATGCCCCGAACGTGGCGTAACCTCCTGAAGGTGCGTGACACCGGGACCGTGGGCCGTCCGACGGCCGAGCAGATAGAACGGCTGTTCGTGGGCTCGGCGCCGCGTCTCACCCGGGGTGAGATCGCGGCGCAGGCCGGGGTCTCGCCCCAGCTCGCACAGCGGATCTGGCGCGCGCTCGGGTTCGCCACGCCCGCCGACGACACGCCCGCGTTCACCGACGCCGACCTCGCGGCGCTCCGCCGGGTGGCCGGCATGCTCGGCGGCGAGCTGATCGACGAGGAGACCGTCGTCCGCATGGCCCGCGCGCTCGGGCAGACCACCGCCAGGCTCGCGCAGTGGCAGTCCGAGATCATGATCGGCGCCATGCTCGACACGTCGGGGCCGCCGAGCGACGCGGAGCTGGCCGGGGTCCTCGAGGCCTCCCGGCTGCTCCTGCCGGACTTCGAGAGCCTGCTCGTCCACGTCTGGCGCGCCCAGCTCGCCGCGGCCGGCACCCGGCTGCTGGCGAACACCGACCTCGACGCCGACATGGTGCCCGGCCGCCTGACGCTGGCCGTCGGGTTCGCCGACCTGGTGTCGTTCACCCAGCTCGCGCGCGAGCTTGACGAGCAGGGCCTCGCGGAGCTGGTGGAGACCTTCGAGGGCCGGGCCTCCGACGTGATCGCCTCGCACGGCGCCCGCCTGGTCAAGACCCTCGGGGACGAGGTGCTGTTCACCGCCCCCACGGCCGAGACCGCCGCGCGCGTCGCGCTGGAGCTGGTCGACGCGATCCGCGACGAGGGCCGTGAGGTGCGCGTCGGCCTGTCGTACGGGCCGGTGCTGCCGACCATGGGCGACGTCTTCGGCACGACGGTGAACCTCGCCGCCCGGCTGACCGCCATCGCGCGCCCGTGCACGGTGCTCGTCGACCCTCAGGTTGCCGCCGCTGTGGAGGGCCGCGACGGGCTCGCGGTCCAGCGGATGCGCCGGCGTCCGGCGCGCGGCCTCGGGATGGTCCAGCCGTCCGTGCTCCGCCGCTCTTGACGCGCCCCGCCGCCGGTCAACATTCTGAACGCCTGAACTGTGCAGACGCACGTCGATACAGCTTGACAGATGGAGGAACGCACCATGCCGTACGAAGTCCAGGGTGTGATCGCGGCGGGCAAGGGCGAGGCCGTGTCGGTGCAGACCGTCATCGTCCCGGACCCGGGGCCCGGCGAGGCGGTCGTGAACGTGCAGGCCTGCGGCGTCTGTCACACCGACCTGCACTACCGCGAGGGCGGGATCAACGACGAGTTCCCCTTCCTGCTCGGCCACGAGGCCGCCGGGGTCGTCGAGGCCGTGGGGGCCGGTGTCACCGGCGTCGCCCCCGGTGACTATGTGATCCTGAACTGGCGCGCCGTCTGCGGCAACTGCCGCGCCTGCCTGCGGGGCCGCCCGTGGTACTGCTTCGCCACCCACAACGCCGCCCAGAAGATGACGCTCGCCGACGGCACGCCGCTCAGCCCGGCGCTCGGCATCGGGGCGTTCGCCGAGAAGACGCTGGTCGCCGCCGGGCAGTGCACCAAGGTCGACCCGGACGCGCGGGCCGCCGTCGCCGGGCTGCTCGGCTGCGGCGTGATGGCCGGGCTCGGCGCCGCGATCAACACCGGAGGGGTGTCCAGGGGCGACTCGGTCGCCGTCATCGGGTGCGGCGGCGTCGGCAACGCGGCCATCCTCGGCTCGTCCCTCGCGGGAGCCGGGCGGATCATCGCGGTGGACGTGGACGACCGCAAGCTCGACCTGGCCGGCCAGTTCGGGGCGACCCACACGGTCAACTCCAAGACCACCGACGCGGTGGAGGCCATCCGCGAGCTCACCGGCGGCCACGGCGCCGACGTCGTGATCGAGGCCGTCGGCCGCCCGGAGACCTACAAGCAGGCCTTCTACGCCCGCGACCTCGCCGGGACCGTCGTGCTGGTGGGCGTGCCGACCCCGGAGATGACGCTGGAGCTGCCGCTGCTGGACGTCTTCGGCCGAGGCGGGTCGCTGAAGTCCTCCTGGTACGGCGACTGCCTGCCGAGCCGCGACTTCCCCATGCTGATCGACCTCTACCTCCAGGGCCGGCTCAACCTCGACGGGTTCGTGTCGGAGACCATCGAACTGGACCAGGTCGAGGAGGCCTTCGCCAAGATGCACCGCGGCGAGGTCCTGCGCTCGGTGGTGGTCCTGTGACGATCGGAAAGCTCGTGACGTCGGGGACCTTCACCCTGGACGGCGGCACGTGGGACGTCGACAACAACGTCTGGCTGATCGGCGACGACAGCGAGGTCGTCGTGATCGACGCGGCGCACGACGCGGCGGGCATCCAGGAGGCGGTCGGCGGGCGCCGGCTGAAGGCGATCGTCTGCACCCACGCGCACAACGATCACATCAACGCGGCCGGGGCGCTGGCCGACGCCACCGGCGCGCCGATCCTGCTGCATCCCGCCGACGCCGTGCTGTGGGAGATGGTGTACGGGACGGACCGGGGGTACGAGCCGCTCGCGGACGGCGACCTGATCGAGGTGGCGGGCACCGCCCTGCGCGTCCTGCACACGCCCGGCCACGCCCCCGGGGCGGTCTGCCTGTACGCGCGGGACCTGGGCGCGGTCTTCACCGGCGACACGCTCTTCTCGGGCGGGCCCGGGGCCACCGGGCGGTCGTACTCGTCGTTCGACACGATCATCGACTCCATCCGGGACCGGCTTCTGGGGTTGCCTCCGGGTACCGTCGTGCACACCGGCCACGGCGACTCGACGAGCATCGGCGCCGAGCTCCCCGACCTGGAGAAGTGGATCACCCGAGGCCACTGACCTGGGCAGGGACCCGACCTCGCCTCGCGGGCGGCGCACGGCGCCCGCGGGCGGGGGGTGGCGGCGCGTACCCGGCCGCCTTGTCGATCACCGACCGGCATGGTGAGGGCACCGTGGGTGTAGCGCACATCACATAGGCAAGCCTTAGCAGGGTAGGCTACCTTAGGTATGCCTAACCTTCCCCTGAAAGGTCCGCCGCCCCATGTATGTATGTGTCTGTCAGGCTGTGACCGAGAACGAGGTCCATGCCTGTATCGCGGCGGGCGCGAGCAGCGCGCGGGAGATCCGCGACAGCACGGGCGCCGGCAGGGACTGCGCGACATGCGTCAGGAAGATATGTGCGATGCTGAAGCGATCTAAGGAACTTGTCGCGACGGCATAGAAACCGAGGTCCACCATGCAGGGGGACAAGGACATCATCGCTCTGCTGAACGAGCAGCTGACGTCGGAACTCACCGCGATCAACCAATATTTCCTGCACGCCAAGCTGCAGGAGCACTGGGGCTACACCAAGCTCGCCGCCTACACCAGGGCCGAGTCGCTCGACGAGATGCGGCACGCCGAGGTGCTCACCGACCGCATCCTGTTCCTTGAGGGCCTGCCCAACTACCAGCGCCTGGGCACCCTGCACATCGGGCAGACGGTGAAGGAGCAACTGGAGTCCGACCGCCAGCTCGAACTGGAGGTCGTGCAGCGGCTGCGTCCCGGCATCCAGCTCATGCGCGAGCGGGGCGACGTGACCTCCGCCCGGATCTTCGAGGCCATCCTCGAGGACGAGGAGCACCACATCGACTACCTCGAGACCGAGCTCGCCCTGCTGGACACCCTGGGCGAGGGCCTCTACCTCCAGCGCTTCGTGGAGCTGCCGAGCAACTCCGGCTCCTAGCGCCACCGGCGCCACACCGCGCGCACACGACACGGCCCGCCGGACCCCGTCCGGCGGGCCGTCGGCGTCCTCGGGCATCCTTCAGGCGGCGTCCTCGGCCGGCCTCCTCTGTGGGGCCGTAGGCGGCCTCCCGAACGCCGCTCATCGCCTTCGCTCCGTCTCCTCGCGTGTCTTCCGTTTTCTCCGTACGGACCCCCTCCCGGCCCTCCGGCGTGTCGCCCAGGGTCCTTCGCAGGCCCTCCGGCGTGTCCCCGGCGTGTCGCGCCCGTCGCGCACCGATGCCCTTGGCACGCTTGGGGTACCAGGCAGTGCGGGCGGGCTCATCCACGTTTCTCCGTCTTTGCCCAGGTCAATTGCTGGGTCAACGACGAGTCAAACCGCGCGCTGTACCCGGGAAACGATCGCCTAAGGTCCTACGATCGCTTTATGACCTGCGTACTTCTCGCCGAGGATGACACCTCGATCTCCGAGCCCCTGGCGCGCGCGCTGCGCCGAGAGGGCTATCAGGTGGAGGTGAGCCCTGATGGCCCGCAGGCCCTGGAGAGGGCTCTGTCCGGGGGCGTCGACCTCATAGTGCTCGACCTGGGCCTACCGGAAATGGACGGCCTGGAGGTCGCCCGTCGCATTCGCGCCGAGGGGCACGGCACGCCCGTGCTCATCCTGACGGCCCGCGTGGACGAGGTGGACACCGTGGTCGGCCTCGACGCGGGGGCCGACGACTATGTGACCAAGCCGTTCAGGCTCGCCGAACTGCTCGCCCGGGTACGGGCGCTGCTGCGGCGCGGCACCTCTGAGACCCCCGTGGTCCAGGGCGTGCGCATCGACGCCGACTCGCGGCGTGCCTGGATGGGAGACAAGGAGCTGCACCTGACCACCAAGGAATTCGACCTGTTGCGCGTGCTCGTCCGTGACGCCGGCAAGGTCGTCACCCGCGAGCAGATCATGCGCGAGGTGTGGGACACCAACTGGTGGGGGTCCACCAAGACCCTCGACATGCACATATCGTGGCTGCGCCGCAAACTGGGAGATGACGCCGCCAAGCCGCGATACATCACCACGGTTCGTGGGGTCGGCTTCCGATTCGAGCGCGAATAGCCCATAACTAGATGCGTCGGAGGTTACTGTCCTCGACCCTGGTGGTCGCGGCCATCGCGGTCCTGCTTCTGGGCGTCCCGCTCGGCCTGGTGGTGACCCGCCTCATCAACGACGAGGCGGTCCAGCAGCTCCGGGCCCAGGCGACGCTGCTGCTCAGCCAGGTGGAATACGCACGCATCGAGGATCGGCCGATCGATCCCGACGAGCTGCAGCGGCAGTATCCCAACAGGTACGTCCAGATCTTCATCCGTAACAGCCCCACGGTCATCGTGGGCGCCGGGCCGCCCGCGGACCGGCAGATGACCGAGGAGACCCATTCGGAGAGCGGGGTCTATGTCCGGATAACGCGAGACCGAGCCCAGGTGGAGCGCAATGTCCGGGGATGGCTCATGCTCATCGTGGCCCTGGCCGGGCTGGCGCTCGCGGTCGCGGTCTCGCTCTCCGTCGTGCAGTCACGCAGGCTCGCCCTGCCGCTCCTGGACCTGGCCAGGATCGCGGAGCGGCTGGGATCGGGTGACGCGCGGCCGAGCAGGCACCGCTACGGCATACCCGAGCTCGACCGGGTGGCCGAGGTGCTCGACCGCAGCGCCACCCGCATCTCCGAGCTGCTCAGCCGGGAGCGGGAGTTCGCGACCGACGCCTCCCACCAGTTGCGCACGCCGCTCACCGGCCTCACCATGCGGCTGGAGGAGATCGTCGCCGCCGCGACCCACCCCGCGACCGTACGCGAGGAGGGGGAGGCGGCGATCGTCCAGGCCGAACGGCTCACCGCCGTCATCGACGAGCTGCTCGCCGCCGCCCGGCGGCAGCGCCACGCCCAGGCGGAGGCCATCTCGGTGGACGAGGTGCTGCGCCAGCAGATCACCGAATGGGAGCCCGCCTTCCGCAGGTCCAGGCGGTCGCTCCACCTCGACGGGAGCAGGGGGCTGCGCGCGCTCGTCAGCAAGGGCGGGCTGAGCCAGGTGGTGTCGACGCTGCTGGAGAACTCCCTGGAGCACGGCGGCGGGCCGGTCACGATCACGACGGGCAGCTCGGAGAAGTCGATCGTGATCGAGGTGGCCGACCGGGGGCCGGGGATCCCCGAGCACCTCCGCGCCCGCGTGTTCGACCGCAACGTCAGCGGCGCCGGGGGCACCGGGCTGGGGCTGACGCTGGCCCGGGCGCTGACCGCCTCCGACGGCGGCCGTCTGGAGCTCGTACGGCCGCGTCCGGCCGTGTTCGCGCTGTTCCTGCGACCGGCGGACGAGAACGCCCGGCACAGGGTGGTCAGCGG
Organism: Sphaerisporangium corydalis; assembly: GCF_025506355.1. Taxonomy (GTDB): domain Bacteria; phylum Actinomycetota; class Actinomycetes; order Streptosporangiales; family Streptosporangiaceae; genus Sphaerisporangium; species Sphaerisporangium corydalis. The sequence goes on from NZ_JANZYP010000005.1 coordinate 127,800, forward strand.
CCCCGCGTGATCGGGCGGTCAGCGGCCCCGCGTGATCGGCTGGTCGGGGGCCGGGATCGGGGTGCCCGGAGGTTCGGGGGCCGGGATCGGGGTGGGGCGGGGGGCCAGCGCGGCGCCGGCGGTGTCGGGGGAGGGCTCGTGGGAGGGGTCGTCGCCGGTTTCGGGGAGCCCGGTGTGCGGGTCGACCGAGGGCAGCCCCGGCGGGAGGAACACCCACTTCTTGTACGACCAGAACCGGAACAGCGTCCCCAGGGCGGTTCCGATGATCAGCGAGATGTTGTAGCTGAGCGGATCGCCCATCTTCAGCGTGTACTCGACGAAGCCGATGATCAGCAGGGAGATCAGCAGGCCGATGCCGTTCAGCACGAAGAACAGGAAGTACTCGCGGGCCAGGCCCGTCTGCTCACGGTCCCGCCAGGTCCAGTAGCGGTTGGCGAGGTAGGCCAGGGTCGCCGCGAACACCGTGGCGACGGCCTTGGACGTCAGCGGGCCCTGGTGCGCTCCGTAGCGCACCAGATTGGTGCCGCCGAAGTCGACCACGAACGCGACGGCGCCGACCGTGCCGAACTTCGCGAGCTCGCGGAACAGCGAGGAGAACCTGTCATACAGGCGACGGATGGGCTGCACAACGGTCCTTCCTGGGTTCTGAGGCTCCTTCAGGTTACCGGTGCCCCGGTGCGCCTCGTGTCCGGTCGGCCGAGCCGGCCATCCAGACTATTTGGCGAATTATCCGTTATTTCACAGCTAGTAACTGACCTGGCGCGCTAGGCTGCCTCGCAGATCGCGAAGGGTGTGCACTGGAAGAGGTGGCTCCTGGCGTGCTGCGCCGACTGCTCGCTGTGGGAATCAGTGTGGGCCTGCTGACAGCCTGTGGCGCACAGGCCAACGGCCGCCCGGCTCCCACAGGGAATCCCGCCAGTGAGACCGCCACCTCGGGATCGGTGGGCCCAGATGACGCCGAGAAAGCGTTCGGCCTGCTCAAAGAGCTCGACGACGCCTGGAAGAAGCGCGACTGCACCAAGGTCCTCTTCCTGACGACCTCGGCCGAGAGCGAGCTGGGCGGCCGTGCCTGCGAGGCGACCCGGAACGGCCGCCCGGCTCCCCCCTCCCTCGACTACAGCGACGTCGACTACTTCCTGCCCGACCGTCCCGCCGAACACCCGTGGTTCGTCGCGCTGGCGCGCAAACCCCAGCCGTCGTACTTCGTCTTCGCCTACGAGGAGGACCGCTGGCGGCTCGCGGACGGCCCCGTGCGGATCACCGGCAAGGCCCCCGAGCTCGACGCCGACCAGACGACCCGCGTCGTCCCCACCGACGACCCCGACGACGGGGTCCGCGCCCGGCTCGTCCCGCAGAAGCACCTGGCCTTCCTGTCCGACCGCTTCGGGCTGAGCGGCGTGCGGTTCTCCTCAGGCGACCCGATGCGCGCCCTGCTCACCGAGCTGGTCAAGAAGCCGGCCACCGTACGTCCCGACCGGTTCAGCTCCGACGTCCAGCTCGTGCCCGCCGACGCGCGGGCCCTCGGGGTGAAGGGCGGCGGCGCGCTGGTCTTCCACGCGCTCAAGATCTACTACACGCAGAAGACCGGCGCCCGCAAGCTCGCCCACCCGCTGTACGGGGCCGCCGCCGTGCGCGCGTTCACCGGCAAGGGAAGCCTCAAGGTCCAGCACACCGCGGAAGTGATCATGCTGGCCACCCGGGTCGACCCCGACGGGAAACTGACGACCGTGGCCATGACCAGAGGGCTCGCCGACATCACCCCCTGACGGCCCTGGGTAGGGTTTGGGCTTGTGACCAGTGTTGTGACCAGGACTGAAACCCCTCCCATCGGGCCGGTCGTCGGCATGGTGGGCGCCGGCCAGCTCGCCCGGATGACCCAGCAGGCCGCCATCGCCCTCGGCGTCGAACTGCGCGTGCTCGCGAACTCGCCCAGCGAGAGCGCCGCGCGGGTGATCGTCGACACCCGGCTCGGCGACTACCGCGACCTCGCCACCCTGCGCGCGTTCGCCGAGGGCTGTGACGCGATCACCTTCGACCACGAGCACGTGCCGACCGGCCACGTCGCCGCGCTCGCCGCCGACGGCCACGCCGTCCACCCGGGCGCGGACGCGCTCGTACACGCGCAGGACAAGATCGTGATGCGCGAGCGGCTCACCGCGATCGGCGCCCCGTGCCCGGCCTGGGCGCGGGTCTCCTCCGCCGACGACCTCGACCGCTTCGCCAAGGAGCACGGCTGGCCCGTCGTGCTCAAGGCCGTGCGCGGCGGCTACGACGGCCGGGGCGTGTGGGTGTGCGCGTCCGCGGCGGACGCCGAGGAGGTGCTGGCCAGCGGGACCGGTCTCATGGCCGAGGCGTTCGTCCCGTTCGAGCGTGAGCTGGCCGTCCTCGTGGCCCGCTCGCCGCACGGCCAGGGCGTCAGCTACCCCGTCGTGGAGACCGTCCAGCGGGACGGCATCTGCGTCGAGGTGATCGCCCCTGCGCCCGGCCTCGACCCCGAGGACGCCGCGGCGGCGCAGCACATCGCCCTCAAGATCGCGAGCGAGCTGGGGGTCACCGGGCTGCTGGCCGTCGAGATGTTCCAGCTCCCCGGCGGCCGGATCATGGTCAACGAGCTGGCGATGCGCCCGCACAACAGCGGCCACTGGACGATCGAGGGCTCTCGCACGTCCCAGTTCGAGCAGCACCTGCGGGCCGTGCTCGACCTGCCGCTCGGGTCGCCCGCCCCGGTGGCGCCCGTGGTGGTCATGGTCAACCTGCTCGGCGGCGACGACCCCGACGTCTTCGCCCGCTACGAGCACGTCATGGCGCACGATCCTGGGGTCAAGATCCACTTCTACGGTAAGGAGGTGCGTCCCGGCCGCAAGATCGGGCACGTCACCGCCTTCGGCACCGACCTCGGCGAGGTACGCGCCCGCGCCCGCCACGCCGCCGTCCACCTCATGACCGGGGAGTACGTGTGATGTCCGCCGGCGAGAACCTGGGCGCACGTGCGACGTCCGCAGAGGACCCGGACGCCCGTGCGACTGGGTCCGCGGAGGGCCCGGGCACTCATGTGACGGCCGCGAACCCCGTGGTCGGCATCGTCATGGGCAGCGACTCCGACTGGCCGGTGATGCGGCTCGCCGCCGAGGCGCTGGGCGAGTTCGGCGTCCCGTTCGAGGCCGACGTGGTCTCGGCGCACCGCATGCCGCACGAGATGATCGCCTACGGCGAGCAGGCAGCGGGACGGGGGTTGCGGGTGATCATCGCCGGGGCCGGGGGAGCCGCCCACCTGCCCGGCATGCTGGCCTCGGTGACCCCGCTGCCGGTGATCGGGGTGCCGGTGCCGCTGAAGTACCTCGACGGCATGGACTCGCTGCTGTCCATCGTCCAGATGCCCGCCGGGGTGCCCGTGGCGACCGTGGCCGTCGGCGGGGCCCGCAACGCCGGGTTGCTCGCCGTCCGGATCCTCGCCGCCGCCGACGAGGGGCTGCGGGCCAGGATGACGGGCTTCCAGGCCACCCTCAGGGACCAGGCGCACGCCAAGGGCGAACGCCTCCGCGCCGAGGCCCGCGACCTCGGCTCGACGGCCTGAATCAGGGTTTGAACGACTGGGCTCGAACTACGGGCTGAACCACGGCCTGAAACGACGGGCTGAACCACGGCCTGAAACGACGGGCTGAACGACGGCCGAACGCGGCCGGGCCCGCGACGGTGGGCCCGGCCGGGGGTGCCGCAGGTCAGGGGCGGCCGAGCGCCCGGTAGTGCCAGCCGGACGCGCGCCAGGTCTCGGCGTCCAGGGCGTTGCGCCCGTCCACGATTTTGCGGGCGGCCACGACGTCGCCGAGCCGCTCGGGGTCCAGGTCGATGAACTCCTGCCACTCGGTCAGCAGCAGCACGACGTGCGCGCCCCGGGCCGCGTCCAGCGCCGAGGAGCCGAACCCGAGCGTCGGATGCGCCTTGCGCGCGTTGCCGAGCGCCACCGGGTCGTACACCGTGACCTTGCCGCCCTGCTCACGGATCTTCACCGCCACGTCCAGCGCGGGGGAGTCGCGGATGTCGTCGGAGTTGGGCTTGAACGCCGCCCCGAGCACCCCGACCGTGCAGCCGCGGAACGACCCGCCGGCCAGCTCGCGGGCCAGGTCCACCATGCGGGCCCGGCGGCGCATGTTGATGGCGTCCACCTCGCGCAGGAACGTCAGCGCCTGGTCGGCGCCCAGCTCGCCGGCCCGTGCCATGAACGCCCGGATGTCCTTGGGAAGGCAGCCGCCGCCGAAGCCCAGGCCGGGGTTGAGGAACCGGCCGCCGATGCGCTCGTCGAACGACAGCGCGAGGGACAGGTCCTTGACGTCGGCGTGCGCCGCCTCGCAGACCTCGGCCATGGCGTTGATGAAGGAGATCTTGGTGGCCAGGAAGGCGTTGGCGGCCACCTTGACCAGCTCGGCGGTCGGATAGTCCGTGATGATCAGAGGGGTGCCCTCCGCCAGCATGGACTCGTACACCTCCCGCATCACCTTCTCGGCCTTGTCCGAGACCACGCCGAGCACGATGCGGTCGGGGTGCATGGTGTCGCGTACGGCGAAGCCCTCGCGCAGGAACTCGGGGTTCCAGGCCAGCTCCACCTGGTCCCCGGCGGGGGCGAGCCGGGTCAGCTTGTCGGCCAGCCGCTGCGCGGTGCCCACCGGAACGGTCGACTTGCCGATCACGAGGCATTCGCGGGTGAGGTACGGCGCGAGCGACTCCACGACGGCGTCCAGGTAGGACACGTCGGCGGCGTACTCGCCCTTCTTCTGCGGCGTCCCCACGCAGACGAAGTGCACGTCGCCGAACTCGGCGGCCTCCTCGTAGGAGGTCGTGAAGCGTAGCCGCCCCGACTCCAGCCCGCGCTGGAGCAGTTCCTCGAGCCCGGGCTCGTGGATGGGCAGCTCACCGGCCTGCAGCCGGGCCACCTTCGCCGGGTCCACGTCCAGCCCCAGCACCTCGAAGCCCAGCGCGGCCATGCACGCCGCGTGCGTGGCACCCAAGTATCCGGTCCCCAGGACCGTCAGGCGATAGGACACGAGCGCGCTCCTTCCATGTTCGGCTGTCGACCTCATCTTTACCGTTAGGTTGCCGAGGCATGTTACCGGGCCCCCTACCTCCGGCAACAGTACAAATGGGACATTTCGCCTGAGGGGTAGCTGTCATATACCCCTGCTTCGGCCCTCGTATTGTTGGACGTCCTACTATTTGTCTATGAGCTTCCCTCTGTACGCGCTCGCTGAAGAGCACGAGATGCTGCGCGAGACCGTGCGGGCCCTCTCCGACGAGAAGATCGCACCGCACGCCGCCGCCGTCGACGAGACCGCCGAGTTCCCCTGGGAGGCGTACAAGGCGCTCGTCGCCGCGGACCTGCATGCGGTGCACGTTCCAGAGCAGTATGGCGGTGCCGGCGCCGACGCGCTCGCCACGGTGATCGTCATCGAGGAGGTCGCGCGCGCCTGCGCCTCGTCCTCGCTGATCCCGGCCGTCAACAAGCTCGGCACGGTCCCGCTGCTGCTGTCGGCCTCCGAGGAGCTCAAGCAGCGCTACCTGGGGCCCGTGGCACGCGGGGAGGGCATGTTCTCGTACGCCCTGTCCGAGCCCGAGGCCGGTTCCGACGCCGCCGCGATGAAGACGCGCGCCGTACGCGACGGGGACCACTACGTGCTCAACGGCACCAAGATGTGGATCACCAACGCGGGCGTGTCGGAGTTCTACACCGTCATGGCGGTCACCGAGCCGGGCGTCGGGGCCCGGGGCATCTCGGCGTTCGTCGTCGAGAAGTCCGACGAGGGCGTCGGCTTCGGCGCCAAGGAGAAGAAGCTCGGGATCAAGGGATCGCCCACCCGCCAGGTCATCCTGGAGAACGTGCGGATCCCCGCCGACCGGATGATCGGCGAGGAGGGCACCGGCTTCAAGACCGCCCTGGCCACCCTCGACCACACCCGCATCACCATCGCCGCCCAGGCCCTCGGCATCGCCCAGGGCGCGCTCGACTACGCCATCGGCTACGTCAAGGAGCGCAAGCAGTTCGGCAAGCCGATCGCCGAGTTCCAGGGCCTCCAGTTCATGATCGCCGACATGGCCATGAAGCTGGAGGCGGCCCGCCAGCTCACCTACGCGGCGGCGGCCAAGTCCGAACTCGCCATGCACGGCGAGAAGGTCGCCGACCTGACCTTCTTCTCCAGCGCCGCCAAGTGCGCCGCATCCGACGCCGCCATGGACATCACCACCGACGCCGTCCAACTCCTCGGCGGCTACGGCTACACCCGCGACTACCCCGTAGAACGCATGATGCGCGACGCCAAAATCACCCAAATCTACGAGGGCACCAACCAGATCCAGCGCATGGTCATGGCCCGCCAACTCCTGAAGTAGCCCGTGAACCCGTGACGGTTCACCCCCGATGGCCGTAACCACACCCTTCTCGAGCACGATGTCCTATGAGGAACGTCGCGTCGTCGGGAGGTCGTTTGGAGCTCGAAGATCTGTCTGAGGCGGAGCGCCGAGTGCTTGAGGCGTTTCCGGGCGGCCGGGAGGTGAGCTTCATGACCGGCCGTGCCGAGGAGGATCTTCCTATGGACGGTGGCGGCTGGGGACCCGGACGGACGGTGCGCGCCAGCGTGATCGCCGCCCTGCTTCTCGGGGACGACGCCCCCGTCGCCCACCGAATCCCGGCTCTGCGCGTCTCTGGTGTGCGTGTCTCCGGACGTTTGGAGCTCGCCTACTCCACGGTGCGGCATTCGGCCCGGTTCTCCCACTGCTACTTCGAACAGGAACCGAGTCTCTACTGGGCGCGCTGTACCCAGCTCAACTTCCGTGGGTCCTACCTGCCCGGGTTGAGCTGCTCCAACGCTCAGATCGAGGGGCATCTACGTTTAGAGCAGTGCGTGATGACCGGACCGCTGCGGTTGCGGGGCGCGCACATCGTCGGCGGACTGATGCTCACCGGCGCTCAGCTCACCGGGCCGCGCGGTGTCGCGTTGTACGGCGAACGCCTGCACGTGGGTCGCGATCTGTCCGCCGGTGACGGCTTCACAGCGGCGGGCGAGGTGCGTCTCCTCAACGCCACGGTCGAGGGAACCACCTATCTGGACGGTGCACGCATCACCTGCCGGAGGAAAGCCGCACTCGTACTGGACTCCATGGTCGCCGAAGGCGGTCTCTACTGCCGGGGAGCCCGGATCGTCGGCCAGGTCTCCGCCCGCCACGCCAGGTTCACCGGCCCGGTCATCCTCTCGGGGAGCCGGCTGAGCAACCCCGGCGAGCGAGCATTGCGTGCCACCCGGCTCACCGCCGACGGTGGGATGCACCTCGACTACGGGTTCACCGCCGAAGGGGCCATACGGCTCACGCGATCTCGGGTCGGCCGCCAGTTGAGCTTCGACAAGGCCGTTCTGATCCATCCCGAAGGCGAAGCCCTGCAGGCGGAGGACCTCGTCGTCGACGGCACCCTCACGTGCAAAGGGCTGGGCGCTCGCGGGACGCTCTACCTGTCCCAGGCGCACATCACCGGATCGGCCAACTTCAGCGGGGCGACGCTGTCGGCCCCGCATGGCGTCGCGTTGCATGCGCATGGCATGACGGTCGACGGCACCCTTGCGTGTGAGGGCGGATTTCACGCCGAGGGCAAGATCGACCTCAGGGACGCCAGGATCGGTAAGGGCCTCGACATGACGGGTGCCCACGTCAGCAACCCTGGTGGGGTCGCCCTCGACGCCAGCGGAGTCGCCGTTGGCGGGGGAATGTCATGCGATCGAGGGTTCACCGCAGAGGGCGAAACCGTACTTGTCGGTGCCCGGATCGGCCGTCACCTTCACTTTTCCGGGGCGAAGCTCTCCGCACCCGGGGCAAGGGCCTTATGGGCGTGGCAACTGGAGGCGCGAGAGGTCTTCCTGAGGCCGCGGGCCCCCATCGAGGGCATCGTCGATCTTCGCCATGCTCGCATAGGCGTCCTTCGGGATGACCCGGAGACGTGGTCCCCCCTCCGGCAGGACGGCCTCAGTTACGAGGCCCTCGATCCGGGGCTGCCCGCGGCAAGGCGGCTGCCGTGGCTCTCTGCCGATCCCGATGGATATCTGCCCCAGCCGTACGAGCAATTGGCCGCGACGTATCGCCGTCTCGGCAATGACACCGACGCCCGCACCGTTCTCCTGGCCAAGCACAGGCGGAGACGCCTGACACTCCCTCTCTACGCCCGTTTCTGGGGGTTTCTTCAGGACTGGACCGTCGGGTATGGTTACCGCCCCGCTCGAGCTGGATTCTGGCTGATGGCACTGCTTCTTCTTGGTACTGCGGCCTTCGCCATGCACGAGCCGCCACGCGTGGAAGCCGGCAAGGGACCCGCGTTCAACGCCGCCATGTACACGCTCGATCTCCTCCTCCCGCTCATCGACTTCGGCCAAGAGAAGGCATTCCAGCCGGCCGGCGGCGGACAGTGGGGCGCCTACGGTCTCATCGTGGCCGGCTGGATCCTCGCCACCACGATCGCCGCTGGAATAACCCGCGCCCTCTCCCGCCAATGAAACGGTCGGCGGAGACACTCCGGCCGACCACGATGTCTGGAACCGCGGCCCTGAATTCTTCCACGGTGAACACTTCGACCGCCTGGCGCCATTGGATCTCCAGACTTGGCTGGCCTGATTTCCAGCGGGTGCTCGCGGATGTCAGTGAGCGATTGCCCCTCGAAGCTACGGATCAGAAGACGGTGGGGTGATGTTCGTTGTCCTGCGGCTCCAGATTTCGGTGCAGCGGGGGAGGTCGGTGATGTCGCCGCCTTCGGGGATCATGCCCCAGAGGAAGGGGATGAGGTGACGGGGCGGCTCGTTCAGGAGGAGGGGTAGGTCGGCTTCGGTGATGGTCAGGTTGAACGCCGAGCCTGGTTGGCCGGGGTTCCAGCCCTGTTCGACGGCTCGGCGGACGCAGCCGGCGACGATGACGGGGCGGATCGGGAGGGTCCGATCACCGAAATCGTTGTCCGGGCGCGGGAAAGGGAGCGACACCACCAGCAGTTGTCCCGGCTCCTCCGCGAACTCGACGGAGAAGGTGAGGGGACCCCGGCCGTTCCTCTGGTGCCGGGTCGCCTTACGTCGGACCTGCCAGCGGAAGTCGGCGCCGTCGACGGTGATGGGCCGCGAGCCCTTCTTGGGCATCACCACGGGCACCTCCGAGCTTCTACCGACCGCCGTTCCGTGGGAGTGCCGGAACCAGCGAGGAGCGACGCGGGACGACCGTCAGCGTAATCCCTGTCATAGGGCATGATCGAACTTATTTCACAGCTGGCGAGATCCCGGCGCCAGAGAGCACTCGCATCAACACGGACATCAACCAGATCCGGCTTTTCAGGCGATTCCAGGCCACCTTGGGATTAAACGCCTTACCTTCCAGCTAGTTCCTGTCAAACTGACAAAAATCTACTCTTAGCTGCATGACCGACGACCCATGGGTGCCGCCTGTAGTGCTGCTCGCCGTCGATCTGGTGATCTTGACGTTGCGTGAGTCACGGTTGCACGTGTTGCTCGTTGAGCGAGGCATCGATCCGTACAAAGGCTCCCTCGCCCTGCCCGGCGGGTTCCTGCAGCACGACGGGGAGGACATCACGGCAGCGGCCCACCGGGAGCTGTCGGAGGAGGCCGACCTGGACGTCGAGGCTCTCAGCCTGGAGCAGTTCGGCGTGTATGGCGAACCGGGCCGCGACCCCCGTGGCCGAGTGGTATCAGTTGCATACCTGGCCATCGCGCCTCGTCTCCCCGAGCCGAGCGCTGGAACAGACGCGGCCGATGCCGGATGGCAGTCGGCTGACAGCGTACTCCTCGGCGATCTTGAGCTCGCTTTCGATCACCGGCGCATCATCGCGGACGGCGTAGAACGCGCCCGCGTCAAGCTTGAGCACTCCGCCCTCGCGACGGCGTTCTGCGGACCGACGTTCACGATCACCGATCTGCAGGACGTGTACGAGGCGGTCTGGGGGATCTCTCTCGACCCCCGGAACTTCTATCGCAAGGTCCAGAAGACCGAAGGGTTCATCGTCCCGGCAGGGACGGCCCGTAAAGCGGCGACCGGACGACCAGCCCGACTGTTCCGGTCCGGTCCATGCACGGTCCTTCGTCCGCCGATGACTCGGCCCGCCGAGGCGGCGAGCGTAAAGGAGTAGAAGGTTGAGCACCCGCCCAATCGTCATCCTCACCGCGTTAAACCTGGAGTACCAGGCGATCCGGAAGAAACTGGTCGACCCGGAGCTGCACCGACATCAGCACGGAACCCGTTTCGAGGTCGGCCGTATCTCGAACGGCCGCAGCCGAGTCGCTCTGGCTCATGTCGGCACGGGTAATCAGTCGGCGGCCGTACTGGCCGAGCGTGCCATCGCCGAGTTCACCCCGGCCGCACTGCTCTTCGTGGGCGTGGCCGGTGCCCTGCACTCCCACATCGCGCTCGGGGACGTCGTGGTGGCGACGCGCGTCTACGCCTATCACGGGGGGACGAGCGAGGACGACGGGCTCAAGAGCCGCCCTTGCAGCTGGGAGACCTCGCACGCCGCCGATCAGATCGCGCGGCACATCGGCCGGACCGGGGCATGGGCGCACGGCCTGCCGGATCGTAGCCCAGCCCCTCAGGTGCATTTCGGCCCGATCGCCGCTGGCGAAGTGGTTCTGAACTCCAAGGTGTCCGGGCACGCCCAGTGGATCCGGCAGACCTACAACGATGCGTGCGCGATTGAGATGGAGGGCGCCGGCGTGGCACAGGCCGGGCACCTGAACGGGGCTCTGCCGGTGATCGTCATACGGGGCATCAGCGATCTGACCGACGGGACGAAGGAGACCACTGACCGCGCCCGTTGGCAGGAGCGGGCCGTTGCCAACGCCGCGGAATTCGCCGCGGCACTGGCCGAGGAGATCGGCAAAGAGGACAAAGACGGTGGCTGGCTGGCGGCCAAGAGTACGACGAGGGGATCAACGATGGAGAAGCACCCGGTGACGTACAACATCGCACGCGATGGCTCCCGGGTGGGAGTCCAGGCCGGCACCGTGTACGGCGGCATCCGGCTCGGCTTCGACCCGAGTCCGCCGACGGACCTGGCAGGGGCGCTGGCCGGGTTCCGCACCCGGCTCAAGCGCGCGCAGGCGGACGGCCGCCTAGACGAGGAGACATACGCGGCGGCGGAGGTGGAACTGACCGTGGCCGACGAGGCCCTGCGGGCGAAGACTCCGCAGAGTAAGGGGAGGCTGACGCTGGCGCTCAAGAAGCTGCGCGGACTGATCAGCGATGTCGCCGATCTCGCCGCGGAGCTGGCGACTATCATCGCCTTAGCCCAGGCCCTGTCGTGATGCCCCCGGATGGCACCGGCATGAACTTCGCCGATTCCTCCAACATCGGTGTGCAGGCAGGAGTCGTGCACGGTGACGTCTACAACTACACGACGCCACCGGATCCGTCGCCGCGGGAAAGGTTCGAGACAGGGCTGCGACACGTCCAGGGAAACATGCCGAGGTTGGCCTGGCAGCTCATCAACGAGGCCGCCATCTGCGGTTACGCCACCGACCAGGCCTGCTTCTACTGGCTGGTCGCCCTGTTGAGCGGCAGAACGCGGCACGAACTGTCCGACGAGGAAACGACCTGCCTCCTGAACATGGACCGTCTTTTTCTGCTTTCCGACGACGACTCATGGACAGAGGGCGTGCGGACCATCCGCCGACTGCTGGACTCCGCCGAGAAACCCGACGCTGACATTCGCATTCTGATGAAGGAACTCGACGCACTTCTCCCGGTGCAGCAGGACATGATCGTGCGTCATCTGGAGATGTTCTTCGACGGGCCGCTCAATGACCAGATGTGGCACCATGCCGTGCGACGGGCCGACGCTGAGCGGATGGCCGGCAATCGGGAGAACCGGGTCTGGAAGTTCTTCCAGCCGACTCCGGCCCGTCCTCGGGTACGGGCACCGGAGCCTGTCACGATCCCTGGCTCCACCTGGACGCAGGCAGTAACAGGTTCGGTCGTGTTGGTCGCTGCGACCGTGCACATCGGCTCTCTGCTCGTGCAACGCGGCCGATTCGCCGAAATCCTCGCCTACCTGATGAGCATCGCCGGCGGCTATTTCGGCACCCGCGAGGGCGTGGAATGGCGCTTTCGCTCGGAGCGGCGCAGGACTAAGGACAACGATTTCGCACGAGCCCCGCAACGCGCGACCAACGCGCCACCCGGTGGCTTCGCCCGGAGAGTGGACCAGCGATTCGACTACTACTTCGCCAAGTACGTGCCGCGTGGTACGGACCGCGATGTCTGGCTGGCACGGACAGTCGGCATCCGCAAAGGCATGCGAGACGAGGTGGTGGAGGCGTACCGCGAGAAGCGGGTCGGGGTCGAGAGGATCAACTGGCTGATCCGGTACCGGGTCGGCACAGTGCGGGCCCGTTGGGAGGACGGCACGCTTTGGAACCACCGGCAGGAACTCGCCACTCCCTTGCCCACGAAGGCGACTGCGGTGCTCGGAGCACTGTTCCTAGCTGTCGGAGGGGTCTGGGCTGCGACCGGGGCGGTACAGGTCAGCGCGCTGAGTGCCATTCGATCGCTCCTCCTGCTCGTGGTGGCAGGCTGGATTGCCGCACGTGCCTGGTCACGCATCATCCTCGAACGCCGGCGACATGCCGTCGATACCTACGAATCCGATGTCATGTCCAAGGCCTTGGACGTGGCCTTCGCCCGATGGCGGCAACGGCTGGCCGACAAGCCCGAAGACGGTGAAATGGCGGCCTGGCTGGACTGCGACCGGAAAGTGTTGCTGAGCGAGGCTCTCCAGCACTACCGGCTCATCATGAGCAACGTCATCGCCCACGCCTTCATCGAGGCGCCCGGCGGCTCCACGGCGCGGGCACGGGTGCGGGGCGGCTCTTGGCGGTACAAGAAGTACCAGTTATTGATCTTCCTGCTCACCGCCGACGGGGTACGTCAGCTCACTGCCACGCTTGATTTCGAGCACAGTACCTTTCACATTGATCACCGGATGAACTACCGCTTCGAGGCGGTCACGGCCGTACGCGTTAAGCAGGCGGACAACGGTGAGCGCACCTTCGAGCTCGCCCTCATGGACGGCCAGAAGATCAATGTCAAGGTCATCGAACCGGGGACGGAGGAACTTCAGCCGGGTGAGGATCCCGGATCCGTGTCCGAGGCGACGTTGGATGCGGCAGGCCTGCATCACACTCTGCATGTCCTTGAGGGGATTGCGGCGGAGGGCAAGGAGTGGATAGCTCAGGAACACCGACGCAGCGAGGCACGCTCGAGAAGGCTCTTGTCGCTCCCGTCGGATGATGAACCCACCCCTTGATGTGGGCCCAACTCAGTGAACCGGGCGCCGTCCTCATGGTTTTCGATTGCTTGGATTTTCCGTGGAGCAGTGCGATCTTGGGGTGGCAGGGTCGGTTTTCCCCGGATGGTGAAGGAAACTCATGAAACGGGTCGTTGTTGCTTTCGTGCTGGTCGTGGGTTCCGTGGTGGGTGCCGCTCCTTCCGCGCAGGCGGTACGGGAAGCCGACCCGGTTCAGGCGTTGAAGGAGCAGTACGTCAAGGGCAGGGGTGTCAGGGTCGTGACCGCGATCAAGATGTCTGCCCAGCACCAGGTGCTCAGTTCTCGGCAGGCCGGGGTGTTCCAGTTCGACGGTCGCGGCCAGGCGGCCTCGGATTTCACCGAGCGGGTGCGTTTCCCCGAGGATTTTCTCGACTCGCTGCCCAAGGAGACACGCGACACCTACCGGTCCGAACGGTTGCCGATGAGGCTCATAAAGGTGTTGAGGACGGGTTATCTCTCTGGTGCGGTGGTCGCGGACGACCTGCCCAAGGGCAAGTCGTGGGTGCGGTACCGCTGGACGGACCTCTCTCCCAGCGGCACCCTGCTGGACATCATGGACGCGGCCACCCTCAGGACGCTCATGGACCACGCGACGTCCCGTCGCGGCGGGGTGGTGAAGGGTTCGGTCACCACCAGCCGGCTGGCCTCGGTATCCCCATCCTTCAGTGAGCAGTTCGGCCCGGCAGGGACGTCCAGGGACGGCCGGGATGGCAAGGTCACCTACACCCTCTGGCTTGACTCCAGAGGACTGGTCGAACGACTGGCGGCCCGGGCGGCCATGCCTTTCGCGGGGAAGACGCTCACGATCTCGATGGACAGCCGCTTCAGCCGTTGGGGCGGCAAGGTCTCCATTTCCGCGCCACCCAAGGAAAAGGTCATCGGCCGGGAGAAGCTCGGGAAGTCGGTTCCCGTCGAGCCGCCTGGTCTTCTGGACTGAGCTGACGTCACGCGGCCCCGCCGCGGGTTGATACACGGGTGATACGTGACTGAGGGGTGGTGGACGTTTGGTGGGGGCAGGGTGGGCGGCTGGTAGCTTTTGTGGCTTGGGCGGGTTGTTTGGGGGGGAATGTCTGGTTCGGAGGGTGGCCGGGTGACGGTGCTGCTCGTCGAGGACGACGAGGTGATCCGTAAGGCGGTCGGGCTGGTGCTGGACCGGTACGGGTATCGCGTCAGTACGGCCGGGGACGGCCTGACCGGGCTGGAGATGTTCAGGGAGCAGGGGCATGACGTGCTGCTGCTCGACGTGATGCTGCCCGGGCTGGACGGCATCGGGCTGTGCCGGAAGGTCAGGGAGTGGAGCCTGGTGCCGATCCTGATGATGTCCGCGCGCGGCGACGCCCTGGACGTGGTGTCGGGGCTGGAGGCGGGCGCCGACGACTACGTGGTCAAGCCGGTCGACACCTCCGTGCTGGTCGCCAGGATCCGTTCCCTGCTGCGCCGCGCCGCCTTCGTCCCGAACCCCGAGCCTGATCAGGAACCCGCGCCCGGAGGGCCCGCCGAACTGGTCTTCGGGGACCTCACCATCGAACCCCAGGGTCTGGAGGTCCGCCGGGCCGGCGAACCCGTCGCGCTGGCGCCCACCGAGCTGCGCCTGCTGCTGGAGTTCGCGGCCAACCCCGGGATCGTGCTGGACCGGCAGACGCTCCTGCGCGAGGTCTGGGACTACGGCTGGGACGGGGACAGCCGCGTCGTCGACCTGTGCGTGCAGCGGTTGCGCAAGAAGATCGGCCCCGACCGGATCGAGACGGTCCGCGGCTTCGGTTACAAGCTGCGGCGCTGAAAGCCGACGATGGGACACGCCGTCGCCCGGGCGGTACGCGGGCTGCTCAACTGGAGGTCACTGCGCTGGAAGATCGCCGCGCTGGTGGCCATGGCGTCCTGCGCGGTCGCGATGGCCGTCGGCGCGCTCGTCCACCAGAGCACCTTCGAGCGGTCCATGAGCCTGGGCAGGGCCCGGGCCTTCACCGAACTGCTGTACGTGGTGGACGAATACCGGCGCACGGGCGTCATGCCGGCCGAGCCGGAGTCGGAGCAGATCCCGCCCGCGCTGCTCCGGCAGGTCCAGAGCACAGGCCGGTTCGGTACCTGGTACGACGACCGGAACCCCGACATCCCCTGGATGTGGGCGGCCCGGCCGGTCGACGGCCAGGTGCCGGCCGTGCGGGTCGACATGGGCAGCGAGATGCGCGGCCTGCGCGCCCTGGACCGGCACATCGTGATCGCCTCGCTGCTCGTGCTCGCCGTCGTCGTGCCTCTCGCGGCGCTGGCCGCCGAGCTGCCCAACCGGCGGCTGAGACGGGTGGCCAGGACCGCGCGGCGGCTCGCGGACGGTGACCTGGACGCACGGAGCATGATGGGCGGCCGGCGCGGCGACGAGATCACCGAGATCTCGGCCACCGTCGACTCGATGGCCGACAGCCTGCGGGACCGGCTGCTGACCGAACAGAGCTTCACCGCCGACGTCGCCCATGAACTGCGCACCCCGCTGACGGGTCTGGTCTTCTCGATGGAGCTGCTCCCGGATGGCGAGGCCACCGACCTGGTACGTGACCGGGTGCGGGTGCTGCGGGCGCTGGTGGAGGACCTGCTGGAGATCTCCCGCCTCGACGTGGGCGGGGAACGGGCCGATCGCGCACTGGTGCCGCTGGACCGGGTCGTCGCGGAGTCCGCGGACCGGGCGGGGCTCGGGATCCGGCTGACGGTGACCGGCGATCCGGTCGCCGAGACCGATCCGCGGCGCCTGGACCGGATCATCACCAACCTGGTCGCCAACGCCTGCCGTCACGGACGGCCTCCGGTCGAGGTCACGGTGAGCGGCACGACGATCGTCGTACGCGATCACGGGCCTGGCTTCCCGGACGAGGTGCTGGCGGAGGGGCCGCAGCGGTTCCGTACCGGCGCGGCCGAACGTGGCCACGGCCACGGCCTGGGACTGACGATCGCGGCGGGCCAGGCACGGGTGATCGGCGCCACGCTCACCTTCGCCAACGCCCCGGACGGCGGCGCGATGGCCACTCTTTGTCTGCCGCCGCTGCCGCCGCTGCCGCCGCTGCCGCCGCTGCCGCCGCTGCCGCCGACGGCCGGTATCGCTGGGGAGTCCTGAGGCCTATTTCACACCGGGCGGGTCGCTTCGCCAGGGCGGGCGGTCGGCTTTTCGAGGGCTGATACATGGCTGATGCGTGAGCGAGTGGCCCTGGATACGTGGCCGCGGGGGTGTGGAGGTTCGCGTCGCGCATCGTGGCTGACGTGCGCGGATGTCCGCGTACCGACCCTGGTCCCTCCGGTTCGCCGGGCGGGTCGTCTCGGGGTCGTCACAGCCGTCGAAAGAGATCATCATGCGCAGTACACGTCACTTTTCTCGGGTCGGGCTCGCGGCCGTCGCCTGCCTCGCGGGCCTGCTGGCCGGTTGCGGCACGGGTGGCACGGGCGGGGCGAGCGGATCGGGTGGCGGGCCGGGTGAACCGGTGTCCGCGTCCGGTTCCGCCGGTACGGCCGATCAGCGGTACACCGAATGGGAGCTGAAGTTCCGGTCGTGCCTGGGGGACAAGGGCTTCGAGCTGCCGAAGGAGCCCGGGAAGATCGACTTCGGCGATCGGCAGGACGCGTACAAGGTGGCCGAGGAAGGTTGCCTCAAGAAGATCGGCAAGCCGCCGGCGGCGTCCGACGGCCGGCCCGGCGAGTCCGCGGCGGAGGCCAAGGAAGCGGCGGAGAAGACGCTCAAGAGCCTCCAGTGCCTCCGTGACCTGGGGTACGACGTCGCCGACCCCGAGAACGGGCAGCCCGCCCGCATCGAGGCACCCGAAGGCGCCTCGCAGGAGGACATGGACAAGTGCTTCAGCCGATGACGTCCGAGCGGCCGGCCGAGCAGTCGTCAGGGACGGGGTCGGGGATACCGGCCGAGCAGTCGTCCATGAAGCATTCGGGGGAGTCGTCTGAGCAGCCGTCCGCCAATCTCTCGGGGCGTTCGTCCGAGCGTTCGTCTGAGCGGTCGGTCGAGCAGTCGTTCGCGGAGCTTTCGGGAGAGGCGTCCGGGCCGCCGTTTCGAGGGACGGGGGACGAGCACGCGTCACGGGGGTACGGCCGGATCTGGCCGGCGGTTGTGGCCGTTGTCGTCGGTGCGGCCGTGAGCTTGGTGGTCGTGAGATCCGTGGGCGCCGACGCTGGGGAGATCACGCCGAAGCGCGTGGCGAACACCGCTCCCGTGGAACGGAAGACGCTCAAGGAGGCCGTTACCGCGCCCGGCTCGCTGGCCTACGCCGGGGCACGGCCGCTCGACGCGGGCCGGGCCGGTACCGTCACCCGCCTGCCGGCAGAGGGCCGGAAGGTGCGGCTCGGCGGGGCGCTGTACTGGATCGACGACCGGCCGGTGGTGCTGCTGCGCGGCCGGGTCCCGGTGTGGCGGGCGTTCAAGAGTGGCATGGGCGACGGGCCGGACGTCCGGCAGTTGGAGCGGAGCCTCCGTGCTCTCGGACACTTCACCGGGACCCCCGACGCCCACTTCGACTGGTACACAACGGCCGCGATCCTGCGTTGGCAGCGCGCCATCGGCGTGCGGCGGACCGGGTCGATCGAGCGCGGGCGGATCGTCTTCGCCCCAGGGGACGTGCGCGTCGCACGGACCGTGGCGCGCCTTGGGGACCAGGTCACGGCGGGTACCACTGTCATCGAACTGTCGGGACTCGACAAGATCGTCACCGCCGAGCTCAAGCCGGCGAACCAGGCCGTCGCCAAGGCGCGCGGCAAGGTGACCATCAACCTGCCCGGCGGCAAGGAGACGACCGGGACGGTCTCCAAGGTCGGCGCTCCCCGCCAACGCGTGGACAACGGCGAGAAGACGATCGTCGTCCCGGTGACCGTGGCCCTCGACCATCCCGCCGTCGCCGGTCCCCTCCAGCAGGTCTCGGTGTCGGTCGACTTTCCCACCGCGAGCCGCGAGGACGTCCTGACCGTGCCGGTCGCCGCTCTCATCGCCCTGCCGGGCGACGGGTACGGCGTCGAGGTGGTCCGCGACGCGGCGACCACGCGGACGGTCACGGTGCGGACCGGGTTGTTCGCCGGCGGCTTCGTCGAAGTGAGCGGCGCGGGCCTGGCCGAGGGGCAGGAAGTGGTGGTCCCGACACTATGAGCGATCACGTCATTGAACCCGGCGGAGTCGTCTGTGATCCGGTCATCGAGCTCGACCAGGTTGTCCGCGATCACGGCAGCCCGCCCGTGCGGGCGGTCGATCACGTGTCGTTGTCGGTCGGCCGGGGTGAGTTCGTCGCCATCGTCGGCCCGAGCGGGTCGGGGAAATCGACCCTGCTCAACATCATCGGCACGCTCGACCGCCCGACCGGCGGGCGGACGATCATCGACGGCCACGACGTGGGCGCGATGAGCGACGCCGCCCTTTCGGCGCTGCGCGCGTACCGGATCGGGTTCGTCTTCCAGCGGTTCCATCTCGCGGACGGGGTCAGCGCGGTCGGCAACGTCGCGGACGGCCTGCTCTACACGGGTACCCCTCGCGCCGAGCGGCTGCGGCGGGCGGTGGCGAGCCTCACGCGGGTGGGCCTGGCGCACCGGCTCGGCCACCGGCCCCACCAGCTTTCCGGCGGTGAGCGGCAGCGTGTCGCCATCGCCCGGGCCACGGTGTCCGATCCGGCGCTGCTCCTGGCGGACGAACCGACCGGCAACCTCGACCAGCGTTCCGGCGCGGGCCTGATGGACCTGCTCCACGAGCTCAACGCCGCCGGCACCACGATCGTGATGATCACGCACGACGTGGCGCTCGCGCGGCAGGCACCCAGGCGGATCACCATCCGCGACGGCCGCGTCGTCGGCGACGACCGTGGAGCACCGGCATGAGACGCGATGACAACGGGAACGCGGGCACGGGGAGGGGCGGGGTGCGGCGGTCGCGGCTGTTGCGGGCGGACGTTTACCGTCTGGGCGTGTCGGGGCTGAGGTCACGCCCCGCCCGGGTCGTCCTCTCAGCGCTCGGCATCGCCATCGGCATCGCGGCGATGATCGCCGTCGTGGGCATCTCCACGTCGAGCCGCGCCAGGCTCGACGACCAGCTCGCGTCGCTGGGCACCAACCTGCTGACCGTCCAGCAGGGCACGTCGATCACCGGCCAGGACACCACCCTCCCGGCCGGATCCACCGGCAAGATCGGCCTGATCCACGGTGTCTCGGCGGCCGGGGCGGTCGCCACGCTTCCGGACGTCAAGGTGTACCGGAGCCGGCTCATCGACCCGAACCGCTCCGGCGGCATCGTCGTCCAGGCCGCAGGACTCCGGCTTCTCGGTCTCCTCGACGGCACGCTGCGCCGGGGGACCTGGCTGACCACGGCGACCGCGAACTACCCCACCGTCGTCCTCGGCGCCATCGCCGCCGACCGGCTCGGCATCGTGACCCCGGGGAGCCAGGTCTGGCTCGGCGGCGCCCGCTTCACGGTCATCGGGATACTCGACGCCCTGCCACTCGCCCCGGAAATGGACACCTCCGCGCTCATCGGCGAAGCGACCGCCGCCGGGCGCTTCGACTGGGACGGCAAACCGACCACGATCTACGAGCGCTCCGCCGACGCGGACGTGGAGACGGTACGCGGGCTCCTGCCGCGCACGGTGAACCCGGAGGATCCCGGGAACGTGAGCGTGTCGCGGCCCTCCGACGCGCTGGCGGCGAAGAACGCGGCGGACCTCGCGTTCACCGGCCTCTCGGTCGGACTTGGCTCGGTCGCGCTGCTCGTCGGAGGCATCGGCGTCGCCAACACGATGGTGATCTCCGTGCTCGAACGGCGCAGGGAGATCGGGCTGCGGCGTGCCCTCGGCGCCACCCGGGGGCACATCCGGACCCAGTTCCTCGCGGAGGCCCTCCTGCTGTCCGCGCTCGGCGGACTGGCCGGGGCGGTCCTCGGGTTCGGGGTCATCGCGGCGTTCGCCGGGACGAACGGCTGGCCCATCTCGGTGCCCCCTGTCGTGTTCGCGGGCGGCATCGGCGTGACCGTGCTGATCGGCGCGGTCGCCGGCCTGTATCCGGCGATCCGGGCATCGAGAACGTCTCCCGTGGCCGCTCTCGACGGCTGATCGCGGTGGCAGGGCTGGTCACGCGGCGCCGTCGCCGATTGCGGTGGCAGGGCTGGTCACGCGCCGCCGTCGATCGCGGCGGCAGGTAGAGCGGGCCGCCGCCGCTGACCGCGATGACAGGACAGGGCGCGCCGCCGCCGCGAGTGTCCACACCCACCGATCCGCTCTGGTTCCTAACCACCGATCTGCCTGGGTTCCCGGACCCGCTCGCCTGGGTTCCCGGACCCGCTCGCCTGGGTTCCCGTACCTGCCGATCCGCCCGGATTCCCGACCACCGATCCGACGAGGATCCCGCACCCGCCGGCTGACCAAGAACCGCACCCGATTTCGGCCCTGGAAAGGAAATCGCTCATGTACGAGAAGCCCGGTGTACCGCCCACCTTCATCCACCGGCGGTCCGCCGACGGACGAGGGAGGTGGACCAGGCGCCTGCTCGTCGCCGTCATGGCGATCGCCGTCGCGGCAGGGCTCTGTTCGGCGGCGTTCGCCCTCAGTGCCCGGTGGACGGACCCCGTCGCCTCCGGTTGGTGGGGCACCACTGGTCACACCGTCGGGGTCGGGGACGGGGTCGTGCCGGACGGCGGGCGTCTGTCCCCCCGCGACACCGGGCTGCCCGCCATCGCCAACCTGGATCCGAAGCTCCTGCGCGCCGTACGGAAGGCGGCGGACGACGCGTCCCGCGACGGCATCGGGATCTATCTGACGTCGGGGTGGCGGAGCAAGGCGTACCAGCAGCGGTTGCTCGACGAGGCGATCGTCAAGTACGGCAGCGAGCGGGAGGCCCGCCGCTACGTCGACACCCCCGAGCGGTCGCACCACGTCACCGGTCAGGCGGTGGACATCGGCCCGACCGACGCCGACGACTGGCTCGCCCGGCACGGAACCGCTTACGGCCTGTGCCAGACCTACGCCAACGAGATGTGGCACTTCGAACTCACCATCACCCCCGGCGGCACCTGCCCCACCCCCCTTACTGACGCGACCGACGGCTAGTGAGGCGTCCACAAGCGGCAGTGGCATGCCCGCCGCACAACGCGCAGGAGCGGCCGTAACCCCATCCCGCCTTGCGCGTACCCAACACCGGGCACCCAGCCGTGTGGTCCTCGCCTTCGGCTCGGGCGTTTTCCTTGGGCCTGGCGGCGTGCCTTGGCCTTCAGTACGGGTTCGCCGGTCGACCGCCGCTCGGGGCGCCGGTTTCGCCGTATTGCGTCCCGCCGTGTCGGCGCCGGTTTGTACGAGCCGGGGGCCGGTGGGTGGTCCGGGGGCCGGTGGTCGGAGGGCCGGTGTGTGCTGTGGGGGCCGTGCTCGTGGTTGGGGGTGTTGGGTGGCGAGTGTTGGGTGGGCAGGACTCGGTTCCCACGACACTGCTTGCGGGGTGGGCCAATTGCACCCGGCGTCTTTCTTCACCCCTCTCCCGGAGGACACGTCTCAAGGGTCCGAAGAGTTCTCAGCGGACGGTGATCGGTCAGCCGCCGTACTGGGCGCCGGTATCGCCGTACCCCGTCCCGCCGCGTCTGCTCCGACTGGCTCCAAGACGGGGGTGGGGTGATTGGGGGACGGGGACGGCTACGGGGGGTGGCAGCTGGGGGCCGTCTCCTGGCCGGGGTGGCGAGGGGGTTGGTTCACAAGTCCTGAGGGGGCCGGTTCCGCTCGTGGTTGGGGGTGTTGAGTGGCGAGTGTTGGGTGGGCAGGACTCGGTTCCCACGACACTGCTTGCGGGGTGGGCCAATTGAACCCGGTGCCTTTTCTCGCCCTTCGCCCGGAGGACACGTCCCCAACGGTTCGAAGAGTTCTCGGCGGACGATGGCCGGTCGGCCGTCGTACTGGGCGCCGATTTCGCCGTCCCCCGTCCCGCCGCGTCGGCGCCAATCCTGACCACCAAGGCGGGAGTGGGGTGAGCTGGGCACGGGAGAGGAGGGTGCGAGGCGAAGTAGAGGGGTAGGTGCGGGGGTGAACGGGTCCGGGCGGCAGGGCCGGTAGGCCTTAGGAATACTGCCCGAGCCGAAGGCGAGGACCTTTGGGTTGGGCGGCGGGGGCGTTCCGTGGTGCCTTGGGCTAAAGGGTGTGGGCGGCGGGGCGGGGGTCTACCGAGTCCACCGGGTTCGCCGGGGTCGCTGGGTCCGCTGGGGGGAGTGAAGGTGGGGTGGGGTTTTTGCGGACGGGGGTTAGTTGGGCGACGATGATGGCGCCGATGATGATGATCGCGCCGATCAGTTGCATCAGGGACAGGACCTGGTTCAGGAACAGGTAGCCGAGGGCCGTCGCGACGATCGGGCTCACCAGGCCGAGGAAGGACACCGCGACGGCGGGCAGTTTGTCGACGCCCCGGAACCAGACCGAGTAGCCGACCAGCGAGCCCAGCACGATCAGGTACACGTAGCCGGCCAGGTTGGTGCCGTTGATCTGGCTCGGCAGGCCCTCGAACGCGAACAGGACCGGCAGCAGCACGAGGCCGCCGGCGGTGAGCTGCCAGCCGGTGAACAGGAGCACGCCGACGGGCCGCTCCTTCCAGCGTTTGGTCAGCACGATTCCGCTTGCCATGCACACGGCCCCGCCCAGGGCGGCCAGTACGCCGACGAGGTCGAGGCGCACCGTCGACTTCAGGACGAGCAGGCCGACGCCGACGACGCCGAGTACGCAGGTCACCACGTGGATGGGCCTGATCCTGTCCTTGAGCAGCAGCGCCGCGAGGACCAGCACCAGCATCGGCTGGATGGAGCCGGTCAGCGCGGCCACGCCGCCGGGCAGGCGGTAGGCGGCGACGAACAGCAGGACGAAGAACGCGCCGATGTTCAGGGTGCCGAGCACGAAGGCGCGCCACAGCCAGATGCCGCGCGGCAGGACCCGGCCGAAGGCGAGGAGCACCAGGCCGGCGGGTAGCGCGCGGGCCGTGGCGGCGAGCAGCGGCCGGCCCGGCGGCAGGAACTCGGTGGTGACCAGATAGGTGCTTCCCCAGATCGCCGGCGCCAGCGCCGAGACCACCGAGTCGAGCAGTCGCCAATTGCCTTTCACAGGTCACTCCTCGTTCGGTCCGGTGGCCGTGGCCTCACCTGTCGGTGCCGAAGAACCGATCGCCGAAATCGCCGATTCCCGGAATCATATACGCGTTCTCATTGAGCTGCCGGTCGACGGCCGATGTGACCAGTTTCACGTTCGGAAAGCGGTCGTGCAGAACGGCGATTCCCTCTGGGACGGTGAGCAGGTTGATGAATACGATGTGCTCTTCCCGGACGCCCTTGTCGAGCAGAAGTTGTATCGCGGCCAGCGCGGTCCCGCCGGTGGCGAGCATCGGGTCCAGAAGCAGGACGTGCCGTTCGGCGATATCGGCGGGAAGGTGGGAGTAGTACAGCTGCGGGAGCTTGGTCACCTTGTCGCGCTGGATCAGTATCTTGCCGATCCTGACCGAGGGGATGATGGTGCGCAGCTCGGTCTCCATGCTGTCACCCGCGCGGATGATCGACACCCCGCAGATCTTCGAGGTGAGACGCAGCCCGTCGTAGGTGCTCCCGACGGGGGTCTCGACCTCGGCCTTCTCGTAGGGAAGGAGGTCCAGGCCCGTTTCGATCAGCAGGCGCATGATCCGCCTGGAGTGGAAGACCAGGTCCTCCCGGCGTGCCGTGCGGTCGCGGATGATCGTGTGCAGCGCGCGTAAATGGTTCGTCTGGGGCAGCACGTGCACGTTGCCGTCGACGTGGTGTTCAGCCGGTGAAACTGTCGTGACGGACATTGTGGTGAATCTCCTTACCCGTGGTGTCGCTCATTCCAGCAGGACGGGCGAACGCTCAGACGAGGGTTTTCGGCAGCCCCGGCGCGGATGGCGCCTCGGAAACCTCCGCGATGGAAAACTCCGAAACGGAGAGCTCTGACACGGAAAGCTCCGACACGGAAAGCTCCGACACGGAAAGCTCCCCAACAGAAACGTCTCCGGCAGAAGCATCCCCGAAAGAAACGTCCCCGACGGAAACAGCGGAAGAGAAGCCCTCCCGTATGAACCGCACCACGTCGCCGAACGTGTCCGCCACCCACGTAGGCCCGGCCGTCCGCAGTTCCGCGAGGCCGTGGATCCCGTAGGTGACCGCCACCGACCGGATCCCGGCGCCCCTGGCCATCAGCAGGTCGTGCGTCGTGTCGCCGACCATCACCATCCGGCCGGGCGCCACGCCCAGCGTCCGCATGATCAGCAGGCCCATCTCGGGGTCCGGTTTCGGCCGCGCCACCTGGTCGGCGCCGACCACCATGGTGAAGTGGCCCCGCAGGCCCGCCGCCGTCAGCAGCGCGTCGGCGCTCGCGTAGAACTTGCTGGTGGCCACCGCCAGGGTGTACCCCTGGGCGCGTAGCTCGGTCAGGCCGTCCACGACGCCGGGGAACAGCAGCCGTTCCGCCCTGGGCAGGATCAGCTCCTTGAACAGCGCCTGGTACCGCCGCACGCCCAGCGTCACGGCGTCGTCGTCCAGCGGGACGCCCAGCAGCCCGCTGAACGCCTTTTCGAGCGGGAGCCCGATCGTGGCCCGGATGGCCGGGGCGTCGGGGGGTTCGGCGCCCATGGACGCGAAGGCGGCGGTGAACGTCTCGACGATGGCGCTGGGCGTGTCGACCAGCGTCCCGTCCAGGTCGAAGGCGGCTACGTGGGTCACGGCGTTCCCTCCTGACGGTACCGGGCGTGTGCCGCCGCGAGGCGGCCCGCCAGTTCGGCCGTGCTGATGAGGACCGCCATGTTCGCCCTGGCGGACCTGCCCTCGGTGGCCTTGTCGACCGCGCGCATCAGGTACTTGGTGAGCGCGTTGCCTCGGACGCCGTCCCGCTCGGCGGTGGCCGTCGCCTCCGTGATCGCCGCGTCGACCTCGGCGCTGTCGATCGCGTCCTCGTCCCCGATCGGGGTGGTGATCAGCAGCGCGCTGTCGTTGCCCAGCGCCCAGTGCGTTTCGATTGTGCGGGCGACGGTCGTCTCGTCGTCCAGCCGGTGCGGGCTGCGGATGCCGGAGGAGACGCAGTAGAACGCGGGGAAGTCGTCAGACCGGTAGGAGACCACCGGGACGCAGTGCGTCTCCAGGAACTCCATCGTCAGCCCGAGGTCGAGGATGGTCTTGGCTCCCGCGCACACCACCGCCACCTTGGAGCGGGTGAGCTGGATCAGGTCCGAGGAGATGTCCATCGACTCCTGGGCGCCGCGGTGCACGCCGCCCATGCCGGCCGAGGCCAGGAACGGGATGCCCGCCAGCTCGGCCGCGACCAGCGAGGAGGCGATCGTGGTGGCGCCGAGCCCGCCGCGCGCCATGATGACCGGCATGTCCCTGCTGCTGACCTTGGGGATGCCCGGGGTCGAGGCGAACCGTTCGATGTCGGCGTCGGTCATGCCCACCAGGATGCGGCCGTCCTCGATCCCGATCGTCGCCGGGACCGCGCCGCCGGCCCGCACGGCCGCCTCGACCTTCCTGGCCGTGGCCGCGTTCTCCGGGTACGACAGGCCGTGGGTGATGACGTTCGACTCCAGCGCCACCACCGGGTGGCCGGCGCGGATGGCGTCCGAGACCTCTTCGGTGAACGTCAGCGGGGCGTTCTCTTGTCGGTTGGGGCGCATCGTCGTCTCTCGTTCCGCCTGGTCAGTAGTTCGGGGTCTTGCGCAGCAGGTCCTTGCGTTCCACGATCTCCGGGACGAAGACCTGCCCGTTCCAGTCGTCCGGCGCGATGGGCTCAAGCGCGATCGAGATCATGCGCTCCTCGCAGCCGAAGGCCTCCTGCACGGCGCTGGTCAGTGCGGTGACCAGTTCGCGCTGCTGCTCCTCGCTCAGCGACGCCGGGAAGTGCTTGATGTTGACGTGCGGCATGCGAGCCTCCTTCGTGATCAGGTTGGGTGGACGGTCGCCGGCCCGGTGCCGAGGCGGTGGCGGATCGCCCGCACCAGCTCGCCGATGTCGGGTTCCCTGAGCAGGCTGTAGTGGTCGGCCTCAAGGTCGGCGACGGCCGGGGGCTCGGCCGAGTAGCCGCTGTTGCCCTCGATGAACGAGTAGTCGTCGCCCTGGGCCTTGAAGATCGTGATGGGGGCGGCGATCCGCCGCTCGGTCAGCTCCCGGAACGTGTACTTCAGTTGAAACGTCTGGGACACGATGCGGACGATCCGTCTCACCTGATCGACGTCCAGATCGCTGAAGCTCCGGCAGATGAAGGACGTGAAGCTGTCGTCGTCCGTGGCGACCCGCAGGCATTCGGCCAGCAGCGGGCCGCTGATGCCACCCGCGAAGACCGAGAACAGGATCGTCACGTACGCCGGGTTGTCGTAGGAGGGGTCGTCGCCGTCGATGAGGACGTCACCGACCCGGACCTTGGGCGACCCGGGCGCGATCAGGAACAGGTTCTCCACCTGCTGGCCGGCCTGTTCGAGCTGGTAGGCCGTCTCGAAGGCGACGCGCGCGCCGAAGGAGTAGCCCCACAGCGTGTAGGGGCCGTCCGGCTGGAGCTCTCTGATCATCCTGACGTCCTCGGCCGCCATCTCCCTGATGGTGGCGTACGGGGTCTCGCCGGCGTTGATGCCGTGCGCCTGCACCCCGTAGAACGGCCGCTCGACGCCCATTCTGCCTGCGAGCGTCCGGAGGTTCATGGTGAACCCGCCGAGGCCGGGCCAGCAGTACACCGGCGCCCCTGTGCCCTGGGGCTGCAGCCGCACCAGGCGGGAGGAGGACCCGCTGACCTCGCCGTCGACCAGGAGCGCGAGCTCCTCGATGGTCGAGGCCTCGAAGAGGATCTGCAGCGGCAGCGAGCTGCCGAACTCCCGGTTGATCTTGTTGATCAGCTTGGTGGCGATGAGCGAGTTGCCGTCGGCCTCGAAGAAGTCGTCGTCGATCGAGGCGACGTCGCGCTTCATCTCCTTCTTCCAGATGACGCTGATCCGCTCCTCGGTCCTGGTCCGCGGTGCGACGAAGGGCCGGTCGACGACCCCGAAGTTCGCCCGGTCGGACGCTTCGAGGCCCTTCATGTCGATCTTGCCGTTGGCGGTGAGGGGCAGCTTGTCCAGCACGACGACCCGGTTGGGCATCATGTAGTCGGGCAGGAAGTTGACCAGGTCGTCCTTGATCAGCTCCGTGGGGCCCTTCATGTGGACGACGTCCTCCTTCATATCGACGCCGCTCACCTGCTCCTCGCTCACGCGCCCGCCGACGAAGAAGTACGAGGGGCCCGACTCGGCGCCGCAGGCCCGCAGGATGCTCTCGATCCGCTTGGCCGACGGCAGGTCGTTGCCGGTCTCGGAGCTGTATCCCGAGGACATGAACCCCATGCCGATGTCGTTCATCTGCAGGCGCTGGAGCTCGCGCCCGAGGCCGACGTAGCTCGACCAGCTCCTCGGGGCACTGCTCAGCACGGTGATCCCGATGCTCGCCCGCTGGTACACCGACTGGTTGATCGCGATGACGTGCTTCTTCAGCACCAGCTCACCGGAGATCCTGGTCAGGTCGCCGCCGGTGTACCGGTACTGCCCGGCCGGCAGGTCGGCGACCATGCCCGGGTGGGCCTGCACGTAGGTCTCCAGGGACGGATCCGGCGCCGCCGGGGCGTAGGGGACCATCGCGAAGGTGCCGAGGTAGTAGTCCTCGTCGGCGACCTCAAGCAGGTCCTTGGTCGCGGGCGCGTCGTCGAGGGCCCGCATGGTCAGCCCGTACTCCGGGAGGACCTCCTCGAACAGCCCGACCATGTGGCCGGCCTCGATCCGCAGGACCTCCTGGATGTTGTTCTTGTAGACCGGCTCGATCGCCCGCTTCTTGCCGACGAAGTGGACCGTGGCCCCCGCGGCGGCCGTGCCCTCGGTCTCCCGGATCAGGATGAGCTGGTGGTGGACGGGGTGGAAGTAGTAGATCCCCGGCCGCAGCCCGCCGATCCCGGTCAGTTCGAGGTACATCTGCGTCGCGTACAGCGACCCCGGCGAGGCGTAGCCGTACTTGGGCAGCAGCCGCTCGTCGCTGAGGTGCTGACCGAAGTACCGGAGGATCTCGCCGAACTCGGCGAAGGTCAGCTCGTCCAGGACCCGGGGGGTGACGTCCGCCGTCCGGGAGGCCAGGAGCCGCAGCACGTCGGCCTTGGTGACGGAGCCGCCCTCGTAGAACCGGTAGGTCTTGCGGGCGAACACCCGCCGCCGCTGCTCGTCGGTGGCCGCCTTGCCCGGCAGGTCGACGGTCACCCGGCCGGCGATCTCCGCCGCGTCCCGGCACCCGAGGTTCGACAGCTGGGCCTTGACCTGGAGCTTGCTCTCCTTGGACTGGTGGTGGGCGCCGTGGGCGCCCTGGTCCATCAGGGCCGCCTCCTTCGGGTTCAGCTCCACGAAGGCGATCAGGCTCTGGAAGCCGGTGCGCGCGTCGTTCTTGACGATGACCGCCGCGTTCCTGACCCAGTCGTGCGTCTCGACCGCGAGCTTGATCTCGTCCAGCTCCACGCGGAAGCCCCGCAGCTTGACCTGGTTGTCGGCCCGGCCGACGAACTGGACGGTGCCGTCGGGGTTCAGGTAGGCGAGGTCGCCGGTCTTGTACAGCTTCGCGTACCCGTGGTCGCCGTAGAACGGGTTGCCGATGAACCTGTCGGCGGTCAGGTCGGGCCGGTGCAGGTAGCCGCGCGCGAGCTGTGCCCCGCCGACGTGCAGCTCACCGATCTCGCCCACGCCGACGGGCGAGCGGCGCTCGTCCAGGATGTAGTAGTGCGTGTTGTGCACCGGCGCGCCGATGGAGATCGAGTTGGGGCCCTCGGTGAGCGAGGCGCGGTCGACGGTGTACGAGGACGAGTTGATCGTGCACTCGGTCGGCCCGTACAGGTTGACCAGCTCGCAGCCCGGCAGCGTGTCCAGGCACTGGAGCGCCAGGTTCGCGGACAGGGCCTCGCCGCCGCTGAAGACCTGGGTGAGCGAGGTGCAGTCGTGGATCTCGTCGAGGTCCAGCAGAGCCTGCAGCAGGGTGGGGACGCACTGCAACGTGGTCACGCCGTGCCGGACGATGGTCTCGACGAGCCTCTCGGGGTCCCGGTAGATGCCGGGGGTGCCCATGACGACCGTGCTGCCGCAGACCGGGGCGAGGATCTCCCACTGCGCGGCGTCGAAGCTCATGGGGGTCTTCTGCAGGACGATCTTGTCCTGGTCCAGCCCGTGGACGGCGCCCAGCCACCGCATCTGGTTGACGATGCTGCGGTGCTCGATCATCACCCCCTTCGGCTTTCCCGTGCTGCCGGAGGTGTAGATGATGTACGCCAGGTCGCGGGGGAACGGGCCGCTCGTTCCGTCCCGCTCACCGGCCGCCGCGCCGATTGCCGCGAAATCCAGCGCCTGCTCGAAGGTGACGATCGTCGTCCCCTGCGGGGCCAGTTCCTCAAGCCTTTCCCGGAGCGCCTCCTGCGTGAAGATGATGCCGACCGGCCCATCCTCGATCATGAAGCGCAGGCGTTCCTCGGGATATTCGGGGGACAACGGCAAATAGGCGCCTCCGGAGTAGAGGATCCCCCAGGCGCCTATCATCAGCTCGGCCGACGGCTCCACGAAGACGCCGACGCAGTCATCGGCGGCCACTCCGAGATGCCGCAGGTAGGATCCTAAGACCGATGCGCTCTCCTCGAGCTCGGCATACGTGAGGGTCTCGTCACCGTCGACGACCGCGGTGCTTTCCGGCCGGATTCTCACCTGTTCCCGTAAAAGCTCGGGAAGGCTTTTGTCGCCGATCGGCAGCCGGGTCGTCTCGTTGAATCTCCTGGCGATCAGGGCGTTCTCGTCCGAGGCGGCCGGCCGGAATTCCGCTATTCTGGTATCGGCGGCGTCGCCGACGGTATCGCTGTGCTTGACAAGTTCCATCGGCATACCCATCCCCCAGCAGGCCGCGCCACTTCCGAAAACGCTTCAGGCACATTAGGGCGCGTAACCCTAGACAGCTTGAAAGGTGATGAAAGGGTAACCTGGGGGCCCAGGCGGATGGTTCTTCCAAAATGCTCAGATGATCCGGAGCGGGAACCGGAAATGGCGGCCGCCCGTGAAACGCCGGAGGGCGTTACCAGGCCTTGCCGGTGATGCGCTCGTAGGCGTCCACGTAGCGTGCGCGCGTGGCGTCGACGATCTCCTGGGGCACCTCGGGGGCGGGCTCGGTCCTGTCCCATCCGGTCCCGGCGGCCCAGTCGCGCACGAACTGCTTGTCGAACGCGTACTGCGGGCGCCCGGGCTCCCACTCGGCGGCCGGCCAGAACCGCGAGGAGTCGGAGGTCAGCACCTCGTCGCCCAGCACGAGCGTGCCGTCGCCGGTGCGGCCGAGCTCCAGCTTGGTGTCGGCGATGATGATGCCCCGCTCGGTGGCGAGCTCCGCGCCGCGCCGGTACACCGCGAGGGTGATCCGCCGCAGCTCCCCGGCCGTCCCGGCGCCTTCCTGGGCCACGACGTCGTCGTAGGTGATGAACTCGTCGTGGGCGCCGAGCTCCGCCTTGGTGGTCGGCGTGAAGACGGGCTCGGGCAGCTTCGAGCCCTCCACGAGCCCCGGCGGCAGGGCCACGCCGGACACCTGCCCGCGCGCCTGGTACTCCTTCAGGCCGAGGCCGGCGAGGTAGCCCCGCGCGATGCACTCGACCTGGACCATGTCCAGCATGCGGCAGCGCACGGCACGCCCGGCGAACTCCTCGGGCACGTCGGTCGCCGAGATGACGTGGTTGGGCACGATGTCGGCGAGCTGCTCGAACCACCACAGCGACAGCCGGGTGAGGATCTTGCCCTTGTCGGGGATCGGGGTCGGCAGGATCACGTCGTACACCGAGACGCGGTCGGACGCCACGAGGACGACGTCCCCCCGGTCCTCGTAGACATCCCGGACCTTCCCGGAGTGGAGAAGCTTCACCCTTTGCCCCCTGACCTCGCCTGCCGTTCCGCCCGCATCATGCTAGGACAGTCCGGCCCCGAGCCGTCCCTGGGGACGGGCCAGGGGCGATCCGGGGTCATCCCCGATGGGCGCGGGCCCCGGCCGGAACGATGATCTGAGCATGTCGACCCCCCCGGCCACCGCCTCGTGGAACGCGCTCACCGGCATGGCGTTCTCCGCAGCCCCCCTGTTCGTGCTCGTGTACGGGGTGGTCCGCCTGCTCGACGGCCTGGACGGCGCCCGGGGTCCTGGGACGCACTGGACCGCCGGGCACGCCGCCTTCCTGGTCGGGCTCCTGCTGTTCGTGCCGGTGGTGCTCGGGCTGCGCCGCCCGGTGGCCGCCCGCGCCGCCGGGCTGCGGGTCACGGCGACGGTGAGCGCCGTGGTCGCGGTGCTGGGGATCGCCGCCGCGGCGGGCCAGGTCGTCATCGACCTGGTGGTGGGGCTGCGCGCGGGCGGGCGCGAGGAGATGAACCGCCTGTTCGAGCAGGTCCAGGCCTACCCCGCCGTCCGTCCGGTGTTCTACACCGTCGGGCCGGTGCTGTTCTACGTCGGCCTGCTCGCGCTGATCGTCCTGGTCGCCGGGTCCCGGCCGAGGCCGGTGAGCGGGTGGAGCCCGGTGCTGGTCGTGGCCGGCACCGTGATGATGGCGGTCGACCTGGACCTGATCCCGCTCGGGGCCGCCTGCTACTGGCTTGCGCTGGCGCCCCTCGGCTGGCGGCTGGCGTGGGGGGACCGGGCCCTTGAGGGCGCCCCGGGCGCCGCCGTCCCGGCCTGACCGCCCGGGGTCACTTCTTGCAGATGTTCTGGGTCGCGGTCTTGGCCGCGGCGGTGCTGGTGGGCGTGGCCGCGCTGGGGGTGGCGGACGGTGCCACCTTGACGGTGACCTTCTTGACCCCGGTGTACTTGGTCCCGACGATGACCTCGATGCCCGGGACGTCGGCCTCGCGCAGCTCGGCCCCGGGGATCGCGGCGGCGACCGTGCGGGCGGAGTCCTCGCGGCCGGCGGGGTAGCGGACCGTGGTGTCGACGTGGTCGCGGGGCCGGGTGTCGCCGGGCGCGGACGGCACCTGGAAGCCGGCCCTGACCAGGTCGGCCTTGGTGCGCGCGCCCAGCCCGTTGACGGCGGTGCCGTTGACGACGCGGACCGCGATGCGCGAGGGCGGCACGGTCAGCGCGTCGGACGAGGAGGACGAGGAGGACGAGGAGGGCGTGGCCGAGGGGGCGGGCGTGGCGCTCTTGGTGGCCGGAACCGGCTTGACCAGGGGATCGTCGGCCGCGATGCGCTTGAACAGGTCGCGGGCCGCCGCCTTGTCCCACAGCACCGCCGACTCGCCCGTGGGCGCCTTGTAGTCGACGTTCGCGATCGGGACGGTGGCGAAGGTCACGTCGTCGGTGGACACGTCCTTGAGCTGGCCGGCCAGCCCCAGCACGTCCTTGGCCAGGGCGTCGTCCACGGTCAGCGTCTTCAGGGTCGAGCCGGCCAGGGCGGCGAGCTTGGCCGGGTTGGCCAGGGTGCCGCCGCTGAGCGCCCGCTGGAGCAGGGCCGAGATGACCTGCTGCTGGCGGTCGATGCGGTCGAGGTCGGAGCGGGCGGTGGCGCGGGTGCGCGCGTAGAACAGCGCCTTGATCCCGTCGAGCTCGTAGGTGCCGGGCTGGAGCTGGAACTTGGTGTGCAGGTCGTTGATCGCGACGGGCGTGCAGACCGAGACCCCGCCGATGGCGTCCACGACGTTGATGAACCCGAGGACGTTGACCTCGATGTAGTGGTTGATGTCGAGGCCGGTGGCGTTGTGCACCGTGCGCACGGCCAGCGGGGCGCCGCCGAGCGAGTACGCGGAGTTGATCTTGTGGGTGCCCTTGCCCGGGATGTCCACCCAGCTGTCGCGGGGCAGGCTGACCACCGTGATCTTGGAATGGTCCTCCGAGAGGTGGATCACCATCATCGTGTCGCTGCGCTGCCCGACCTCACGGCCGAGGTGGAGCTGGTTCTGCTGCTTGCGTGACAGGTCGTCGCGCTTGTCGACGCCGACGAGCAGGATGTTCAGCGCCCCCCGGGCGTCGGAGACGACCGTGCCGGCGTCGACCCGCTTGATCTGGCCGGCGGCGTACGTCGACAGGAACCACAGCACGCCGGACCCGAGCAGCACCACGCTGGACAGCGCGCCGGTGACCAGCACCGCACGCACGCTGGACCGCGCCCGTTTGGTGCGGCGCTGCGCCAGCCGCACCCCGCCGTACGCGTCGCCGCCCACGTGAACGCCGGAGTCGCCCGCCTGTGCGGCGGGGTCGCCCGCCGGTACGCCGGGGTCGCCCACGTGGACGCCGGAGTCGTCGTCGCTCATCGTGGTGCCCCCTCGGACAGAGAACGTTCACCGGTGAGGACGCGTTCCACCGCCCTTTGGGTTGTCGTCCCCACCCGCTCGTACAGTAGCGTGAGCGCCGCCATGAAGGAGTTCCCCGACTCGCCCCGAAACGGTCAGACCACACGAGTCTGGCCGCCGATCTCGGTCGTCATGCCGGTGCTCAACGAGGAGCGCCACCTGCGTGAGGCCGTGCGGCAGGTGCTCGCACAACGCTACGACGGACCGATCGAGGTCGTCCTCGCCATCGGCCCGTCCCGTGACCGCACGCAGGAGGTCGCCGACGCCCTCGCGGCCGAGGACCCCCGCGTGACGGTCGTCCCGAACCCCACAGGACGCACGCCGAACGCGCTCAACGCGGCCATCGGCGCCTCGCGCAACGGGATCATCGCCCGCGTCGACGGGCACGCCATGCTCCCTGAGGACTACCTCCAGGTCGCGGTGGACACGCTCGAACGCACCGGCGCCGACAACGTCGGCGGCATCATGGCCGCCGAGGGCGTCACGCCGTTCGAGCGGGCCGTGGCGTGCGCCATGACCTCCAGGATCGGCGTGGGCAACGCCCGCTTCCACACCGGAGGCGAGCCGGGCCCCGCCGACACCGTCTACCTCGGCGTGTTCCGCCGGGAGGCGCTGGAGCGGGTCGGCGGCTACGACGAGCACTTCCAGCGCGCGCAGGACTGGGAGATGAACCACCGCATCCGCGAGACCGGCGGCCTGGTGTGGTTCCAGCCCCGCATGCGGGTCTCCTACCGGCCCCGGCCCACGGTCGCGGCGCTGGCCAAGCAGTACTTCCACTACGGACGCTGGCGCCGGGTCGTGGCCCGCACCCACGAGGGCACGATCAACCTGCGCTACCTCGCGCCGCCGCTGGCCGTACTCGCGATGCTGTTCGGCCTGCTGGTGGCGCCGTTCTACTGGCCGGGCCTGCTGATCCCCGGGGCCTACGTCGTGGCGATCCTCGCCGGGTCGGTGCTCACCGGCCGGGGGCTGCCGGCCGCGGCGCTCGCGCGGCTGCCGCTGGTGTACGCGACCATGCACGTCGCGTGGGGCACCGGCTTCCTCACCAGCCCGCCCAGTCTCGGCAAGCCCTCGGATCCGTAGCCGGCCCCCGCCCGGCCCCCGGAGCCGTCACAGGCTCAGGGCGGCCGGGGCGCCGGAGCGGTCGCAGGCGCGGCCGACCGCCGCGTCGAAGCGGGTCATCGCGTCCGGGACGCCGGGCCCGAGCAGGTAGGTCCTCAGGTCCCGCCGGGCCCCGGCCAGCTCGTCCTCGCCCCGCCGCTGCAGCCGGGCGACGATCCCCGGCAGCTCACGCAGGTCGGGGCCGAGCAGGTAGGCCGCACCCGCGCTCGGGTAGCGCTCGCGGAACACGTGCCCGGCCATCCCGGCGACGTTGGTCACGGCGTACGGCTTGCCGCTGGCCACGAAGTCGGCGACCACGCTGGAGATGTCGCTGACCAGCAGGTCGGAGTCGTTGAAGCACGCGTACAGGTGGGGCTCGGCGCCGGTGACCGCCCGGTGCGGCCCGCCCCGGGCGGCGGCGATCATCTCCATGATCATGCGGTGGGCCGTCGCGGCGCGCGGGTCCCGCTCTCCGGTGA
Organism: Sphaerisporangium corydalis; assembly: GCF_025506355.1. Taxonomy (GTDB): domain Bacteria; phylum Actinomycetota; class Actinomycetes; order Streptosporangiales; family Streptosporangiaceae; genus Sphaerisporangium; species Sphaerisporangium corydalis. The sequence continues at coordinate 163,035 of NZ_JANZYP010000005.1, forward strand.
GCGGGTGCGGCTTGTAGACCAGCCGCACCTGCGGGACGTGCGCCAGCAGCGCCTGTACGAGCCGCGGGCCCATCGTGATGATCGAGGTGTGGAACAGGTCGTCGGTCCAGCCCTCCCAGGTGGGCGCGTAGAGCACGCTGAGGACCGGCAGGCCGGGCCCGTCGCCCCTGATCCCGGAAAGCTGCGGGCGGCCCACCTCGACGACGTCCTCGTCCCGCACGCCCACCTGGGCGCGCAGGTAGCGGTCGCGCCCGGCACGCCCGGCCACCCACACCTCGTCGTAGGCCTTGGAGAACGGGTTGAACGAGGCCTCCTTGTCGCTGTCGCCGTGGCCGACGAAGACGCTGCGCAGGCCGGGCACCCGCAGCAGGTGGATGTTCTTGCCCACGTTGGAGGCGTACAGCGCCACGCGGGCGCCCTCCAGCCCGCGCAGGTTCATCAAATCGACCGCCGACGGCACGCACAGCACCGGCAGCGACGTCGGGCCGAGCAGGGGGAGCAGCTCGCGTTCGCGCAGCACGACGATCGTGCGGCGGCTGAGGCGCGACAGGGTCTCCAGCCACATGGTGGCCTGGTAGACCGAGCCCACCGGACCTGAGAAGTAGAAGATCACCTCGGGGCGCAGCGCCCGGACCCGCAGGTCGACCTCGGTGATCACCCGCTCGCGGCACGCCAGGGGCGCCGCCCGCCGCGCGTGGAGCGCCAGCACGACCACGGCGGCGGCCCGCAGCGCGACGGCCGCCCCGAGCCCCGCCCCGCCCAGCGCCGCCGCGAACCCCGCCGTGCCGGGCCCGTACCACCCGGCCACGGCGCCGGCGGCGACCGCGCCCACCGGCAGGACGTCGAGGTGGAACAGGTGGGCCCCGCGCCGGCCGGCCAGCCACTCGGGCGGTGCGCCGGGGATCCGCAGCGCCGGTACGGCGATGTTCCTGGTCACCACCGGCATCCGATTGAGGCACCGGTCGAGGTGGATCGCCACGCCGGTGTGCAGCACGCGGAGCAGGTGCGTGACCAGCAGCCCGCCGCACAGGACGACGAACCACCGGGAGTCCCCGCCCGCCGTCCTGGCCACCAGCAGCACCGCGCCGGCCTCGCGGGCCAGGAACCGTACGGCGATCCCGAGGTGGACCCGGCCCAGCCGCGCGAACACGATCGGCGCCGCCCTGCCCAGCGCCGCCTCGGTCCCGTACGAGACCGCGACCGCCAGGGCGAACACCAGGGGGGAGGGGCGCAGCGCGGCGGCCAGCAGCACCGGGAACGACAGCAGGAGCAGTGCCGCGAGGAACGCCCCCCACGTGTTTCGACGCACCCAGTCCATCGACGGCCCCCCGGTCGTGTCCCCCCCCGCAATGATCGTCTTCTACCCACTCGCGGAGAGGTTCCACGCCCGGCCGTCCATCGCGGCGACCTGGGGCCGCCCGTCACCGCGATCTCGGGCTACCCGTCGCGGCGTACGTCGATCACCTGGCCCGTCAGGCCGGAGATGAGCAGGTCCACGGAGGTCTGGGCGACCGCGCGGGGGGACAGCAGGCTGGCCGGCGGCTCGTCGCCGAAGGCCCGCGACCGCATGGGCGTGCCCGTGCGCTCGGGGTTCACGCAGTTGACGCGGACGCCGTACTCCGCCCACTCGTCGGCGAGCGCCTGGGTGAGGTTCACCACGGCGGCCTTGGTGGAGGAGTACAGGCTGTAGTCCGCGCGCCCGCGCGTGTAGGAGGAGGAGGTGTAGAGCAGGAGGTGGCCCCGGGTGTCGCGGAGGTGGCGGATGGCGGCCCTGGCGATGTTGACCGGGCCCAGGTAGTTGACGCCCACGGTCTCCTGGACGGTGAGGTCGTCCGCCTCCTCCAGCTTGCCCATGTGCAGCACGCCCGCGGTGTTGACCACGTAGTCGACCCGCCCGCTCTCCTTGGCCGCTCGGTCCAGGGCGTCCGCCACCGAGATCGGGTCCTCCACCCGCACGCCGTTCTGCGAGCGGGAGAAGGAGTGGACGATCGCGCCGTGCTCCTCGGCGAGGTGGACGATCTCGGCGCCGATGCCGTAACTGCCGCCGAACACCACCACACCCTTGCCCGCGAGCGCCCTGCGGTAGGCGGCCGGGTCGGCGGGCACCGGGGCGGTGTTGGAGGCGAGCTGGAAGAGCTTGTCGGCGATGTAGACGTCGACCGGGTGGGTGACCTTCATGTTGTGCTCGCTGCCCGGCACGATGTAAATGGGGACGTCCGGGAGGTAGCGCAGCACCACGCCGCAGTCGTCGGTGGCGGGCCGCCGCTCGAAGTCGGGGTCGGCGAACGCGCGCTCGTAGGCCTCCCTGATCACCGACAGCCGGAAGCACTGCGGGGTCTGGCCGCGCCGCAGCCGCGAGCGGTCGGGGATGTCGCGGATGATCTCGCCGCGCGGGCCGGGCGCGGCCACCACGACGGTGTCGGAGGACGGGATCGCGACGTCGACCGCCGAGTACACCTTGAGCGCCTCGACGCACTCGGAGATGATGCGCGGCTCCACCAGCGGGCGCACCGCGTCGTGCAGGAGCACGTCGCACTCCGCGTCGCCGAGGGCCCGCAGGGCGCGCCAGGTCGACTCGGTGCGGCTCGCGCCGCCCTCCACGACCTTGCTGACCTTGTGGAAGCCGCCCTCCCGGACGAGCCGCTCGGCCTCGGCCGTGAAGCCGGGCGCCATGAGGACCACGATCTCGTCGATCTCCGGCGCGTCGTTGAAGACGGTGAGGGTGTGCTCGATGATCGTGCGTCCGGCGATCTTGAGGAGCTGCTTCGGCGTGTTGAGCCCGACGCGCTGCCCTACTCCGCCGGCGAGGACCACTCCGACGGTCCGCAGGCGTGGTTCCTGTGCGGCCAAGGTACGACTTCCTTCTGGTGACTCGTTCACGGCTGACCCTACTGATCACTACCCGGAGGCGCCGCCTCCTTCACCGGCGGCGTCCGCTGCGGGACGCGTACGGCGATAACGCTGCGTGACCGGGGCCGCCCCCGGTAGCGTTCCCGCATCGGCGGCGTCCCGCCCAAAGTAGCGGTGCGTCACCGGCGGTGCTCCCGAGTGACCGGGGCCGCCGCGGCGGCGACCCCTGTGACCTGGGGCTCACCGGACGCCGCGCCGATGGCATTGCAAGGCGTGTGACGGCTCGGTTACTTTGCGGGGTGGACGATCCCCGGTCGCGGAAGGAGACCCCCGGTTGCCTGACTCCGCGTATCCGCCCCCGGTGAGACCCCAGCGCAAGCCCGGCGCCCGAGCGGGCGAGCCCGCCGAGATGAGGGCTCCCGCGGCGCTGGCGGTGCTGCTCGCCACCACCCCCGCGACCGGCCTCGCGTGCGCGGAGGGCACCCTCGTCGACCGGCTCGCCGGGCAGCTCGCCCTGCTCCGCGTCCGGCGCACCCACATCGTGACCAGGGGCTCCGACCTGCCCGCGCTGCCGTCCCGCCCCGGGGTGCTCGTCGCCGGGGCGGTGAACGAGCCCGTTCCCGTGGCGGCCGCCGCCGCCACGGCCGCCGAGGTGGCCCGCAGCCCGGGGCTGACCGGCGACCTGCGCGCGGTGGCCGCCATCGCCCGCGCGGGTGCCGGCCCGATGGCCGTGCTCCCGGGCGACCTGGTGGCCCACACCGACGCGCTCGCCCTGCTCCTGGCCGATCCCGCCCGGGGCACCGGCGCGCTCGTCGCTGTGGGCCACGACGGCGGCGGGCCGGACACCGGCGTCCCGGGACCGGACGGCGGACGGCGGGAGACCGGCGTCCCGGGACCGGACGGCGGACGGCGGGAGACCGGCGTCCCGAGCCCGCCCGTACGCGCCGAGCGTGGCCGGGTGGTCGCCGCGGGGAACTCCTTCCACACCGTGACCGGCGCCAACGGCGGCTTCCGCGGCGTCCTGCACGTCGGGCAGGCCGACCTGGTGAGCTTCGCCGACGTCGCCGACGAGCTGGCCAACCTCGCCCAGGACCGGCGGCTCGGCGACGCCGACGAGACCGAGGTGGCCGGCCTGCTGCTCGCGGGCCTCGTGCGCGTCGGGGTGCCCGTGCGCGCGGCGCACCTCGGGCGGCTGCACTGCGACCGGGTCACGGCCCAGAAGGAGGCCGACGCCGCCATCGCCCGGCTCGGCGAGGTGGACGAGGACGGCGCCCGCCTTTCGGCGGCGGTCAAGTCCGACGACGGCTTCGTCGCCACCTACCTGGTCAGCTCGTGGTCGGGCCACGCGGTCCGGCTGGCCGCCAGGCTCGGGCTGACCCCGAACGCCGTGACCGGGCTCTCCGTCGGCCTGGCCGGGCTCGCCGCCGTGGCCTTCTCCGCCGGGCTGCGCCGCGCGCAGCTCGCCGGGGCCGTCCTGCTGTACCTGTCGTTCGTCCTCGACTGCGTGGACGGCCAGCTCGCCCGCTACACCCGCATGTTCTCCCCCCTCGGGGCCTGGCTGGACGCCACCTTCGACCGGGTCAAGGAGTACGTGGTCTACATCGGGCTCGCCCTCGGGTACGCCGGCGGCCTCGACCAGGGCTCGACGGGCCCTGGCGCCATCTGGGCCCTCGCCGTGGCCGCCATGCTGCTCCAGGCGATCCGCCACATGGTCGACTTCTCCTACGCCGGCGCGCGGGCGGACGCCGCGGGCGTCGACCCGATCTGGGAGCGTCCCGGGCACGGCGGCGCGCTCGGGACGCCCATCCCGCTGCGCACCGATCCACCGGGCGGGCCCGCGAACGCGTCCGGGGCGCCGTCCCGTCCGGGCGGGGGGCCGGTCGTGCGGCTGTCGGCCCGCCTCGACGCGAACACCGTCTCCCGCTGGCTGAAGAAGATCGTGGTGCTGCCCATCGGCGAGCGGATGGTGCTGATCGCGGTGACCGCCGGGCTGTTCAACGCCCGGGTGACCTTCCTCGCGCTGCTGACCTGGGGCGGGCTCGCGGCGCTCTACACGCTGACCGGCAGGATCGCGAGGTCGCTTTGATCATGACCAAGGTGCACATGGCGCCGGTGCCGCGCAGCTCGGTGGTGACCTTCCGGGACGACGGGGTGCTGGCCCGGGGCATGGGCCTGCTGGTGGCGGGCCAGCTTCCGCCGCTGCCGCCCGCGGTCGCCGGGGCGTTCGTCACCGGCGTGATGCTGCTCCTCGGGGTGGCAGGCGCCGACGGGCCCGCGGTGTTCGCGCCCGCCGTCGCGCTGCTGCTCGCGGGCCCCGGCAGCTCCCACGCCCACGACGGGCGGCTCGACTGGCTGGTGCCGCCGATCCTCCGGCTCACCGAATACGGCTTCGTCGCGTGCGTGGGCTTCGCCTGGGACGTGCCGAGGGTGCTGGTGTTCGCGTTGCTCGGCGCGATGCTCTTCCACCACTACGACGTCGTCTACCGCTGCCGGCAGCACGTCTACCCGCCCGCCTGGCTCGCCTCGGCCGGCCTCGGGTGGGAGGGGCGGATGCTCCTGGTGGCCCTGGGCGCCCTCATGGGGGCGGTCACCCCGGTCTTCGCGCTGGCCGCGCTGTACCTCTCGGCCCTGTTCTGCTGGGAGAGCGTCACCTGCTGGCTGGCCGCGCCGAGGTCCGGAGTCGAGGCGGCCGACCTCGGCGGGCACGATTGACGCCCGCCGAACGGCCCTGGCGCCGCATTCGAGGCGTGCATTGCCACCATTTGGTGTCTTTACGGTTTAGGTGAACTCCGGATTACACGATCACCACCCGTAGGCAACTAACCTTTGGCCTACAGATTCTGTCTTGATTGAGGAGTGCACGTTGCTGGGAATGGTGCTGGCCGCCGGGGCCGGACGACGCCTGCGGCCGTACACCGACACGCTGCCCAAGGCGCTCGTGCCGGTCGACGGAGAGACCACGATTCTGGACATCGCCCTGCGCAACCTGGCGGCGGTGGATCTGCGCGACGTCGTGGTCATCATCGGCTACGCCGCGCAGGCCGTGCACGACCGCAAGGCCGAGCTGGAACGGCGGCATGACGTGAAGCTCACCCTTGTGCACAACGACAAGGCGGAGGAGTGGAACAACGCCTACTCCCTCTGGTGCGCGCGTGATCACTTCTCGCAGGGGGCCCTGCTGGTCAACGGCGACACCGTCCACCCGGTGTCGGTCGAGCGCACGCTGCTGGACGCCCCCGTGACCAGCGACATCCTGCTGGCGGTCGACAACGTGAAGTCGCTCGCCGAGGAGGAGATGAAGGTCACGCTCGACGAGACCGGCCACCTCGCGCGGATCACCAAGCTGATGGACCCCGCCACCGCCTTCGGCGAGTACATCGGCGCCACCCTGATCCGCCCGGGCGCCGCCGAGCGCCTCGCCGACGCGCTCAGGGCCACCTTCGAGCGCGACCCCCAGCTCTACTACGAGGACGGGTACGGCGAGATGGTCGCCCGCGGCGAGAAGATCGCCGTCGCCCCCATCGGCAAGGTCGACTGGGTGGAAGTGGACAACCACGACGACCTCGCCAGGGCACGGGAGATCGCGTGCACGTACTAGCCGAACCGGCCGGACCGGCACGCGTCCGGCGGCCGGCGCCCGGCTCGGCGGCGCACCGGGAGGACGCATGCCCCTTCTAGCGCGAATGCTCATGGCCCCGCTGACCGTCGAGGTCCGCAGGGGCGCGGTGGCCCAGCTCGGCGCGCTGCTGGCCGACAGCCGGGTGGCCACCTCCGGCAGGGTCGCGGTCGCCGTGGGCGCCGGTCAGGGCGACCACATCTCCAGCCTGATCGCCGCCACTCTGGGCGAGGCGAAGGTGTTCCGCGTCCCCGACGGGTCGGTGGACGCGGCGGTGTCGCTCGGCGCCGACCTGCGCAAGGGCGCGTTCGAGGCCGTGGTCGGCATCGGCGGGGGCAAGACCATCGACGTGACCAAGTACGCCGCGTCGCTGACCGGCATCCCGATGGTCGCCGTCGCCACCAACCTGTCCCACGACGGCATCTGCTCGCCGGTCTCCTCGCTGGAGCACGAGGGCGGCAAGGGGTCGTTCGGCGTCCCGATGCCGCTGGCGATCCTGGTCGACCTCGACTTCGTGCACGGCGCGCCGCCCTCGCTCGTCCGGGCCGGCGTGGGCGACGTGATCAGCAACCTGTCGGCCATCGAGGACTGGCAGCTCGGCAACGTCGAGCGCGGCGAGCCCATCGACGGCCTGGCGGTCGCCATGGCGCGCACCAGCGCCGAGGCCGTGCTCGGCCGGGGCGACTCGATCGAGTCCGACGCGTTCCTCACCGTCCTCGCCGAGTCGCTGGTCCTGTCCGGCATGGCCATGGTCATCGCGGGCTCCTCGCGTCCCAGCAGCGGTGGAGATCATGAGATCCTGCATGCCGTGGACCAGCTTTATCCAGGCACCTCCAATCACGGCGAGCTCGCCGGGATCGGGGCGGCCTTCTGTTTCTTCCTGCGCGAGGACGAGCGCCGGCTGTCGCTGGTGACCGGCTGTCTGCGCGGTCATGACCTTCCGGTCACGCCCGGCGACGTGGGCCTGACGGCCGAGCAGTTCACCGCAGCGGTGATGCTGGCGCCGTCGACCCGCCCCGGGCGATACACGATTCTTGAGCACCTGCGCCTCTCCGAGGCCGAGGTGCGCGACCGGGTGGAGGAATATGTCCGGGCCCTCGGTCATTGAGCTGCGCGCGGTAGCCCAGCCACAGACCACGATGAGCCGCAACTCCGGCGAGCACTGGGCCGGCGCGCTCTACATGCGCAAACTGTCGATCTACGTGACGTGGGCGCTGGCCCGCACGCCGATCACCCCCAACCAGGTCACCGGGCTGATGATCCTCTCCGGTGTGCTCGCGGGCGTGGTGCTGGCCCTGCCGGGCCTGTGGGCGGCCGTCGCGGCGGCCGTGCTGATCCAGCTCTACCTGCTGCTCGACTGCTCCGACGGCGAGCTGGCGCGGTGGACCCACCGCACCTCGATCACCGGCGTCTACCTCGACCGGGTCGGCCACTACTTCGCCGAGGCGGCGCTGCTGATCGGGCTCGGGTTCCGTGCCTCGGCCACGCTGCCCGACTGGTACACCGTGCTCGGCGTCGCCGCCGCGCTCGGGGCCATCCTGATCAAGTCGGAGACCGACCTGGTCGACGTCGCCCGCGCCCGATCGGGCCTGGTGGCGACGACCGAGGAGGCGGCCGAGCACTTCCAGTCGCGGCGCCTCGGCGCGGCCAGGAAGATCGCCGCGGCCCTGCGCTTCCACCGGGTGATCCAGGCGGTGGAACTGTCGATCATCGCGGTGATCGCGGCCGTGTGGGACGCGGTCGCGGGCACCATCACCGCCACCCAGGTGCTGACCGTCGCCTGCGTCGTCTTCGCGGCGCTCCAGACGGTGCTCCACCTCGTGAGCATCCTCGCGTCGAGGCGGCTTGCTTGAGATGATGATGAATCGGAACCGGCGGCGGTCCTCCGGCGTCGTATCTCTGTCAAGGGCCGACGCCGAAGCAACAGTTGCTGTTTGGCGGGGGTTCGCTGACAGTTCCGATACCCTTATTTCGCAGTGTTCAGAGCCAGCCCGGATTGCCCGCTTACACAGACTCGGTGATCATGACTACATGCGTTCTCCATGCGTCGGGGCGATGACGCGTTGAAGATCTCGTGTGTCATCCTCACCATGGGCAACCGGATCGCCGAGCTTGATCGGGCCGTCGAGTCCGCGCTGACCCAGACCGACGGGGACGTCGAGGTCGTCGTCGTCGGCAACGGCGCCGATGTGCCCCCGCTCGCGGAGATGCCGGTCCCCGGCTCCGCGTCCGTGCGCACGGTCCGCATCCCGAACAACGTCGGCATCCCCGAGGGCCGCAACCACGGCGTCCGCGAGTGCACCGGCGACGTCGTGCTGTTCCTCGACGACGACGGGTGGTACGCCGACGACAAGGTGGCCGCGCACGTCCGGGAGCGGTTCGCCGCCGAACCCGACCTCGCGGTGATCTCCTTCCGCGTCATGGACCCCGACGGCGGCGTCGGCCAGCGGCGTCACGTCCCCCGGCTCCGCGCGGGCGACCCGCAGCGCTCCTCGCCGGTGACGACCTTCCTCGGCGGTGCCTGCGCGATCAGGCGGTCGGCGTTCCTCCAGGTCGGCGGCCTTCCCGGGCGGTTCTTCTACGCCCACGAGGAGACCGACCTGGCCTGGCGCCTGCTCGGCGAGGGTTACCGAATCGAGTACGACGCGGACGCCGTCATGTACCACCCGCAGGTCCCGCCGACGCGGCACGCCGAGTTCTACCGGCTGAACGCGCGCAACCGGGTGTGGCTGGCCCGGCGCAACCTTCCCTGGGCGCTCGCTGGGCTGTACCTCCTCGACTGGGTCCTGCTGACGCTGCTGCGCGAGCGGTCGTCGCTGGCGATCAGGTCGTGGTTCCGCGGCTTCAAGGAAGGCCTGCGCGAGCCCGCCGGCGAACGCCGCCCGATGGCCTGGCGAACCGCTTGGCGCATGCTCCGCCTGGGCCGCCCTCCCATCGTCTGACCCGTCCCCTGCCGGAGTCGTCTCCGTGCGGTGGCGCGCGGGTGGTTCAGGCCAGGACGGTGACCGGGTCGCCGAGCCGTAGTTCGCCTCGGCTTCTGGGGACCAGGCGGATGCCGAACCAGGTCTTGCCGTCCCAGCGGCGGTGGCGGGCCAGGGTGCGCAGGGGTTCCTTGCCCTTCTCCAGGGTGACCGGGTCGTAGGTGGTGGCGGCGCAGCGGTCGCAGCGTTCCGAGACGCGGAAGTCGAGCGGGCCGATGCGGATCTCGCGCCAGTCGTCCTCGGCGTACGGGGGAGCGCCGTCGATCACGAGGTTGGGGCGGAATCTGCCCATGTCCAGCGGGGCGGGCGGGTCGTCCTGGCGTTCCATGGCGCCTTCGAGGACCCAGTCGTCCAGGCGGCGCAGCGAGGAGCGTGAGGTGAGCAGGAGGGGGGCGTCACCGGCGAAGCCGACGATCTCGCCGGGCAGGCCGCCGTGGGAGGGCGGGACGGCGCGGCGGCCGGGGTCGTCGAGCCAGACCAGGCGGGCGGGTTCGCCGACCAGGCGGGTGAACCAGGCGTGGGCGTCGGGGTGCGCGAGCGTCGCGGTGTCCAGTTCCTGGAAACCGACGGGAACGTTCTCTCCGGTGGCCGGGGGGACCTTCATCTGGGGCAGTTCCGGCGCGTCGAGCAGCAGGCCGTCCTCTTCGGTGACGCTGGCGGCGACGGACAGCAGCCGGGGATGCTCCCCGAGCCAGAAAGGGTCCCCTTGCTCGTTCACGACGGCCCAGCGGCGGTCGCCCGCCAGCCCCCATCGCTCCACGATCGCCGTGTTCACGATCACCCCCGAAACCGCCTTAACCGGATATTTCCGGATCTCAGCTAGCTCCATGCCGACACCTTACGCCGCACCTCCGAGAGAGCGCTTTCACGCGAAATCGACCCCTGCCCGGCTCCCTGGATCGCCCCTATCCGGCTCCCCGGGTCGGCCCCTGCCCCGATCCCTGGGTCGGCCCCTGCCCCCCGATCCCCGGGTCGACCCTTGCCCCGCTCCCCGTCCAGAGTCGGCTCGTCTAGGGCTCCCGGGTCCGGGCGGGCTCAGCGGGCGTGGCCCAGGAGGATGTGGTGCCACAGTCGTTCGGCTTCGGGGTAGGTCATGTGGTCGGTCTCGGTGGCCTTCGGGCCGGCCGGGTCGTCCTGGCGGCCGATCCGCCGGATCCACGCCAGGCCGCCCCCGGCCATCAGGTAGTAGACGGTGGACCTGCATTCGCACGTCCAGCGCAGCGTCCGTGCCCGATCCACCCGGCGCGTCGCCGGATACCACGTGACCCGCTCCGTGCCGTCGGTGCCCCGGCACCGCGGGACGTGCACCCCGTGGCCGGCGTTACCCTCGAAGGCGCTCAGCACGGTCTCCAGCCGCCCGCTCACGCCCGTGCGGCCGTTGCGTGACTTGTCATGTACCGATGGTGAGATCGGGCGGTCCCGGCTGCCAGGGACACCCCGTCCCTCCGCGTCCACGGCCGCCGTTCCGTGAGGACGCTGTGTCCTACCCCTCCAGGGGCAGCGAGTTGGCCAGCGACCTGACCGCGGCCGACGGCCGCGTCTCGGCTTCGCGGACCTCGGCGACCAGCGTCAGCGCCACCCGCTGGTGGCGGAACCAGACCGGCGACAGGGCCCGCGCCTCCTGGAGGTGTCGCACCGCCGCGGTGTGGTCGCGGGCGTCGAGGTGCGCCTGCGCGACGTCCAGCAGGTGGGAGCCGTAGGCGATGCCGGTCACCTGGCCGGGACGGATGCGCCGGGACGCGACGAGCGCCTTGTCGGGCTCACGCCGTACGGAGTAGGCGTGGGTGGCCTGCATGGCCACCGTGGCCGGCCCGAACGCCGAGTTGTACACCCCGACGTGCTCGCCGAGACGCTCGGCGCCCGCCGAGGCCAGGGTGATGTACTCGGAGATGTCCTGACCGGCCGCCGCCGCGGGGGCGAGCGCCGTCATGAGCAGGTTGCCCCATGCGGCGATGTGCGAGGCCGGCGCGGAGAACGCGGGTTCGATGCGCTGGGCCATGCTCGCGGCCAGGCGCTCGGCCTCGCCGAGACGCGCCTGGTGCAGCAGCACCCACGCGTAGGTGGCGTGCAGGGTCGCCCACAGCAACTCGTCGCCGCCGCCGTGCGCCGTGGCGATGGCGCGCTCGGCCCCGATGGCGGCCAGGTCGTCGCGGCCGAGATGGACCATGATGCTGGCGGCCAGGTCGTAGGCCATCGCGAGCGGGTAGACGGCGGCCTCGCCCACGGCGGCGTGGGTCTGACGCGCCTCGCCGATCAGCCCGGGAAGCCGGGCCAGGAGCCACCCGAAGTCGCCCGCCCAGTAGCGGCGGCACGCGTCCTCGACGGCGGCCGTGACGTCGGCCAGGGAGGTGGGCTCGCCGTGGTGGCCGTCGTCGGCGCCGGAGAGGAACCCGGGGGAGATCAGCGCGTCGCGCAGCGCCAGCACGCTGCCGCCGTCGCGGTCGGCGCCCATCCGGTCGCGCTTGCCGATCATCTCGGCCAGCTCGACGTCCAGGGCGTTGGCGAGCCGCATGATGGTGGTCAGGCGGGCCGACCGGCGCCGGCCCTGCTCCAGCTTGGCGATGATGTCGCGGGACAACCCTGAGCGTTCGGCGAGCTGCTCCTGGGTGAGGCCGCGGTCCTCGCGGGTCCTCTTGAGCTGTCGCCCGATGCCGCCACGGTCGTCCATAAGCCCCGGCCTCTCCTGGATCCCTCGACGTCCTCAGGCTACGGCGCGGCGCTTTCCCCCTGCCAGCGAAACGGCGGTACTCATGACACCCGAGGTTTACCGTTTGTGGAACTTGGAGGTACGAAGCCTTCGTCCGCCCCCATCTGCGGCCAAAGACGGCAAGAGACGAAGTGTCGGGAAATGTCGGGCGGTCGAGGAGTGCCGGGCGCCCTGGGAAGTACGGCCCGGGCCTTCGTCTCATGGTGTGGGCCGTCGGGTACGGGGGCTTGCGGCGGTGGCGGATACTACGAGAATGCGGTTGCTGGAGCGGGAGTCGTCGTTGGCGTCGCTGGCCGAGTACGCGGCCGAGGCGCGGCGCGGTGAGGGACGGCTGGTCCTGGTCGCGGGCGAGGCGGGAGTCGGGAAGTCGGCGCTGGTCGAGCGGTTCCAGCGGGACCTGCCGGACGCCCGCTGGTCATGGGGGGCGTGCGACGGCCTGTTCACCCCGCGCCCGCTCGGCCCGCTCTTCGACCTGGCCGACCAGCTCGGCGGCGGCCTGCTGGACCTGTGCCGCGCCGGGGCCGGTCGTGAGGAACTGTTCCGCGGGCTGCTGCGCGAGGTCAGAGAGCCGGGCGTGCTGGACGCGGTCGTCATCGAGGACGTCCACTGGGCCGACGAGGCCACCCTCGACCTGCTGCGTTTCCTCGGACGGCGGCTCCGTGACGCCTCGATGCTCCTCATCGTCACCTACCGGGACGACGGCCTGGCGGCGGCCGACCCGCTCCGCGTCGCCCTGGGCGACCTCGCCTCGCAGCGGCCGACCCGGCGCATCGCGCTGTCGCCCCTGTCGGTGGACGCGGTACGCGCGCTCGCCGGCGGGAGCGAGTCACAGGCGTCCACGCTGCACCGGATGACCGGCGGGAACCCGTTCTACGTGTCCGAGGTCGTGCGCGCCGGGGCCGGCGAGGTGCCGGGATCGGCGCGGGACGCGGTCCTGGCGCGCGCGGCACGCCTGGGCGGCGAGGCCCGTGACGTGCTCGACGTCGCGGCGCTGACCGGGACGAAGGTCGAGGTGCGGCTGCTGGAGTCGGTGACCCGGTGCCCGGCGTCGGCTGTCGACGAGCTGCTCGCGTGCGGGCTGGTGGTCGGGGACGGCGGGTCGCTGAGGTTCCGCCACGAGATCGCCCGGCTGGCGGTGCAGGGGGCGGTCGCCGCGCACCGCGGCCGTGCGATCCACGGCCTCGTCCTGGCCGCGCTGGGTTCCCTCGGGTGTGACGACGACGCCCGGATGGCCTTCCACGCGGAGGCGGCGGGCGACGCCGCCGCGGTCCTGCGCCACGCGCCCGCCGCCGCGCGCCGGGCGGCGTGGCTGGCGTCCCACCGTGAGGCCGCGGCGCAGTTCCGGCGCGCGCTCCAATTCGCCGACGCGGCCGACGCCGCGACGCTCGCCGCACTGTACGAAGGGCTGTCGGACGAGGCGGCGCTGCTCGACCGGTGGCAGGAGGCGGCGGACGCCTGCGAGCACGCGCTGACGCGGTGGCGCGAGGCGGGCGACCGGCGGCGGGAGGGCGACGTGCTGCGGCGGCTGTCGCGCATCAGGTGGAACCTGTGCGGCGGCGGCGAGGTGGCGGCCGCGGAGGCCGCGGTGGCCGTCCTCGAGCCGCTGGGGCCGGGTGTCGAGCTGGCGTGGGCGTACGCCACCTTCGCCAACCAGCGGATGCTGCACGCCGACCACGACGCGGCGATCGGCCTGGCGCTGCGGGCGCAGGAGATCGCCGAACGGCTCGGCGCCGGCGACGTGCTCAGCGACGTGCTGAACACGCAGGCCGTGTGCGCCGGCATCCAGGGCGGCGAATGGTCCGGGCAGTTGCGCCGCGCGCTGGAGATCGCGCTGTCCGGGCGCCACCAGGACCAGGTGGGCCGCGCCTTCGCGAACCTGTCCTCTCTGCACAGCACCGAGCGGCGGTTCGACGAGGCCGAGCGGTACCTGTCCGAGGGCATCGCGTACTGCGACGAGCACGACCTCACCTCGTACTCCACGTGCCTGCGCAGCGAATGGTCCACCGTCATGGAGCGGACCGGGCGCTGGGAGGAGTCGATGAGGCTCAACGCCGAGATCCTCACCATGGCGGGCCGTTCCCCGGCCAACCGGCTCTGCACGCTGCGAAGGCTCGGCGCGATCATGGCTCGCCGGGGGGACTCCGGCGTGTGGGAACACCTCGACGAGGCGGCCGTGAGCGCCGACCGCACCGGCGAACCCCAGCAGATCGTGCCGGTCCGGCTGACCCGCGCCGAGGCGTACTGGCTGGAGGGCCGGGCGGGCGCGGCCGTCCGCGAGGCCGAGCTGGCCGCCGACGCGTGCGCCGACCTGGACGCCTGGGACCGCGGCTCGGTCGCGGCCTGGCTGCGGCGGACCGGCTCCGCCCGCACGGCACCGGGCGAGTACGCCGAGCCGTACCGGCTGGAGGTCGACGGCGACCCGATCAAGGCCGCGCGGGTCTGGACCGAGCTGAGCTGCCCCTACGACGCCGCGCTGGCCCTGGCCGGCGTGTCCGAGGAACCGGCGCTGCGCGAGGCCCTCGGGATCCTCACCGGCCTCGGCGCGGCCCCCGCTGCCCGGATCGTCAGGCAGGCGTTGCGCGGGCTCGGGGTCCGATCGCTCCCCGCCGGGCCGCGCTCGGCCACCCGAGAGCATCCGTTCGGGCTGACGCGGCGCGAACGCGAGGTCCTCGCCCTGGTGTGCGCGCAGCACACCAACGCCGAGATCGCCGCGAAGCTGTTCATCTCCGTCAAGACCGTGGGCCACCACGTCTCGGCCATCCTCGCCAAACTCGGCGTCCCGAGCCGGGACGTCGCCGCGGCCCAGACGATCAGGCTCGGCCTGGCCGACGTGGAAATCTAGGCAGTACGCGGCGAAACATAGGGAACGGCTCCCGATCCGGGCCATGGGCCCGCACTCCTACCGTCTGAGGGACTGACCACGACATAGGAGGCCGGCGTGCCGATCTACATGGACGTACACAACATCACCGACGGCGTCGCGATGGCCGACGTCGCCCAGGCGCACAAGGCCGACCTGGAGAAGCAGGGGATGTTCGGCGTCAACTACCTGCGCTACTGGGTCGACGAGAAGCAAGGCAAGATCTTCTGCCTGGTCGAGGCCCCCTCGGCGGACGCGGCCGAACACGTCCACCGCCAGGCCCACGGCCTGGTCGCCGACGAGATCTTCGAGGTAAGAGAAGGCTGCTGACCCGCCAGACCAGGTCCTCGCTTCGCGACAGCCTCGCTTCGTGACAGCCTCGCTCAGAGCAAGGTCCTCGCCTCCGCGCGCTGGACGCGCTCCGGCTCGGGCTGTGTTTCCCAGGGGGCTCCGCCCCCTTCGACCCCCGAAACCGTCGCTGCGCCCAGGCGGACACATTGGGGGATGGGTTCAAGCTGACGCGGTACCAGCCGGGTGTTTCGGAGATCGTCGGCCTGGAATCGTTGCTTTCGGCTCAGCACCTCGAGGGGCGCGGGAACTCGCCGTCTTACGGGTGCGATGGCGGGAGGGGCGGGGGCGATGAGGGTTCGGGAGGCTCGGGGGGTTGCGGGGCGGTGGGTCGGGGAGTTCGCGGCGGGGGCGGCGGGTTTCGCGGGGGCGTTCTTCAGCGGGTCGGTGTGCTGGGGGTCCGGGGAGAG
Organism: Sphaerisporangium corydalis; assembly: GCF_025506355.1. Classification (GTDB taxonomy): domain Bacteria; phylum Actinomycetota; class Actinomycetes; order Streptosporangiales; family Streptosporangiaceae; genus Sphaerisporangium; species Sphaerisporangium corydalis. The sequence continues at coordinate 178,807 of NZ_JANZYP010000005.1, forward strand.
GGAGCTGGCCGCCGCGTCCGACGTGGATGTGATCGTCATGACCTCGGGGGACAGGGCGCCGGACAAACTGGGGAAATTTGTCTGGGGCGGCGTGCTGATCGAGGCCACGTACCTGTCGTGGGGCGAGATGCCGTCGCCTGGGGAGATGGCAGGTTCGTATCACCTCGCGGGGAGCTTCCGTGGGGTCGGCGGCATCATCGCCGACCCCACCGGGCGGCTCGCCGAGATCCAGGCCAGGACGGCACGGGAGTTCGCCCGCCGGCCGTGGGTGCGCCGAAGGTGCGCGGACGCCGAGAAGCGGATCGTGGACGGACTCGGGCGGCTCGACCCGTCCGAGCCGTTCCACGACCAGGTCACCTCGTGGCTCTTCCCGACCGGCGTGACCACGCACGTGCTGCTAACCGCCGGGCTCCGCAACCCGACCGTCCGGCTCCGCTACGTGGCCGCCGGAGAGCTCTTGGCGGAGTACGGGCAGGCGGACTTCTACGAGGAACTGCTGCGACTACTCGGCTGCGCGAACCTGAGCCCTGAACGCGTGACCCGCCACCTGCAGGCGATGGCCGAGGTGTTCGATGCCACGGCGCCCCTGTCGACGACGCCCTTCTTCTTCTCCTCCGACATCACGCCCTTGGCGCGGCCGATCGCCGTCGACGGTGCCCATGACCTCATCGCACGCGGCCGCCACCGCGAAGCCGTCTTCTGGATCGCCGCCACCTACGCCCGATGCCTGAAGATCCTCACCGCCGACGCCCCGCCCACCGTCAGGAAAGCCTTCGCCGGAGGCTTCGCCCACCTGATCGCCGACCTGGGCATCACCTCGCCCGCGGACCTCCAATCCCGTGCCCAGGACGTCCTGACCTTCCTCCCCGCCCTCCGCACGACCACCAACAAGATCATCACCACTAATCCCCACATCCAGGACTGACTTCACCCCAATACCGCCTGACGCGTCCTGACAGTGCGAATATGCGGCCCAGACCTGCCCGAGAAACGCAACCCGCGAATAACGGGGTAAACCGGGTGTCGAAGGGGGCGGAGCCCCCTGGGAAACACAGCCCGAGCCGGAGCGCGTTCAGCGCGCGGAGGCGAGGACCTTCTTTCCGGATGAGCCTATGGCACGCCTCGCCGGGCTCGCGGGACGTATGGGAAGCCGGGACGGCGGGTGTTCCGGGTGGGGGTCAGAGTTGGGTGGGGTTGTTGAAGGACATGGTGAGGTGGGTGGCGGTGGTGGTCATCAGGGCGCGTTTGGGGAGGCCGAGTTCGCTCAGTTCCTTGGCGATCGGGTGGTTGCCCAGGCGGATCAGCGCGCCGCCGGGGCGGGCGCGGACGCCGTGGGGGCGCATGGTCCAGCGGGTGCGCCGGGTGACGCCGTCGAGGTGGGAGTAGGCGTCCATCGTGGTGGGGGCGCCGAGCACGGGCACGCCGGGGCGGATGAGCAGGTCGAGTACGAGGCGGCCGTCCTTGCGCAGGACGCATCGCTTGTACGGGGAGGAAAGCCGCAGGTCGATCTCGGCCAGTTCCTTGGGGAAGCCCCAGATCGTGCGGCCGGCCTCCATGGTGAAGCCCTGGTCCACGGGGAGCCAATGGATGAACGCGCCGGTGCCGTGCGCGCGGAGGTCGCGTACGCCTGCCAGCGCGCCGTGGGCGGGGGGACGGCCGGAGCCGGGCGGGCGGACCATGAACGCCACGCCGAACTCGTTGTAGGAGTCGAGGTCGCTGTCGCCGTAGCGGACGAACACCAGCGTGCACAGGGCCTTGCCGGGAAGGGCCTCGGTGACGTCGAGATCGGAGTAGGCGAGCACGGCCCGGGCCGCGTCGGCCCGTACGAGGTACGTGGCGCCGCAGACGGAGGCGTCCCTGACCTCCACGGGCATCGTGACCCGTCGGCCCTGGATGAGATGGCTTGCCATGGCTTCCAGTACATCAACCCGGGATCCCAGGCGCCAGATGTACAAGAACGACAGCGTGGGACGAGCCGATGAACGGCGAGGAGGGAGGCCGGCCGGCTCGGGCGTGAGTTGTTGGGGAGTAAGGGTTGGTTTGGTGAGGATGGTTGGTGGGGTGGGGGGTTGGGGGCGGAGGAGGGGTCGGTAGATTCGGGGGTCTTGGTTGGGTTTGGGGGGGTTGTCAGTGGTGGGTGAGGCGGGGTTGGGGCGGGGGTTGACGTTTGTGCTGGCGCTGGCCTGTGGGGTCAGTGTGGCCAATGTGTACTTTCCGCAGGCGATCAGCCCGCTCATCGCCTCCGGGCTGCGGGTGTCGCCGGACTCCGCCGCGCTGGTGGCGACCGCGACGCAGGTCGGGTACGCGGCCGGGCTGTTCCTGCTGGTCCCGCTGGGCGACCGGCTGCGGCACCGTCCCCTGATCGTCACCCTGCTCGCGCTCACCGGCCTCGGCCTGCTCGCGGCGAGCGCCGCCCCCACGCTGCACGTGCTCGTCGCCGCGAGCGCCGTAATCGGTGTGACGACGGTGGTCCCGCAGATCATCATGCCCATGGCGGCGGGCCTGGTGCCCGACGGCCGCCGCGGTGCCGTGGTCGGCACTCTGCTGGGCGGCCTGCTCGGCGGCATCCTGCTGGCCCGCACCTTCAGCGGGTCGGTCGGCGAGTGGCTGGGGTGGCGGGCCCCGTACCTGGTGGCCGCGGTACTGACGCTGCTCCTCGCGGTCGGCCTGGCCTTCGCGGTTCCCACGACGACGCCGCCGTCACGGCAGCGGTACCCGGCGCTGCTGGCCGCGTCCGTGCGCCTGCTGCGCGCGGAGCCGGAGCTGCGGCGCTCGTGCGTCTACCAGGCGACGCTTTTCGGCGGCTTCAGCGCGGCCTGGACGAGCCTCGCCCTGCTGGTCACCGGGCCGGTGTACGGCCTCAGTGGCCACGCGGTCGGTCTGATCGCGCTGGTGGGCGCGGGGAGCGTGCTGTGCACGTCCGCGGCCGGACGGTGGGTCGACCGCAGGGGGCCGGGAGTGGTGAACCTGGTCTGCGTCCTCGGCACGCTCGCGGCGGCGGCGGTCCTGGTGCCCGGCGCTCTCGGCGGCACGGCCGGGCTGGCGGCCCTGGTGGTCGGCATGCTGCTGCTGGACATCGGGGTGCAGTGCGGTCAGGTCGCGAACCAGGCGCGGATCTTCGCCCTGCGCCCGGAGGTCCGCAGCAGGCTGAACACCGCGTACATGACCTGCTCCTTCATCGGGGGCAGCGTGGGGTCGTGGCTCGGGGTGCGCGCCTACATCCACCTGGGCTGGCGGGGCGTGTGCGGGCTCGTCGCGGTGGTCGCCCTGATCGCCCTCGCCTGGTACGTCCTGCGCCGGGCACCCCGCCGGAACACGATCCCGGCCGAAGCGACTGCGACCCAAGGCGCCGAAGCGGCCGAGGGGGCCGGCGGGCGCTGACGTCACGGGACGACGACGCGGTGGTCAGCGGGGACGGCGCGTGGTCGCGGGTGTGGTGGTCAGGCGGGGACGACGCGGTGGAGGGCGGGGGAGGGGACGTGGACGGCCCATTCCTCCAGGTGGGAGACGAAGTCGCGGGCCTGGTCGGGCCAGTGGTAGTGGCCCCGGGCCTCGGCGTACCCGTGGGCGCCCATCACGGCCCGCCGCTCGGGGTCGTCCCGCAGCCGCAGCACGGCCTGGGTCATCGCGTCCACGTCGCCGTAGGGGACGATCAGCCCGCAGTCGGCCCGCCCGACGATCGAGGCGGCGTGCGGCAGCGGGGTGGTGATCACCGGGATGCCCCGGGCCATGTACTCGATGACCTTGGTGGGCAACGACTGCCGGTAGTTGGGCACGTCGTGCAGCAGCGACAGCCCGGCCAGCGCGCCCTGGGCCATGCGCAGCGCGTGGTCGTTGGGCACGTACCCGAACCAGTCGAGCAGGCCCTCACGCTGCGCGTCGCGCAGCAGCGGGCGCACCGCCGCGTCGGCGCCGCCGATCAGGTCAAGGCGGATCCCGTGCGGCCGTAGCCTGCGGGCCAGCTCGATCATCTCGACGACCCCCCTGGCCTCGGACAGGTGACCGACGTAGACGATCCGGCTGTCACCGGGCGGCGGGGGCGGGGTCACGGGCACGTAGGTGGTGTTCGGGACCACGGGGTGGTTCCCGGTGAAGCGGTCACGGTACGCGGCCTCGGCGAGGATCAGGCGGTGGCGGCGCTCCGCCCGCCTCTCGACCCCGTGGACCAGGTGCGGGAGCAGCCGGCGCATGAGCTCGCTCAGGTAGGGCTTGGTCTCCAGGGAGCCCGCGATGTCCTCGTGCACGTCCCACACGGTGGTGGGCCGCCGCCGGGGCAGCAGGAACAGCAGCTCGATGTCGTGGACGAGCAGCAGGTCCGCGTCCTTGACGCCCTTCCTGAGCGCGGCGCGCGCGGCGCGGTGCGCCCGGCCGCGGCGCAGGCCGACCGCGCGCGGGACGTCGATCGCGCGGATCTCCTGCGGCGGCGTGACGTTGCAATGGGTGAACGGCGCGATGTAGGTGACCTCGTGCCCGGCGTCGAGCAGCGCGCGGATCTGCCGATGCATGATCCGGGCGTCCTCCGGGTGGTGGACGATCGTGCCGACACATACCTTCATATGACGATGGTGGGTGGCGTTCCCTTCCTGCCCGGATGCGCACCGTTAATCGCGGTGGAAATGCCGCTGAACATCCGCCTACCTGGTCCGATCACCTGGACCTAGGAGGACGGTCTGCGGTAGAGCCACACCAGGCGCGGCTCCAGCAGCCACTTGAAGAGCTTGCGGGTCTCCGGCAGGCACAGGACGATGGCCAGCGCGAAGCAACTGCTCATGATCGCCATGACGCCGAGCGGGCCGTGCAGCCAGCGGAAGCCCAGCCAGCCCATGTCCTTGGCGATGAGCACCGGCACGCCGTGCAGCAGGTAGCAGTACAGCGTGCGCGTGCCGAGGTCGGTGAACCAGGTGTTCCTGCGCGGCACCAGCGCCAGGATGGCCGCCGAGACCGTGAGGGCGGCGACCAGCAGGGCGGCGCGCACGCCCATGCCGACCCACCACGACATGTGCAGCTCGGCGTAGCTCTCCTTGAAGTACAGGGGGCTGAGCGGGAGGCGCTTGGAGATCAGGAGGGCCACCCCGGCGGCCCCGGCCAGCACGACGCCGGCGAGGATCTTCACCCACCGGCGGTTGAGCATCTCGAAGTGGCGCGGCTGGAGCCACAGGCCGAGCACGAAGAACGGCATCAGGCCGAAGAAGCGGTCCATGCTGAAGTCGCCGGGCAGGTCCGACAGCCCGGCCATCAGGTAGACGCCGACGGCGATCGGCAGGGGGTAGCGCATGCGCCGCCACACCGGCGTGGAGAGCCGCCACAGCAGCAGGGCCAGCAGGTACCAGTTGAGCCATGACGGGTCGATGATCGTCAGGCTCCACTTGTGGCCGAGCGCGGTGCGCAGCACGGCGTAGCCGACCTCGACGATCACGTACGGCACGAGGAAGGTGTCGACGAGCTTGTTCGTCTTGGCGTTGGAGTTCCAGAAGTTCCTGCTCAGGTAGCCGCTGATCAGGACGAACAGCGGCATGTGGAACACGTAGATGAAGACGTAGAGCGAGCGCGAGGAGTGCGTGCCGAGCGTCGGCACCAGAGAGTGGCCGGTCACGACCAGCGCGATCAGCACGAACTTCACGTTGTCGAGGTACGGCTCGCGCGCCCGCTTCGCCCGGGCGGGCGCCGGGCTCTCCACGGCCTCGCGGGGCGCGGAGTCCCCGGCGGGAGCCTCCTGGACGCGGGCCCGCCCGGCGAGGACGGGGGCCGCCGCGGCGGGAGAGGGGTCGTCGGCCACCGGGCGCCGCTCCCAGAAGGAGAAGCCGTCGGAGACGGGCGCGTCATGCTCGTGCGGGGCCTCGGCGGGCGGCGGCCCGCCCCAGGCCGGCCGGTCGAAGGTGAAGGTCTCGGGGTCGTCGTCCTCGCCGGGCCCGGGCGCGGGCTCGGCCGTCCGCGCGGGGCGGAGGGCGTACGGCGAGCGGCCGGCCTGCCTGGGACGGCCCGCGGGGGCCTCCGCGCCCGCGTCGCCCTCGGCCGGAGGACGCGTGCCCTCGGCGGTCTCGGGGGCCGGCCACAGCGGCTCACGGGACCGGCCGCCCGTCGGGGGGCGGTGGCGGTCCCAGGCGCCCGTGGGAGGCGCCGCGTAGTCGGGCACCGGCCAGCGGGCCGTGGGGGCGTCCTCGGCGGGGTCTTCGGTGGCGTCCCCTGCGGGGTGCTCGGTGGCGTCCCCGGCGGGATGCTCGGGGCCGCCGTCGCCGGTCTCCGCGTCCTGGCCGGGGTCGATCGGCGCCGGTCCTCGTGTGCCGGGCGCCCCCACCTCGTCGGCGTCGGTGGAGACGCCGTCGGTGCGTGGAGACGGAACCTGGAAGGAGGATCTGGTGTCACTCACGGGGGGAACGCTCAGCTATCTGTCGGGAGACCAGGGGTAGCTTCGGACACTGGCAGGTGCTCAGAAAGAACGCTGCGGAAGGGATTAGGGGCACGCTCGCCAGATCATCCACCCTAACGCCCCCACCATCAATTGTCGCGACGGAGCCGGAAGTCGGCCGCCCCGGGACACGCGGACGGCCCGGTCCCGCAGGGGGATCCGGGCCGCGCGGGCATGGTCGGTCAGGTGCTGCAGACGTCGGTCTTGGAGTCGACGACGCGGGCGCTGTCGGGAATGGTGACCGGCACCTTCACGCCCTTGAAGTCGGCTCCGATGACGAGCTGGATGATCGGGCCGTCGGCCGGGGTGTCGGTCGTCCCGGCCGGAGGGGTGGTCGTCGCGAGCGGTGTGAAGGGCGTCAGAAGCCCCGTCTTCACCTTCCCGGCGCCCGGGGCCACCTTGATGGTCAGCAGCTTCGAGGCGACGGGAGTGGCGTAGTCCGCGCCGTCCGCAGCGTTTTTGGCGTACCTGAGCAGGGTTTTCGGTCTGTCGGTTCCGTCGGCCGGGCGCGCGTCGCCGATCTGGGTGACCTTGAAGCCCTGGGCCGCCAGCGCCTCGGCGACCTCCTTGGCCTTGCCCGGGGTGTTGGTGCCGTTGACCACCTGGATGCGCACCTGGCCCGGCTTCACGGCGGGCTTGGCCGGCGTGGTGGAGGAGGACGAGGAGGCGCTCGGCTTGGCCGTCGGGGTGACCTCGACGTCGGTGCGGAGCGACTCGAACATCTTCCCGGCGTCCGGCTGCTTCCACTGCACGCGGTTCTTGTCCGCCGGGTAGGCCTCCCAGGGAACCGTGACGAACTTGACACCCTTGGCGGTGAGGCTGCGGGCGCTCTGCCCGATCTGCAGGAGGGTGTCCACGTCGAGCTGCGGGTCCATCACGACCGACTGCGCGGCGGCGGTGACGAGGCTCAGCAGCTTGGTCGGGGTGGTCAGGGTGTCGCCGCTCGTCGCCTTCTTCGCGACCTGCGACAGGAAGATCTGCTGGCGCTTGATGCGGCTGATGTCGCTGCCGTCGCCGAGGGAGTGCCGGGCGCGCACGTACGCGAGCGCGGTCTCGCCCTTCACGATCTGCTTGCCGGCCGTCAGGTCGAGCTTGGCCTGCTTGTCGTGGACCGCCTGGGGCACGCAGATCTGGATGCCGCCGAGGGCGTCGACAATGTTCTTGAAGCCGGTGAAGTCGACCTTGATGTAGTGGTCGACGCGGATGTTGGTGGTGGACTCGATCGTGTTGATCGTGCAGCCCATGCCGCCCTCGTTGAACGCCGAGTTGATCATGTCGAGGCGGGGAGGGAGCGCCGCCTTCGTCCGGGCGTTCTTGCACGCGGGGATCTGCACCATCGAGTCGCGCGGGAAGCTGATCAGCGTCGCCTTGTCGCGGTTCGGCGAGATGTGCATGAGGATGATCGTGTCGGTGCGCTCGCCCTCGTTGCCCATGTGCTGGCCGTACCGCTTGTTGTCGCCCGCGCGGGAGTCGGAGCCGACGAGCAGGACGTTGAGCGCGCCGGTGGTGTTGACCGGCCGGTTGGCGTTCAGGTCGGCGCTCACGTCCTCCTTGCGGAAGTTGCCGAGCAGGTTGCGGTACAGGGTGTATCCCCCGAGCGCGACCAGGACCATGACGCTGGTGAGGGCGATGCTGACCCACGCGAGCACCCTCGGGCGCTTGCCGCCGCCCTTGCGCGGAGGCTCGCCGTCGCCGCGCCTGCGGCCCCGGCGGGCGGGCTCACCCGGCGGCGGGAGGGGACCGGCGAGCACGTCACGCTGCCGGGGCGCGCGCGGGTCGTCGAACGGCTGCGCGCCCTGCGCGCCATAGGACTGCCCGTCGGCGGGGCCGTACGCCGGCCCGTCCGCACGGCCGTAGGGCTGCGCGCCCGGCGGGCCGTACTGCGCGTCGGGAGGGCCGTACTGCGCGTCCGGGGGACCGTACTGCCGCGCGTCCTGCCGGCCGTGGGCGTTCTGCTGCGCGTGGTCGACGGGGCGCCCGTAGGCGTCCGGCTGCCCGTAGGGCTCGGGCGGCGGTTCCTGGGGGGCGCCTCGGCGGCGGCGGGGACGCTCGCCGTCCGCGGGGGGGACGGCGCCGGAGTGGTCCGGGGTCCGGCCGCGGCTCGACCTGCGGCCGGGCTGGGGCGGCTCGGCGCCGTGTCGGTGCTCGCTCATTTCGTCACGAGACTAGGTCACCGGCCCGGTTCCGGGCGGCATGATCGGGTGAATGGGCTCATGATCATGCAATCTCCAGATGGGTCGGTTGGGTCCGCCAAGCTTACCGACAAGAGGATATTTGCTGGAATGTCGCAATCGGCCGGTTTACCGGAAGTTCACAGGTTCACCAGGTCAGGCGGACTCTGACCGCTCCACCTGCCGCGCCGTCAGGAGCGCGGCGGCCAGACACGCGAGCGGCACCGCGGGCAGCGTGTACCGGTAGTCGAATTCGGCGGTGGCGGCGGGGATCGCGAGCAACGCCAGAGAGGTCATCCACGGCAGCGCCCACGACGCGCCCGCCCCCCCGCCGCGCCGCCTCCGTACGAGCGCGACCGCCGGAGGCAGGAGAAGGATCACCAGCAGCGCCGCGCCGGGAAGCCGCACGACGTCCTGGTAGGCGCGTATCCAGCCCGCGTACGGCTCCACGATGCGCGTGCCGATCGGGCCGTCCTCGTACCGCTCGGCCGCCGCGGCGCCCGCCATCGCCGGCGCGCGCGTGGGCGGCGGCGGGGCCGTCGCCGGGAACTCGTAGAGGTCGTAGATCGCCTGGTCGGGGTAGACGGGGCGGCCTGGCGAGAACGACCGCGCCATCTCCGAGAGCACCGACGCGACGTAGTCCAGGGGCTGGCTGCGCAGGGCGAGCAACGCGAACCGCCCGGCGAGCCCGTCGGTCTCCCGGGTGAAGGTGATGCCGGGCAGCGCCACCAGGGGGGAGCCGGCCGCCCAGACGTACTCCTGCGAGGGCGGGCGGCGGGCCGGCGGGGTGGGGTCGCACAGCACGGCGAGGTCCGGCGGCGGGCGCATGACGCCGCAGTCGGCGAACGACATCGTCCGGGCGTACAGGAAGACCCCGTTGGAGCCGACGATGCCGAAGCGGTGGTAGGTGGCGGCGAACCAGGTCGCGTACCCCGCGACCGGCACCAGTGCCGCGGCGACGAGCACCCCGGCGAGCCACCTGCCCCCCGCCCGCCCCGGCGCGGACCGGTGGCGGGCCAGGAGGCACACGGCGACCACGGCGATCAGCGGCAGCCCGATCGTCCTGGTGAGCGTCGCGGCCCCCAGCAGCAGTCCGGCCGTGACGGCGGCCCGCCAGGTCAGCGGGCCGAGTACGGCGACCACGGCCGCGATGGCGAGGAACGCGAACAGGGTGTCGGACACCAGCAGGTGCTCCAGCTCGACCTGGTAGGCGTCGAGCAGCACGGGTGCGGCGGCCAGCGCCCCCGCCCACCGCCGCCCCCGCAGCCGCAGCACGGCGGTGTAGACGAGCACGCCGGTGGCCAGCCCGAGCAGGTGCTGCGTGAACGCCACCAGCCCGAAGCTGTGGAACGGCTCCAGCAGGCGCAGGAACATCGAGTACCCGGCGGGGCGTACCAGGTCGGGCCGGGGCCACAGCGCGGTCACCACATAGGTGTAGGAGTCGGGGAACCAGAGCGCCGGCCGGTAACCGATCATGGCGACCAGGCGCAACGCGGCCCCGAACGACAGCACCACGAGGAACCACCGGTGCCGCCCGGCGAAGGCCCGGACGGACGGGAGCGTCGTGAGGAGCCGCCCCGTCAGGGTGCGTGCGGCCGTCGTGGTCACCAACTCGTCCCCCCGCACGCCACCAATGAAGATCGTCACCCGCCGGAGCGAGATCACGCGAAGCCCGTACGCTACCTGCTCCTCCGCCGCCACGCCGCCTCGCAGGCCAGGCGCCGTGCTGGTGGGAAGGGGTGGCGATGCGGCGAACGCCCATGTACGTCGCACTAGGCTCGCGGGCAAGGATGACCGGAACCTGGTTCGATCAGTCGCGACGGCCGCCGGCGGGCCGGGTGCTCGCCGCGGTGTCCATCATGCCCGCCCTCGCCCTGACGGGCTGGCTGTTGGCGGGCGTGCCCCTGCTTCTGCTCGGCCGTTTCACCCCGCCGTTCATGCTGCCGCTCGGCGGTCTCCTCGCCGTAGTCCTGTGCGTGTACGGGGCGCGGATCGCGCGCCAGGGGGAGGCGGCCGACGCGACGCCCTGGCACGTGGCCGCCGTGGGCGGCATAGCGGTCGCCTCGGGCGTGTTCAACGCCGTCTTCCACAGCGAGCAGCTCGCCGTCCGCCGCGACCCCGCCACCTACGCCCAGTACGCGATCTGGGTGGCCCGGCACGGCTCGCTGCCGATCCCCTACGACACGGCGGCGTTCGGCGGCCCCGATCCGGCGCTGATCCAGGGCAGCATCGGCTTCTACGACCATGGCGGCGCCGTCGTGCCGCAGTTCATGCCCGGTACGCCGATCATCGACGCCCTCGGGTTCTGGTTCGGCGGGGTGCCCGGCCTGCTGCTGGTGCCCCCGGTGCTGGGCGCGCTGGCCGTGCTGACCGTCGCCGGGGTCACGGGCCGGCTCGCCGGCGCCAGGTGGGCCCCTCCGGCGGCGCTGGCGTTCGCCGTCGCGCTGCCGATCCTCTACACCTCGCGCACCACGTTCAGCGAGATCCCGTCGCTGATCCTGCTCTTCGGCGGCATGGCCCTGGCCTTCGACACCCGCCGCCGCCCGCGCGCCGCCGCGCTCGCCGGGCTGGCCTTCGGCCTGGCCGTGCTGGTCAGGATCGACGGCCTGCGCGACGTGCTCCCCGTGCTGGTGTACGCGGGGCTGCTGATCGCCCTGCGCCGGGGGAAGGGGCGGGGCGTGGCGTACGCGGGGACGGGTCCGCCGCTGCTCGGCGGGCTGGTCGCGGGCGCCGGGCTGGGGTTCCTGGTGGCGTACGTGCTGGCGCGGCCGTATCTGAACTACCTGTCGGACTCGATCCTGCCGCTGCTCGCGATCTGCGGTCTGGTGCTGGCACTGACGGTGGCCGGGGCGGTGCTCGGACCGAGGGTGATCCCCCCGTCCTGGAAGGCGGTGCGGTCCTGGCGGTGGCCGCCCGGCCTCGCGGCGGCGCTGGTCGTCCTGACGATGGCGGGCCTGGCGGTGCGCCCGTGGGTCCAGACCGTGCGGCGGGTGGCCGCCAACCCCGACGACCTGCTCAACGACCGGTTCATCCAGGCGACGCAGCGGGCGACCGGCCTGCCGGTCGAGGCCGGGCGCCTCTACTACGAGGACTCGCTGTACTGGGTGATCTGGTACGTCGGCGTCCCGGTCGTGGTGCTCGCCACGCTGGCGGCGGCCGTGCTGGCCCGGCGCATCGCCCGGGGCCGGGGCTTCGTCTGGCTGCTGCCGCTGGCGATCATCGGGTGGACCACCGTCACCACGCTCTGGCGCCCGGCGATCACGCCCGACCACCCGTTCGCGTCGCGACGGCTGGTCGCGGTGATCGTCCCGGGGCTGATCCTGCTCGCGGCGTGGGGTCTGCGCTGGGTGACGGCCAGGGTGCGGAACGCCGGGTACGGGACGCGGGTCCAGCGCGGGGTGTACGCGGCGGGCGCCGTCCTGATGGTGGTCCCGGCCGTGGTGACCTCGATCGGCACCGCGTTCTCCCCGATCGAGCGCGGCGAGGCGGCGGCCGTGGCGCGGATGTGCGCCGCCCTGCCCGCGGACGCCACTGTGCTGATCATCGAGCGGGTGACCGCCGACCGGATGACCCAGGTCGTCCGGGGCATGTGCGGGGTGCCGACGGCCCATGTCCGGGTCGCGAGCCAGGTCACCGGTTCGGGGCCCTCCGACGTCGCGGCGCCCTCCGACGTGGACCGCCTGTCCGACCGGATCCGCATCGCGCGCCGCGTCCCGGTCCTGCTCGCCGCCCGGCGGGACCAGCTCACCCCGTACGGCGCGCCCACCCAGGTCGTCGCCCTGCGCACCCGCCAGGACGAGCGGTCCCTGGTCGACCCGCCGGACGGCACGTGGTCCCTGGGCATCGACGTCTGGATGACCGTCCCCCGCACCGGCTGACCTCCGCACCGATCGACCCCGGGAGCCGCCGACCGTGCGTGACCGGGGGTCCCGCGCCGGTTGACCCCGGGAGGCCGTGATCGGGAGAGTGGAGGCCGTGTACCAGCCAGAGGAGCCGCCGGGCCCGGAGGAGCTGTCGTTCGGGGAGGACCCGGACCGGGAGCCCAGGTTCCGGGCCTGGGCGTCGGCCCACCGGGTCCTGCTGGCCGTGGGCGCGGTGGCGGTCGTGCTGCTGGGAGTGGTCGCCGGCGGCGGGTGGTACCTGTACGACCGGTCCCGCGAGCCGCTCCCGCCCCCGGACGTCGCGGTCCCCGAGCAACTCCGGTTCGCGGTGGGGGTGTGCGGCGAGGGGATCTCGCGCTGCCAGACCGACCAGGGCAGGGTCATCGCCGACCAGCCCCGCGTGGAGGCCGCGCTGCGCGCCATCCCCGAGGTCGTCTCGCTGGAGTTCGTCAGCTCCGCGGCCTCCTACAACAGGTGGCGCGGCCTTCCCGACCGGTATCCGGACGTGACCTCCGACTTCACGCTCACCCAGGCGAACTTCCCCGACTCCTTCATCGGGACGCTGCGCCACCAGTCGGACTACCTCGCCGTGGCCGCCAAGGTCAGGCGCATCCGGGGGGTGCGGGTCGTCACCCGCGTGACCACCGACTTCTGGGACGGCAGAGCCGACGTCACGGTGACCCTGTGCGGCTACGGGCCCGCGCGGGCGTGCAAGTCCATCGGCGGCCGGCCGGTCACCGACGCGCAGAAGCGGGCGATCCTCGACCGCCTCCTCGCCGTCGACGGGGTGGAGAAGATCTACTTCGAGGACCGGGCGCACGCGCTCAAACTGGAACGGCTGTACCGCCCCGAGGGGATCAACGACGGGCCGCCCCTGCTCCTTGAGCTCATGCTGGAGAGCTACCGCGTGCGCACGGGCACCCCCAAGGCCGCCGAGGCGGTCAGGAAGGCGGTGCGCGACATGCCGGGCGTCCAGTCGGTCCGGTAGGCGAGAGGATCCGAGTGGCGCCCCATGGCAGAGGGGCCGGGGTGACCGGAGTGGCGTCGCGGGGGCGGGGAAGACTCCCCAGGTCGGGATGACGTGGACTCCTCGACGGGCCGGGCCCTGTATCCTCGCCCGACGTGAGTGTGACCGAGACGCCTGAGACTGGATCCGCCGTGGAAGCGAAACCGTACGTGACGATCGTCCTGCCCTGTTACAACGAGCAGGACCACGTCATCGAAGAGGTCGAACGCATCTGCGAGGCCATGGACCTCAGCGGTTACACCTACGAGCTGGTGGCCGTGGACGACCACTCCACCGACGGGACGCTGGCCCGGCTCCAGGCCGCCGCGCCCCGGTTCCCCAGCATGCGCATCGTGGCCTTCCACCGCAACGGCGGCTCGGGCACCGTCCGCCGCATAGGCACCCAGGACGCGCTCGGCGAGATCGTCGTGTGGACCGACGCCGACATGACCTACCCCAACGAGCGCATCCCCGAGCTGGTGCAGATCCTGGAGAAGGACCCGGCGATCGACCAGGTCGTCGGCGCCAGGACCAGCGAGCAGGGCTCCCACAAGATCCTCCGGGTGCCCGCCAAGTGGTTCATCCGCAAGGTGGCCGAGCGCCTGGCCGGCCAGGAGATCCCCGACCTGAACTCCGGCCTGCGGGCCTTCAGGAAGTCGGTGTCCCTGCCCTACCTGCGGCTGCTGCCCCCCGGCTTCTCCTGTGTGACGACGATCACCCTGGCGTTCCTGTCCAACCAGCACGACGTGCACTACATGCCCATCGAGTACAGCAAGCGGGCGGGCAAGTCGAAGTTCAGCTTCATCTCCGACGCCTACCGCTACATCCTTCAGGTGCTGCGGATGGTGATGTACTTCAACCCGCTCAAGGTCCTCATGCCGCCCGCGATCTGGCTGGTCGTGATCGGCCTGGCCAAGGGCGTGGTGGACATGTTCCGGCACCCGTTCTACTTCCCGGCCAGCACGGTCATGGTCTTCCTGTCCGGGCTGATCATCGGCTCGCTCGCCCTGTTGGCCGACCTGATCGTCCGGTCCCGGGGCGCCTGAGGTGCGCGTCGCGATCGTCGGGCCCGCCTACCCCTACAAGGGCGGCGGGGCGCAGCACACCACCGAGCTGGCGCACCGGCTCGCGGCCCTGGGCCACGACGTCGTGATCGAGTCCTGGCGGGCGCAGTACCCCTCCTTCCTGTACCCCGGGCAGCAGACGATCTCGGCGCCCGAGGGGGAGCCGTTCCCCGGCGTCCGGCGCGTCCTCGACTGGCGGCTCCCCGGCGGGTGGGTCGCCTGCGGCCGGCGGCTGCGCGGCGCGGACCTGGTGGTGCTCAGCCTGCTCAGCTCCGTGCAGGTCCCCGCCTACCTCGGCATCCTGTACGGCCTGCGGCGCCGGGCCCGGGTGGTCGCGCTCTGCCACAACGTGCTGCCGCACGAGCGCAAGCCCTACGACGCGCCGCTGGTGAAGGCGTTGCTGCGCCGCGCGGACCAGGTGCTCACCCACTCCGAGGAGCAGGCGGGGCTCGCCCGGGAGCTTTCGGCCACGCCGGTCCGGGTCGCCGCCCTGCCGCCCCACCTTCCCGCGAGGGGCGAGGTCACGGCCTCAGGCGGGGTGCGTAACCGGCTGCTGTTCTTCGGCATGATCCGGCCGTACAAGGGCCTGGACCTGCTGCTGCGCGCGCTCGCCCGCGTCCCTGGCGTCTCGCTGACGGTGGCGGGCGAGTTCTGGGGCGGCCTGGACGGCACGCGCGACCTGATCGCCGAACTGGCCCTCGGCGACCGCGTGGAGCTGCGCCCCGGCTACGTCCCGGCGGCGGAGCTGCCGGCGCTGTTCGCCGAGGCCGACGCCCTGGTGCTGCCCTACCGCTCGGCCACGGCCAGCCAGAACGCCTGGCTCGGCCACGAGAACGGCCTGCCGGTCATCGCCACGCGCGTCGGCGCGCTGGCCGACCACGTCACCGACGGGGTGGACGGCCTGCTGGTCGAGCCCGGGTCGGCGGACGCGCTCGCCGAGGCGATCACCGCGTTCTACGCCGACGGCGAGCCGGAGCGGCTGCGCCAGGGCGTCAAGGCCGTGGACCCCGACCCCTACTGGGCGGCGTACTGCGAGGCCCTGCTCTCCTCAGGCGCCTGACCGCGCGCCAGCAGGAAGCCGAGGCCGGCCCACGCGACGTCGCCCAGGGTGAAGGCCAGCCGCGAGACGATCGCGACGACCAGCGCGCCCGGGGCGGACAGGACGGGCGCGAGCACCAGCACCATGGCTCCTTCCCGCACGCCGATGCCGGCCGGGATGATCACCGTGAGCAGGCCGGTCACCCAGGCGAGCGCGTACGCCCCGGCGGCGACGGCGTACAGCGACACCCCGCCGGGGCGCATGTCGCCGAGCAGCAGCCAGATGTGCACGCCGTAGACCAGCCAGCCGATCATCGTCCACCCGGTGGCGACGAGCATCGCCCTGCCCGGCAGGACGCGGTCCAGGGGCTCCTTGCGGGCGACGCGCAGCACGAGGTTGAGGCCGAACGTCAGCACCCGGGGGTGCAGGCCCACGACGATCAGCGGGATCAGCGCGACGAGGTACCACGTCTGCCGGGCGACGTCCTGGGAGGTCAGGGGCAGTGTGACGGCGGCGAGCGCGATCGCGCAGCCCAGAGAGGTGACCAGGGCCACCACCGTGGCGCCGAACGTGCGGCGCGGCGGGGAGCCGTGGTCGCGCGCGAGCTCCATCATGGCGGCGAACGCCCACACCGACCCGGGGACGTACTTGCCGAGCTGCCCCACGAACAGCACCTTCGCCGCGACCCGCAGCGGCAGCGGGGTCCCGAAGCCGGCGAGCACCGCCCGCCAGGCCAGGAGCATGAACCCGAGGCCCGCGAGGACGGAGACGACCGACCCGGCGACCGTCCACCACGACAGCATGCCGAGGGCGGCGGCGGAGTCGTGCCAGTTCCTGGACAGCCCGTACCCCAGGAAGGCCAGGGCGACGAGCGCCAGCGCCACGCGGAGCAGGGGACTCGATCGCAGGCGGCTCAGCATCCGCCCAGCGTAGAGCCACCTGGTCGTCGAGGGTAGGACCCTCGGCGTACGCGGGATCCGGCCTCGGGTGTCGCGCGGGCGCGCCGGAGGTCCCTTCGGACCCCTCGGTCGCCCGTCCCGCACACGCGATCCCGCGCGGGCGCGCCGGAGGCCCTATACCCTTGGGCGGCGTGGGCAAGGAACGTGTGGCGCAGCTCGAATACTCCGAGTTCCAGGCCGCGATGCTGGACGAGGCCAAGCGGCGCCGCAAGGCCGCGAAGATCATCGCCGTGCTCGCGCACTTCCTGGGCCGGGAGGGCGGCGACGCCCCGGTGCTCAAGGGGCTGACCGTCGCCGACATCGGGTGCTCGGCGGGGTTCATCGCCGACGAGCTGGCCTCGGCCGGCGCCGAGCGGGCGCTCGGGGTGGACATCGACGTCCCCGGCCTGCGCAGGGCCGCCGAGCGGTTCGGCGAGCGGGTCGAGTTCGTCTGCGCCGACGGCACCGCCCTGCCGTTCCCCGACGGGTCGATCGACGTCCTGGTCTTCAACCACATCTACGAGCACGTGGTGGACCCCGACGCCGTCATCGCCGAGATGCGCCGCGTGCTCGCCGACGACGGCGTGCTGTACCTCGGGCTCGGCAACCGGCTGGGCGTGATCGAGCCCCACTACAAGCTGCCGTTCCTGTCCTACCTGCCGCCCGCGCTCGCCGACCGCTACGTCCGCGCCTCCGGCCGGGCCGACCACTACTACGAGCGGTTCCGCACCCGCGGCGGCCTGCGGCGCATGCTCGCCGGCTTCCACGTCTGGGACTACTCGCTGCCCGTGCTGGCCTCGCCCGACCGGTTCGCCGGGACCGAGCTGTTCCCCGGCGCGGCCGGGCGCGCCGCCCAGGGCACGCTGGCGCGCACTCCCCGCGCGGCGCTGCGGGCCCTGCTGCCGGTCGTGCCGACCTACCTGTGGGTCGCGACCAAGACCGCGCGCGGCCCTCTCGGCGGCACGCTCCCGCGTGGCCCCGAGCCCGTGCGCACTCCATGACGCCGGACTCCGTGGCACCCGCCTCGACGACGGCGGCGCCGCGTTCCACGACGCGCAAGAAGCTGGTCAGGGTCGCGTTCCTGCTGGTCGCGCTGGGCTTCGGCGCCTGGGCGATCGCCGGGCGCTGGGCGCAGGTGGCCGAGGGGATCGGGCGGCTGTCCTGGCCGCTGCTCGCCGGGTCGCTGGTCGCCGTGCTGGCGGCGCTGGTGGCGGGCATGCTGATGTGGCGGGCGCTGCTGGCCGACCTCGGCTCGCCGCTGCCGTTCACCGACGCGGCGAAGGTGTTCTTCGTCGGGCAGCTCGGCAAGTACATCCCCGGGTCGCTCTGGCCGGTCCTCGCCCAGATGGAGATGGGCAAGGACCTCGGGATCCCGCGCCCCCGCAGCGCTGCCGCCTTTTTCCTGACATATCCGATCTATCTGGTCAGCGGGCTCACGGTCGCGGCCGTGACCCTGCCCGTCTTCGCCGGCGACTCGGTGGCGCGCTACGCCTGGCTGGTCCTGCTGCTCCCGGTGCTGGTCGCCGGCCTGCACCCCCGCGTGGTCAACGGCGTGCTCGGCCTCGGCCTTCGGCTGCTCAAGCGGCCCCCGCTCGAACGCCCCCTGACCCGGCGCGGCGTGCTCGTCTCGGCCGGCTGGGCCCTGGCCGGGTGGCTCGCCTACGGGGCGCATCTGGCGCTGATCGTCGCCGGGCTGGGCGCCGCAGGCCCGAGGGCCACGGCCCTGTCCCTCGGCGCCTTCGCGCTGGCCTGGTGCCTCGGGTTCCTGGTGGTCGTCGCCCCCGCGGGGGCCGGTGTGCGCGAGGTGGCCATGGTCGCGGCCCTGGCACCGGTCCTTCCCGGCGGCTCGGCCATCGCGGCGGCCCTCTGCTCGCGGCTGGTCGTCTCGGCCGGTGACCTGGTCTGCGCGGGCGTCGCCGGCCTGGCCGCGCGCCGATCGGAGAACGTTCCAGCGACCGCCGGGCGCGACTGATCCACCAACCGGCCATCTCGGACAGAGAAGCAGGAAATGGCCTGTGATTTGACTCACGGTTTCGGGGGGCCTCGCAATAGAGTGAGGGCTGATGGGGATCGGGGCGAGGGCATCGGCCGCGGCAGCCGGTAGGGGCACGACAGTGACCCGGCCGGTACACCAGGCCAGGTGGCCCGCGCTCGCATGCGGTCTCCGTCCTCGACAGGCACGGAGATCCGAGAGGAGCGATCGCCCTTGACGCCCCGAGTGCTCGTCGACGCGGCGGCCGTCCCCGCCGACCGCGGCGCCCTGATCCGATACGTCGACGGACTCCTCGCCGCCCTCGACCGGGCCGGCGCCGATCTCGCGGTCGTCTGCCAGCGGGCCGACGCCGAGCGGTACGGGAAGATCGCGCCCTCCGCGCGCGTCCTCCCCGGCCCACCGGCCATCTCCAGCCGGGGCACCCGCCTGGTCTGGGAGCAGACCGGCATCCCCGTGCTGGCCCGCCAGGTCGGCGCGCAGGTCATCCACGCCCCCTTCTACTCGATCCCGCTGCACTCCGGCCTGCCCACCGTCGCGACCGTCCACGACGTGACGTGCTTCACCGAGCCGGAGCAGCACAACTCCGTCCGGGCGTCGTTCTTCCGCGCGGCCACCCGTACGGCGGTCCGCGGCTCGGCCCGTGTCATCGTGCCGTCCAAGGCCACCCGCGACGAGCTGGTCCGGGTGCTCGCGGCCGACCCGACGCGCATCGACGTCGCCTACCACGGGGTCGACCCTGCGCTGTTCCACCCGCCGTCCGAGGCCGAGGTCAAGCGGGCCGCCGGCCGGCTCGGCCTGCACGGCCGCCCCTACGTCGCCTTCCTCGGCGCCTTCGAGCCGCGCAAGAACGTCCCGAACCTGGTGAAGGGCTTCGGCCAGGCCGTGAACGACCTGCCGTCGGCGCCGGCCCTGGTGCTGGCCAGCGCCGGAGGCTGGAACGACGAGGTGGACGCGGCGGTCAGCGCGCTCCCGGTGGCCGTGCGCGTCATCCGCCCCGGCTACCTCGCCTTCGCCGACCTGCCGGGGTTCCTCGGCGGGGCGGTCGTGGTGGCGTTCCCCTCACGCGGGGAAGGCTTCGGCCTGCCCGTGCTCGAGGCCATGGCCTGCGGGGCGCCCGTGCTCACCACCCACCGCACCTCCCTGCCCGAGGTCGGGGGCGAGGCGGTCGCCTACACCGAGCCCGACGCCGAGAGCATCAGCGACGCCCTGAAGGCGCTGCTGGAGTCAGGGGAGCGCCGGCGGTCGCTGTCGGAGGCCGGGATCTCCCGCTCCCGGGAGTTCACGTGGGACGCCTCGGCGGAGGCGCATATGGTTTCCTATCAACGGGCGGTCGATCAGTGAGCTAGCCTCACGGTGTGACGGAGAGCTACTCGACAGAGGCGGCACACCTTGAGGCCATTCTCCTCGTGGGCGGGCAAGGCACGCGTCTTCGCCCCCTGACCCTGAGCACTCCAAAGCCACTGCTCCCCACGGCTGGGGTGCCGTTCCTGGCCCACCAGCTCGCCAGGGCGCACTCCTTCGGGGTGCGGCGCGTGGTCTTCGCTACCTCCTACCGCGCCTCGATGTTCGCCGAGGCCTTCGGCGACGGCTCGGCGTTCGGCCTCTCCCTGGTGTACATCACCGAGGAGAGCCCGCTCGGCACCGGCGGCGCGATCCGCAACGCGGCCCGGGCGCTCACCTCCGGCCCCGACGCCCCGATCCTGGTGCTCAACGGCGACATCCTGTCGGGGCACGACATCTCCGAGCAGGTGGGGCTGCACGTCGCGCGCCGTGCCGCTGTAACGCTCCATCTCACCGAGGTGGACGATCCCTCGCGGTTCGGATGCGTGCCGACCGGCGAGGACGGCCGGGTCACCGCCTTCCTGGAGAAGACCCCCAATCCGGTGACCAACCGCATCAACGCCGGGTGCTACGTCTTCCAGCGGTCGGTGATCGACCAGATCCCCGAGGGGCAGGTCGTCTCGGTCGAGCGGGAGACCTTCCCCGGCCTGATCGAGTCCGGCGAGCTGGTGCTCGGGTACGCCGACCGGTCCTACTGGCTCGACGTCGGCACCCCTGCGGCCTTCGTCCAGGGTTCGTGCGACCTGGTGCTGGGCCGCCTCGCCTCCCCGGCGCTGCCCGGCCCGTGCGGGGAGTCCCTGGCGCTGCCCGGGTCCCGCGTCTCGCCGAGCGCCAAGATCGCGGGCGGCACGGTCATCGGCCCCGGCGCGGTCGTCGAGTCCGACGCCTCGGTCCGGGGCAGCGTGCTGTACGCGGACTGCGTGGTGGAGTCCGGGGCCACGGTGGCCGACTCGGTGGTGGGCGTGGGCGCGCACATCGCCTCGGGGGCGGTCCTGCGCGACGTCGTGATCGGCGACGGCGCGTACGTCGGGCCGGGCAACGAGCTGCTCGCCGGGGCACGCGTGTGGCCCGGCGTCCGGCTTCCCCCGCGCGCGGTCCGCTTCTCCAGCGACGGCTGACCGCGCGCCGTCCGCGTGATCGACCATCCGTTCCATTTGACGCGTCCGCCTAACCTGGAGGAACAGGCGTAGAGACGAGTCGGAAGATGGCCTTCGAGATCCACTACGAGGCGGTGTTCAGGGACGGTCTGGCCCCGCTGCTGCTGTTGACCCCCGACCTGGTCGTCGTGGCGGTCAACGACTCCTATCTGAAGACCACCGGATGGACCAGGGCGGACCTGCTCGGCCGGCCCATATTCACCGCCATGCCCCGTGACCCCCACGATCCGGACCTGCGGGGGCTGAAGGCCCTGCGCGCGTCGCTGGAACAGGTGGCGGCCACCGGCGAGCCGTCCGCCGTGGCGCTGCAGAGGCACGACGTCGAGGTTCCCGGCCGGCCGGGAACGTTCGAGGAACGGTACTGGAGCGCGGTCAACAGCCCCGTTTTCGACCCCGGCGGACGGGTGCACCTGATCATCCACCGTGCCGAGGACGTCACCGCCTTCGTCCGGCATCTGAGGCGCGGCGGCCAGGACGCCGCCTCCTGCGCGCGGGCCGAGCAGGGGGAGAGCGACCCCGGCGCCTTCGTCCGCGCCCGCGAACTCCTGGCCGTCAGCGAACGGCTCCACCACGCCTACACCCAGCAGGGCCACACCATGGCGGCGTTGCGGGAGGCCGCCGAACAGCAGCGGCGGTTCGTCCTCGACGCCTCCCACGACCTGCGCAACCCGATCACCGGGCTGCTCACCAAGCTGGAGGTCGGGCTCTCCGAGCCCGACACCGACCTGCGGCCGATCCTGCACAAGGCCCTGCGAGACGCGGAACGGCTTAAAGACATCGTCGCCGACCTGCTGGAACTCGCCCGCCTCGACACCACGGCACCCACCGCCACCGAACCGATCCACCTGGCCAGGCTCGTCGCCGACGAACTGGAACGCCGCACGCTGACCGCCGCCGTCGTGACCCGGCTCGACCGGCGGGCGGTGGTGAACGCCTCACCGATCCGCCTGGCCCGGCTCCTGGGCAACCTGATCGCCAACGCCGAACGGCACACCACCACCACGATCGAGATCGTCGTCACCGCCGACCCGCCCGAGGCGGTCCTGGAGGTCATCGACGACGGGCCCGGCATCGACCCGGCCGACCACGAACGCGTCTTCGAACGCCTCGCCCGCCTCGACGAGGGCCGCCGCCTGGACCCCAGCGGATCCGGGCTCGGCCTGCCCATCGCACGCGAGATCGCCCAGGCCTACGGCGGCCGCCTCTACGCGGCCGACCACCCCACCGGCGCCCGCTTCGTCCTCCGCCTCCCTCTCGCCACATAGCCGCGGCGACCGGCCGCGACCTCCCTCACGGTCGAACCGATGATCGGGTCAGCAGAACATGGGCTTGGCGGCGTCCTTCGGGACCTTCGGCATGGAGCCGACGACCTTCACCGCCATCACCGCCATGCTGCTACTCGGGATCTCCTTGACCTGTCCGCCCTCCTGCCGCCCGATCCAGCTCCGGTAGCCGAGGAACCGGTAGGTGACCGGCTCGAAGATGAGCTCCCCGCGTTCCCAGGTTCCGGGGCTCTCATACCTGAGTGAGGCGCCCACCCCGTGTCGTCCGGCGGGGTCGGTGAGGTCCGGGACGACGGTCGCGCTCGGCATCTTGGACAGCGCGCCGAAGACGGTGGCCCTGGTCTGGGAGGGGGTGAGCGGGTTCTCCGCCAGCTTGAGCAAAAGACCCCCGACGATCTTCTCGACCCGCATGTCGATCTCGCTCTGGCCCAGGTCCGTCTCTCCTCGTCTGCGCTGGTCCGACCGGACGAACACCTCCGCGTCCCGGCGGATCCTCGCCAGGGCCTGATCAGGATCGGCGGGAAGATCGGTGGCCTGGGAGAGCAGGGCCAGGGGGCTCTCGTGGCACTGCCCCGCGCGCTGGTACTCCACCGTTCCGGGGGGTTGCACGTGCGCCGGGCCTCCTCCGCCGGTGAGACGTGTCCGCCCGTACGTCGAGCGCGTCAGGGCCTTGCCGGGATCCCCGGCCGGCATCCACACCTCGCGACGCCATTCCTGGGTGTACGCGCCCTCGGGGCTGCTGACGAACATGACGTTCCTCTGGTCCACGTAGACGAACTGCCCCGGCCCGGGCCGCACGTCCTCGCGCGCCGCGACGGAAGCCGCGTGCCGGAGCAACTCGGCGGCGCTGGCAGGAGGCGTCCCGAACGGAGCGGAGTCGTGGCCGCCCCGCACCAGGACCAGTCCCGCGGTCACCGCGGCCGCGAGGCCCACGGCCGCGCCGGCCCTCATCGCCAACCTGGAAACGCGAAGAGGCCGCCGAGGTGACCGCGCCGGCCGGCCGCGGCCGGGAGCGGCCACCGTCAGCCGACGCGGCTCGGCCCCGGCCTCTTCGGCCAGCAGCACGCGTGCGCGCGCGGTCACCTCGGGCGCGGGGCCGGGCAGGCTGTCGTGATGATCCTTGATCGCTTCGAGTTCGTTCATCACAGTGCCTCCTCGGCGGGACCGATGATCGTGCGGAGCTTCTTGCGGGCGCGGTTGAGACGCGATCCCACCGTTCCCCGAGGTATGCCGAGGGCCTCGGCCACCTCCTCGTAGCTGAGCTGGGCGCAGGCGACGAGCAGCAGGACGTCCCTGTCCCCGGCCGAGAGCCGGGCGAGGCCGGCGGCGAGCCGCGGCCGCATGACCGCCGCGGAGACCCGTTGCACCACGCGCTCGTCGTGGCCGGCGATCTCCGTGGCAGCGGAGCTTCTGGCCAGCGCCCGATATCTGCGCGCCTCGCCGCGACGATGCTCGGCGACCAGATTGGAGGCGATGCCGTACAGCCAGGGGCGGGCACTGAGGCGGGTGAGGTCGAAGCGTTCCCGGTCGCGGAAGGCACGCAGAAAGGTTTCCGCGGTGAGGTCGTCCGCGGCCGTCTCGCCCAGGCGCAGGTGAACATAGCGGTGGATGTCTGCGAAATAGCGATCGAAGACGGCGCCGAACCGATCAGGGTGACGCCGCGAAGCCTCCACCACCTGCGCGTCGGTGTCCTTGCTGGGCGGCGCCGCATCCTTGGGAGGGGCTGTCATGAATCCCGGTCTTTCCGTCGGTTGCCTCGGACACCCATAGTTCGGCGAACCCACGATTCTTGTTCACGGTCCAGCACTGCGGGCCGGGTATCACGCGGCGCGGTGGCCGGAGGCGCTGCCGCGGCGACGGCCGGGTGGCGGGGCGCGGGGCGCGCCTAGGCTGAGGGGGTGCGAGAACGCAGGTGGCGGCCGGAGGGTCCGCTCGACGTGGCGCGGACGATGGCTCCGCATCGCCGGGGCGGCGGCGATCCCGCGTGGCGGTCCGCGCCGGACGGGGCCGTGTGGCGCACGTGCCGTACTCCCGAGGGGCCGGGCACGATCCGGGTGACGGTCCAGGCGCGCGAGGCCGTCGTGGTCGCGCAGGCGTGGGGTCCCGGGGCCGGGTGGATGCTGGAGACGCTGCCGGAGCTCCTCGGGTCCGCCGACCTGGTCGCCGACTTCGAGGCGCTGGTCGGCCGCCTGGGGCCGGGCGTCCACGAGCTGGTGCGGGAGCTGGCCTCGCGGTTCGGCGGGCTGCGCGTGGGCCGCACGGGTCGGGTGTTCGAGGCGCTGGTGCCCGCGGTGCTGGAGCAGAAGGTCGTCGGCCGGGAGGCGTGGCGGGCGTGGCGGTGGCTCCTGGGCAGGTACGGCGAGCCCGCGCCTGGCCCGGCGCCCGAGGCCATGCGGGTCTTCCCCGAGCCGGAGGTGTGGCGGCGGATCCCCTCGTGGGACTGGCACCGCGCGGGGGCGGAGGCCGTGCGCGCGAGGACGATCATCAACGCGTCCCTGCACGCCGGAAAGCTGGAGGCGGCGGGGTCCGCGGAGGCGGACCGATTGTTACGGGCGCTGCCCGGGATCGGCGTGTGGACGTCGGCGGAGACCCGGCAGCGGGCCCACGGCGACCCGGACGCCGTCTCGGTCGGTGACTACCACCTGCCCTCGCTGGTCGGGTGGTCGCTCACCGGCGGTAAGACCGACGACGCCGGGATGCTGGAGCTGCTGGCTCCCTACCGTGGGCACCGGCACCGGATCACCCGCCTGCTCGAACTCGGCGGCCGGAGACCACCGGCACGCGGACCGAGGATGGCCGTTCGCGACTATCGCTCGTTCTGAGCGAGGTGTGCCGGAGGGCGTGCCGTTCGCCGCGCGCCTGCGGGGTGCTGGGCCTCCAGTCGCGGCCGTCGCGGGAGTCGGCGCCGAAGATCGGTGCGAGCAGGGCCACGGCGACGATGAAGGCGATGATCAACCAGGACATCTCGGTTCTCCTTGGGCTGAGCTGGGGTGACCTCCTAAGTATGTTCCTGTGCATATGTTTACGTCTATCGAGAATCAGTGACTCTTACCCTTAAGTAGCGCTAAAGCTGGTGGGACTCGGCCCCCCGCCCGCCCGTCCGGCCGAGACCGTTCCGTACTGTGCGTTCCATGAACGTGAACCCCACAGACGCCGCGATGCGGCGAGCGCTGGCCCGCGCCAGGGACGGCAAGGCGCTCGACGTGACCGAGGCCACGGTTCTGTTGCATGCCCGAGGCGCCGATCTGGACCGTCTCCTCGAATACGCCGGCCGGGTCAGGGACGCCGGGCTGGCGTCGGTCGGACGCCAGGGGATCGTGACCTACAGCCGCAAGGTCTTCATCCCCCTCACCCGGCTCTGCCGCGACCGCTGCGGCTACTGCACGTTCGCCACCGCGCCGGGCAGGCTCCCCGCCGCGTTCCTCGGCCCGGACGAGGTGCTGGAGATCGCCCGCCAGGGCGCCGCCCTCGGGTGCAAGGAGGCGCTGTTCACCCTCGGCGACCGCCCCGAGGACCGCTGGCACCAGGCGCGGGAGTGGCTGGACGCCCACGGGTACGACGACACGCTCTCCTACGTGCGGGCCATGTCGATCCGCGTGCTGGAGGAGACCGGGCTGCTGCCGCACCTCAACCCGGGCGTCATGACCTGGCAGGACCTGCAGCGGCTCAAGCCGGTCGCCCCCTCGATGGGCATGATGCTGGAGACGACCTCCCGCCGCCTGTTCGAGGAGAAGGGCGAGGCCCACTACGGCTCGCCCGACAAGGACCCGGCCGTGCGGCTGCGCGTCCTCGAGGACGCCGGACGCTCCAACGTGCCGTTCACCACCGGCATCCTGATCGGCATCGGCGAGACCGTCGCCGACCGCGCCGAATCGATCTTCGCCATCCGCAGGGTCGCCCGCGAGTACGGCGGCGTGCAGGAAGTCATCGTGCAGAACTTCCGCGCCAAGCCGGACACCGCCATGCGCGGCATGCCCGACGCCGACCTGCGCGAGCTGGCCGCCACGATCGCCGTCACCCGGCTCGTGCTCGGCACCAAGACCCGCGTCCAGGCCCCGCCGAACCTCATCGGCGGCGAGTTCGACCTGATGATCAGGGCCGGGATCGACGACTGGGGCGGCGTCTCGCCGCTGACCCCCGACCACGTCAACCCCGAGCGTCCCTGGCCGCAGATCGACGACCTGGCGGCCCGCACCGCCGCCGCCGGGTTCACGCTCAAGGAACGGCTCACGATCTACCCGGAGTACGTGCTCGCGGGGGAGCCCTGGCTCGACCCCCGCCTGCGCGCCCACGTGGCGTCTCTGGCCGACCCGGAGACCGGCCTGGCCCTGGACACCGTCCCGGTGGGCCGGCCGTGGCAGGAGCCCGATGGCGGCTTCGCCCCCGGCGGCCGTACGGACCTGCACGTCGAGGTGGACTCCACCGGGCGCTCGCAGGACCGGCGCGACGACTTCGAGCACGTCTACGGCGACTGGGACGCCCTGCGCGACCGGGTCCCCGCGGGGGCGGCGCCGGGGCCCGCGATCAGCGGCGACATGCGGGAGGCGCTCCGGCGGGCCACCGCCGACCCGGCGGGGCTCACCGACGCCCAGGCGCTCACCCTGCTGAGCGCCGACGGCGCCGACCTGGAAGAGCTCTGCGGCCTGGCCGACGACCTGCGCCGCCAGGTCAGGGGCGACGAGGTGACCTACGTCGTCAACCGCAACATCAACTTCACCAACGTCTGCTACACCGGCTGCCGCTTCTGCGCGTTCGCCCAGCGCCGCACCGACGCCGACGCGTACACCCTGTCGCTGGACCAGGTCGCCGACCGGGCGGCCGAGGCGTGGGAGGCCGGGGCGACCGAGGTGTGCATGCAGGGCGGCATCCACCCCGACCTGCCCGGTACGGCCTACTTCGACATCGCCAAGGCGGTGAAGGCGAAGTGCCCGGACATGCACGTCCACGCCTTCTCCCCCATGGAGGTCATCAACGGCGCCAGCCGGACGAACATGTCGATCCACGACTGGCTCGTGGCCGCCAAGGAGTCCGGCGTCGACTCGCTGCCGGGCACGGCGGCGGAGATCCTCGACGACGACGTGCGCTGGGTGCTGACCAAGGGCAAGCTCCCCACCCGGGAGTGGGTCGAGGTGGTCACCACCGCCCACCGCGCGGGCATCCCGACGACGTCCACGATGATGTACGGCCACGTGGACACCCCCGCGCACTGGGTGGCGCACATCCGGCTGATCCGGCGGATCCAGGAGGAGACCGGCGGCTTCTCGGAGTTCGTGCTGCTGCCGTTCGTCCACCACAGCGCGCCGATCTACCTGGCGGGCATCGCCCGGCCGGGCCCGACGGCCCGGGAGAACCGCGCCGTGCACGCCCTGGCGCGGATCATGCTGCACGGCGCGATCGACAACATCCAGTGCTCGTGGGTGAAGCTCCAGGACGAGCTGTGCCGTGCCGTGCTGACCGGCGGCGTGAACGACCTGGGCGGCACGCTGATGGAGGAGACGATCAGCAGGATGGCCGGGTCGGAGAACGGCTCGTACAAGACGATCACCGAGATCGCCGCGATGGTGGAGCCGACGGGCCGCCCGCTGCGCCAGCGCACCACCGGGTACGGCACCCCGCCGGCGGAGCGGCTGGCGGCCGCGGCGGCCAGCGACGGCGTCTGCCGGAGCGTGCGCAGGACCATCCCGCTGCTGGTCGACTAGGAACGCCGTCCCGCACCGGAGTCAAGGAGTTGTCAGCCCGGTTATAACAAGTTCTACATTTCCACCTTGGGGATACTTGCGCTGTCTACCGTGTCCATTGGGAGAATTATCCGATTCATTCTCTGGAACGTGCGACACCGAAAGGGCGAACCCGTGGCGTCTGCTCGACCCGGCCGGCACCGCGCGGAGCCGGTCGCCGAGCCCCCGCGCCGGACGGGCCGGCGCCGGGGAGCCGCGGCGGCGGTCATCGCCGTCGTCCTGGTCGCCGCCGTGCTGGTGGTCGCCGTACGGAGCGGCGGCGGATGCTCGTCCCGGGACCCGGTGCTGGTCGGCGTGGACGCCGCCGTGGACATCGCGCCGGTCGCCATGGAGGCCGCGGAACGGTTCAACGCCACCAAGGCCGCCGTGGACGGGCGCTGCGTGCTCGTCCAGGTCACCGAGCAGTCGCCCGCCCCGGTCCTGCGCACCCTGATCGGTGACCGGGCCGGGGTGCTGGCCGGGCGCCCCGACGCCTGGATCGCCGACTCCTCGGCGTGGATACGCCTGGCGCGCAAACAGGGCGCCCCCAGCCTCGCCTCCGAGGAGACCGTCGTGGCCACCTCGCCCCTGGTGTTCGCCACCAGGCGCTCCCTGGCCCAGCGGTTCGCCACCAAGAAGACCGAGATGAGCTGGGAGATGGTCTTCCCGGCCACCGCGCGCGGCCGGCTCCAGCCGACGAAGGACGAGCCGGACGTCGTCAGGATCCCCGACCCGTCGGTGGCCGGCGCCGGGATCGCCACGGTCGCCGCCGCCAGGGACATCGCCGGCACCGGCGCCAAGGGCGACAAGGAACTGACCGCCTTCGTCAGGATGGCCCAGGCGGGCTCGGCCCCCGACTACCGCTCGATGCTGGCCGCCGTGGACGACCACTCCTTCTGGCAGCGGCCGGTCGTCGTGGTGCCCGAGCAGTCGGTGTGGCTGCACGACCGCACCCCGTCCCCCGACCCCGTCACGGCGCTCACCCCCAAAGAGGGCACGATCGTCCTGGACTACCCGTACGTGGTCACGGCCGCCGACCCCGCCGACGCGGCCGGCGCGCGGCTCTTCGGCGGCTGGCTGACCACCCCCGAGGTGCGGGCCGCGGTGCGCCGGGGCGGGTTCCGGCTCCCCGACGGCAGGCAGGCGCCGGACGGCGGCGGGCCGGAGATCCCCCCGGGACAGCCGAGGCCGCGCCCGTCCATCACCCCCGGGGTGATCGACGAGGCCCTGGACGCCTGGAGCCGACTCGCGCCGCCGAGCAACATCCTGGTGCTGGCCGACGCCT
This sequence comes from Sphaerisporangium corydalis, assembly GCF_025506355.1. Classification (GTDB taxonomy): domain Bacteria; phylum Actinomycetota; class Actinomycetes; order Streptosporangiales; family Streptosporangiaceae; genus Sphaerisporangium; species Sphaerisporangium corydalis. Next base: position 208,088 of record NZ_JANZYP010000005.1, read on the forward strand.
CCAAGCACATGGGCGAGCCCCTCGACGGCCAGAAGGGCCAGACTCCGCTGTCGGAGGCGCTCAAGGCCACCCACCTGGGACTTCAGCTCTTCCCTCCCTCGACCCGCATGGGCCTGTGGGAGTTCGCGAAGGGCCTGGCCGGCGGCAAGGGGCACCGCCCGCTCGTCGGGCTCGGCCCGATCACGCAGCCGGACGGCGAGGACGACCAGTTCACCCGGCAGACCCGCCTGGACGGGTACACCCAGACGCTCAAGGCCTACAAGGGCAGGGACAGCTCGCTCTACGACTCGATCCTCGCCGGGTTCCACGAGGTCACCGAGCACTACGACCCCTCGATGAACAACTCCCTGCTGATCATCACGGCGGGCAGGGACGACAAGGCGGGGATCTCCCGGCAGGACCTGGTGCGCAGGCTGCGCGACGAATGGGACCCCGACCACCCCGTGCAGATCATCGTGCTCACCTTCGGCGATGACGTGGACCGTGCCGCCCTGAACGAGATCACCTCGATCACCAACGGATCCCTGAACGTGGCCTCGGACCCCGGCGAGATCATCGACGTCTTCCTCAGCGCGCTGGCCCGCCGGCTGTGCCACCCCACCTGCGCGAAGGCCGGCTGACGGGCGGCGCCGGGGGCGCTGCCGGGGGATCGGCCCAGCGGACGGCCCAGTGGACGGCTCAGCGGACGGTGAGGTACTCGGCGGCCTCGCGCGGAGGGCGCGGGCGCGCCGGGGCGGCGGGGTGGCCGACGGCCACCGCGCCCATCGGGTCCCACGACTCCGGCAGGTCGAGCACCTCGCGCACCACGTCCCTGCAGAACATCGTCGAGGACACCCACGCCGAGCCCAGGCCCTCGACGGCGAGGTGGACCAGCAGGTTCTGCACCCCGGCGCCCATGGCGACGACGAACATCTCCCGCTCGGCGGCGTTGCGCCGGTCGTCGGGGTAGGTGTGCGACCCGTCCATGACCAGGCAGGGGACCACCAGGTAGGGCGCGCGGCGCAGGACGTCCCCGCGCCTGACCCGGCGGGCCACCGACTCCTCGGTGAAGCCCGTCGCGCGCAGGTCGGCGACCCAGGCCGCGAGCATGGCGTCCAGCAGCTTCTCGCGCGCCGAGGCCGACTCCAGCAGCACGAAGCGCCACGGGGTCGTGTGGTGGGGGGCCGGCGCGCTGATCGCGGCGGCCACCGCCCGCCGGACGGCGGCCGGGTCGACCGGATCGGCGGAGAAGTCCCTGATCGTCCGGCGGGCGAACAGCACGTCGGCGGACCCGTACCGGAACATGTCCTCGTCGGCGGGCCGGACCAGCGGCCTGACCCCGGGGCCGTCCTCGGCGGTGACCAGATGGGACAGGCCGCGGACGATCGCCACCGGAACCCCGTCGAGCTTGCCCTTGACCAGCTCGCCCGCCGCGGCGATCTCGTCCGCCAGCGCGGTGACGGTCGCGACCAGCGGGTTCCCGTACGCGTCCGACCGGCCGCGGAAGTCGTCCAGCACGCGGACGCCCGCCGCGCCGATGGCCACGTCGGTCAGGCCGTGGCGCCACGGGCGGCCGAAGGTGTCGGAGACGATCACTCCGACGTTCGCCGCCAGGCCGGACCGGATGCGGCGGGCCGAGGCGTCCGGGTCCTCAGGCAGCAGCAGGATGGTGCCCTGATCGGTGTTGGAGGCGTCCACCCCGGCGGCGGCCATCACGAAGCCGTGCCGGGTCTCGGCGATCACCGTCTCGCCGCGCCTGGCCACGACGCGCACGGTCTCCTCGGCGATGGCCTCAGCGCGGCCGGTGCCCTGGCGCACACGGCCCTCCGCCTTGCTGACGATCTTGGAGGTGACCACGAGGACGTCGCCGTCCGCCAGACCGGGCGCGGCCCGGGTGATCAGCGCGGCGAGGTCGTCCCCCGGCCGCACCTCGGGCATCCCGGGCACCCCGAGGACGCTGACGCTCTGACCTGGCGCGACGGGAGTCACCTGGCCAGCTCCAGGGCGGCGCGGGCGATGGCTGCGGTGGCCGCGAGGTCGGTCATGAGCAGCGGCCCGGCCTGCACGCGGACCCCGTCGAGCGCGACGCCCCGGTCCTCCTCGGCGACCAGCCAGCCGTCGAGCAGGTCCGCGCCGTACAGCTCAAGGACCGCCTGCGCGCTGGTCTCCACGCCGATCGCCGTCAGGCAGGCGTCGGCCATGCCGCGCACGGGCGCGCCGCCGATGATCGGCGAGACGCCGACCACGATCTTGTCCAGCAACGCCTCGCGGATGCCGGGGATCTGGAGGATCGTCCCGATGCTGACCACCGGGTTGGACGGCGGGAGCAGCACAACGTCCGCCTCGCCGATCGCCTCCACGACGCCGGGAGCGGGCTTGGCGTCGTCCGCCCCGACCAGGATGATCTGCTCGGCCGGCACCGAGGCGCGCAGCCGCACCCACCACTCCTGGAAGTGGATCGCGCGCCTGCCGTCGGCGTCGTCGATGACGACGTGGGTCTCGGCGCGGTCGTCGGTCATGGGGATGAGCCGTACCCCCGGCCGCCAGCGCGCGCACAGGGCTTCGGTGACCGCCGACAGCGGGTAGCCGGCGCCGAGCATCTGGGTGCGCACGATGTGGGTGGCGATGTCCTTGTCGCCGAGGCCGAACCACTGCGGCTCCACGCCGTACTCGGCCAGCTCGGCCTTGACGGCGTGCGTCTCGCCCGCGCGGCCCCAGCCCTGCTCCTCGTCGATCCCGCCGCCGAGGGTGTACATGACGGTGTCGAGGTCGGGGCAGACCCGCAGCCCGAACAGGGTGATGTCGTCGCCGGTGTTGCCGATGACGGTGATCTCGGCGTCGGGCGCGGCGGCTCGGAGTCCGCGGAGGAAACGGGCGCCGCCGATTCCACCGGCGAGGGACACGATGCGCATGATGTCAAGTCTTCCATTGCCCCGTTCTTTGCCGTACCACGCCCCGGGCGATCCGCGAAGTGATCTGTGAAACGGCTGCTCACCGCCTTGGTCAAAGGGTTGGATGTCACGGGAAAGTCGCTTGTGTGATCAGTGAGGTTCTTGGGTCCAGCGCCCCTCAAGTGGGCGGATGTGCGAAACTGCGGGTGCCGTATGGACCCATTGGGGGGTAGTTGTGGTCAAAATTGAGCCCGCACGGCTCCGCGAGCCTGCGGCGTGGATCATGCTTGCGGTGGTGTGCGCGGAGGCCCTGGTCGCGATCGAGACACTGTTCCTGGGCGGCTGGGGGACGTTCGCCGAGCGCGCGTCGTCGTCCTTCTCCGTGCTGACCTTTCCGGTCTATCCGGCGCTCGCCGTGGGCGCGGTCGTCCTGGTCACCAGGTTCGGGCCGCCGGTCCCGCGTGCGCGGCTGGTCAACCTCGTCGCGGCCGGTGTGCTCGCGGCGGCGGCGTTCTTCGGACTTGTCACCTTCGTCGTGGGCCTGTTCAGCGGCACCACCCTGGTGCACACGATCGAGAACGTCCTGACCGGCCTCCCCACCCTCGGCCTCACCGCCCTCGCCCTCGCGTACGCGGTCTCGGTCCTGCCGCCCGCCCCGCCGTCGGCCGTACGGCCCCGGCAGGAGGGCGGGTTCGGCATGCTCCCCGGCGAGGGCCGGCCGATGACCGGCGGCCCCGGGTACGCGCCCCAGCAGGGGTACGCCGAGCCGCCCGCGCTGCCCCCGGCCTCCTACGTGCCCCCGCAGCCGTACGTCCCCGCCGACCAGCGGCCGGAGACCTACGTCCAGCAGCCGGCGGGCGCCGACATGTACGCCCAGCAGGCGGCCCCGGTCACCACCCCCCACACGCGGCAGAACGCGGTCGCCGACCCTTACGCGCAGCGGCCCGGCGCCGAGCCGTATGGGCAGCAGGCGGGACCGGCCGCCGACCCTTACGGCCAGGCCCCCGGGCCGGGCGCCGATCCTTACGGCCAGGCCCCCGGGCAGCAGGGCTTCGGCCGTCCCGGTGAGCCGCAGCCGTACGCCCCGGCGGGCGAGGCTCCCGGCGACGGCTACGCGCCCCAGCACTCCCAGCCGCTCGACGCCTACGCGTCGGCGCTGCGGTCCGAGCCGTACGGGAACCAGACAGGCCAGCAGCTTGCTCAGGGCCAGCAAGGTCAGCAGGGCACGCAGGGCCAGCAGGGTCAGCAGGTTTCCCTAGGCCAGCAGGTTTCCCCAGGTCAGCAGGCCCCCCAGGGTCAGCCGGGGCGCCAGCCCTCCTCGCCGTTCGCCCCGGCCGGCGCGGCGCCCGGCGCCTTCGTCGCGGCCGACGCCTTCACGACCGGCGCCCGCCAGGCCGTGCCCGCGCCGGACCCGCTCACCGCGCCGACCGCGTTCGACCAGTCCCCGTCCTACGGCCGCCCCGGCGGCGCGTACGGCCAGACCGGTCCCCAGCCGAGCCCTCTGGACCAGCCGTCGTCCTCGTCCTACGGTCAGCCGGGCCCCCTGGACCAGCCGTCGGCCACCTACGGCCAGACCGGCCCGCAGCAGAGCCCGCTCGACCTGCCGTCCTCCTCTTCCTACGGTCAGACCGGACCGCAGCCGAGTCCGCTCGACCTACCGTCCGCCACGTACGGCCAGACCGGTCCCCAGCAGAGCCCGCTCGACCAGCCGTCCTCGTACGGGCAGACGGCGCCGCAGTCCAGCCCGCTGGACCAGCCGGCTTACGGCGGCTACCCGCCGGCCGAGCCGTCCCCGCTGTACGCCGAGGCGGCCGACGCGCGGCAGCAGCAGATCGCGCACGCCTACCAGCAGGCCCAGAGCTACCAGCAGGCGCAGGGCACGGGCTCCGAGCAGCCCGGTGGCGGCACGGGGCCGAAGGAGTACACCGGCACGCAGCCGGTGCGCACCCCCGACTACGTCCCCGCCTACAGCGGTGGCCCCTTCGGCCACCCCCAGTCGCCGCAGGACTCGGCCGGCTACCCGCGCGCGACCGGCGAGGCCCCCGCCTACCGGCCGGCCCAGGACCAGCCGTATCCGCAGGACGCGGCGTACCCGCAGCCCAGGGACCCGTCGTACCCGCAGGACGCGGCGTACCCGCCGGCCAAGGACCACAAGGACCAGCCGTACCCGCAGGACCAGCCGTACTCCCAGGCCAAGGACCAGCCGTACCCGCAGGACGCGGCGTACCCGCCGGTCCAGGAGTCGTACAAGGCGCCCTCCTGGGAGGAGCCGGCCACCGAGAAGACGGTCCGCTTCGATCCGAAGGCGTACCAGAACGACCCGCTGAACGCTCCGATGCCCCCGCAGCCGGGGCGGCGGGACGAGGCGATCGACCCGACCGCGATCTATGCCCCCGACCGGGCCTCCCAGGCAAGGCCTGAGGAAAGCCCTGGTAGAGATCAGGCAGGCTCAGGTGTGGACCAGGGCGAACGCTGGTACGGTTCCGACCGCTGAGGGCATTGAAGATCGAGTATTACAGGAAGCCGCCGGATCCTCCGTAGGACGGCGTCAGCCGACGACGGCCGTATATTCCGCCGAGGCCGTCATACCGGGGTGAGCTGGTCTTTCTCCGGATACTGTCATGCTGCTTGACGCCACACGCGGCACACGCGTGTAATTACAACTGTGTTGTTACGCCTTTCACATGATGGGTATTGAGGAAGGTGTTCAAATGGGGGGCTCCGTTGCGGGGCGGGCGGGCGATCGGCAGGAGGTGTGCATTGACCGATCTGGTCATGGCACAGGTGCTCGGCGCGGAAGAGCTGGGATGGCAGGAGCGCGCGTTGTGCGCGCAGACGGATCCGGAGGCGTTTTTTCCGGAGAAGGGCGGTTCCACCCGGGAAGCCAAGAAGGTTTGCCGGTCCTGCGAGGTGCGGGCCGAGTGCTTGGAGTACGCGCTGCAGCATGATGAGAGATTCGGGATCTGGGGAGGCCTGTCCGAGCGGGAACGCCGCCGGATCAAGCGAGAGGCCGGCTGAGGGGATCCTGTCGACCGCCGGAGTGCGGCGGTCGGGATACTGATCGACCGACACTGACGCGAGTCCACGTGGAGATTCGACACTGAGCGATCACGGTCACGGCCGGGGCTGAGGGGCAATGGGGGGCCGCGCAGCCACGGGCCGGGCGAGGGGACGTGATCGCCGGTCAGCGATTCGGAGACCGGATTGGGAGAGTGGCAGACCCGGCGCGCTCGGGGTGCCGTATCGTGATCGGCGCAAGCCACACGAGCCCCCAAGGACACCACCTCCGTGCACCCGTCGCGCCAGTCCGTCACCGCGATCGTCGTCGCCCATGATGGCGCGCGCTGGCTGCGGGAGACGCTGGAAGGCGTCCTGCGGCAGACGCGTCCCCTCGACCGGGTGGTCGGGGTCGACAACGGCAGCCGCGACGGCGGCGGGAAGCTGCTCACCGAGGCGTTCGGCGCCAACAGCGTCCTGACCCAGCCCCGCTCGGCCGGTTTCGGCGAGTCGGTGGCGGCGGTGCTCGAACGACTGCCGCGCACCGGCGGCGAAGAGTGGATCTGGCTGCTGCACGACGACTGCGCGCCTCACCCGCAGGCGCTCGAAGCGCTGCTGTGGGCCGCGTCCGAGGACGAGAAGGTGGCGATCCTCGGCCCCAAGCTCCGCGACTGGCTCGACCGCCGCGTCCTGCTCGAAGCGGGCGTCACGGTCGACAGGTCCGGCCGCCGCGACACCGGCCTCGAGCCCAGGGAGTTCGACCAGGGCCAGCACGACGGCATACGCAAGGTCCTCTCGGTGTCCACCGCCGGCATGCTGATCCGCCGCGACGTGTGGGACGAGCTGGGCGGCCTGGACGCCGGGCTGCCGCTCTTCCGCGACGACCTCGACCTGTGCTGGCGGGCCACCGCCGCCGGGTACCACGTGCTGAACGTGACCGCCGCCGTGGCCTGGCACGCCGAGGCCGCGGCCCGCAGGCGGCGCCGCATGACCGCGAGCACCGACCACCCCCGCAGGCTCGACCGCCGCAACGCCATGCTGGTGGTGATGGCGAACCTGCCGTTCGGCCCGATGCTGTGGTCGCTGGTGCGCAACACCTTCGGCTCGCTGCTGCGCACCCTGCTGCTGCTCCTGGCCAAACAACCGGCCAACGCCCTGGACGAGGTCGTCGCGCTCGTCTCGGTGCTCGGGTCCCCGCGCCGGCTCATGCGGGCCAGGAAGGCGCGCGGGAAGGGCAGGAAACAGGGCTATCCCGTGGTGAAGAAGCTCTTCACGCCCTCGGGGATGGCCTACCGCCGCCTGGCCGACATGATCCAGAGCTACCTGTCCGGCGCCGGGCCGATCGACTCCGCCGGACGCCACCACGCCGTGATCGCCGAGCCCGGAGGCGACGACGACGGCGACGAGCTGCTCACCGACGCCGGCCTGATGCAGCGGATCTTCAGCAACCCCGGCGTCCTGCTGTTCCTGACGCTGCTGGCCGTGACGGTGGCCGCCGAGCGGTCGCTGCTGTACGGCGGGCTGCTCGGGGGCGGCGGCCTGGTCCCCGTGGTCGGCGGCGCCTCGGACCTGTGGTCCTTCTACACCTCCGGCTACCACCCGAGCGGCCTCGGCACCGACGCCTGGGCGCCGCCGTACGTCGCGGTCGTCGCGGCGCTGTCGACGGTCCTGCTCGGCAAGACCTGGCTCGCCGTCACGGTCCTGCTGCTCGGCTGCGTGCCGCTCGCCGGCCTGTCGGCGTACTTCGCGACCCGCACGATGATCTCCTACCCGCTGGCCAGGGTCTGGCTGGCCGCCTCCTACGCCCTGCTCCCGGTCGCCATGGGCATCGTCTCGGGCGGGCGGCTCGGCACGGCGGTGGTGTTCGTCCTGCTCCCGGCCTACGCCGCGCTCGCCTCCAAGGTCATCATGGGCGAGCGCCGTGGCGCGCGCCGCGCGGCCTGGGGCCTCGGCCTGCTGCTCGCGGTCGGCACGGCGTTCGCGCCGCTGGTCTACGTGCTCGTCGCGGTCCTGGCCGGCCTGGCGGCGGTGTCGTTCGGCGGGGTGCGGCGCGGGGTCGGCGTCTCGCTCGGCATCGCGATGGCCGTGCCGCTCGCGCTGCTGTTCCCCTGGCTGGGGCAGATCGCCGCCGACCCCGGGCGGATCCTGCTGGAGGCCGGGCTGCACCGGCCGGGGCTGGCCGACCCGCGCCTTCCCGCCGAGGCGCTGCTGCTGCTCGGCCCCGGCGGCCCCGGCGTGCCCCCGATATGGGTGACCGGGGGGCTGATCGCCGCCGCGCTGGCCGCGCTGCTGTTCCGCCGGCACAAGATGGTGGTCATCGTCGGCTGGGGCGTGACCGTGTTCGGCGTCCTGGTCGCGATCGTGGCCGCCCGCGTCTCGGTGGCGGGCGCCCCCGCCTGGCCGGGGGTGCCGCTGGCCTTCGCCGCGACGGGGCTGATCGTGGCCGCCGCCCTGACCGGCCACCGCATCGTCGAGCTCCACCGCGCGGGCGGGCTGCGCAGGGCCGCCGCCGCGCTGATGGTCCTGGTGGCCTGCACCACGCCCGTGCTGGTGGCCGGCCTGTGGATCAGGGACGGCGCGCGCGGGCCACTCCAGCGCGGGGTGCCGAGCGTGATCAGCGACTTCGCCGCCGCGAGCTCCACCAAGGGCGAGGGCACGGTCGTGCTCCGCTCGGAGGCCGGCGGGGGACTCGGCTTCACCGTCCTGCGCGGGCGCACCCCTCTGCTCGGCGAGACCGACCTGCCGGTCTCCGCCCCGATGCGCGAACGCCTGTCGGGCCTCGTGGCCGGCATCGTCTCCGGGCGCGGCGGCGACGACGCGCTCACCCTCGCGACCTACGGCGTCCGCTTCGTCGCCGTGCCCGCGCCGATCGACCCCAAGGTGCTGCGCTCCCTCGACTCCGATCCGGCGCTCGTCCGGGTGAACCTGTCGGCGACCGCCGGGCTGTGGCGGATGGCCCAGCCCCTGGGCCGTGCCTACCTGACCGGCGGGGGCGGGCCGCCCACCCCGGTGCCGTACACCGTGACGCGGGACGGCGGCCTGACCGCGACCGTTCCCGCCGGCCCGGCCGACCGCACCCTGGTGCTGGCGGAGCCCGCAGGGGCGGGCGGATGGACGGCCAGGTCGGCGGGCGTCTCGCTCACCGGGCGGGCCGTCGACGGGTGGGCGCAGGGCTTCGTGGTGCCCGTCGCGGGCGGCGCCGTCACCGTGACCCACGAGGCGTTCTGGCATGACGTGTGGCTGTGGGCGCAGGTCGCGCTGGTGGCGCTGGTCCTGATCCTGGCCTCGCCCGGGGCGCGGGGCACCGAGGTCGTCGAGGAGTACGTGGAGGCTCCGGTGGAGCAGCGGGAGGCCGAAGGGGTGCTGGTCCGGTGAGGGCGCTGATCGAGAACCGCTTCGCGTTCCTCGCCCTGGTCCTGATCGCGCTGGCGGCCCTGTTCGGCGTGGCGTACGTGACCCGTCCCGGCGTCGTCGCCGTGCCGGCGCTCAAGCCGGCGCGCGTCGCCGTCGAGTCGGTGTCGACCGTCTGCCCCGACCCTGGCGGCGCGCGGGTCAGCACGATCACCCCGACAGGGGGCAAGGGCACGGGACGCGCCACGGTCACCGAGGTCACCGAAGCCGGGAAGACGGCGGCGGGCAAGGGCGGCAAGCCCGTCAAGACCGAGGAGCCGGCCCGGCCCGAGGCGACCCTCGACCGGCCCGGCGTGCTGTGGCAGCGCGAGGTGCCCGCGAAGTCCGGCCCGCTCGAGGTCGCCGGCACCGGCGCCATGGCGGCCGGGCTGGAGGCCACGCAGACGAGCAGGAAGACCGACGGCGCCGCGCGCGGGCTGGCCGGGGTCCGTTGCGCCGAGCCCGGCCCGGGCGCGTGGTTCGTCGGCCCGGGCCCGGCGGCGGCCGACGTCACGCTCTACCTCACCAACGCCGACGCCGCCCAGGCCGTCGTTGAGGTCATGGTCTACTCCGGTGAGGGTCCCGTGGTCGGCGACGCCGGGAGCGGCCTCGTGCTCAAGCCTGGCGAGCACCGCGAGGTGCGTGTGCGCGACCTCGCGCCCTCGCCGCTGGTAATGGCGATGGAGGTGCGCACGATCAGCGGCCGGGTGTCGGCCGCCGCTCGCGTGAACCTCGGCGACGGCAAGGGCACCGACTGGCTGCCGCAGTCCGCTGAACCCGCCACCCGCGTCGTGGTCCCCGGCCTCCCGGGCGGCGGCGGCCTGCGCCAGCTCTACGTCACGGCGCCGGGGGAGGGCGACACCGTCGTCAAGGTGAAGGCGCTGACCGCCGACGGGTTCTACGCCATGAAGAACCGCGAGACGCTGGAGGTGCCCGCGGGCTCCACCTCTTCGCTGGACCTGTCGACCGGCATCGGTGGCCAGGCGTCGGCGCTCGTGCTCACCGCCGACGTGCCGATCGTCGCCGGGGTGATGGTCACCGGCACCGGCGGCAAGCAGGACGTCGCGTTCAGCGCCGGAGCGGTGCCGATCGACATCGGCAGCGTGGTGGCCGACAACCGCGCCGGCAAGAAGATCTCCTCCCGGCTGATCCTTTCCGCGCCGGGCGCCGCGGGGAAGGTGCGCGTCCAGACGCTGCCCGCGCGCGGCGCCGCGCCCCCGCCGGTGGACGTGGCGATCCCCGCCTCCCGCACCAAGGAGGTCAAGACGGCCGCGCCGGGCGGCCGGGGGGACTACAGCGTGGTCGTGCTTCCCCTGCCCGGCTCGGGCCCGGTCTACGGCGGGCGGGTGATGGACGAGCGCGCCACGGGCGGCCTGCTGCTGACCGTCCAGCCGCTGGCCCTGGCCCGCACCTGGGCGCTGGTCCCGCAGACCGTCGAGTCCCCCGAGGTGGTCCTGCCCTGAGGGCCGGACCCGGGACGCCGGTGAACCGTCGTGGAGCCTGCCCGGTGTCCTGAGGGCGGGTCAGTGGCGGTCGTCGTAGCCGGGGTCGACGGTCTCGGGGGACAGGCCCAGCAGGCTGGCGACCTGCTCGACGACCACGTCGTGCACGAGCGCGCCGAGCGAGTCGCGGTCGCGCGCCCGCGCTTCCAGCGGGCGGCGGTAGACCACCACGACCGCCGGGGAGCCGTCGGCGGCGGGCTGGACCCGGCCGAAGGGGATCGGGTCGGAGGACAGCCTGCCCGGCCCGTCGATCAGCTCGTCGGCGGGGGGCACCTCCTCCACGGCGAACTCGACCAAGGAGAGCTGCCCTCCCCATTTGGGCTTGAGCCGGTCGACCGCGTCCAGCACGAAGTCGTCGAAGCGCTCGCTCCGGGAGCGCGCGATGGGCACGTGCGACGGGGCGAGCGGGCCGCGCATGCCGCGACCGTGCCGGTCGCGCCGCCGCGGGCCGTTGGGGCGGGCCTTGCCGCCGGGGGCCGAACTCACGTAGCAAGCCTAGATCGTGCTCCGTGGATCTCGTGCCGCGCGTCCGGCGCGATGCGAGGCCGTGATCGTCGATCACGGCCTGACGGTGGTGCGGACGGTCGGTCAAGGAGTTTCCGTGCCGCACCAAAGGGCCCGTAAAGGGACGGCAACTGTCCGAATTGTGGCGACACGCTCGTTAAGAGCTGCCGGGTGGTGGCAATGTGAACGCGGACCGGATACGGTCCCTCCGTGAGCCCCGTCCGCAGCTGTTCCCGTACCGCCTGCAGGCAGCCTGCCGTCTTCACACTCACGTATGTCTACGCCGACTCGACCGCAGTGCTCGGACCGCTGGCGACATACGTCGAACCACACTGCTATGACCTGTGCGCGGACCACGCGGAGCGGCTGACGGCCCCGCGTGGATGGGAGGTCGTCCGGCTGCCGTCGGAGGCGGGGCAACCGAGCAGCGATGATCTCGAAGCGCTCGCCAACGCGGTGCGCGAGGCGGCCAGGCCCGCCCCCGCCTCGGGCGAGCCCGTCGGCCAGGGCGTGGAGGTCGGCCGGCGCGGTCACCTCAGGGTCCTGCGCTCCGCCCAGCAGAACCTGGAGCGGTGAGCGTCCCGCGACGAGCCCTCTGTCCTGGGGTTCCCGGGTCTTCGGCCGACCGGCGAACCCTCGATCCCCATTCGGGTTAGTCTCCGTGTGCGGGCGGGACGGCGGTCCCGAGCTTCGTGAAAGGCCCTCAGGGGACGCAGTAGGCTCGGTCCGAACAGACGTGACTAGGTGCGGAGCGGCATTGGGCGACCTCGCCAAGATCTTCAAGGCGTACGACATCCGCGGCGTCGTGCCCGGCGAGCTCGACGAGAGCACGGCCGAGGCGGTCGGCGCGGCGTTCGTCGAGGTCGTCGGCGCCGAGGCCGTGGTCGTCGCCCATGACATGCGCGCCTCCTCCGGACCGCTGGCCGCGGCCTTCGCCCGCGGGGCGACCGGCCGGGGCGCGAACGTCGTCGACACCGGGCTCGGATCGACCGATCTTCTCTATTACGCCAGCGGAAGCCTGGGGTTACCGGGCGTGATGTTTACGGCCAGTCACAATCCCGCGCGTTACAACGGGATGAAGCTGTGCCGCGCGGGCGCCGTCCCGATCAGCTCGGGCACCGGCCTCGTGGAGATCCGCGACCGGGCCGCCGAGCTGCTCGCCTCCGGCACCGGCGCCGGGAGCGGCCAGGGCGAGGTGACCACGCGCGACCTGCTCGCCGGGTACGCCGCCTACCTGCGCGGCCTGGTCGACCTGTCGGGCATCCGGCCGCTCAGGGTGGTCGTGGACGCCGGCAACGGCATGGGCGGGTTCACCGTCCCCTCGGTCTTCGCCGGCCTGCCGCTGGAGCTGACGCCGCTCTACTTCGAGCTCGACGGCACCTTCCCCAACCACGAGGCCAACCCGATCGAGCCCGCCAACCTGCGCGACCTGCAGAAGGCCGTGCTCGACAAGGGCGCGGACATCGGCCTGGCCTTCGACGGCGACGCCGACCGCTGCTGGGTCGTCGACGAGCGGGGGGAGTCGGTGTCGCCCTCGACGATCACCGCGCTGGTGGCCGCCCGCGAGCTGGCCAGGCACCCCGGCGCCACGGTGATCCACAATTTGATCACCTCCCGGGCGGTGCCCGAGATCATCGCAGAGCACGGCGGCGTCCCGGTGCGCACCCGCGTGGGCCACTCCTTCATCAAGGCCGAGATGGCCCGCACCGGAGCGGTCTTCGGCGGCGAGCACTCCGCGCACTACTATTTCCGCGACTTCTGGTTCGCCGACTCGGGCATGCTGGCGGCGCTGCACGTGCTGGCCGCGCTCGGCGAGCAGGCCCGTCCCCTCTCGGACGTCCTCGCCCGCTACTCCCGCTACGCCGCCTCCGGTGAGATCAACAGCACCGTCGAGGACCAGGCGGCGGCGCTCGCGCGGGTCCGCGGCGAGTTCGCCGGACGTGCGGGCGTCACCCTGGACGATCTCGACGGCCTCACGGTGTCGGGACCCGACTGGTGGTTCAACCTTCGTCCGTCCAACACAGAGCCGCTTCTCCGGTTGAACGCCGAGGCGGCCGACGAAAAGCCGATGGCGGCGATCCGGGACGAGGTCCTCGCCGTAGTGAGGAGTTGACCGTGAAGATCGACGACTGGCTGCTCGACATCCTGGCCTGCCCGGCCTGCAAGTCGCCGCTCAACGCCGTGGCCGAGAGCGACGAGCTGGCCTGTAGCTCCGAGACGTGCGGCCTGGTCTACCCGGTCCGCGACGACATCCCGGTGCTGCTGGTCGACGAGGCTCGCAAGGCGTGAGCCCGTTCGAGCCCGAGCGGCTGGATGACGCGACGTTCCTGACCGAGGGGGACCCGGCGGGCATGCTGCCCGCCGCGGCCTCCTCGGGCGCGCAGGTGCGCGCCTCGCACCGCGGGGCGCTGGAGGCGGGCGTCTCCCGGCTGTCCGCCGACGAACGCCCCCGCGCGATCGTGGTGGTCGGCGTGGGCGGTTCGGCCATCGCCGGCGACATGCTCGCCGCCGTGTGCGGCGGCGGCGTCCCGATCCCCGTCACGACCGTGCGCGCCTCCCGGCTCCCGGGCTGGGTGGGCGCCGCCGACCTGGTCATCGCGGCGTCGTCGTCGGGCGACACCGAGGAGACGCTGGCCCTGGCGATGGAGGCCGTCCGCCGGGGCTGCCGCCTGGTCACCGTCGGCCGCGCGGGCTCACCGCTGTCGGCGATCGCCGAGCAGGCCTCCGGGCTGCACCTCCCGGTCGCGCCGGTGGCCGGTGCGGTCCGGCCGCCCCGCGCGAACCTGTGGGGGCTGACCATGCCCCTGCTGGCCGTGGCGTCGGCGTTCGGCCTGGTCGAGGTGACCGACGACACCGTCGAGTCCACCGCCAAGCGGCTTGAGGACATCGCGCACCGCTGCCGCCCGTCGAGCGAGTCGTTCATCAACCCGGGCAAGACGCTGGCCCTGGAGATCGCCGACACGATTCCGATGATCTGGGGCAGCTCGGCGGTCGCCACCTCCGCGGCCCACCGGCTGGCCACCCAGCTCAACGAGAACGCCGGCTATCCCGCCGTCTGGGGGGAGATCCCCGAGGCCGGTCACAACCAGCTCGCGACGCTCGACGGGCCGCTCGCCCAGCGCGACATCTTCGGCGAGGGGCCGTCCCTTGCGCTGCGCCTGATCGTGCTGCGCGACCTGGAGGAGCCGCCCCAGGTGAGCAGGCGGCGGGCCCTGTCGGTGCGGCTCGCGCAGGACCGAGGGGTGCAGGTCACCGAGATCACCGCCGAGGGCGCGCATCCGCTGGAGCGGCTGGCCTCGCTGGTGGGGCTGGTGGACTACGGCAGCGTCTACCTGGCGCTGGGGTTCGGCGTGGACCCCTCCCCGGTGAGCGCCATCACGGAACTTAAGGCGAGACTTTCCCAATAAGATCTCCTTGACCGCTTTCGGCGGTGGGTTGGAGCACGGTGCTAGGGATGGGTGGAGACTGCGGGTGAGCGCGGGCGGCGGTACCAAGGCGATCATCGCGGCGCTGGGGGCGAACCTGGCGATCGCGGTCGCGAAGTTCGTGGCGTTCCTCTTCACGGGGTCGTCGTCCATGCTCGCCGAGTCGGTGCACTCACTGGCGGACTCGGGCAACCAGGCGCTGCTGCTGCTCGGCGACCGGCGGTCGAAGAGGCGCGAGAACCGCAAGCACCCCTTCGGGTACGGCCGGGAGCGCTACTTCTACGCCTTCGTCGTCGCGGTCGTGCTGTTCACGATCGGCGCGGCCTTCTCCCTGTACGAGGGCGTCGAGAAGATCATGCACCCGCACAACGTGGAGTCGCCGATCTGGGCGTTCGCCGTCCTGGTCTTCGCGATCGCCGCCGAGTCGTTCTCGTTCCGCACCGCGATCGTCGAGTCCAACGCCATCCGGGGCACGACCTCGTGGCTGAACTTCATCCGCAGGGCCAAGGCGCCCGAGCTCCCCGTCGTGCTCCTGGAGGACTTCGGGGCGCTGGTGGGCCTGGTGTTCGCGCTGTTCGGCGTGACGATGGCCGTGGTCACCGGCAACGGCGTCTGGGACGGCGTCGGCACCCTCATGATCGGCATTCTGCTCGCGATCATCGCGGTGATCCTGGCGGTCGAGACCAAGTCGCTGCTCATCGGTGAGAGCGCCACGCCGGAGATCGAGGAGAAGATCTGCGCCGCGCTGGAGGGCTCGCCCGAGGTGACCAAGGTCATCCACCTGCGCACCCTGCACCTCGGCCCCGAGGAGCTGCTGGTCGCGGCGAAGATCGCCGTGGAGCACGACGACACGGCCGCCGACGTCGCCAAGGGCATCGACGAGGCCGAGCGCCGGATCCGCGAGGCGGTGCCGATCGCCCGGGTCATCTACCTGGAGCCCGACCTGTACCGCACCACCAAGGCGACCACCTAGCCAGGCGGGCACCCCGTCCGGCCAGGCCCGCTCAGGCACGCCCCGGCCGGGGTGGAGTAGGGGTTCATCTGCCGCCGCGGAGCAGCCGCAGGGCCTTCTCCTGCTCGAAGTCCAGGGCGCGGCGCGGCGCGTGGATGCGGCCGATGCGCAGCCCGAGGTCGCGCACGGCCTGGGCCACGGCGGGCTCGCTGAGCACGCGCATCCCGAACGCCAGCTCCGACGGCGAGACGTCGAACCGCCGCTCCAGGTCCATGGCCTGCGTGACGGCCGCCAGCTCCTCGGGACCGAACCGCCGGTGCGATCCCCGGTCCCTGGTGGGCGGCAGCAGGCCGAGTGCCTCCCGGTAACGGAGCATCCGGGGGGACAAACCCAGGCGTTTCGCCGCCTCAGTGATGCGCATGAAGCCAATTCTTACATTCTTATGTCAGGTTCGCAGATCTGGGGATGCAAAGGGGTGCGCGTGCCTCTTAAACTCGCAGAGACGCAATGACCGGGTTGAGGGGAACACACTATGGACTTCAAGGTCGCCGACCTTGCTCTGGCGGACTTCGGCCGCAAGGAGATCCAGCTCGCCGAGCATGAGATGCCCGGCCTGATGTCGATCCGTGGCGAGTACGCCGCGGCCCAGCCGCTGCGCGGTGCCAAGATCATGGGCTCGCTGCACATGACCATCCAGACCGCCGTCCTGATCGAGACGCTGGTCGCGCTGGGCGCGGACGTCCGGTGGGTGAGCTGCAACATCTTCTCCACCCAGGACCACGCCGCCGCCGCGGTCGTCGTCGGCGCCGACGGCACCGCCGAGGACCCGAAGGGCGTGCCGGTGTTCGCCTGGAAGGGCGAGACGCTGGAGGAGTACTGGTGGTGCACCGAGCAGGCGCTGTCCTGGCCCGGTGGCGGCGGCCCCAACATGATCCTCGACGACGGCGGCGACGCGACCCTGCTCGTCCACAAGGGCGCCGAGTACGAGAAGGCCGGCGCGGTCCCCTCGCCCTCCGAGAACGACCCGGAGGAGTGGAAGATCATCCTTGAGCTCCTGAACCGCACGGTGTCCGCCGAGGGCCGCTGGAGCGCCGTCGCCCAGGAGATCAAGGGCGTCACCGAGGAGACCACGACCGGCGTCCACCGCCTGTACGAGATGTTCAAGGCCGGCTCGCTGCTCTTCCCGGCGATCAACGTCAACGACTCGGTGACCAAGTCGAAGTTCGACAACAAGTACGGCTGCCGGCACAGCGTGATCGACGGCCTCAACCGCGCCACCGACGTGCTCATCGGCGGCAAGGTCGCCGTGATCGCCGGCTACGGCGACGTGGGCAAGGGCTGCGCCGACGCGCTGCGCGGCCAGGGCGCCCGCGTGATCGTCACCGAGATCGACCCCATCTGCGCGCTCCAGGCGGCCATGGACGGCTTCCAGGTCACCACGCTGGAGGAGGTCGTCGGCATCGCCGACATCTTCGTGACCACCACCGGCAACTACGACATCATCACGGCCGACCACATGAGCCAGATGAAGCACAACGCGATCGTCTCCAACATCGGCCATTTCGACAACGAGATCGACATGGCCGGCCTGGCGAAGATCCCCGGCATCGTGAAGACCGAGATCAAGCCGCAGGTCCACACCTGGACCTTCCCCGACGGTCACTCGGTGCTCGTGCTGGCCGAGGGCCGCCTGATGAACCTCGGCTGCGCCACGGGCCACCCCAGCTTCGTGATGTCGAACTCGTTCACCAACCAGGTGATCGCGCAGATCGAGCTGTTCACCAAGACCGAGGAGTACCCCGTCGGCGTCTACGTGCTGCCCAAGCACCTGGACGAGAAGGTCGCGCGGCTGCACCTCGACGCGCTCGGCGTCAAGCTCACCACGCTCAGCAAGGCCCAGGCCGAGTACATCGGCGTGGACGTCGAGGGCCCGTACAAGCCCGACCACTACCGCTACTGATCGACCGGCCCACCGGGCCAGGCGAGGGGTCCCCGCGCGGTTCGCGCGGGGACCTTTTCGCCACGTACGGGGAACGCAGGGGGAACCATGGATGCCGAGGACAAATCGCTCGCCGAGGCCGGGGAGCGGCGCGTCGACTGGGCGCTGCGCTCCATGCCCGTGCTCCGGGCGATCGGCGCCCGCTTCGACGCCACCCGCCCGCTCGACGGCCTGAAGATCGCCGCGTGCCTGCACGTCACGGCGGAGACCGCCGTGCTGGTCGGCGCGCTGAAGGCCGGTGGCGCCGAGATCGCGCTGGCGGCGTCCAACCCCCTGTCCACCCAGAACGACGTGGCCGCGGCGCTGCGCGAGTACGGTGTCGCGGTGCACGCCCGCGCCGGGGTGGACCGTGACACCTACTACCGGCACATCCACCAGGCGCTCGACATCGGGCCCGACATCGTGCTCGACGACGGCTGCGACCTGGTCAACATCCTGCACACCGAGCGCGTGGAACTGCTCGACGGGGTCACGGGCGGGTGCGAGGAGACCACGACCGGCATCATCCGGCTGCGGCAGATGGCGGCCGAGTCGGCGCTGCGGTTCCCGGTGGTGGCGGTCAACGACACCCGCACCAAGCGAATGTTCGACAACAGGTACGGCACCGGCCAGTCCACGCTCGACGGCATCGTGCGGGCCACCAACACCCTGCTCGCGGGCCGGACGATCGTCGTCGCGGGGTTCGGCTTCTGCGGCCGGGGCGTCGCCGAGCGGGCCAAGGGCCAGGGCGCCCGGGTGATCGTCACCGAGATCGACCCGGTCAAGGCGCTGGACGCCAGCCTGCAGGGCTACGAGGTGCTGCCGATGGCCGAGGCGGCGCGCACGGGCGACCTGTTCATCACCGTCACCGGCAACCGGGACGTGGTGCGGGCCGAGCACCTCGCCGAGATGCGGGACGGCGCCATCCTCGCCAACGCCGGCCACTTCGACGTCGAGATCGACGTGCGGGCGCTGGAGGAGCTGGCCGTGACGGTGAACCTCGGCGTGCGGCCGCACACCGACGAGTACGTGCTGGCGGACGGCAGGCGGCTGCTGCTGCTCGCCGAGGGCCGCCTGGTCAACCTGACCGCCGCCGAGGGGCATCCGGCGGCCGTCATGGACATGTCGTTCTCCGCGCAGGCACTGGCGGTCGCGTGGCTCGCCGAGGAGCGGGTGCGGCTCGCGCCGGGCGTGTACGACGTGCCGGCGGAGATCGACGCGGAGGTGGCCCGGCTGAAGCTCGCGGCGGCCGGCATCGAGATCGACGCCCTCACCACCGTGCAGGCGGACTACCTGCGCTCCTGGCGCCTCGGCTCCTGAGGCCCTTCTCCCGCCCAGACTTCTCGGCTTTCCTCGGTTCCGGCCCTGGTTCTTGAGACCGCTTCGCCCTTCACGCCCGGTTTACCGTGCGCGGGCCGTCGTCGCAGGTCACGACCCCGTTCCGGAGGGATTAACGGGGTATGTCGCGATTCGCTGACGTATCGCGATCGAACCGGCATCACCTGCGGGTCGCGCCTCGCCAACGGTTGGGTAACCGCTCTCGACAGCCACCCCCGCGGGGTGGGTTCCTTCAGTGAGAGCACGGCCAATAGAGAGCAGCCCCGGGCACGTCGCAGGGCGCCACGGTACCGGCACGAGCCCTGCCATCGGCACCACCCAAGGTCCCCATCTCTTCAGGAGGAGGGCAGATGGCCCCTACGCGCCATCTCACCATCGCGGTAGTGGCGGCGGCCACCCTGCTCGCCGCGGCCTGCCAGACGGACACCGGCGGCGGCACCGGCGGCACGACCACCCCCATGCCGGCGGGCAAGGCCGTGCCGGGGGGCACGCTGCGGCTCGTCGGAGGCGGTGACGTCGACCACCTCGACCCCACCAGCACGTACTACACCGTGACCAACCAGATCCTGCGCACCTACGCCCGCCAGCTGTTCACCCTGCCGGCCTCGGCCGACCCCAAGAAGGCGGTGGAGGTCGTCCCCGACGTCGCGGCCGAGATGCCGACGACGGCCAACGGCGGCGTCAGCCAGGACCTGCTCACCTACACGATCAAGCTGCGCGACGGCGTCCAGTGGGACACCACGCCGCCCCGCCCGGTCACCGCGGGGGACTTCCTGCGCGGGTTCAAGCGGCTGTGCAACCCGGTGGCCGGCTCCGGCGCGCCCGGCTACTACACCAGCACGATCAAGGGCATGGCCGCGTACTGCTCGGCGTACGCCAAGGCGTTCGAGAAGGACAGGCCCACGCCCAAGGCGCTCGCGGACTTCCAGAACTCGCACGACATCGCGGGCGTGCGGGCGAAGGACGACCGGACGATCGTGTTCACGCTGGCCCAGCCGGCCGGGGACTTCCTCAACATCCTCGCGCTGAACTTCGCCTCGGCGGCGCCGGTGGAGTACGACCAGTACGCTCCCGACGACGCCGCCTTCCGCCAGCACGTGATCTCCGACGGCCCTTACAAGATCACGAAGTACGTGGCGACCAAGGAGATCCGGCTGGAGCGCAACCCCGCGTGGAAGCAGGAGTCCGACCCGGTCCGCCACCAGTACGTCCAGGCCATCGAGGTCAAGGAGGGCGTCACCGAGCCCGACAGCGTGCAGCAGCAACTGGAGGCCGGCAGCGCCGACCTGGCGTGGGACCTGCCGGTCCCGACCGCGCAGCTTCCCCGGCTCGCCTCCTCGGGCGACCCGAACTACAAGGTCTATCCCGGCGCGGTCACCAACCCGTACCTGGTGTTCAACCTGCAGAGCAAGAACGAGAACGGGGCGATGGGCAAGCTCGGCGTCCGCCAGGCCATCGAGTACGCCATCAGCAAGGTCGCCATCGGCAAGATCTACGGCGGCAAGGAGCTGAACACCCCGCTGCACACCGCGATCCCGCCGGGCAACATCGGGTACAAGGAGTACGACCCCTACCCCACGCCGAACGACGAGGGCGACGCGGCCAAGTGCAAGCAGACGCTCGCGGCGGCGGGCTACCCGAACGGCCTGACCCTCATCGGGGCGTTCCGCAACGCGGGCAACCACCCGGCGGTCTTCCAGTCCTACTCCGCGGACCTGAAGGAGTGCGGCATCACCGTCAAGGGCCTGCCCGTGCGGCAGGGCGACTACTACGGCGCGTTCCTGCAGAACCCGTCCCTGGCCAAGGACAGCAAGTGGGACATCTCAGCGCCCGGGTGGGTGCCCGACTGGTACGGCAACAACGGCAGGGCGGTGTCCCAGCCGCTGTTCCAGACCAACTGTTCGGCGGGGACGTCGAACTACGGCTGCTACAGCGACCCCCAGGTCGACGGCCTGATCAAGCGGGCGCTGGCCGAGCCGGACGCGACCAAGGCGGCGGAGCTGTGGCACCAGGTGGACCAGAAGGTGCTGGCCGACGCGGTGATCGTGCCGTTCCAGAACCAGAACACGCCCATCTACCACGCAAAACGGGTGCGGAACGCGATGTACCTGCCGTCGTTCCAGCTCTTCGACCTGACCAACCTCTGGCTGGACCCGCCGAGCCCGTGAGCGGCACGGCGGGCGGCGATCGCGGACGAAGGACAGGTGGATGAGCCTTCTCGAGGTGAAGGATCTCAAGGTCGGCTTTCCGACCGCGGACGGCCTGGTCCAGGCCGTCCGCGGCCTGTCGTTCAGCGTCGATCCCGGGCGGACGCTGGCCATCGTCGGGGAGTCGGGGAGCGGCAAGACGGTGAGCACGCAGGCCATCCTCGGGCTGCTCCCGGAGGCGGACATCTCCGGGAGCGCCGTCTTCGAGGGCGTCGACCTGCTCAGGCTCGACGAGGAGCGGCTCAGGCGGATCCGGGGCTCGGAGATCAGCGTGATCTTCCAGGACCCGCTCACCAGCCTGCACCCGCTGTACAAGGTGGGCTGGCAGATCGCCGAGATGATCCGGGTGCACGATCCGGGCGTCGGCCGGGCCCAGGCCAGGCGGCGGGCGGTGGAGCTGCTCGGCATGGTCGGCATCTCCCGGCCGGACCGCCGGGTGGACGACTACCCCCACCAGTTCTCCGGCGGCATGCGGCAGCGAGCGATGATCGCGATGGCGCTCGCGCTCAACCCCAAACTGGTGGTCGCCGACGAGCCCACCACCGCGCTCGACGCGACCGTGCAGGCGCAGATCCTTGACCTGATCGCCGGCCTCCAGCGGGAGTTCGACATCGCGCTCGTGCTGATCACCCACGACCTCGGGGTGGTGGCGGGGGTCGCCGACGAGGTCATGGTGATGTACGCGGGGCTCCCGGTGGAGCGGGCCGACCGGCGGACGATCTACTACCGGCCCCATCACCCGTACACCAAGGGGTTGCTGGAGTCGATCCCCGGCAGCACGGGCGCGCGGCAGGGCCGGCTCCGGCCGATCCCCGGGCAGCCGCCCAGCATGATCGCGGTGCCGTCCGGGTGCGCGTTCCACCCGCGCTGCCGGTACGCCATGCCGGTGTGCGTGGCCGAGCGCCCGCCGCTCGGCCGGGTGACCGGGGACGGGGACCACGCCTCCGCCTGCTGGCTGCCGCACCAGGCGATCGGCCTCGGCGAGGAGGCGGAGGCCGTACGCCTGCGCGCATCCGGGGCGGAGACCCGGTGAACGGCGGCCCGCCGGACGCGCGGACGGCGAACGGGGACCCGCTGAACGGGGGCGCGGTGCACGAGGACCCGCTGAACGGGGGCGCGGTGAACCTGCTGGAGGTGGACGACCTGGTCAAGCACTTCCCGATCCAGGAGGGCGCCGTGCTCCGCAGGACGGTCGGGCAGGTGCGCGCCGTCGACGGGGTCAGCCTGACCCTGGCGCCCGGCGAGACCCTCGGGCTGGTCGGCGAGACCGGCTGCGGCAAGTCCACCCTGGCCCGGTGCATCGCGGGCCTGCACCCGGTGACCTCGGGCAAGGTGACCTTCGACGGCCAGGACATCACCAACCTGTCGCGGAGCGCGATGCGGCCCTTCCGCAGGGACATCCAGGTGATGTTCCAGGACCCGTACGGCTCGCTGAACCCGCGCAGGCGGGTCGGCTCGATCATCGCCGACCCGCTGGTCATCCACGGCGTCGGCACCGCCAAGGAGCGGCGGCGCGCGGTGGCCGAGCTGATGGAGCGGGTCGGGCTCAACCCCGAGCACTACAACCGGTTCCCCGCGGAGTTCTCCGGCGGCCAGCGCCAGCGCATCGGGGTGGCCCGCGCCCTTGCGCTGAAGCCCCGGCTGATCATCTGCGACGAGCCGGTGTCGGCCCTGGACGTGTCGATCCAGGCCCAGATCCTCAACCTGCTCAAGGACCTGCAGGACGACTTCGGGCTGACGTACCTGTTCATCGCGCACGACCTGTCGGTGGTCAGGCACGTCAGCGACCGCATCGCGGTGATGTACCTCGGCAGGGTGGCGGAGCTGGCCGAGGCCGACGAGCTGTACGACCACCCGCGCCACCCGTACTCCGACGCGCTGCTCTCGGCCACGGCGGTCGCCGATCCCGACGTCGCCGACCGGCGCGGGCGCGTCGTGCTCACCGGTGACGTCCCCTCGCCGATCGACCCGCCGTCCGGCTGCCGGTTCCACCCGCGCTGCCCGAGGGCCCAGGAGGTGTGCTCGGTGCGGGAACCGGTGCTGGAGGGGGCCGCCCACCTGACGGCCTGCCACTTCCCGATCGGACCCGGCGAGGGGGCCCCGCGGTGACGCTCACCGAGATACGCCCGGACGCGGTGCCGGGGCGGCCCATCGCCGGGCGCAGCCCGTGGGCGCTGGCCTGGGCGCGGGTGCGCAGCGACAAGGTGGCGCTGGTGTCGGCGGTCATCGTGGTCCTGTTGCTGCTGCTCGCCGCCGCCGCGCCGCTCATCGCGCAGTGGAGCGGCCACGGCCCCGACGACCAGTTCCGCGACATCGGCATCACCGCCCAGGGGCTGCCGGTCGCCCCGAACGGCACGTTCTGGTTCGGCACCGACCGGCTCGGCCGCGACCTGTTCGTCCGGGTCCTGTACGGGGCCCGCGTCTCGCTGGTGGTCGGCGTGCTGTCCACCGGCATCGCGGCGCTGTTCGGGGTCGCGGTGGGCCTGCTGGCCGGCTTCTACGGCGGCGTGGTCGACACGCTGCTGTCGCGGCTGATGGACCTGGTGCTGTCGTTCCCCTACCTGATCTTCGCCATCGCGATCGTCTCCATCGCGGGGCCCTCGCTCACCGCGACGATCGGGGTGATCGCGTTCTACTCCTGGGCGGCGATCGCCAGGATCGTGCGCGGGCAGACCCTGTCGATCAAGGAACGGGAGTACGTCGAGGCGGCGCGGTCGCTCGGCGCGAGCGACGCGCGCGTCATGTTCGTCGACATCCTGCCCAACCTGCTCGCGCCGGTGATCGTCCTGGTGACGCTGCTGGTGCCCGCGGCGATCGTGTTCGAGTCGACGCTGTCCTACCTCGGCCTCGGCATCGTCCCGCCGACCCCCTCCTGGGGCAACCTGCTCAGCGAGGCGCAGGGCTTCTACCGGGTCGCCTGGTGGTACCTCACCTTCCCCGCAGGGAGCCTGCTGCTCACCACGCTGGCGATCAACCTGCTCGGCGACGGCGTCCGCGACGCGATCGACCCTCGGACCGAGCGGCTGTTCAGCCGCCGCAGGGGCATCGCGCGCAGGCGCGGCGCCAGGACCAGGAAGGGGTGAACGGGTGTTCCGGCGCTTCGTCGTCCGGCGGATCCTGCTCGGCGTGGTCGTGCTGTGGCTGGTCACGCTCGGGACGTTCTTCATGTTCTTCGTGGCGCCCGGGGACCCGGCCAGGACGCTGGCCGGGCGGCAGGCCACGCCCGAGCAGGTCGACCTGATCCGGCGCGACCTCGGCCTGGACCGGCCGATCCTGGTGCAGTACGGCGACTACATGGGCCGGCTCGTCCACGGCGACCTCGGCAAGTCGTACTTCAACGGGGAGTCGGTGGGCACACTGGTCGCCGCCGACCTGCCGCCCACCCTGTCGCTCGTCCTCGGCGGCGCCGTCCTGTGGTTCCTGGTCGGCGTCAGCGCCGGGGTGCTCAGCGCCACCCGCGCACGCTCCCTGCTGGACCGGGTGCTGACGTTCCTGGCGCTCGCCGGGGTCTCGATGCCGACGTTCGTCATCGGCCTGCTGCTGCTCTACCTGCTGTTCTTCCAGCTCACCAAGGCCGGGGTGCCGATCTTCCCGCCCGACTCCTACGTTGCGCTTTCGGAGAACCCGGCCGAGTGGGCCCGGCATCTGGTGCTGCCCTGGGTGACGCTGGCCACCGTCCAGGCCGCGACGTACCTGCGGCTGACGCGGGGGTCGATGCTGGACGTGCTCGGCGAGGACTACATCCGCACGGCACGCGCCAAGGGCGTGCCCGAGCGCCGGGTGATCATCCGGCACGGGCTGCGGTCGGCGCTGACCCCGGTGGTGTCGCAGCTCGGCGTGGACGTGGGGACGCTCATCGGCGGGGTGGTCGTCACCGAGTCGGTCTTCGGGCTCGGCGGCGTCGGGCAGGCGGTGGTCCAGGCGTTCGTGAGCGGCGACCTGCCGGTGATCATGGGGGTGGTGCTGATCACCGCCGCCTCGGTGGTCGTCGCGAACCTGCTGGTCGACGTGGCGTACGCGCTGCTGGACGCCAGGGTGCGGCTGGCCTGACCGGGGCGCGTTCCCGGCTGGGGCACCCGTCCGGGGAGGGACTGGGGCCTGTCCGGGGAGGGATTTTGGGACCCGTCCGGGGAGGGATCCGGAGAAAAAAAGGGTGGGTATGGCCGGCGCGACCTCTCCCTCACGCGCCAGGCCATACCCGTCCCTACTTCAGCGGGCTAATGCCCCAGTAGCCCGCTGGACACCCCCGTGCCCCTGCTTGTCCGATGTATGCCTAGACGTTCGAGAAAATCTACGCGGGAGGCAGGAAGCCCGCCGGACGGCCCTGCGTCTCCCCTGATGGGGGCGGCGAACCGGCCGGCATCGGCGGAGGCGGGAAAGCCGCGGGAATCTGACCACGGGGCGGCGGAGGCGGCGCGAACCCCCGGAAGGCGGGCCCGCCGGGCGGCGGGTATCCCGGACCGGCGTGGCCGCCCGGCGCCGGGAACGCTGGACGGGCGTGGCCGTTCGCCGGGTATCCCGGATGGGAAGGACCGTTCGGCGCCGGGTATCCCGGATGGGGCCGGCCGTTCGGCGGGAAGGCCGGGCGGGCCCGGCTCGCGAGCCTGATCTGGGTGCGGCGGCGGCGCTCGGCCAGCACCGCCGCGAGGTACGCGTACGGGGGCGCGGCGGGCGGGGGCGGCGGCGAGACGAAGGACGCGAACTGGGCGGCGATCCGCGTCCCCATGTCGTACTGGACCATCGGCGCGAGCTGGTGCCAGCGCGAAAGGTACTGCCGGGCGGTGGCCGCGAGATCCTCGGGCAGCCGGGACAGCTCCAGCGTCGTGGCCCACCCGGCGAGCGCCGGGGGCATCTCGGGCGGCGGGGCCTGCCGGGGACCGCGCTCGGAGATCACGATCGTCCCGGAGAACACGTCGCCGAGCCGCTTGCCCTGCGCGGAGATCAGCGAGCTGATCAGGGCAGGGGCGCCGAAGAACGTCCAGAACTCCAGCACGCCCGACAGGCCGCGGAACAGCGCCTGCCGGAACCGCTCCGGGCCACCGTCGTCGCTCACGACCCGGAGCCCCATGGCCAGCTTGCCCAGGCTGCGCCCCCGGCCGAGCGTCTCGAAGATCACCGGGTAGCCCACGACGACGAGCGCGGTGATCAGGATCGACAGGGCGACCGCGAACGCCTCGTCGGTGACGACCAGGAGCCTGGTCAGCATCACCGACAGCCCCACCAGGAGCAGGAACTGCAACGTCATGTCGATGAACAGGGCAAGGGCGCGGCTCGGAAGCTGGGCCACCCGCACTTCGACGACGACGGCCTCGCCCGTCACGACCTCTGCCACGTCTCCCACCCTATCCGCCGGGCCAATAGGCTCTCGTGCGTGGACATCGACGCGTTCGTCTCCGTGCACAAGCCGGCGTGGGACCGGCTGGAGACCCTGGTACGGCGCCGCGGCTCGCTGAGCGGCCCCGAGGTGGACGAGCTGGTCGACCTCTACCAGCGGGTCGCGACCCACCTGTCGATCGTCAGGTCCGGTTCCGACCGGCTGCTGGTCGGCCGGCTCTCGGCGCTGGTCGCGCGGGCGCGGTCGGCGGTGACCGGGGCGCACACGCCCGCCTGGCGGGAGTTCATCCGGTTCTTCACGGTCTCGTTCCCGGTGGTGGCCTACCGCGCCCGGTGGTGGTGGGCGGGGACGGCCGCCCTGTTCTTCGTGGTCACCGCGGTGCTGGCCGTGTGGGTCGCGCGCAATCCCGACGTGCAGACCGCCATCGCGAGCCCGCAGCAGATCAAGCAGCTCGTGGAGCACGACTTCGCCGACTACTACTCCGACCATCCCTCGGGGGCGTTCGCCGGGCAGGTGTGGATCAACAACGCCTGGGTGTCGATGCAGGTCATCGCCACGTCGGTGCTGCTCGGCCTGCCGATCCCCTACATCCTGTGGCAGAACGCGGCCAATGTCGGGGTCTCGGCCGGGCTGATGGCCTCCCGCGACCGGCTCGACATCTTCTTCGGCCTCATCACCCCGCACGGCCTGCTGGAGCTGACCGCCGTCTTCCTCGCCGCCGCCGTGGGCATGCGCCTCGGCTGGACGGCCATCGATCCCGGGCCGAGGAAGCGCACCGAAGCGCTGGCCGAGCAGGGCCGTGCGGTGGTGAGCGTGGCGCTCGGGCTGGTGGCGGTGCTGCTGGCGTCCGGGCTGATCGAGGCGATGGTGACCCCCTCGTCGCTGCCCACCTGGGCGCGCATCGGCATCGGGGTGGCCGCCGAGGGGGCGTTCCTCACGTACGTCACGTTCTTCGGCCGGCGCGCCCTGCGGTCGGGAGAGACCGGCGACCTCGAACGCGCCCCGGACGTGGCCCCGTCGAACTGACCCACCGAACCGGCCCGCCGGCCCACCGAGCTGGCCCGGCCGGTCGGTCGTGCCGAGGCGCGGGCCGTACCCGGATGAGCCGGTCGGTCGTGCTGAGGCGCGGGCCGTACCCGGGTGACCGCCAGGCGTACGGCGGGCTAGGCGGCCTTGAGGAAGCGGGCGGCGATCGGCGCCGCGACCCCGCCGCCGCTGCCGCCGTTCTGGACGAACACCGCGAACGCCAGGGAGCCTCGGTACCCGACGAACCACGCGTGGGAGGCGGCCCCGGCCACCTCGGCGGTCCCGGTCTTGCCCGCGGTGCCGGACGGCAGGCCCGCCTTGGCGGCCGTCCCCCGGGCGACCACGGCCTCCATCATCGTGCGCAGCCCGGCGGCCACGCCCGGGTCAAGGGGCACCTCGGGCGGTGAGCCGGCGGGAGGCGCGTCCGTCATGATGCCGGGCCGGTAGGTGCCGACGGCGACGGCGGCGGCGACCTCGGCCATGCACAGCGGGCTGGCTTGCACCGAGTTCTGGCCGATGGCGTCGGAGCCCAGCTCGTTGAGGTCGGCGGACGCCCGGATCCGGCAGAAGCCGAGGCCCGGCTTCTCCCGGAAGCCGAAGCGGTCGGCCGCCTCGGCGCGCAGCCGGTCGTCGCGCAGCCGCTCGTAGGCCTGCTGGACGAACGTGGTGTTGCAGGAGAGCGCGAAGGCCGTGGCGAGGGTCACGGTGCCGTGGCCGGCGTTCCCGTCGTTGGCGAAGGTCCTGGCGTTCGGGAGGGTGTACGTCGCCGGGCACGCGACCTGCGAATCCGGTGCCAGGCCGGTGCGCAGCAGCGCGGCGGAGGTCACGATCTTGAAGGCCGACCCCGGCGGGTACAGGCCGTTGAACGCCCTTTTGCCGCCCAGGGTGTCGGCCACGGCGCGCACCTGGCCGGTGGCGACGTCCAGGGCGACGATCGCTGCGGGCCGCTGGACGCCGTCGAGCGCCCGCGCGGCGGCGGCCTGCGTCCGCTGGGAGATCGTGCTGCGCGTCGCGTCCCCCTTCGGCGCGGGGGAGGCGAGCAGCACCCGCCCCGAGGGCGACTCCTCCAGCGACAGCCGCACGGCCGTGCCGGTCAGCCCGGTCAGGTAGTCGCCCGCCCGGCTGTCGGCGGGGAACGGCAGGCCCTCGCGGGTGAGCGTGGCCGGCCGGGAGACCCGCGTCTCCTTGAGACGGACGCTCCCGCCGTCCTTGAGCGAGGGGTGCAGCGTCTCGGGAGCCCACAGCACCTTCCAGCCCCCGTTCCGCACGGCCAGCCGCAGGACGGAGGCGAACGGCCACGGCCCGAGGCCCGTGACCTCCCTGACGCCCTGGAACGGGACCTCGGCGGCGTCCGCGCCCTGGCGGCGCGGAGTGCCCGGCGCGAGGGACAGCGAGGCGATCCGCAGGTCGGCGGTGAACCGGCGGTGCCGGTCGGCGAAGTCGGCGGGCGGGCCGTCCACCAGCCCGGCCATGGTCGCGAAGTCCCCGGCCCGCCAGGCGGCGAAGTAGCGCCCCGCGACGCCCTCGGGCCCTGGAACGGCCGCCGGCGTCGCGGGGGCGCTGAGCGTGACGACCGGGTCCGGGAGGGGAGAGACCGGGGACGTGCCGCCGGGACCGGGCACGGAGGGGGACGCGGCGGCGCCGGACGGGGGCGCGGTGGACGGGAACGCGGTGGCGGGCGGCCGGGTGTGCCGCGCGAGGGGCGCCGCCTCGATCGGGCCGGGCCGGGCCAGCATCGCGATCACGCCGACGACGACGATCACCGCGACCGCGGCGACCATCGCCAGAGGCCATCGACCGCGCATATCGCGACACCACCGGATCGGGAGGAGGGGGCGCAAAGATCATAGGCGTCGGCGCCCGGACCGGAACAGGCCCACCCGGCGCTGTCCGTAACCGGCGACGCGGTCCTCGACGGCCGCACAGAGTCGCTGGCGAAGGTGTGAGCGCGATGAGACCCACTAAATGGGTGTCAAGTGGACAAAGTTTCCTTTGAGTGGCATTTGCTGATCAAGTGGTCTTCGCCCCCGATGTGGTACCGAACTAGACTCGGGAGTGTGACCTCGATGGCGGACGGTCCGATTCCCAGCGGTGTGCCGCTGCGAGGGCGTGAGAAGGCACACACCCGGCAGGTCCTGGCGGAGGCGGCGCTTCGCCTGTTCACCGAGCGAGGTTTCGACGCGACCACACTGGACGACGTGGTGGCCGCTGTGGCGATCTCCAAGCCGATGTTCTTCCGCACCTTCACCTCCAAGGAGGACGTGGCGCTGGCCCCCGAGAAGGAACTGTGGTCCGGCTACGTCAGGGAGATCGAGGCGTGCCCGCTGTCCGGGCCGGTCCTCGCGGTGTACCAGGAGGCGCTGGAGGTCACGCTCGCCGGGATGGACTCCGGCTGGGAACGCCGGTTCGCGGTCAGCCGCCGCCTCGCCGACGCGACGCCGTCGCTGACCGCGCACAGCCTCCAGCACTGCGCCGAGATCACCCGCACGGTCGTCGAGATCGTGGTGGCGCGCCTCGGCCCGGACGTCCCGGAACGCGTCCAGCTCCACCTGCCGCTGGAGCTCATGGTGGCGGCCTGGCGGTGGGCGCTGAAGGAATGGGCCGAGGGCGGCTTCGACCCGGGGCGCGCGGCGCTCCAGGACCGGATGGGCGAGGCCTTCTCCGCGATCCCGCTGGGCATGGCCCTCACCCTGTCCCTGGTCTGAAGCTCCCTGATCCCGGGTCCCGGGTCCCGGGTCCCGGGTCTGGAGACGTACCTGAGCTAGAGGCGGCCGGCGGCCTTGAGCGCGAGGTAGGCGTCGGCGAGGGCCGGAGCCAGGTCGTCGGGGGTGGCGTCCACGACCTCGCACCCGTGGCGGCGCAGCCGGGCCGTCAGCCTCGTCCGCTCCCCGCGCAGGTGCTCGGCCGCCGCCGCGTCGTAGACCAGTTCGGCCGTGCCCCGGCCTGCGGCCATCTCGGCGACGCGGGGGTCGGCCACGGCGGCGACGAGCACGAGGTGCCGCGCCGCGAGCTGGGGGAGGACCGGCAGCAGGCCCTCGTCCATGGCCGCCGGGTTCAGGTCGGTGAGCAGGACGACCAGGCAGCGCCGTTTGGCGCGGGCGAGGATGGCGGCCACCATGCCCGCCGAGTCGGCCTCGACCAGCTCGGCCTCGATGGGGGCCATCACGTTGACCAGCGCCGTCAGCGAGTCGGTGCGGGAGGCGCCGGACATCCACGCCCGCACGCCCCGGTCGTGGGCGAGGAAGTCGACCCGGTCGCCGGCGCGGGCCGCGAGGGCGGCGAGCAGCAGGGCGGCGTCCATCGACCAGTCGAGCCTCGGCCACCCGGCGGCGGCACCGCCGGTGGTGCCCGCCGCGCCGGGGACGGGGCTGGTGCCGACGCGGCCGGCCGACGTGCGGCCGGTGTCGAGCACGATGAGCACTCGCCGGTCCCGCTCGGGGCGCCAGGTGCGGACCACCACGTCCGAACGGCGGGCGGTGGCCCGCCAGTCGATGGAGCGTACGTCGTCGCCGACGACGTACTCGCGCAGGGAGTCGAACTCGGTGCCCTGGCCGCGCACCAGGGCGGGATGCTGGCCCTCCAGCTCGCGGAGCCGTGACAGCTTCGCCGGCAGGTGCTTGCGGCTGAGGAACGGCGGCAGCACCCGCACGCTCCACGGCACGATGTGGGAGCCCTGCCGTCCGGCGACGCCCAGCGGGCCGAGGGACCGCACGGTGATCTTCACGGCCTCGCGGTCGCCGCGCCGCGACGGCGTCAGCGTCGTGACCAGGCGGCGGCGTTCACCGCCGGGGACGTCGAGGCGCAGGTGACGCGGGCTCACGCCCGCCGACGGCGGCCACGCGTCCCGCAGCACGCCCCGCACGCGGCGGCGGCCGGGGTTCTCCACGACCAGCTCCACCTCGATCGACTCCCCGAGCCGCACCAGGTGGGCCCCGCCGCGCCGGAAGCGCAGCGGGCGCACGCCCCCGGCGAACAGCAGGTCGACCGCGACGAGCGCGCCGAGCAGGAGCAGCAGGCCGAGCACGGCGGAGCCCGGCCTCGGCGCCAGCAGCACGCCGACGGCGCCGAGCGCCGCGATCAGCGCCGCGCGGCCGGTCAGCGCCATCAGCGCGGGACCGGGACCGACGCGAGCACGCCGTCGAGCACGCCGTCCGGCGTCGCACCTTCCAGCTCGGCCTCGGGACGGAGCTGGACGCGGTGCCGCAGGGCGGGCTTGGCCAGAGCCTTGACGTCGTCGGGGGTGACGTAAGAGCGCCCCGACAGCCACGCCCAGGCGCGGGCCGCCGCCAGTAGCGCGGTCGCGCCTCGCGGGGACACGCCGAGCTGCAGCGAGGGGGACATCCGGGTCGCGCGCGCCAGGTCCACGATGTACCCGAGCACCTCGGGGGCGACGTGGAGCTTGGCCACCTCGGCCCGCCCGGCGGCCAGGTCGGCGGCGGAGGCCACCTGCTTGATCTGCGACAGGTCCCTCGGGTCGAAGCCCATGGCGTGGCGTTCGAGCACCGCGATCTCCTGGTCGCGCGGCGGCAGCGGCACGGTCAGCTTGAGCAGGAACCGGTCGAGCTGCGCCTCCGGGAGCTGGTAGGTGCCCTCGTACTCGATCGGGTTCTGGGTGGCGACCACCACGAACGGGTCGGGCAGCCGCATCGGCGAGCCGTCCACGCTGACCTGCCGCTCCTCCATGGCCTCCAGTAGCGCGGCCTGGGTCTTCGGCGGGGTGCGGTTGATCTCGTCGGCCAGCAGCAGGTTGGTGAAGATCGGCCCCTCGCGGAAGGCGAACTCCGCCGTCTTGGCGTCGTACACCAGCGAGCCGGTGACGTCGCCCGGCATCAGGTCGGGGGTGAACTGCACCCGCTTGAAGTCCATGGACAGGGTGGCCGACAGGGTGCGGACCAGCAGCGTCTTGGCCACGCCCGGGACGCCTTCCAGCAGCACGTGCCCCCGGCACAGCAGGGCGATGACCAGCCCGGTGACCACGGCGTCCTGGCCGACGACGGCCTTGCCGACCTCGGTGCGCAGCGCGCCGAGCGCGTCCCTGGCCAGGTCCCCGCCGCCCGCC
The DNA here is from genome assembly GCF_025506355.1 of Sphaerisporangium corydalis. Classification (GTDB taxonomy): domain Bacteria; phylum Actinomycetota; class Actinomycetes; order Streptosporangiales; family Streptosporangiaceae; genus Sphaerisporangium; species Sphaerisporangium corydalis. The sequence goes on from NZ_JANZYP010000005.1 coordinate 240,671, forward strand.
CGGGGAGCCTCGCCCCAGGCCGGCGCGAGGGCCTGGGGCCGCTCGGGCGGCGGCGGCGCGCC
>NZ_JANZYP010000050.1 GCF_025506355.1 Sphaerisporangium corydalis
GGGGGGAGGTTATCTGGGCAAGGACGGTTCCCAGTTCTGTGCGCTCGTGGGCTGTGTGAACGACGGGAGCGCGCACGTGGTGGTCCTCGGGGGGGTAAGCGCGCGAGCGGGAAACGGGGGGTGGGCTAGGCCGGTTGGCCTCTGGAGCATTGGGGCCGGTAGGTCCTTGATGTGGTGGGGGATCGGTAGGGCCGCTAGGCCTTTGGAAAACTGCCCGAGCCGAAGGCGAGGACCATTTTCAGGGGGGCTTGGCGTGGTAGCGGGCGTCGGCTTGGCCGGTCATCGTCCCGCCGCGTCGGCGCCCGATCGCGGGAGCCGACGTGGCGAGAAGGGTTGTTGTCAGTGGGTGGTTGGTGGAGAGGGGTGGGTTAGGTGGAGAAGGTTAGCCAGTTCAGGTTGGCGAAGTCGGCGGGTTGGCCGCTGGTGAAGGTGATGTAGACGGTGTGGGTGCCGGTGACGCCGGCGATGTTGGCGGGTACGGTTCGCCAGCTTTGCCAGCCGCCCGTGTCGCCGAGGGCGAAGTCGCCGATGGGGGTGGCGGTCAGGCTGTCGAGGCGTACCTGGATCAGGCCGCTGACACCGCCTCCGGCGCCGGAGGCGACGCGCGCCTTGAACTGTGTGGCCGCCGAGCCGCCGAAGTTGACGCCGTCGAAGCGGAGCCAGTCGCCGTTGGCGATGTGCGAGACGTTCTGGCCGCCGCCGCTGTCGGTCGTGGTCTCGAGCTGGGTGCCGGACTGGGCCTGGTACGCCTCGGCCTGGATGGTCGACCGGGCGTCCACTCCGCCTCCCGGCGGGTTCGACGTGGTCGGGGTCGGGGTCGGGGTCGGCGTGCCGGAGCCGCTCTGCCAGACCGCGACGTAGTCGACGACCATGGGCCGTCCCGAGACGGTGGCCGCGGTGGGCGTCGAGCCGCCGAGCGCGTTGGGGAAGGCGCCGCCCATGGCGACGTTGAGCAGGATGAAGTATCCGGCGTGGCCGGTCATGTTGGTCCAGGTGGTGGCGTCCACCTGGTTCTGGGCGACGCTGTGGAACTGCTGCCCGTCCACGTACCAGCGGAGCTGGTTGGGGCTGGCGGCGCGGTCCCATTCGAACCGGTAGGTGTGCATGGCCGCCTGGCAGGTCGAGCCGGGGCAGGGGCGGTTGGCGCCGAGGCCGGTGGTCTCGTTGCACGGGCCGCCGGGGTTCACGCCGCAGTGCAGGACGCCCCACACGGCGTTGATCCCGTTGACGTTCTCCATGATGTCGAACTCGCCGGTCGAGGGCCAGTTCCAGTAGTTGCCCCGGTACGGCGCGCCGAGCGCCCAGAACGCCGGCCAGTAGCCGAGGGCGGAGTCACCCGTGACGTTGGGCATCTGGATGCGGCCCTCGATCCGCAGGATGCGTCCCGCGGCCGGCTTGAAGTCGGATCGCTGCGTCTCGACGCGCCCGGAGGTCCACTCGCCCGAGGCGCTCTTGATCGGGGTGATGCGCAGGTTGCCGGCGCCGTCCAAGCTGAGGTTGGACGGGCTGGCGGTGTAGTTCTGGATCTCACCGGTCCCCCAGTTGCCGGGGCCGCCCGGGTAGGCGTGGCCGGTGTCGGTGATCCAGTTCGCCGACGAGGGCGGCGATCCCGCCGCGCCGTTGAAGTCGTCGCTCCACACCAGGCTCCAGCCGCTGGGTGTGGCGGGTACGGCCGCGCCGGCCGCGCCACCGGTGACGGTCATCGCGATCACAGGGATCAGCGCCGCGCCGAGAACGGTCAGCAGGAGACGGAGCCGGGGGCGGACCCGGGAGCGGACCCGGGGGCGGCCTCTCGCGGGCGGGTTGGTGGACGTGCCCATGATGATCCTCATCTCTGGAGGGGACAGATCACACGTTCTAGGGCTGAGGGCTAAGGGATTTCGTGATCGGCGCTCAGAGGCGATGGCGGCGGAAGTTGGGAGGGACCCGGCTCGTACCGAGGTACGAGCCGGGTCATGCCGCGGGGGGGGGTCAGGGGATCAGGTGTAGGGGCGGGGGATGAGGGGGCGGGTGCCGGGGCCCAGGGCGGGGGGGGCGGAGCCGATGGCGGACCAGACCTCCAGCCGGACCCGGCCGCCGGCCAGGTTGCCGAGGGTTCCGGAGGAGGAGGCCAGGCCCGCCGCCTGGGTGGAGTGCTCCCAGCCGGTGACCGGGTCGGTGGCGAAGTACCGGTAGGTCTCCACGCGGTCGTAGGTGCCGTCGCCCGTCAGGTCGTACGAGACGCGGGCCTGGACGCCGTTGCCGACCGAGGCGCCGGCGTCGAGGAACAGGTCGAACGCGGTGGCACCGCCGGTGTAGGCCATGGTCAGGCCGCTCGCGGTGTAGACGATCGGGTTGAACGGGGTGCCGTCGTGGGTTCCGCCGCCGGCCGAGGTGACGGTGTCGGCTCCGGCCGTTCCTGCGGTGCCGGACAGGCCGCCGCCGGCCTGCAGGTACAGGGTCGGGGACCCGACGGGCGGGGTGGGCGTCGGGGTGGGGGTCGGGGTGGGGGTCGGCGTCGGGTCGGGCGGGTTAGTGGTGCCGCCGGCGCTGGTGGCGGTCGACCTGGCCGGCACCGCCAGCGTCCTGCCGTCCGAGAAGGTGACGGTTCGGGCGGAGGTCCCGTAGTTGTGCGCCACGTAGGTCCGGGTGCCGTTCAGGGTGAAGACGGCGGCCGTCGGGGTGCTGGCGGTCACGGAGGCGTCGACGGTGCCGAGCCTGGCCAGGTTGTAGATCCAGTGGTATTCGTGCGCCTTGGAGTCGCCGGACTCGGGGTCGTAGGCGTTCCATCCGGCGTCCCAGTTGGCCTTGGCGGCGGCCGGGTCGGCCAGGGCGCGGTACTGCCAGATGAGGTCGCGCCATTCCACCGCCGGCCCGCCGTTGTTGGCCTCCATCTCGGCGAGCCCGGCCCTGATCTTGGCCGGGTAGAGGCCCTGGTACAGGGAGCCGCCGGTGATGGGCATGTAGTTGATCCCGTGAATCTCCTCGGGGTTGCCGGTCCACCAGGTCGCGTAGGCGGCGCCGTCCCCCCAGACCATTCCGGCGGTGTCGTGGGTGAACCCGCTGGGGAAGACCGCGTTGTCCACGTCGTACCAGTACTGCCCGATGGTGGCGGCCTGGGTGGTGTACAGGTAGATGCCGAGGTCGCGCAGGGCGGTGTCGCCGGTGGCGGCGCCGAGGAGCAGCGCGCCCGCCGCGAAGTTCATCCCCTCGGAGGACGACTCCTCGTTGTTCCCGGCGGCGAAGCCCTGGTGGCCGGACGCCCAGCCGTTGCCCGCGTACGGGTCGAAGTTGCGCAGGAACGGGAAGCGGGTGTCGGTGCGGTCCCAGTTGTTGGCGTCGCGGGCCAGGAGCTTGGCCATGCCGCCCCACTGGCCGTCGGCGGCCCACGCCGTGTCGTAGCGGGCGACGGTGGCGGCGGCCATCAGGTAGTAGCCGTAGTGGAAGTGGTGGTCGTTGACCTCGGAGTCGCTGCCGTACGAGGCGGGGTAGCCGGTCAGGATGCCCCAAGTGGCGTCGTACCGGAACTGCTCGCCACCGGCGGTGAACCAGCTCTGCAACTCGGTCTTGAGCAGGCCGAGCAGCTTGTCACGGGACGTGGTGTCGCCGAGTTGCTCGGCGATGGGGACGAGCTGCGCGAGCCGGCCGAGGGCCTTGCCGGTCCAGTACGTGTCGCCGGCGCCCTTCCAGGGGTCGGCGGCGTTGGCCTCCTGCCGGACGAAGTCGCCGAGCCGGGTGCGGTCGTAGGCGCCGAGGTCGGGCAGGGCGGGCAGGACGCCGTGGAAGGTCTGCCGCGTGCTGAACGCGCCGCCTTCGCGCAGCTTCATCGTGCCGCGCGGCGAGGCGTAGGTGTAGGTGGTCAGCGCGTCGGTGGTGGTGAGCCACTGGTGCCGGTACAGGGCGAGCAGGGTCCCTGTCTGGGTGCCTTCCTTGGCGGTGGTCGTCGCGGTGTAGGTGGTGGTCAGCCGCGCGGCGGCCTCGTCGTACGACCAGCTCACCTTGGTGCCGGTGACGAACGAGTACGCGTACTTGGCGAACAGGTCCAGTGCGCCACGGGCGGGCAGGGCGGCGACGGAGTAGTAGTTCTTGCCGCCGAGCGCGACGGTCGCCGTCGTGCCGGAGATGGCCCAGTCGGTGCCGGTCGGCGCGAAGAGGGCGTAGTCGTGCCCGTTGACGGTGGCGCCGAGGACGTTGCCCCGGTCGGCCCAGATGGTGGGCGTGGCGACGAAGCCGACCTGGCCGTTGCCGCCGGAGGGGGTGGCGTAGACGAACGGCAGGCCGTGGCCGATGGTGGCGCGCAGCGTGCGCGTGCCGTCGGACCAGTACGGGGTGACGGTCCAGTCCGACCAGCCGTCGACCTGGGTGGAGGGCGCGTTGAGCCCGGTCACGCCGAGGGTGAGGTCGCGGGCGTGGCCGTAGTCGTACTGGCTGGCCGAGATGGCGGGGTTGGTCGGGTAGCTGACCTCCAGCCCGCCGGCGACGGCGTGGAAGGCCAGGGGGTGGGCGTACATGTTCTCGGAGTACGGGTTGCCCGCGTAGCGCTGGAAGGCCAGCGAGGACCACCAGTCGTTGGTCGGCACCTTGGCGGTGACGGCCGAGGTGACCTTGGGGGTGACGGCGGCTCCGGCGGTGTTGGTCGGGCCGACGGCTCCGGCCGGCAGGTCGGTCGTGTAGCCGCCGGCTCCCACGCTGACGGTTGCGGCGCCGGCGGGGGTGGCGGGGACGGTCACGAGGAGGCCGGCGAGCAGGGCGGCGACGGCCACCGCGGCGGACCGTCGCCTCGAAGGGATGTTCTGGCGGAGATCGAAGATCATGCGGCGAGCTTTCGTCGTGGGGGGACCGACCCGCCTCGGGGAGGCGGTGGCGGCGGCGACAACTCCGTGGCGCGGGCCCGACGGCCGTTCGTGGCCCGCACAGCTCTGGGAACGTGGTGTTCGCGTCGGCGTAACGTGCGCGTAACGCTCTCGGCGCCGCTGACGCTAGATGGGCTGACAATCGCTGTCAACAGCGAGGGAAAGTTTCTCGAAGATCATGAGAGCGCTCTCCAATTGATCGCGGGCCCGCGCCGGGGGCGCCCGCGCGACCCTTGCTCTCCCCACCAGCGAGAAAGCCGGACGATCATCAGCAGAGCACCTCTCACTGCGATCGCCGAGGTGACAGTGAACAGTCCTTGCCATGAGGGCCCGTATTGACGCACGAGACCGCCGACCGCATCCTGATCCGAGAGCGCTCTCTCCGCGACGGGGAAAGACCCCGGCGAGCGCTCCGCGCGCATGCCGCCGCACGGGCCGGATCCCGCTCCCCCGGCCGCCCCGTCCCGGCCGCCTTCCCCTGTCGCGCGGCCCGTCCGCGCGCCCGCGCCGATGAAGATCTTCGGGCGTACCTCGTATGGTCGCTACTTGACGACTTCGAGTGGCACGATAGGTACCGCCGGAGGCTCGACCCGAGACCAAGCGGCGGCTCCCCAAGGACAGCGGGCTGTGGTGCCGGAACGCCATTCCGGAACAACGGCCTCACCCGATGACCTCCTCACCCGCGGAAGACAAGGCTCTGAGATGAAACGACCCACCCTGGAGGCGGTCGCCGCGCGCGCGGGCGTCTCCCGGGCCACCGTCTCGCGGGTCGTCAACGGCCAGGCGACGGTCACCCCGGAGATCAGGGACACGGTGCTGCGTGCCGTGAACGAGCTGGGGTACGTCCCCAACTCGGCCGCCCGCAGCCTGGTCACCCAGCGCACCGACTCGATCGCGCTGGTCATCTCCGAGCCGGCGACGCGGGTCTTCTCCGACGACCGGCTGTTCTCCATCGTGGTCCGCACGGTCAGCGGCGAGCTGGAGGCCGCCGACAAGCAGATCGTGCTCATGCTGGCCAGCAACCCGCGCGGTCACGCCAGGGTGGAGCGTTACATCTCGGGCAGGCACGTCGACGGGGTGCTGCTGCTGTCCATGCACGGCGCCGACCCGCTGCCGGCCGCGCTCAACCGGATGGGCGTGCCGGTCGTGTCGTACGGGCGGCCCGCCGTCGCGGTGGAGCTGCCCTACGTCGACAACGACAACGTCGGCGGGGCGGCGGCGGCCGTACGGCACCTGCTGGCCACCGGGCGGCGGCGCATCGCGACCATCGCCGGACCGCAGGACATGATCGGCGGGCAGGACCGGCTGACCGGCTACCGCGAAGCGCTTCGAGACTCCGACCGCCGGTCCATCGTCGCGGTCGGCGACTTCACCCGCGCGTCCGGCGCGGCGGCGATGCGGCAGCTCCTTGAGGACGACCCCTCGCTGGACGCGGTGTTCGCGGCGAACGACCCGATGGCGATCGGCGCGCTCCAGGCCCTGCGGCAGGCCGGGCGCCGGGTGCCCGACGACGTGGCGGTGGTGGGCTTCGACGACATCGAGGCCGCGCGGTACACCGACCCGCCGCTCACCACCGTGCGCCACCCGATCAACGAGCAGGCGACCGCGATGGTGCGGCTGCTGCTCACCCCGCTCAAGGACAGGGTGAGCGATCACATCATCCTGCCGAGCGAGCTGGTCGTCCGCGAGTCCGCCTGAACCCGCGCAGCGCCCAGTCCGCCTGAGGCGCCGGGAGATCCGGTCGCACGTGGAACCTCCGCGCGGCGGGTCAGAGTTTGCGGCCGACGGCCCCGGGGATGCGGTTCAGGACGCTGTACGGCACCAGCCCGTAGGCGTGGAAGTCGACGGCGTCGCCGCCGGCGGCCTTGACCGCGCGCACCTTGGCGGCCAGCCGGTCCTCGGAGTCGGTGTCCGGCCGGCCGGGACGCAGGACCACCCGCAGCTCCCGGTCGTTGCCGACCGACCGCCGGTAGGCGCCCACGTCGTCGGCCACCCGCGCGGCGTCCCTGGCGTAGGCGAGGACGCCGAACGACGGCACCAGGTCCCCGAGCGCGACCAGGTCCACGCCGAGCTGCCAGGCGTCGTGCGCCGCGAGGCCGGCCGGGGGCAGCCCGTCGGCGTACCCCTTGCGGTGGCCGGTGCCGTCCAGGAACGTCAGCCGGGAGCCCTCCATGGACACCGCCGACGCCACCTCGCTGACCAGCGACGTCACGGTCTCGGAGCGGGCCCTGGCGTACGCCACCACCTCGGGGCCCGCGTAGGCCGTCAGGGCCGCGCGGGTCACCTCGCCCTGCGCGGGCGGGTCGCCGTCCAGGACCCCGCCGACGATGCGGGCGCACTCCTCCCGCGCGACCTCCGCCTTGACCCCGAGGTCGGTGGCGCGCCGCATGCACCACTGGCAGAAGCACAGGCCGAACAGGAACTCGTCCATCGGACCGAGCGGGACGAAGCACCGTTCGCTCAGATATCCCTGGGCGAACGCCCCGAAGTGCAGCGACTCGGCGACCACGCTGTGCACGCCCTGGCGGGCCACCGACCTGGCCAGCGCCACGGCGTACAGGCGCACGTCGGGGTGGGCCGGGCACAGGGCGGCGGGGAAGCCGCGCCCGCCGAAGCAGTCCTGCACGGTCACGTCCTGGTTGGCCAGGCCGAGGGTGGTGTTGTGCAGGAACACCGTCCACCCGTGCACGGCCATCCGCCGGTCGGCGGCGGCCTCGCGCAGGATGGCGAGGGGTTCGTCGCGGGCGCCGGCCTGCATGGGCGGCACCAGGCGCAGGCCGTCGAACAGGTCGGGGGGCGGCGGGAAGTGCACCCCGTCGGAGCGGATCGTCACCCGCGAGGCGCCGTGCGGGGTCACGTCGCGGGCCGCGTGGTAGGCCGCGGCGACCGTGATCTCCCGCATCCCGTACCCGGCGATCCGGTCGAGGACCTGGGCGACGCCCTCGTCTCGCACGTCCTCGACATAGACGTAAACCGAACCGTCCAACGCAGCCGTGCCTTTCACCGAGCCCGCCGCCAATGACCTATGTCCCAGGCGACCCTATATCTTCGCAGCGGAGGGCAGACGGGTCCGCGGGCGGCCTGGCGCGGAGCAGTTCGCGGGCGTTGTGGCGGGCGAGGTTCCACCCGGTCCACGGCTCGGGTTCGCCCAGCTCGCCGACGATGGGCATCCGCCGCAGCAGGCAGCTTCGCAGTGGTTCCGGCAGCGCGTCCACGGCGGGCACCGCCTCGGCCCCGAGGTCGATGAGGTAATCCACGTCGAGGCCCGTGACGCCGCGGTCGTGCAACTGGTTCTCGGCCACCCGCAGGTCGGGGTTCCAGGCGGCGAAGGCCACCAGCGACAGCCCGGTCACCAGCACCAGCAGGCGCGGCAGCCAGGCCGCCCCCCGGCCCGCCAGCCGCAGGCCGCCCGCCGCCAGCACCAGCGCGAAGACGGCGCCGAGCCACCAGATGGCCGCCCCGACCGTGGCCCGCATCCTCGACAGGCCGTACGCGTCGGTGTACAGGCCCAGCCGGTGCAGGGCCGAGGCGAGGATCACCACGGTGAACGCGCACAGCAGGCCGAGCAGCCCGGCGAGCAGCAGGCGCTGCCGCCCCTTCGGGGCGATCACGCCGGAGGCAACGGCGACGACGCCCAGGACGAAGACGCTGACCGTGACGAGTTCGAAGAACCCTGACCTGGCGTACTCCGCGTAGGTGAGCCCGGCGGTCTCCACGACCTTGCGGTTGCCGCCGAACAGTGTGGTGATCTGCACGCCCACGAACAGGGCGAACAGCAGGTTCAGCGCGACCAGCGGGGTGATCCACAGGGTGCCGTTCACCCGGCCGCGCAGATCGGGCAGGACCGGCTCGACGGGCGGGCGCAGGGCAACGAGCGTCGCCGCCGCCACCAGCCCGGCGAACACCGCGAAGACGAACAACCGGCTCGGCAGGGTCGAGAACCAGTCAGGTGCGGTGAAAAGGCGGTCGACGATCGAAGAGAAGACGGCGTCGGCCGAGGCGAAGAGCACCCCGAAGACGACGATCAGGATCGCCGCCAGTGCCGCCCCACCGAGCATGGGCCCGATGGGGCGGCCCCGGCCGGCCCGTTTCACCGACGCCGACAGGAACCACGGGAGCGGGAAGACGGCGAGGCAGACCGACAGCCCGCCCCTGATCACCCCGAGCCAGCCGCGTCCGGCTCCCGACAGCGCCAGGGCCGCGATCCCGAACCCCGCGAGCAGCAGGGGGGCGGCCAGCCACATCGAGTCCCGGACCACGACGACGGCCACCAGCGCGTACGCCACCAGGCCGAAGGCCACCGGCCAGGGGGTGAGCCGGTGGCGCGCGGCGGGGAGCACGGCGGCACCTGCGGCCACGGCCACGAGCAGGATCGCCAGCCCCGGCGGTCCGAACGGCAGGACGATCGCCGCCAGCAGGCCGACCGCCGACGCCAGCGGCAGCAGGCCGCGCGGCGTCTCGGGCAGGTCGGGCCTCGGGAACAGCGCGGGCGGGACGTAGTCCCCCGGCGGGCCGCCCGCCCCGGACCTGGCCGGCGGCACGCGGTCCGCCACCGCTGGAGGGGACGACGGCACGGGGTCCGCCGCCGGACGGGACGGCCCCTGAGCCTGGCCCGCCACCGGACGGGACGACACCAGCACCCGGTCCCCGGCCGATGAGGACGACGCCGGCACACGGTCCCCGGCCGGAGGGGACGACACCAGCACACGGTCCCCGGCCGGAGGGGACGACACCAGCACCCGGTCCCCCGCCGGACGGGACGGCGACGGCACACCGTCACCCGCCGGACGAGACGGCGACGGCGACGGCGCACCGTCCGCCGCCGTACCCGGCGACGACGGCACGTCCGCCATCAGCCGGGAAGGCGCCGCATGGCCGGGCGGCGGCGTGACGGCCTCCGGCGAGGCGGGGACTGGCCGTTCCTCGGGCGGGGGCTCGTGGGCCACCCGAGGCGGATCGGTGGCCTCGGCCGGCTCGGGCTCGCCGAGCGGATCTTCCGGTGCGCCGTCCATGGCGGTCATCCTTCCTGGCAGGTCGACGACCATTCGGCAGCCGGCCGGGGAGTCGGCGACCCTGATCGAGCCGCCGTGCAGTTCGACGATCTCCTTGACGATGGCCAGGCCCAGCCCCGCGCCGCCCGCCCGCGCGGCGTCCAGGCGGGAGAACCGCTCGAACACCCGGGGACGTTCGGGCGCCGGGATGCCGGGTCCCTCGTCGGTCACGCTGAGCCGTACGCCCGCCCCCTCGGGCCGTGCCTCCAGCCGGACGGTCCCGCCGGGCGGGCTGTGCCGCACGCCGTTGTCCAGCAGGTTGGCCAGCACCTGACCGAGCAGGGCGGGGTCGGCGTCGACCCCGAGCCGGGGCGACACCGCGCTCGACAGCCGCACGTCGTCGCGCGCGAGGCCCGCCTCCCGTACGGCCTGGCGGCACAGCGGCTCCAGGTCCACCGGTTCCGGCTCGATGGGCCGGGCGCCGGAGTCCAGCCGTGACAGGTCCAGAAGCTGGGCCACCAGGCGGCCGAGGCGTTCGGCCTGGTCGAGTGCCGTGCTCAGGGTCGCGGTGTCGGGCTCGGAGACGCCGTCGACCAGGTTCTCCAGCAGCGCGCGCAGCCCGGTGATGGGCGTACGCAGCTCGTGGCTCACGTTGGCCACCAGCTCGCGGCGCTGCCGGTCCACCTCGCCGAGGTCGGCCGCCATGGCGTTGAAGGCCCGCGCCAGCTCGCCCACCTCGTCGCGGGAGCTGGCGCTGACCCGCATGCCGTAGCGGCCCTTGGCGATGGTCTGCGCGGCGGCGGCCATCTCGCGCAGCGGCCTGGTCATGCCCCGGCCGAGGAGCTGGACCGCCCCGAGGCTGAGCAGCGCCGCGAGGCCCATGCGCACGAACGGGACGACGCCGAGCCAGCGCCCGTACTCGTTGAGGGCGAAGGCGGTGGCGACGGCCAGCAGGATGACCAGGCCGAACTTGACCTTGATCCGGCCGAGGAAGTCGAGCGGCCTCACGACGCCGCCCGCGCACGGCCCGGCCGCCTCACGGCTTGACCAGGGCGTAGCCGACGCCGTGCACCGTGCGGACGATCCCCGAGCCGAGCTTGCGGCGCAGCGCGCGGACGTGGCTGTCGACGGTGCGGGTGGCGGCGGCCTCGGAGAAGCCCCAGATGTCGGAGAGCAGCCGTTCGCGCTCGAAGACGTGGCCGGGGCGTTCCGCGAGGCGTCTGAGCAGGTCGAACTCGGTGCGGGTCAGCCGGGCCTCGGCCCCGCCCACGAAGACCCTGCGTTCGGCGGTGTTGATCTCGACGGTGCCGACGCGGATCACCGTGTCCTCGTGGGCGAGCTGGACCGCCCGCTCGACCCTGCGGAGCAGGGCGTGGATCCTGGCGACCAGCTCGCGCATGCTGAACGGCTTGGTGAGGTAGTCGTCCGCGCCGACGCCGAGCCCGACGAGCAGGTCGGTCTCCTCGCCGAGCGCGGTCAGCATCAGCACCGGGACGGGCCGGGCGGCCTGCATGCGCCGGCACACCTCGACGCCGTCCAGGCCGGGCAGCAGCCGGTCGAGGATCACCAGGTCGGGCTCGGCCTTGGCGTAGGCCACGAGGGCCTGCTCGCCGTCGCCGGCCACGCGGACCTCGAAGCCCTCGGAGAGCAGCCGGCTCCGCAGAGCCGACGCGATGGTGCTGTCGTCCTCGACGACGAGGATGCGCCGCTGGTCTGTCACGCACGTAAGGTTAGGGCGGTCTCGTGCAGACTCTTCCGGGCAAGATGTGCAGATCCCATGCAGTCTTGATTAGCTTCGTCCGTGACACGATCCCTGGACGTTCCCGCGTATCTCAACCGCCTCGGGCTGGGTGGTCTCGCCGGTCCGCCGAGCGTGGAGTCGCTGGTGCGGCTGCACACCGCGCACGTCGAGCGCGTGCCGTACGAGTTCTTCCACATCTGGCTGGGCCGGCACACGACGGTGGACCCGGTGGAGTCGGCCGGGCGGGTCTTCCTCGGCCGGGGCGGCTACTGCTTCCACCTCAACGGCGCCTTCGCGCTGCTGCTGGAGGAGCTGGGCTACCAGGTGACCCGCCACAACGGGGTGCCGAGGTCGCTGGCCGGGCACACCGGCCACCATGTCGCGCTGACCGTGTCCGGGCTGCCGTCGCACCGCTGCCCGGACGGCGTCTGGTTCGTCGACGTCGGGCTCGGCGACGGGATCCACGAGCCGCTCCCCCTGGTCGAGGGCATCTACCGGCAGGGGCCGTTCCAGTACCGGCTGCGGCGTTCTGACCTCGAGCCGGGCGGCTGGCGCTTCGACCACGACCCGCGCGGCAGCTTCCACCGGATGGACTTCCGCCCCGAGGCGGCCGTGATGTCGCAGTTCAAGGACATGCACACGTACCTGTCGACGTCGCGGGACACGGCGTTCTGGCACGTGCTGACCGTGCAGCGGCGCGACGCCGCCGGGGTGGACTGCGTCCGCGGCCTGGTGCTGAGCCGCATCGGCTCGGCGGAGGGGTCGTCGGTGCTTTCCGGCCGGCGCGACTACTTCGAGGCGCTGGCCGACATCTTCGGCCTGACCCTGGACGACGTCACCCCCGGGGAGAAGGACGCCCTGTGGGGGCGGCTGAGCGAGTCGCACGAGAAGTGGCTCGCGTCGGCCGCCCCCCGGACGGACCTCACCGGCCCCGCGTCGCCGGTGTCGGCCTGAGGCCGGGCACGGGGCCCACGGCCGGTCGGGGGGTGATCGGCGCGCGGAGCCTCAGCAGAAAACGGGCGGAGCCTCAGCAGGCGATGGGCGCGGAGCCGAAGGCCACGTCGTCGAACCACAGCGTGTCCGCGTCGCCCCCGTAGCTCTCCCAGCCGAGCCGCAGGGTCGCCGGGCGCGGCGGGGTGGTGCGGCTGAGCCACTGGGAGTCGACGTCGCGGGTGGGCGTCGTGTCGAGGTGCAGGCCGGCGACCTCCTGGTCGTCCACGTAGGTGCTCATCGCCTGCTTGGTGGTGTCGATCTGGTACCGCAGGCAGACCCAGCGGCCGGTGGCCAGCGGCGTGCTCAGCGCGACGCCGGTCGGGCTCTGCTCGGGCAGGGTGGCGTCGTCGAACTCGCGGTTCCACTGCAGGGCGCCGTTCTGGCCGCCGACGCGCAGGTCCTTGTTGCCGTTCGCCGCGTCGGCCATCGTGATCATGGTGACGTGCGAGGCGGGGAGCGTGGTGGTGTGCCGTACCCACATGCGCGCGTAGACCACCGGGCCGGTCGAGGAGACGGTCTTGGTGGTGGCCGCGAAGACGTGGTTGCAGTACCCGCCTCCGCCGTTCACCCGGAGCGAACGGGAGCCGCTGTGGACGGTGGCGGTGTCGATCGTGGCGGTGCCGGTGCCCTGGCAGCTCGGGGTGACGACCTGCCAGTCACCGCTCGGCGTGCCGCCCGCCTGGTCCTCGAACCCCGAGCAGACCACGGCCCCCGAGCAGCCCGCCGGCACCGAGGGCGTCGGCGTGGGCGTCGGGGTCACCGTGGGGGTGGGGGTGGGGGTCACGGGCGGGGTGGACGGGCCGGAGCCGTTGCAGGAGACGCCGTTGAGGGAGAAGTCCGCGGGGACCGGGTTGGCCGACGTCCAGGTGCCCTGGAAGCCGAAGGAGGTGGAGCCACCGGTCGGCAGGGAGCCGTTGTAGGGCAGGTTGACCGCGCTCACCGAGGTGCCGGACTGGGTGACCGCGGCGTTCCAGGCGGAGGTGACCCGCTGGCCGGCGGCGAAGGTCCACCGGAGGTCCCAGGCGGACACCGCGGGGCCGAGCTCGGTCACGGTGACCGAGGCGGTGAACCCGCCGCCCCACTGGTTCACGGTGTAGTCCACCCGGCAGGCGGGGTCGGCGGCCGAGGCGGCGCGCGCGGGGATCAGGACGGCGGCGACGGCGAGCAGGGTGGCCACGACGGCGAGGAGCTCCCGCATCGTGTACTGCCGGAACCAGGCCGGCCCCGCCGGCGACGGCCAGGGCGGCGGGAACGGGCGGCCGTCGGGGGGAGCACTCATGGGATCGCTCGCTTTCTGCGGAGGCTCTCGAAGGATGGGAGCGCTCCCACGCGTCGGGCCGGGACCACTCGCCGCACTCGACCGCCGATCGTTCCCCCCGCGCGCCCGGGTGTCAACGACACCGGCGTCCCGCGCCCGCCGACCTCGCGGATCGCGGGAACGAGCTGAATATTTCAGCTCGCGGGGCTCAGAACCGCTCGCGCAGCTCCCGCTTGAGGATCTTGCCGAGCGCGTTGCGCGGCAGGCCCTCGACGATCTCCAGCCGCTCGGGCAGCTTGTAGGAGGCGATGCCCTTCTCGCGCAGGAAGGCCACGATCGAGGCGAGGTCGACGTCCCCCCGGGGCGCCACGACGGCGCACACCTTCTCCCCCAGCACCTCGTCGGGGTACCCGATGACCGCCACCTCCACGACGGACGGGTGCGCGGCCAGCAGCGACTCCAGCTCGGCGGGCGCGATGTTCATGCCGCCCCGGATGACCAGGTCCTTGGCACGGTCGACGTACCGCAGGTAACGCCCGCCGGGACCGTCGATCTCGAACACGTCGCCGGTCATGAGGTAGCCGTCCTCGTCGAACGGGTCGGCGGCGGCCGTGCCGGCGAGGTAGCCGGCGAAGACGGTCGGCCCGGACAGGCGCAGCTCCCCCGGCCGTCCCGGCTCGGTGACCTCCTCGCCGGTCGTGGGGTCCACGAGCTTCACGCGCGTGGCGGCCAGCGTCGCCGGGCCGCCGGGGACGCCCGGCCTCGGGAAGAAGCGCGCCCGCTCCTCGGGGTCGGGGATGTTCACCGGGTCGGACAGCAGCGCGATGCCCTCGTTGGAGCCGAAGAAGTTGATGATGGAGATGCCGTAGCGGTCCTGCCAGCCCTTGACCATCCACGGCGGCAGGGGCGCCGACCCCGAGCCGACGCGGGTCAGCGAGGAGATGTCGTAGCGGTCGAGCATCTCCGGCTTCTGCAGCAGCATCGTGAGCAGCGCCGGCGGGGCCAGGGTGTAGGTGACGCGTTCCTCGGTGATCTGGTCGAGGTAGACGAGCAGGTCGAACGGGTGGTGCTGCACCATCTGGAAGCCGGTGCGCAACCAGGGCAGGAAGACCCCGCCGATGCCGGCCATGTTCACCATGGGGAACGGGTTCAGCACCACGTCGTCGCCGGTCAGCGCGGGTGCGGCGGTGGTGTTGGACTCGACGGCGAACCAGTCGTAGTGGCACCGCGGCACGCCCTTCGGCGTCGCCTCGGTGCCGGAGGTCCAGCAGATGGTCACGCAGTCGTTCGGGTCGGTCTCCAGGCCCTTGAGGTGCGCGGCGAGCAGGCCGGGGTCGGCGGTCGCCGTCGCGAGGTCCCCCGCCGGGTCGCCCCAGGCGAGCACGAGCGGGGGCGCGGGCAGCTCCAGCCTGCGGACGATCTCGGCGTTGTCGCGGTCGCCGACGCGCTCGGCGGTCACCAGTACCTTGGCGCCCGACAGGGGGATCACCTGCGCCAGCTCGTACTCGCGGTACTGCACCGGCAGCGGCGTGACCACGGCGCCGATCCTGGCCACCGCGAGGAAGGCGATGGCCAGCTCGACGCTGTTGGGAAGCTGGACCGCGACCACCTCGCCCTGGGCGACGCCGGCCTCCAGCAGGACCGCGGCCACCCTGTCGACCTCAGCGCCCAGCTCGGCCCAGGTCAGCCGCCTGGCGGGGCCGTCCATCAGGCTGGGCTTGTTGAGCGGGTCGACGATCGCGACCGCCGAGGGCCGCGCGCCGACCTGGTCCTGGAACAGCCGGTCCACCGTGTCGCCGGTCCACCATCCACCTGAGGTGAAGTGGTCGACGTGCTGTTTCGCGTGCAGCCTCATCGCGACTCCCATCGTGGTGGAGCGACACTATGAAGACAGAAGCTAGCTGGTCAATGGCGATCGGGCACATCATGTCCGCGAACCCGCCACGGACCGCCCGGGGGTCACCGCGCCCGGCTACCGGCCACCGTGCGCGGACATGTCGAAGTGGACCTCCCGGCGCTCCAGCGCCCCGTCGCACACCTGGCAGAGCAGGACGGGCCGCAGCCCCGCGCCGCAGGGCTTGTGGGTGATGGTGAGGCCGGACCCCTCGGGGCCCGGCAGCTCCCGCTGGGCCCAGTCGGTGAGGAAGGCGAAGACCTCGAAGAAGGCCAGGCCCTTGTCGGTGAGCCGGTAGAGCCGGTAGGAGTCGGTGTGCAGCACGCCCAGCTCGACGAACCGCTTCAGCCGGTCGGTGAGCACCGACGGCGCGATGCCGAGCTCGCCCTGGAAGTCGACGAAGCGCCGGACGCCGAGGAACGCCGCCGCCAGGACCGTGGTGCTCCAGCGGTCGCCGAGGATCTCCATGGAGTGCGGGCAGTAGCCGAGGAAGTCGGTGCGGTGGTCGCCGCGCACGGTGCGCCGGTGGTGGCGCGGCATTCCGATGCGGGAGAAGGTGGCGAGCGGCCCGCGATCGGTGTGGGTGTCGCGGGCGCTCATCGGCTCCTGGCAGACCTCGCACGCCAGGTACGGCCGCGTGGGCCGCCCGCAGGTGTCGTGCGTCAGCGTCAGCAGGCCGGGCCGGTCGGCCCAGTCGCGCTCCCAGCTGTGGATCGCGACGAGGAAGGCCCACAGGCGCAATCCCATCTCGGTCAGCCGGTACTCGAAGCGGGTGCGGCCGTCGCGGTAGGCGGCCGGGACCAGGATGCCGTGCCTGACCAGTTCCTTCAGCCGCGCCGCGAGCACGGACTCGGAGATGCCGAGCTGGTCGCGCCAGGCCGCGAAGGTGCGGACGCGCAGCAGGAACGCTCTTTGGAGTATCAGCAGGACCCAGCGGTCCCCGAGGATGCCCAGCGCGCGCCCTATGGCGCTCAGATCGGTGTCGTCCCCCGCGGCGGCAGGGGCTCGCGCCCCGGCCTTGACCGCACCGGCCATGACCGGCAACTCCTTGGTGCTCACCGCGTCAACTCTAAACAGGGCGCGCGGTGGCCGGGCCCGCCGGCCGCTCGTTGACTCGCTGACTTTTATTATCGTAGTTTCCAGGCATGAGTGAGAAGCCGATGGCGGTCGCCACGGTCCTGGACGAGCAGGACGAGGCCAACCCGTACCTGCTCGGCGTCTACGCCCCGGTCCACGAGCAGATCACCGCCGAGAACCTCAAGGTCATCGGCGAGATCCCCCGCGACCTGAACGGCGTCTACCTGCGCAACGGCCCGAACGCCCGCCACCCGGTCCGGGGCCGCTACCACTGGTTCGACGGCGACGGCATGGTCCACGCCATGCACTTCGAGAACGGCCGCGCGCGCTACCGCAACCGGTACGTCCGCACCCGGGCCTTCGAGGCCGAGTCGTCGGCCGGGGAGTCGCTGTGGACCGGCGTCATGGAGAACCCGAAGGGCAACCCGCCCGGCACCGCCAGGGGGCTGCGCCTCAAGGACTCCGCCAACACCGACGTGATCTTCCACCAGGGCCGGGTGCTGGCCACGTGGTACCTGTGCGGCTCGCCGTACTCCCTGGACCCGCTGTCGCTGGAGACGCTCGGCGCCGAGACCTTCCTCGACACGCTGACCGGCGACTTCATGGCGCACCCGAAGGTGGACGAGCGCACCGGCGAGCTGTTCTGGTTCGACTACGGCCCCCGCGCGCCGTACCTGCGCTACGGGGTGGTCGGCGCGGGCGGCACGGTCGAGCACTGCGTGGAGCTGGAGCTTCCCGGGGCGCGACTGCCGCACGACATGGCGATCACCGACGAGCACGCCGTGCTGATGGACCTGCCGTTGTACCAGGACCTCGACGCGGCGCGGCAGGGCAGGTACAAGCTGACCTTCGACCGCGGGCTGCCCGCGCGCTTCGGCGTGATCCCGCGCCGGGGCCAGGCCCACCAGATCCGCTGGTTCGAGGCCAAGCCCTGCTACATCTACCACGTGGTCAACGCCTGGGAGTCCGGGGACGAGATCACGATGGACGTCTGCCGGGTCGGGCGCCCGGCGCCCGCCGGCGACGGCGGCCCGCTGGCGCGCATGCTGTCGTACCTGAGGCTCGACGCCCGGATGTACCGGTACCGGTTCGACCTGCGCACCGGCCGGACCTCGGAGGGCTTCGTGGACGAGGACCACAACACCGAGTTCCCCTCGATCGACGCACGGCGGACCGGCCGGGCCACGAGGTACTCCTACAACGTGTCCGTGAAGGACGCCGAGACCAACCTGTTCGACGGCCTGGTCCGCTACGACAACGTGACCGGGGCCAAGCAGGAGCACCGCTTCGGCGAGCACCGCTACGGCAGCGAGGCCCCCTTCGCCCCCCGCGACGGGTCGGCGGGCGAGGACGACGGCTACCTCGTCACGTTCGTCACCGACGAGCGCGAGGGCACCTCGGAGGTGCAGATCCTCTCCGCGTCCGACCTGGCCGCCGGGCCGGTCGCGCGCGTCCTGATCCCCCAGCGGGTGCCGCTCGGGTTCCACGCGACGTGGGTGAGATCCGACCAGCTCCGATGAACGTTCGCCATCGGGAAAATCCTTGTTTGCCCGCTAAAACGTCTCCCACGGACAGTGGTGGGAAACATCCACTATGAGGTTGACTGAGCGTCCCCCTCGGACGATTCCGGGAACACGCCGCGAAAGGCACCACGGCTTCCCCGGGCTAGGGCAGGAGCGTTACACATGAGGCTCAGCGTCTCCCTCGGGCTGTGGCAGGACCGCCCGGCGGGCGAGGCGGTGCGTACCGCGCAGATCGCGGACGAGCACGGCTACCCCGAGGTGTGGGTCGGCGAGATGGCGACCTACGACGCCTTCGCACTCGCCACGGCGATCGGCGCGCGCACCCGCAGGATCGCGCTGACCGTCGGGCCGCTGGCGGTGACCGTCCGGGATCCCATGATGATCGCGATGGGCGCCGCCTCGGTCGCCGAGCTCACCGGCAGGCAGGTGAACGTCGCGCTCGGCACCTCCAGCCCGGTGGTCGTGGAGGAGTGGCACGGCCGCTCCAGGTCCCGCGCGGGCACGGCGCTGCGCGAGGCCGTCCAGGCGCTCCGGCCGCTGCTCGACGGGGAGAAGTCCGCCTTCTCCGGCACCATGCTCACCAGCAACGGGTACCGGCTGCGGCTGCCCGCCCCCCGGTCGGAGCTCACGGTAGCCGCGTTCGGCCCCTCGGCCGTGCGCGCCGCGGCGCTCGCCGACCGCATGGTGCTCAACCTGCTCACCCCCGCCTCGGCCGCGCGGCTGATCACCGACCTGCGCCTGATCTCCCCGGCCACCAAGGTCGCCGCGTGGGTGACCGCCGCCGTGGACCCCGACCCGGCCGCGATCGAGCAGATCCGGCGCGGCGTGGTGCCGTACCTGGCGGCGCCGGGATACGGCGAGATGTTCGCGGAGGCCGGGTTCGCCGACGTGGTGCGGTACGCGCTGACCCGCCCGCACCCCCGCGAGCTGCTCGCCAGGATCCCCGACGCGCTGCTGGAGTCCGTCGCGCTCATCGGCGACTCGGTCGAGATCATGGACCGCCTGGACGCCTACGCCGAGGCGGGGGTGGACGAGGTGGCGCTGGTGCCCGCGAGCACCGACGCCGACCCCTGCGGCGAGGGGACGCTGAAGGCCCTCGCGGAGCGGCCGGCCCCGGCGGGCGGCGAGGACCCGCCGTCCTGACGGAGGGGGGCGCCGCGGGCGTTTTCCGGCGGAACTCGGCCGGGCCGTTCACGCGTTGAAGGAAGGACGCAGAATGGGCGGTGGGGACCATCCCCCGCTCGGCGAAAAGAGAGGCCCGGCCATGTCGCCAGTCGCAAAGTACTACCTGGGCGCGGGGATCGTCTCGATCCTCGCGCTTCTCATAGTGCCGTCCCCGATCTCCTGGATCGTCGTCCTCGCCGTGCTGGCCGGACCGGTGGCGGCGTACTTCATGCTGGACGAGTCGCAGCGCGCCCGGCTCCGGCGCATCCGGCGGCGGCAGATCGGCGGCTGACCGCCCGGCCGGCTTCCGGCCGGCTTCCGGCCGGCCTCCCGGACGTCCTCCGGGGCGACCGCGTCACGGCCGGACGTTCCTCCGGCCCCGCGGTCGCCGGCCCGGCGCGGGTCAGGCGGGGGCGGCGGCGGCCTGTTCGGCGACGCGCTGGGTGACCTTGCGCTCGATCACGAACGACAGGAACGGGATGGTGCCGGCCAGCAGCACGCCCAGCATGTAGGGCCAGGACCAGCGGGCCTTCAGCCCGAGGTTGAGCGCGGTGAGCAGGTAGACGGCGTAGACGAAGCCGTGCACGGGGCCGACCACGGCGACGGGGGTGGCGTTGCCGAAGGCGTACTTCAGCACCATGGCGGCCACGAGGGCCAGGAGCATGCAGCCGACGACATAGGCCATCACCCGGAAGGGCTTGAGTGCGGATTCCACGACGATCATTACCTCGCTTGGAGAGCGGTCACCACACGATATCCCGGTGCGGAGGCGGTCAGCCCTGGGGGGACGGGCTGAGGTCGGGGGCGGGCGCCGGGCCGGGCCTGGCGGCGCGGACCGCGTCCCTGACGAAGTGGAACCACATGAAGACGGCGAACGCCGCGAAGATCCACCACTGGGCGGCGTAGGCGAGGTTCCGCCAGGTGAAACCGCCCCCCTGGGTCGGCGGGGGCGCGTCCACCAGCCGGACGGCCGCCGTCGCGGGCACCGGCCGGGTCGCCACGACGAACCCGTCCTGGAGCCTGACCCCCTGCCACACGTTGATCAGCGCCGCCGTCGAGACGGTCGCCACCTGGCCGCCGGGCAGCGGGGCGGTGCGCCGCCTGGCGAAGTCGGTGGGCTCGGACGGCTGCAGACGGCCCGATACGCTCACCGGGCCCTCGGGCACCGCAACCGCCGGGTCACCGGGAGAGGCGACCCAGCCGCGCACGACCGGCACCAGCTCGCCGCCCGCCAGCCGCAGCGGGGTCAGCAGCCAGTAGCCGGCCCGGCTGGAACCACCGCCCGCCTCGACGGTGGGCGCGCGCTCGGCGACCAGGAGCTGCCGCGCGGCGTCGAAGGTGCCTTCGGTGGTGACCTGACGTCCCGCGGCCTCCACCGGCACCCGCCGCCCGGCGACGACGAGCGAGGACAGCGGCACCGGGGCCGGGTCGAGCGCGGCGTGCGGGCGGCCGGACTCCTCGAAGACGCCGAGTTGCCACCGCCCGAGAAACGTGAACGAGACCAGCACGCCGATCGTCACCAGGTGGAGACCCACCAGGCGTGGCGAGAACAGCGTCCGGAACATGCCCTAACGCTATCCGCCCGGGACCGCGGTCCCGCCTTCCGGTCCTGGTCCGGGCCATGGCGGGGACCGCCCGGCAGGCCGCGAGGCCGAACTGGCATAAACGGCGTCAAGTCACCTCCGAGGTCGATAAAGTCGTGCCATGTCCGAACCTCAGATTGACCCTGCGGGGAACACCCAGCAGTTCAAGGCCTTCGCCCAGCGCCAGGAGCCCGAGGCCGTCGCCCCGAAGCGGTCCTTCCTGGTGCCCGGGATCGCGATCGCCGCCGCCGTCATCGTCGTCGCCGTGGTCGTCTTCCTGCTCCTGCGGTGACGCCCCTCCCGTAGGGCATCTCCTCGGTATCACCGGCAGGTGGCGTCGCCCTCCGGTTTCGCGTGACCACTCGAAGGCGCCAGCGCCGGCCGCCCGCACGCCGCCGGTGCCTTTCGTATGCCCGAAATAACGTGATATGTCTCGTGAATGGACTGGACCGGAACGTCCGCTGCGCCGTAATTTAGACGTCAGGTCCAATACGGGTGGGAGAGGCCATGACGATCGCGGACCCCGGGATCACGATCATCGGCTCCGGCTTCGCCGGCCTGTGCATGGCGATCAAGCTGAAGCAGGCGGGCTACCACGACTTCGTCATCCTGGAGAAGGCGCCCGACCTCGGCGGCACCTGGCGCGACAACACCTACCCCGGCTGTGCCTGCGACGTCCCCTCCCCCCTGTACTCCTTCTCGTTCGAGCTCAACCCCCGCTGGACCCGGCTGTTCGCCCCGCAGCGGGAGATCTGGGACTACCTGCGCGCCTGCGTCGCCAAGTACGGCCTCGCGCCGCACCTCCGCTTCGGCACCGAGGTCAGCGCGCTCGCGTACCTGGACGGGCCGGGCCGCTGGCAGGTGAGCACCGGCGACGGTGCCACGTTCACCACCAACGCGGTCGTCTCCGGCACGGGCGGCCTGCACGTCCCCTCCCTCCCGGAGATCCCCGGACGCGACACCTTCGCCGGCCCCGCCTTCCACTCCGCCGCCTGGGACCACTCCTGCGACCTGACCGGCAAGCGCGTCGCGGTCATCGGCACCGGCGCCTCGGCCATCCAGTTCGTGCCGGAGATCGCCCGCAGGACCGGGCACCTGACCGTCTTCCAGCGGACGCCGCCGTGGATCCAGCCCAAGCCCGACCTCGCCTTCTCCGCGCGGATCCGGAGGATCTTCCAGACGGTGCCGCTGGCGGAACGCGCGCTGCGCGACGCGATCTACTGGCTGCTGGAGACCCGGGCCCTCGGCTTCACCGTTGACCCCCGCCTGATGAAGGCGCACCAGATGATGGCCGAGCGGCACCTGGCCGCGCAGGTGCCCGACCCGGACCTGCGCGCCAGGCTCACCCCCGGATACACGATCGGCTGCAAGCGCATCCTGCTCTCCGACGACTACTACCCGACGCTCGCGTGCGATGACGTCGAGCTGGTGACCGACGCGATCACCGAGATCCGCGAGCGCTCGGTGGTCGACGCGACCGGCCGCGAGCACCCGGTGGACGTGATCGTCTACGGCACCGGCTTCAAGGTCACCGAGGCGCTGGGCGATCGGAACATCGCCGGCAGGAACGGCCTGAAGATCCAGGAGGCCTGGCGGGACGGCGTCGAGGCCTACCTCGGCACCTCGGCGGCCGGGTTCCCCAACCTGTTCTTCCTGCTCGGCCCGAACACCGCGCTCGGCCACACCTCGGTCGTCTTCATGATCGAGGCGCAGGTGCGGTACGTGATGTCCTGCCTGCGCCTGCTGTCGGCGTCGCGGGCGCAGGCCATGGACGTGCTGCCGTCGGCCCAGCGGGCGTACAACGACCGGCTCCAGGAACGGCTGGAGCGGCTCGTGTGGTCCGAGGGCGGCTGCGTGAGCTGGTACCTCGACGACCAGGGCAGGAACCGCACTCTGTGGCCCGGCTTCACCTTCGAGTTCTGGGCCAGGACCCGCACGGTGAAGCCGGAGGCCTACGAGCTGATCCGCCGGCGGTGAGGCCGGGACGGCCTGACCGCCGGCGGAGCTGATCTTCTAGGGGCGCGAGGAGAGGACCAGCGCGCTGCCGCCGCCCCGGCGCGCCGGCTCCGCGACGGCCTGGACCTTGCCCCTGCCGAGGAACTCGAGGCCGGTGGCCGCGCCGATCTCGCCGACCGGCGGCCCGGGGGCGATCACGAAGGTGTGCCCCTTGGCGGTCAGCTCGGCGCCGTAGCGGTCGATGAAGGCCTGCTCGGCCTGGGTGGCGGCGGCGTTGCGCTGGCTCGCCCTCGGCGCCGCGACCGCGTCGGGCAGCGACATGCCGAGCTCGAAGCGGTTGACGAGGATCTGCAGCACCGTCGTGATGATCGTCGCGCCGCCCGGCGAGCCCACCGCCAGCAGCGGCTTGCCGTTCTTGAGCACGATCGTCGGGGCCATGGACGAGCGGGGCCGCTTGCCCGGGGCCGGGAGGTTGGGGTCGCCGGGGGCCGGGCCGAAGGTGAAGTCGGTCAGCTCGTTGTTCAGCAGGAACCCGCGCCCGGGGACGACGATGCCGCTGCCGCCGGTCTGCTCGATCGTGATGTTGTACGCCGCGACGTCGCCCCAGCGGTCGGTCACCACCAGGTGCGTGGTCTCGGGTCCCTCGGGCTTCTCGGCGCCGTCCTCGCCGGGCTTGGCGGCCGGGTCACCGGTCAGGGGCGTGCCCTCGACCTGGCACCCGTCGTAGGAGCCGTCGGGCGAGCCGGGCGCGGCCGGGTTCGGCATGGCGACGTCGCCGATCAGGCAGGCC
This sequence comes from Sphaerisporangium corydalis, assembly GCF_025506355.1. Taxonomy (GTDB): domain Bacteria; phylum Actinomycetota; class Actinomycetes; order Streptosporangiales; family Streptosporangiaceae; genus Sphaerisporangium; species Sphaerisporangium corydalis. The sequence continues at coordinate 23,803 of NZ_JANZYP010000050.1, forward strand.
CGCTCCTTGGCGAACCCGTCCGACAGCAGGCCGCCGAGCGGCACGTCCACGTAGGCGGGGTCTCCCACGAACGCGTTGCGGTCGGCGAAGGCCAGGCGGGAGGCCTCCAGGTACTCGTGTCGGCCGACCTTCGGGAGCGCCTCGAGGATGTTGAGCGCCTCCCCGACCGTGGAGCCGCCGGAGGACGGCGGCGGCATGCCGTACACGTCCATGCCGTTGTAGCCGGTCTTGGCGGGGGCGCGTTCCAGCGCGCGGTAGGCCTTCAGGTCGGCGGCGTCCATCAGACCGGGGCGCGCGACGCGGGTGGAGCCCGGCTTGAGCGGCGGCGCCTTGACCGTGGCCACCAGCTCCTGCCCGAGCCTGCCGTCGTACAGCCAGTCGCCGCCGCGCCGGCCGAGCTCGCGGTAGGTCGCGGCCAGGTCGGGGTTGCGGAACACCGAGCCGATCGGCGGCGGTGCGCCGTTCGGCAGGTAGAGGGCGGCGGTGGAGGTGAAGTCCGCGAAGCGGGCGGCGTTCTGGTCGGTCTGGTCGTAGAAGGTCTTGTCGACGACGAAGCCGCCTGAGGCGACGTCGATGGCCGGCTGGAGGGCCTTCTTGAGCGAGATGGTGCCGTAGCGCCGCAGCGCCAGCTCCCACTGCGCCACGCTGCCGGGCACGCCCACCGACAGCCCGCTGGTGACGGCGTCGTTGAACGGGATAGCGGCGCCGTTCTCCTGGAAGGCCGTCTCGGTCATCGCCCGGGGGGCCTTCTCGCGGCCGTCGATGGAGACGACCTTCCCGCGCCTGGCGTCGTAGTAGACGATGAACCCCCCGCCGGCGAGGCCCGCGGAGTACGGCTCGGTCACGCCCAGTGTGGCGGCGCCGGCGACGGCCGCGTCCATGGCGTTGCCGCCCTGCCGCAGGACCGACAGGGCCGCCTTGCTGGCGTCGAGGTCGACGGTGGCGACGGCCCCGCCGTACCCCTCGGCGACGGGGGTCTTGGCGGGCCCCCCGTGGCCCTGGGTGGTGACGGGCCGCTCCTGGTCGCCGGGGGCGGCGGCCGTCTGAGCGGCCGTCTGGGCGGTCGCGGGCGGTATGACGAGCGCCAGTGAGGCGGTGATCCCCGCGAGGGGCACGGTCAGGCGGCGAAAGCTCATGCGGACCTCATTCCTCGATCGCACCAGCATTGACTCACAGCATCACAACAGTGGTCAATTACCGGGAAAATGACCGGATGCGGTCAGATCATCGGGGCTCGCGCGCGGGGGGCGAGTGACCGATCGTAACGCACCGTGCCCGCCGCCTGGTCAGGCGGATACGACGAGCATCGTAGGCGCCACTGCCACGCTCGGCCGATGCGGTACTCCGGCGCCCTGACGTACCTTTCGTAGGTGCGCATGAAACGACCCCACTGGTTCGACTTCACGCTCCCCCTGGCCGTGATCGTGGTCCAGGTGTGGGGTTCGGCCGGAGCGCAGAACGCCCAGGTCCACCCCGGCGACCCGAACAGCCGGATCCCGCTCGACGCCCTCGGGTTCTCGCTGCTCGCGGCCGGGCCGGTCGGGCTGCTGGTCCGCAGGACGCGGCCCGTCGTGGCCCTGTGCGTGGCGGCCGTGGCGACCTGCGTGTACGTCGGCGCCGGGTACTCCTACGGGCCGGTGTTCGCCAGCCCCATCATCGCCCTGTTCAACGCGGTCCAGACCGGTCACCGCCGCGCCGCCTGGAGCGTCGCGGGCGCGGTGTACCTGTTCTTCGTCTGCTACACTACGTGGCTGGTGCCCGCGCACCAGGGCTGGCTGCACCAGGCGAGCATCGGCGCGATCATCCTGGTCGTGCTGACGGCGGCCGAGATGGCCCGCGCCCGCCGCGAGGAGCGCGCCGAGCGCGAGCGGGTGGGCGAGGAGGAGGCCAGGCGGCAGGCGAGCGAGGAGCGCCTGACCATGGCCCAGGAGCTGCACGACGTGCTCGGGCACAGCATCTCCCTCATCCACGTGCAGGCGTCCACCGCCCTGCACCTCATCGACGAGCACCCCGAGCAGGCGCGCACGGCCCTGGCGACCATCAAGCAGGCCAGCAAGGACGGGCTCACCGAAATGCGGTCGGTGCTCGGCGTGCTGCGCGACGGCGCCCCCCGCTCCCCCACGGCCGGCCTGGACCAGCTCGACGAGCTGGTCGCCCGCGCCGGGCCCGACGTCACCATGGAGACGGCGGGCGACCCCCGTCCGCTGCCGCCGGGGGTCGAGCGGGCGGCGTACCGGATCATCCAGGAGTCGCTGACCAACGTGACCAAGCACGCGCCCGGCGCGCGGGCCACGGTGACGATCACCTACGGCGCGGAGGAGCTGTCGGTCCGCGTCGCCGACGGCGGGTCCACCGGCCCGGGGGCGCTCGCCGACGAGAACGGCGGCAACGGCATCCCCGGGATGCGCGAGCGCGCCGCCGCGCTGGGCGGCTCGCTGACCGCCCATGCCCTCCCGGCGGGGTTCCTCGTCGAGGCCCTGCTTCCCATCCCGCCCGTGGCGGGCGACGAGCCCTCCGAGGACACCGAGTGATCAAGATCCTGCTGGCCGACGACCAGGCCCTCGTACGGGCGGGCTTCCGCGCCCTGCTCGACGCCCAGGAGGGCATGACGGTGGTGGCCGAGGCCTCCGACGGCGCCGAGGCCGTCAGGCTGGCCGGGCGGCACGGGCCGGACGTGGCCCTGATGGACATCCGCATGCCGGGCATGGACGGCCTCACCGCCACCAGGAAGATGCCCGCCGAGGTCAAGGTCATCATCCTGACGACCTTCGAGCTGGACGAGTACGTCTTCGAGGCGCTCCGGGGCGGGGCCAGCGGTTTCCTGGTCAAGGACACCGAGCCGGCCGAGCTGATCCAGGCCGTGCGCGTCGTCGCGGCGGGCGAGGCGCTGCTGTCCCCGAGCGTGACCCGGCGGCTGATCGCCGAGTACGCCTCCCGTGCCAAGGAACCGCACGTCACCAGCGGTCTTGACCAGCTCACCGACCGGGAGCGTGAGGTGCTGACGCTGGTGGGCGCGGGGATGACCAACGACGAGATCGCGGGGAGCCTGTTCATGGCGCCCGCCACCGCCAAGACCCATGTGAGCCGGGCGATGATGAAGCTCCAGGCCCGCGACCGCGCCCAGCTCGTCGTCATCGCCTACGAGTCGGGCCTGGTCAAGCCCGGCTGGCTGTGAGTTCCGGGCACTGACCTGATCTTGACCGTGTCGGTTCGGCAAGGCGACGACCTGCATTGATTACTCTAAGTAGTCGATAGTCACGTCAAGCAGTCAGTGACTGCCTCTTCGCCCAGCACAGCCGATCATGAGAAGGCCGCGATGAGAATCCGCTCCACAGCGAAGGTCATTGTCAGAACGCGGAGAACCGTACGGGGACTCCAAGCAACGTTGATCGTCCTCAGCGCGCTGGTCACGATCTCTCCGGCGGCGCAGGCCGGGACGGCCGCCCCCCGGCCGCGGCCGGTGAAGGTGACGACGGGGTCCCCCCACGGCATCCCCGGCCAGTACATCGTCCAGCTCAAGCCCGGAGCGAGCCCGTCGGACGTGCTGATCCCGGTGGGCGTCCGGCCCCTGCGGGTGTACCAGCACGTGTTCTCCGGGTTCGCCGCGAAGATGACCCCCGCCCAGATCGCCTCGATGCGCCTGCGCCCGGAGGTCGCCGCGATCGAGGAGGACGCCTACGCGTACGCCCTCGACCCGCTCCCGGCGAGGAAGGGACGCTCGTCGGCGCCGACGACCTCCTGGGGGCTCGACCGCATCGACCAGCGCAACCTCCCGCTGAGCGGCACCTTCACCACCTCGCGCAACGGGACCGGGGTCACCGCCTACATCATCGACAGCGGCATCGACGGCGCCAACTCCCAGTTCACCGGCCGGATGACCACCGGTTACGACGCCGTCAAGGACGGCCAGGGCACCAACGACTGCCTGGGGCACGGGACCATGGTGGCCGGCATCGTCGGCGGCCTCACCTGGGGGGTGGCCCGCAATGTGAAGCTCTCCCCGGTCCGGGTCCTCGGATGCGACGGCAGCGGGGCGTTCTCCGGGATCATCGCCGGTTTCGACTGGGTGGCCACGCACGCCGTCAAGCCGGCCGTCGCCAACGCCTCCCTCGGCGGGTCCCGGTCCGACGCGGCCAACGCGGCGGCCACCGCGCTCGCCGACTCCGGGGTGTTCGTCAGCGTGGCGGCCGGCAACAGCACCGAGGACGCGTGCACCATCTCCCCTGCGAGCGCCCCGAGGGTGCTGTCGGTCGCGGCGTCCTCCGAGAGCGACTCGTTCGCCTCGTTCAGCAACTACGGCGCCTGCGTCGACGTGATCGCCCCCGGCGTCAACATCACCTCGGCCAAACGGGGCGGCGGCAGCGTCTCGGGGAACGGGACCTCGTTCGCCTCACCGTTCGTGACCGGCGTCGGGGCGCTGTTCAAGCAGCTCTACGGCGACAAGTACCCGACGAGCAGCGTCCTCGCCTGGCTCATCGGCTCGGCCACCTCCGGTGTCGTGTCCAGCGTGCCCGACAAGACGCCGAACAAGCTCCTCTACACGGGCGGGCTCTGACCCCGCCGGCCACCGGCGCCCCGGCGGCGACCGCCGCCGGGACGGCCCTCCCCCGGCCCGCCGTGACCGGTTCTGACCAGCGGGTCAAACGCGTTCCGCCGGACGGCAAGAAGCTGTCGATTATGTTCCGTCCCCTTGGAGCACATGCGACTCTGTCCCCCATGACGTGGTGGCATGGTGAACCGGAGGCGGCGGTCGCGTGGCCCGCCGTGCCGATGCCCCGTGCCCCTGAGCCGTTCCCCGACGAATCGAGCGAGGACGACCTGCTGGGCGCTGCCCAGGCCGGTGACACGGGCGCCGCCCACCGGCTCGGCCGCCTCTACGCCCTGCGCGGCGACCGGTCGGCCGCGCGCCACTGGTGGGAACGGTCTGCGGGAGCCGGGAACATCGACAGCTCCTACAACCTCGGCATCTGGCACGAGAAGCACGGCAGCCCCGACGAGGCGATCACCTGGTACGAGGTGGCCGCCGGGGCCGGGGACGCCGAGGCGGCCGTCAACCTGGCCACCCTGCTGCTGGAGCAGCGGGGGGACGTCCGCGGCGCCCGCCACTGGTTCGAGACCGCGGCCGGGGCCGGGTCGCGCCCGGCGGCGCGGCGGCTGGCCCTGCTCTGCGAGGACGTCGGGGACGGCGCCGCCGCCCGCGACTGGCACCACCGCGCCGCCTCCGCCGGGGACCTCGCCTCCGCCCACGACCTCGCGTTCATGAGCTACGCGGCGGGCGAGGAGGGACAGGCCCGTGGCTGGTGGGAGCACGCCGCGCGGGGCGGGCACGCCGACGCCGCCTACTACCTCGGGCGGCTGCTGCACGCCGACCGCGACCCCGAAGGCGCCGAGACGCTCTACCGGCTGGCCGCCAAGGTCGACCACCCGGCCGCGTCCTCCCAGCTCGGCAGGCTCGCACTCGCCCGCCGCGACCTGCGCACGGCCCGCGCCTGGTTCGAGCGGGCCGCCCACTTCGGCCGGGTCGAGGACCAGCGCATGGCCGGGTTCGTCTGCGTGGAGCTGGAGGACCCGGGCGCGGCCAGCCACTGGTTCGGCCGCGCGGCGGCCAGCGGGGACCCTGAGTCGGCGTACAACTTCGGGCTCCTGCTGATCGCCGAGCACAACGACCTGCGCGGCGGGCAGCACTGGTTCCGGCAGGCCGCCATGCACGGGCACCACGGCGCGGCGCTGGAACTCGGCACGCTACGGTCGGTCATCGGCGGCCCGGCGCCGGACCCGGCGCCGTGGAACGCCGACCAGGCTGTGCCGATGTGGGACCGGCCGGTGGAGCCCGAGCTGATCGCCCGTGCCGAGCTGGCCGTGGCGGCGGCGGGCCGGCGGGGCGGCGCCATGCTCCGCCTCACCGACCTCACCGAGATCCTCGGCACCTGGGACCTGCTCACCCGGCGGCTCAGGGAGCCCGTCGACGTGGCCGTGTGGCTCACCGAGAAGAGCGGCCTGCACGCGGGCGCCGTGGAGCACCTCGCCTCGGTGCGGGCGACGCTGCTGCGGCCCGGCACCGCGCCGTGGCCGGCGCCGGGCGAGATCGAGCACGTCCTGGCCACGTCCAGGCAACTGCGCAAGCGCCTCGGCCTGTCCTGACCCGGCCCGCCTGGGGCCGGGGGCTGGTGCCGGGACCGGCTTCCGGCGTGGAATGGCCGCTCGGGCTCAGGCCAGCAGGTCGGCGACCTGGACGTACGGCAGGCCGTGGGCGTCGGCGACCGGCGCGTAGGTGAGCCGCCCGTCGTGGGCGTTCAGGCCGAGCGCCAGGGAGGCGTCGGCGCGCAGCGCCTCGTGCCACCCGAGGTCGGCCAGCTTCACCGCGTACGGCAGCGTCGCGTTGGTGAGCGCGTACGTCGAGGTGTTGGCCACCGAGCCCGGCATGTTGGCCACGCAGTAGAAGACCGAGTTGTGCACCTTGTACGTCGGCTCGGCGTGCGTCGTGGGGCGGGAGTCCTCGAAGCAGCCGCCCTGGTCGATGGCGATGTCGACCAGCACCGAGCCCGGCTTCATGCGCGAGACGAGCTCGTTGGAGACCAGGGTCGGCGCCTTGGCGCCCGGGATCAGCACCGCGCCGATCACCAGGTCGGCCTCCACGACGGCCTGCTCGATGGCGTACCGCGTGGAGACGATCGTCCTCAGCCGGCCCTGGTAGATCGCGTCGATCTGGCGGAGCCGGTCGATGTTGACGTCGAGGATCGTGACGTCGGCGCCCATGCCGACCGCGATCTGCGCGGCGTTCAAGCCGGACACCCCGCCGCCGATCACGACGATCTTCGCGGGGGCGACCCCGGGGACGCCGCCGGGCAGCACGCCGCGCCCGCCGTTGAAGCGCATCAGGTTGTACGCGCCCACCTGCGGCGCCAGCCGGCCGGCCACCTCCGACATGGGGGCCAGCAGCGGCAGGGACGAGCCGGTCTGCACGGTCTCGTAGGCGATGGCGGTGACCTTGCGGTCGAGGAGCGCGTCTGTGCACTGGCGGGACGCGGCCAGGTGCAGGTAGGTGAACAGCACCTGCCCCTCGCGCATCCGGTGGTACTCCTCGGCGATGGGCTCCTTGACCTTGAGGATCAGGCCGGCCTCGCCCCAGACCTGGTCCGCGGTGTCGAGGATCTTGGCACCGGCGAAGAGGTAGTCCTCGTCCGGGATCTGCGAGCCGAGGCCCGCGTCGCGCTGGACGTAGACGTCATGGCCGTGGCGGACGAGCTCGTGGACGCCCGCCGGGGTGGCGGCGACACGGTACTCGTGGTTCTTCACCTCGGCTGGCACGCCGATCTTCATCGCGAAATCCTTTCAGAATGGCTTGCATGATGGTATGCGGCAACCGCCCTACCAGCACAAACGCGGGTACGGCGCTACCAGCCCTGGGCGTCAGATGCGATTGGCGGCCTCGGTGAGGACGGTGCGGAGGATCGACTCGAACTGGTCGAACTCCTCGGGGCCGCAGATGAGCGGCGGGGCGAGCTGGATCACCGGGTCGCCCCGGTCGTCGGCGCGGCAGTACAGGCCGGCCTCGTACAGGGCCTTGGACAGGAAGCCGCGCAGCAGCCGCTCGGACTCCTCGTCGTTGAAGGTCTCCTTGGTCGCCCTGTCCTTGACGAGCTCGATGCCGTAGAAGTACCCGGCGCCTCGGACGTCGCCGACGATCGGCAGGTCCAGGAGCCGCTCCAGGGTGGCGCGGAAGACCGGCTCGTTCTTCTGGACGTGGGTGAGAATGTCCTCGCTCTCGAACAGGTCGAGGTTGGCCAGCGCGACCGCCGAGGAGACAGGGTGCCCGCCGAAGGTGTACCCGTGGGCGAACATCGCGTCGCCGGACTTGAAGGGCTCGAACAGCCGCTCGGAGGTGATCATGGCGCCGATCGGCGAGTAGCCGCTGGTCAGGCCCTTGGCGCAGGTGATGATGTCGGGGACGTAGTCGAACTTCTGGCCGCCGAACATCGTGCCGAGCCTGCCGAAGGCGCAGATGACCTCGTCCGAGACCAGCAGCACGTCGTACTGGTCGCAGATCTCGCGCAGCCGCTGGAAGTACCCGGGCGGCGGCGGGAAGCAGCCGCCGGCGTTCTGCACCGGCTCGACGAAGACGGCCGCGACGGTGTCGGGGCCCTCCATCTCGATGGCCTTGCCGACCTGGTCGGCGGCCCACCGGCCGAACTGCTCGGGCGACAGGCCGGGAAAGCCGGTGATCTCGTCGGCGCGGTAGTAGTTGGTGTTCGGCACGCGGACCGAGCCCGGCACCAGCGGCTCGAACTGCTCCTTGAACGCGGGGATCCCGGTGATCGACAGGGCGCCCTGCGGGGTGCCGTGGTAGGCGATGGCGCGGCTGACGACCTTGTACTTCAGCGGCTTGCCGACGGCCTTCCAGTACTGCTTGGCCAGCTTCCAGGCCGACTCCACGGCCTCGCCGCCGCCGGTGGTGAAGAACACCCGGTTGAGGTCGCCGGGGGTCAGCTCGGCCAGCCGCGCGGCCAGCTCGGCGGCCTTGGGGTGGGCGTAGGACCACAGGGGGAAGAAGGCGAGCTCCTGGGCCTGCTTGGCGGCGGCCTCTGCCAGCTCGGTGCGCCCGTGACCCAGTTGCACGACGAAGAGCCCGGACAGGCCGTCCAGGTAGCGCTTGCCGTGGATGTCGTAGATGTGGGCACCGTCACCCTTGACGATCGTCGGCACCTCGCCGGCGTCGTAGGAGCTGTGCCGGGTGAAGTGCATCCACAGGTTGTCCTGCGCTGCCTTCAGGACGGCGGCCGTGTCGGTTTCAGGTCGCGTCATAACTATCTTCCTCAGTGATCTCGACTGTCCTCAGTGTGCATGTTCCACGCCGGGGATTACAACTGGTTGCGTGGCGACACTATGCAAGAACTTCGGAATCCGCGATATCGCTATGTAACAACAACGAAATCCGTTTGGGGTGTCGCGGTTGTCACCGGACCTCAACGCCCGGCCGCACCGGACCCGGAGGCGCTCAGCAGGCGGTTCACCGGTCACGCACGACCCATCCGTCTGTGATGCAATGTGTCGAATCAGAACAGAGACGATGCGGGGAACAGATAGTCGTGACACCTGAGCAGATCGAGAACGCCGTCAGCGCCCAGATGCCGCAGGCGGTCGAGGAGCTGAAGCGGCTCGTCGCCATCCCGTCCGTCGCCTTCCCCGGTCACCCGGAGGAGCCGGTGCGCGCCGCCGCCGCCATGGTCGAGGAGCTGCTGCGCGGCGCCGGGCTGCCGGAGGTCCGGCAGATCCCGGTCGAGGGCAGCTTCCCGGCCGTGTACGGCGAGTCGCCCGCGCCCGACGGCGCGCCGACCGTGCTGCTGTACGCGCACTACGACGTGCAGCCCGCCGGCGACCCGGCGCTGTGGCGCACGCCACCGTTCGAGCCGACCCTGATCGACGGGGAGCTCTACGGGCGGGGCGCGGCCGACGACAAGTCCGGCGTCCTCACCCACATCCTGGCGCTGCGCTCCTTCCAGGGCGCCTTCCCCGTGGGGATCAAGGTCGTCGTCGAGGGCCAGGAGGAGTACGCCGGGGAGCGCCTCGAGGCCTACGTCGAGAAGAACCCCGACCTGTTCCGCGCCGACGCGATCGTCGTGGCCGACACGGGCAACCCGAGCGTGGGCGACGCGGCCGTCACCACCTCCCTGCGCGGCCTGGCCGCGTTCACCGTCGAGGTCCGCTCGCTGAGCGAGTCGGTGCACAGCGGCTCGTTCGGCGGCCCCGCCCCCGACGCGCTGGCCGCGCTGATCCGCATGCTCGCCTCGCTGCACGACGAGCACGGCGACATCCGGGTGCCCGGCCTGCCGCGCGGCGTCTTCCTCGGCGAGGGCCCCTCCGACGAGGAGTTCCGCGCCGTCGCCGGGGTGCTCGACGGGGTGGCGCTGACCGGTTCCGGCTCGCTGGCCGACCGCCTGTGGGCCTCGTACGCGATCACGATCACCGGCCTGGACGTGCCGACGGTGAAGGGGGCGATCAACGCCGTCCAGTCGGTGGCCCGGGCCCGCGTGACCGTGCGGGTCCCGCCGGCCGGCGACCCGGGCGTCGCCGCCAAGGATGTCGTGGAGCACCTCCGCCAGGCCGCGCCGTGGGGTGTGCGGGTGGAGGTGACCGACCAGGTGCTCGGCTCCGGCTACCTCGCCGACACCGGGGGCCGCGCCCGTGCCGCGCTCAACCGGGCGATGGAGCGCGCGTTCGGCAAGGCGCCCCGCGACATCGGCGCCGGCGGGTCCATTCCGCTGGTCGCGACCCTGATCAGGCAGTTCCCCGCGGCCGAGATCCTCCTGTACGGGGCCGAGGACGACGGCGCGGCGATCCACGCGCCGAACGAGCGGCTCGTGGTGGACGAGCTCCAGCGCGCGGCCACCGCCGAGGCGCTGTTCCTGCTGGACTACGGCACCCTCTGAGGACGCGCGCCCCGGCATGCCTGAGGGGCGAGCCCTGACGTACCTGAGCCCCCCGCGCACGAGGCGCGGGGGGCTCAGGCGTTCAGGCCGGATTACTGGTAGGTGATGTCGGAGGTGGAGTAGAGGCAGTTGGTGCCGTCCGCCCCGCTGCCGATCTTCTCGGGCTCGCTGCCCTTCGGCACGCCCTTGTACTTCTCGCAGATCACGATCTTCTTGCCGGAGTCGTTCTTGATGACGATGTTGGAGAACCTGGCGGTGTCGCCCCAGTTGGTGTTGATGCCCGCCAGCGTCTTGCCCGGCGTGGTCGCGGTGATGTTGGACAGGACCACGTCGCGCTTGTACGAGTTCGTGCAGTTGCCGCAGGCCCGGTAGAGCTTGCCGAAGTCGGAGACCTGGAAGTTCCTGATGTACATGGTGCCGGGACCGTTGTGCTGGAACACCTTGTCGGTCGCGGCCCTCGCCCCGCCGCCGTCGATGGTCATCGTCTGCGAGGAGGAGGTGCCCATGAACGTGGCGGCGTCCTCGCCCACGTCCTCCCACCACACGTTCTGCAGCGTGCAGGTGCCCATGCAGTGGACGCCGTCCGCCGCCGGGGAGCCGAGGATGACGTTCCGCAGCACGGCCCCGTTGGCCAGCTCGAAGACCGGGTCCTGGCTCTCGTCCTGCCCGCCGTCACCCATGGCGCCGCTCGCGTAGTAGCGCTTGTAGTTGCCGTCCAGGGTGCCCGAGACGTTGATCGTGCTGGTCACGGCCTGCTGGCCGTTGGCGGTCGGCCAGGATCCGGAGGGCGGGGTCGTGGGTGTGGGCGTCGGGGTGGTCGGCGGGTCGGTGGGAGTGGACCCTGAGGGGTTCAGCGTCCACTGCTTGGTGGCCACCGAGTCGCAGGAGTTCTGCTGGACCAGGGCGCCGGAGCCGGTGGAGTTGTCCTTGGTGTTCATGCACTTGGCGCCGTTGGCGTTGACCACGCGGTAGTTGGACCCCGACGCGGTCAGCGCCCAGGCCTGGGAGGAGGCGCCCGAGCAGCTCTCCAGCTCGATGGCCTTGCCCGCCGAGGTGCTCGCGTCCCTGACCCCGGCGCACAGGCCGCCGGACCTGAGCGTCACCCCGCCGCTCACGGAGGCGAGGGTCCAGGTCTGACTCGCGCCGGAATTGCACCCGGACTGCACGAGCTGGGCGCCCGAGGAGCCGCTGCCGGTCAGGCACAGGCCACTACCGGCGTTGACCAGGGTGTAGTTGCCGGAGGTGGGCGCCGCCCAGGCGGCCGGCGTCCCGCTGACGATGCCGCCCGCCAGCGCGACGCCGGCGGCCACCATCAGGGCGAGCACGGTGCCCGCCCTCCTTCTTCTCATGATCGGACTCACGTTGTGCGCTCCTTCGGCGGTGCGGCGGGGAACGGAGGTCAGACGCTGACCTTGCCCACGCCCGCGCCGCTGGTCACGATCGACTTGACGTTGCAGGCGGTGTCGAGCGAGTAGGAGTAGGGGATCGAGGCGACGCTGCCGCCCTGGTCACCGGTTCCGGAGTTGACGAAGCAGTTGTTGCGGGCGAGGAGGTTCCCGGCGGAGGAGTCGCCCTCGCCGCGGTGGAACGGGTCCTCGGTGTTCTCGAAGTAGTTGCCCTCGACCAGCACGCCCGCGCCCTCGGTGGACGCCACGCCGTAGCCGCCGCCCTGGCCGACGCTGGCGTAGTAGTTGTTGTAGACGTGCACCGGGTTGCCGAACCGCACGCGCGGGTGGCGCTGGTTGGTGCCGTCGAAGAAGTTGTGGTGGTAGGTCACCCGGAGGTGCCCGTTGTCCTCGGAGGCGTTGCCGTCGTCGTGGCCGAGCAGCATGGTCTTGTCGTGGTTGAAGACCCGGTTCCACGACACGGTGACGTAGTCGCTGGCCCGCTTGACGTCGATCGCGCCGTCGTAGCCGTTGCTCAGGGTGTTGTGGTCGATCCACACCCGCGTCGAGTACTGGACGTTGATCGCGTCGTCGTTCCAGTCGCGGAACGTCAGGTTACGGATGATCACGTTCGAGGCGCTGGCGACATTGAGACCGCAGCCGACGATCGTGGCGCCCGAATTGCCGAGCACGCTCTTGTTCGAGGCGACCTTCAGCATGCCCGAGCAGGAGATCGTCCCCGACACGCGGATCACCGCGGTGCCGCTGGCGGACAGGGCCGAGGTCAGCGCCGAGGCACTGGTCACCGTCGTCGCGCTCGCGTTGCCGCCGCCGGTGGTGCCGCCACCCTGGGTGGCCCAGCCGACCAGGCCACTGGGGTTACCGGTGGGGGGAGTCGTCGGTGTGGGCGTCGGGGTGGTCGGCGGGTCGGTGGGGGTGGACCCTGAGGGGGTGAACGTCCACTGCTTGGTGGCCACCGAGTCGCAGGAGTTCTGCTGGACCAGCGCGCCCGAGCTGGTGGAGTTGTCGAGGATGTTCATGCACTTGCCGCCGTTGGCGTTGACCACGCGGTAGTTGGACCCCGACGCGGTCAGCGCCCAGGTCTGCGAGGAGGCGCCCGAGCAGCTCTCCAGCTCGATGGCCTTGCCCGCCGAGGTGCTGGCGTCCCTGACGCCGGCGCACAGGCCGCCGGACTTGAGCGTCACCCCGCCGCTCACGGAGGTGACGGTCCAGGTCTCGCTCGCGCCGGAGTTGCATCCGGACTGGACGAGCTGGGCGCCCGCCGAACCGTTGCCGGTCAGGCACAGGCCGCTGCCCGCGTTGACCACGGTGTAGCTGCCGGAGGTCGGTGCCGCCCAGGCGGCGGACACCCCGCTCACGATGCTGCCCGCCAGCGCGACGCCGGCGGCCACCATCAGGGCGAGCACGGTGCCCGCCCTCCTTCTTCTCATGATCGGACTCATTTCTGGGCACTCCTCGGGGTCACGGGGCGTCACCGTCCCGCGCGATTGTGAAAGGGGGGTTGTGACAGAGGATCAGACGGTGATCTTGCCCGCGCCCGCGCCGCCGGTGCCGGTCACGATCGACTTGACGCTGGAGGCGCTGTCGAGCGAGTAGCCGTAGGGGATGGAGGCGACGCTGCCGCCCTGGTCGCCGCTTCCCGAGTTGGAGAAGTAGTTGTTCCTGGCGAGCAGATTGCCCGCGGGCGAGTCGCCCTCGCCGCGGTGGAACGGGTCGGAGGTGTTCTCGAAGTAGTTGCCCTCGACCAGCACGCCGGCCTCCTTGGTCGAGGCGACGCCGTACGAGCTCACGCTCGCGTAGTAGTTGTTGTAGACGTGCACCGGGTTGCCGAACCGCACGCGCGGGTGGCGCTGCGTGGTGCCCTGGAAGTAGTTGTGGTGGTACGTCACCCGCAGGTGGCCGCGGTCCTCGGAGGCGTTGCCGTCGTCGTGGCCCAGCAGCATGGTCTTGTTGTGGCTGAAGACCCGGTTCCACGAGATGGTGACGTAGTCGCTGGCCCGCTTGACGTCGATCGCGCCGTCGTAGCCGTTGCTCAGGGTGTTGTGGTCGATCCACACCCGCGTCGAGTACTGGACGTTGATCGCGTCGTCGTTCCAGTCGCGGAAGGTCAGGTTACGAATGATCACGTTCGAGGCCGACGCCACGTTGAGCCCGCAGCCGACGAGGGTCGCGCCGGAGTTGCCGAGCACGCTCTTGTTCGAGGCGACCTTCAGCATGCCCGAGCAGGAGATCGTCCCCGACACGCGGATCACCGCGGTACCACTGGCCTTCAGCGCGTTGGTCAGCGCCGTGGCGTTGCTCACGGTCGTCGGGGGGGTGCTGCCACCGCCGGTGGTGCCGCCACCCTGGGTGCCCCAGCCGACCAGCGCGTAGGGGTCGGCGAACTTCGCCGTGCCGGACGCGTGCGCGGTGGCGGCGGTCACGCCGCTCAGGACGCCACCCGCGAGGGCGACGCCGGCGGCCGCGGTGAGAGCGAGGGCGGCGACCGTCCTCTTCCTGCTGACGATCAGAGTCACGATGATCTCCTCGGTTCGCGAACTCGGCGTCTCGTTCATGTATGTGGACGCCATTCATGTGACCGAACACGCTAAAGGTAGAACAGCGCTGACTCCTGTCAACACCACTGGTGACCTCGTGGAAACATTTAAAGTCGGACGCCGAGTCCATGGCGGCGCCTACCTGCGGTATCAGCCTTTTCCGATAAGCGGACACGTTTCATGTATGTGAACGACATGAAACATTCACACCGACCACGCCCGTCGCCGCCCCCGCCTCGCCTCGGACGCGCCGAATCGCCGTACGGGGTGTCCGTGTGTTTCGCCATGAAATGCGGCGGCCCGGCTACGAAAGCGGGCGAATCCACTACCAGGCCTGTACCGGGCCGGCACTCCGGGCGGACGCCGGTCAGGCGGCAGGCAGCAGGAGGCCGAGTTCGGCGGGGCCGGCGTTGGCGCCGGAGCAGACGATGCCCACCGTGCGGCCGGCGAACTCGTCCTTGGCCGCGACGAGGGCGGCGAGCGCGGCGGCCCCCGCGAGTTCGCTGAGCGTGTGCGCCTCGGTGAGCAGGAGCCGCTGGGCGGCGCGGATCTCGTCGTCGGTGACCAGCGCGAAGCCGTCCAGGTCACGCCGCATGATCCCCTGGGGCAGCGGGTACGCCGAACCGGTGGCGAGCCCGTCGGCCGCCGTCCGCATCGGCCGCCGCACCAGCTCCCCGGCCCGCCACGAGTCGTGCGCGGCCGGTGCCTGCGACGACTGCACCCCGATCACCCGGCACCGCGGCGCCACCGCCTTGGCCACCAGGCACGCGCCCGCCGCCCCCGTACCCGCCCCCACCGGCACGAAGATCGCGTCGAGGTCCGGGTGGTCGGACAGCATCTCCAGATACAGGGTGGCGACCCCGGAGATCAGGGCGGCGTCGTCGGCCGGGCTGACCAGCCGGTTCCCCCGGTCCTTCGCGACCCCGGCCGCGTACTCGCCGGCCTCGACCATCGTGGCGCCCTTGACCTCCACCAGGGCGCCGAGCGCCTCGACCGCCGCCACCTTGGCCGGATTGGGGTTCTCCGGCATGACGACCGTGCAGGGCACGCCGAACAGGCGCGCGGCGTACGCGATCGACTGGGCGTGGTTGCCGGTGGAGTACGTCAGCACGCCGGCCGCCCGCTGGCCCTCCGGCATGCGGGCGAGCAGGTTGATCCCGCCGCGCACCTTGAACGCGCCGGTGGGCTGGGTGTTCTCGTGCTTGACCAGCGTCCGCACCCCGAGGCGCCCGTCGAGCACCGGGTAGGACCACATCGGGGTCCGCGGCAGGTGGGGCGCGATCAGGCGCGCGGCGTCGAGGACGTCGGTCATGGACGGCGAGGTCGTAGGCACGTATCCCACGCTCGGGCATGGACCACCCATAGGTCCAATGCCAAACCGCCTGATGTTCCATAGATATGGTTGATGAATGCTTGACGTCCTGCGATTACGCGTCCTGGACGCCGTGGCCCGGCACGGTTCGGTGACGGCCGCGGCCCGGGAACTGCACTACTCGCAGCCGTCGGTCAGCCACCACCTGGCCCGGCTGGAGGCGGAGACGGGGGCCAAGCTCGTCCAGCGGGCGGGGCGGGGCATCCGGCTGACGGAGGCGGGACGGCTCCTCGCCGACCGGGCCGCCGAGATCCTGGGACGGCTCGACTCCGCGTCGGCTGAGCTGGCCGCGCACACCGGGCTGCGCGCGGGCCGGGTCCGGCTCGTCGCGTTCCCGTCCGCGCTCGGCACCTTCGTCCCGGCGGCGGCCGTGCGCCTGGCGCGCGAGCACCCTGGGCTGGACCTCCGGCTCGCCGAGGCCGAACCGCCCGAGGCGCTCGCCATGCTCCGCGCCGGCCAGGCCGACGTGGCGGTGACCTTCCACTACGGCACCACCCCGCCCGAGGAGGAGGAAGGTGTGCGGCTGACCCCGCTGTTCGACGACCCGAGCTTCCTGGTCACCTCTGCGGCGGTGCCGCCGACCGGCGCCCTCGCGGCGCACGCCGGTGCCAAGTGGATCGCGGGCTGCGACCGGTGCCGGAGCCACCTTCTGGACCTGTGCGCGGGTGCCGGTTTCGAGCCGTCGATCGCGTTCACGACCGACGACTACGTGGCCGTGCAGGCGATGGTCGCGGCCGACCTGGGGGTGACCGTCCTGCCGGGGCTGGCGCTGTCCGCGCATCGGCACACCGACGTGACGGTCACCGAACTCAGCGGCTCGACCCGCCGCGTCTACGCCGCCACCTACGGCACACCCCCCGACCCCCCCGCCACCACAGCCCTCCTCCAAGCCCTCCACTCCCCGCCCTGAACGCGCCGCGTCCTGGGGGAAATGAAATGGACGCGGTGGCTGGACAATTCCTACGATCGGCGGCATGCCTCCCATCACCACGCTCGCGGTCTTCGCCGCGGCGACCCTCGCGCTCCTGCTCGTCCCCGGGCCCGCCGTCGTCTACATCGTGACGCGCAGCGTGGCACAGGGCCGCGCGGCCGGGCTGGTCTCGGTGGCGGGCATCCACGCGGGCTCGGTCGTGCACGTGGTGGCCGCCGCCCTCGGCGTCAGCGCCCTGCTCGCGGCCTCGGCCACGGCCTTCACGCTGGTCAAGTACCTCGGCGCGGCCTACCTCGTCTGGCTCGGCCTGCGCAAGCTGTTCTCCCGGCCAGGTGACCCGGCCAAGGAGGTCGCGCCCAGTTCCCGGTCACGGCTGTTCGGTGAGGGCTTCGTGGTCAACGTACTCAACCCAAAAACGGCGATCTTCTTCCTGGCCTTCCTGCCGCAGTTCGTCGACCCCGCGCGCGGCCCGGTCGCGGCGCAGATCACGGTCCTCGGCGCCATCTGGATCGTCCTCGGCATGGCCAGCGACGGCGGCTACGCCCTGCTCTCCGCCGCCTTCGCCGGCCGCCTGCGCCGCTCCCCCACCGCCGCCCGCCGCCTGGACATCGCCAGCGGCCTGGTCTACATCAGCCTCGGCGCGGTAGCCGCCCTCACCGGCGACGGCCCCCGCAAAACCTGACCCACCGGCACAACAACCGCACGCAAGCAAGGCACCAGCCCGGCGGCCACGGGATGGCTTTCGCACAACCCCACACTCCGCGCACGCTGTGCTCACAGCCGTCCGCACGTTGTGGTCCTCGCAGTCCCCGCGCTTCGCGCAATCGCGCTCGGGCTGTGCCATGTGGGGGCAAGCCCCCACACCCCCGGTGAGCGGCCTAGCGGCCCCTCACGCGCACCGCCCACCGTGCATCGTGATCCTCGCGCGATTTCGCGCATGCATGTAGTCGGTATGACGGGCGACCGGGGCGACTCTCAGAGCCAGCGCCACTATCTGGAGCATCGACAGCAGTCCGGCCGCTGGCAGATCGGCCAGGCACCGCTCGATACGGCCCGAGGTCATAGCGTCGGGACAACGCGTCCTCCGCTGGAGCCGGTGAGTTCGTCGATGTGGCGTAGCCGACGTAGCGGAGAGAAGAACGCGATCAGCCAACCGAGGGCCAGCACAGATGAACCGATCCAGATGGCCGTCCGCACTCCGGCATAAGCGCCGATCAGCCCGCCGGTGATCGAGCCCGCCGACATCGACCCCATGAACAGGAATCGGAAGCCGGCGTTCATCCGGCCGAGCATCCCGTCGGAGGTGATCGACTGCCGCAGACTCACTGCGAGCACGTTTTCCACGCCGAAGGTCACGGTCGCGATGACCCATCCGGCGGCGCCCACCCACAGCAGCGGGCCGGGTTCCATCAGGCCCGTCAGCAGTGCGAAGGGGGCTGTGCACATTCCGACCAGCCAGATACCGCGACCGAGCCCGAGACGACGGCCGATCGTCGGCGCGGCCAGCGCCCCGCAGAACGCGCCGACCCCGCCGGCGGACAACAACACGCCGAGAGTCCCGGTCGGCAGACGCAGTTCGGCGACGAACAGCACGAGGAACGAGACCAGGCAGATCTGCTCGGCGAAGTTCGCCACAGCCCCCTTGATTGCCAGAGGGCGCAGCACCGGGGAGGTGAGCACGTAGCGCAAGCCCATGCCCACATCTCGCCAGAGTGGTCCGCGGGTGGCCTCAGGCGCCGGATCCCGCACGCGAATCCGCCGGACGAACAGCGCCGACCAGAGGAAGCTCCCGGCGTCCACCAGGACCGCGAGCGGCGGCCCGAGCAGTTGCACCACGAACCCGCCGAGTCCTCGCCCCGACGCCTTGGCGGCCTCGTCCAGTCCACTCAGGGTCGCGTTGGCCGAGGTGAGACGGTCACGCCCCACAATGTGAGGAAGGTAACTGAGGTGAGCGATGTCGAAGAACACCGTCGCCATACCGGCGAGCAGCGCGACCGCGTAGAGCTGGACGAGCGTGAGCGCTCCCAGCGCCCAGGCCGCAGGGATCGAAGCGATCAGCGCGGCCCTGGTCAGGTCGGCGGCAATAAGGACGCCGCGCTTGCGAGTCCGATCCACCCACACCCCAGCAGGCAAACCGATCAGCAGGAACGAGACCGTGCTGAGAGCGGCGAGCACGCCGACCTCAACGGGGCCGGCATGTAGCACGACCTGGGCCAGCACAGGCAGCGCGACGTAGCCGACATGAGTGCCGAACTTACTAACGATGTTGGCGATGTACAGAGCGCGGAACTGCTGGTGGGCCAGAATGCTGCGCCGAATCCATCCGGCGGGTGTGGTCGCGGTCGTCACCTCGGGCTGACTGTTCACCGCGTCGGAAACTCCACGTTCGGTTCACGCTCGCCATTCGCTACAACGTTCATTGGACTCCAACATCTCGTCAAGGCTCGCGGCCGGTACGTCGAGTCCGTCTGCCCGTGCCATGGGCCCGCACGTTCGCGCGATCGGACGGCAGTGGTCGCAGCTCCATCAGCGTGATCTCCCAGGCACTGGGCAAGCCCCCGGGGTCGATTCCACGGTGCTGAAGCACCATGGTGGCATCGCGTCGGTTGACCGGGTCCGCCGGGCCGATCGTTTGAGCGCCGAGGACCTGGAATCGTAGCGGGCTCCGTCACGCACCAAAGCGACCGCGTGGAGCGCGTCGACCGAGCACCAGACGGGACTTGGGGACCTTGCACCGTACTGTCGCTCGAATGGAGGTCACCACTGCCGCTTGAACGGAGGTCACAGCAGCATGACCGGCCATACCGAACGCCCACTGCTCTTTCTCGACGTCGACGGGCCGCTTCTACCGTTCGGCGAGGACCCGCAAGGCCCAGCGCGGGTCACCGCACCGGACTCCCCCTTGGCGCGGCTCACCGCCGGGATAGGGCGTCAGCTGGCGGCACTGCCCTGCGAACTCGTCTGGGCCACCACCTGGGAAGACGAAGCGAACGCCGTGATAGCACCCCGAATCGGGCTGCCGCGACTGCCCGTCGTGAGCTGGCCGGAGCCAACCCCCCAGCATGAACGTGAGGACCAATGGTTCGGGCTCTGCTGGAAGACCCGGACCCTGGTGAACTGGGCGAGTGGACGCCCATTCGCCTGGGTCGACGATGAGATCACCGACGCCGACAGGGAATGGGTCTCCGCGCACCATAACGGCCGGGCTCTACTCCACCACGTGGAGCCGTACCGAGGGCTCGCGATAGGCGCTCTTCGCCCACCCATGCTCATCGCCACGGAGGACTGGGCACTCGTCTAATGATCAGTCGAACAGTAACGGCAGTTGGCCAGACTCATCCATGGCTTCACCGTTGAGCCGACGATGTACGCCCCATCAAGGCGGGCCACCAGTTCGGGAAGGATGTGGTCCAGCGTCGGGCCCAGGGCGAGCATGTCGCTCGTCAGTCCAGGCGGGGACCAGGGACGGCGCGGGATACGCCGCCCGGGGTTGACGATCGAGTGGTAGGTGTGGGCGACGTCCGGGCTACCGTCGACCAGCGGGACGACTCCGACCTCCAGGATGGCCTCATTCTCGCGATCCTGACTTCCGGTGCCCTCCAGATCGAACGCCACCAGGGGCGCGGTGCTCCACATCTGGTTCGGCATAGTGACCCCTCCGGGTTGATCAGTCATCGTCGTAGCGGGCGCCGACGGCGACACGCAAGCATCGAGTTCGCCGGGGGAGCACCTTTCACCGCTGGGAGCTTGCCATCCTGGACTTTTCTCGTGGGCTTGATCCGAGCGCGGTCTGTCTGAAGACTGTGACTGAAAGTCCTGTGGCTGGAGAAGGTTGATCGGGTACAGGCCTACACGCCGATCTATAACCGAATTGTGGCGGCGGCCCTGACGGCTGAGGAGTCCGTACACCATCTGGCCGCTGAGAGAGATCGCCTGCTCAAGAGCTAGGGAAGCGATGGATCAATGGAAAAAAGCATGAATCATCTGGTTTGGCGCAAGAGCACTTCAAGCGGCCAGGGTGAGAACTGCGTCGAGGTTGCATCCCTGCCTGACGGCGGTCGTGCCGTACGGGACAGTAAGACGCTGGACGGAACGCGGCTCACGTTTCCGGCTCGGGAGTGGCGGGTGTTCCTCGACGGGGTGAAGGCGGAGGAATCATCTGAAGAAACCCAGACTTCGAGGCGGTAAATGCTCGATGGCTCTTCCGCTACCTGACCTCGCTGATGGACCGGCTTCACTTCCGAAAGGCGACTTCGTGGATGAGATCACAGTTTTGGCCTGGCGTAAAAGCAGTTTCAGCGCGTCGGGTGACAACTGCGTCGAGGTTGCCGACCTGCCTGATGGCGGTTGTGCCGTACGGGACAGTAAGGCGCCGAGTGGGATGCGACTCCAGGTATCGGCTCGCGAGTGGCGAACGTTCGTGCATGAGGTGAAGCGGGTGGACCAGGGTGAGACGGCGGCCCCGGCAGCGGTTCCTCACACCCTAAGCGGTGAATAATCGCTTCATCACTGCCAGATATGTCTTCGGGCTCCGAAGCGGCAAGCCTGGGTACAGCGAAGCCAACGCCTAGTGCCCGGCGACCCCATGATCGTAGATGCCGGGACGCCACCCTTTCGCCGCCACGACGCCTCACCATCAGGCGCCGAAGCAGTGGGACGGAGGACGGCGAAATCGGCGCCTTGTGCGGTGGTCGCCCGGTGAACTCTTACCGGAGACCGAACCAGGCCGCCAGGCTCAGAAAAACGCCCGAGCCGAAGGCGAGGACCATTCACCGGGGGTGTGGGGGCTTGCCCCCACATGGCACGGCCCGAGCACGGGTGCGCGAAGGCTGGGGAGTGGGGTCGTGTCGTTCGGGGTGGGGGTGGGTGCGAAGAGTTATCGTTCATTACGAGGCGTGATGATGTGACCATGTGCTCGGGCTCTTGGGGTGGATGCCGAGCTTGGTCTGTTTCGCCTCTCGCGTCCTTCTCACCATTTGGATCGAATATGCGCAGATCTCGCACCATCGCCGCAGCTCTCGGCCTCGGCTTGGGCCTTTCGGTGACGGCCGCTCTGCCGGCCATGGCCGACGACACCATCGTCACGTTCTCGATCACGACCGCCGGCCTGACGATCAACGCGCCGAGCTCGGCGAACCTCGGCTCGGTGCCGTCGGGTACCACCAGCATCTCGGGGCCGATCGGCCCGGTGACGGTGACGGACCTGCGCGGCACCCTGAACGGTTCCTGGACGGCGGTCGTCACCGGCACCGACTTCACCACCGGCGGAGGCACGACGGCCGAGACCATCATGGTCGCCAACGTCAGTTACGCCCCGGGACCGGCCACCAGCACGACGGGCATCGGAACCTTCACTCCTGGGCCAGGCGGCATCATCAACGTCCCGCGCGTCGCGTTCACGGGCACCGCGCTCCAGGGGAACAACTCCGCGACCTGGAATCCCACGCTCACCGTGACGATCCCGGCGTCGTCGGTCTCAGGAACGTACACCGGCACCGTCACCCACTCGGTCGCCTGAGCAGAGAGCCGTCGACGATCGTGCGTCCTCGCGGCATGCTCCTCAGGCTGCGTCCCCGCGACGTGATCCTCGGACTCCGCCTTCGCAACGTGGTCCTCAGGCTGCGTCCTAGCAGCGAAATCTCAGGGCTGCGTCCCCGCGACGTGATCACAGGGCTGCGTCTTCGCGGCTTGGTCCTCGGGTTGCTCGCGGCCGGGGCGCTCGCGCCGGCCGCCGCTCCGCCTGGAGTGACCGGGAACGGCCTCGGGATCAGCCTGGCCGACGCGCCGGTGAGCGCGCGGGCCGACTCGCGGGCCTGGCGGTACATCGTCGACCACCTCGCGCCGGGCACCGTCATCCGCCGGCGGGTCGAGGTGTCCAACACGACCGGCATTCCGCTCGACATCTCGCTCTACCCGGCCGCGGGGATGATCCGTGACCGGGCCTTCCGGTTCGCCCCCGGCCGTACGTCCAATGAGCTGTCCCGCTGGACCACGCTGAGCCGGGCCGCGCTGAAGATGGCCCCGCATACCCGGACGATGGTCACGGCGACCATCGCGGTGCCGGACGACGCCGCCCCGGGTGAGCGTTACGCGGTGATCTGGGCGGAGGCGGCCAAGGATCCGCCGCCCGGTGGGGGCGTGCGGAAGATCAATCGCGTCGGGGTCCGGATCTATCTGTCCGTCGGGCGGGGCAACCCGCCGGCGTCGGACTTCACCATCGACTCGCTGACGGCCCGGCGGATGGCGGACGGCCGGCAGGCCGTCTTCGCGGGGGTGCGCAACACCGGAGGCCGCGCGGTCGACCTGAGCGGCGACCTGAGACTGTCGAACGGCCCCGGCCGCCTGAGCGCGGGCCCGTTCGACGTCCAGACGGGCATGACGCTCGCCCCCGGTGACGCCGGATCGGTCAGCGTGAACCTCGGCGAGCAGGTGCCCGACGGCCCGTGGCTCGGCCGCCTCCGGCTGGAGAGCGGCCTGACGAAACGCTCCGCCTCGGCGACCATCCGGTTCCCCGCCGCCACGGGGACGGCGGACGCGGTCAAGGCGATGGCGGAGCCGGGCGGCCCGCCCGTGGTCGTCCTCGCCGTCGCCGCCGTCCTGTCCGCGCTCACGGCCGCCGGTCTCCTGCTGGTCAGGCGAAGGCGCCTTTCGAACCAGCTGGAAGGTCAAGGCGATGCCTGAGCGCTCGTGAACCGCCCGGCAGCAAGCGCCCGGCCAGGAGCCGACAGTAAACCGGCCCCGCCGGCTCAGGTGAGAGCGGACTGGGCGGTCTGTTTGGCCCAGCGGTAGTCGGCCTTGCCCGCGGGTGAGCGGACCATGCGGTCGACGAACGCGTACGTGCGCGGCACCTTGTACCCCGACAGCTTCGCCCGGCAGTGCGCGTCGAGTTCCTCGGCCGTGGGCGCGGTCCCCTCCCTCGGTTCGACCACCGCCGCGACCCGGCTGCCCCACCGGTCGTCGGGGATCCCGGTGACGACGGCGTCGAAGACCGCCGGGTGTCCCTTGAGCACGGCCTCGATCTCCTCGGGGAAGACCTTCTCGCCGCCGGTGTTGATGCACTGCGAGCCGCGCCCGAAGACCAGGATCGTCCCGTCGTCCTCGATTTTGGCCAGGTCGCCGGTGAGCAGCCAGCGCGTCCCTTCCTTGTCGGTGACGAAGGTGCTCGCCGTCTTGCCGGGGTCGTTGTAGTAGCCGAAGGCGATGTTGCCGGCCTTGGCGACCGTCCCCATCTCCCCCGAGCCGGGTTCGACCGGTTCCAGGGCGTCGTTGAGCACGGCCAGGGTGGCGGTCGGGTTCGGCTGGTACTTCAGCCCGGATTCGGGGGACGAGCCGGCCACGGCGGCGGCGGTGTACCCGGACTCCGTGGAGCCGAAGCTGTCCATGATCATGACGTTGGGCAGCAGTTCCTGCAGCCGTTCCCGGACGGCGCCGGTCAGGATGGCCCCGGTCGAGCTGAGGACCACGAGCGACGACAGGTCGTAGGTCCCGGCGGCGACCTCGTCGGCGAGGGGACGTGCCATGGCGTCGCCGGTGATGTTGATCGTGAGCACCTTCTCGCGCTCGACGGTGCGCAGCACTTCAGCGGCGTCGAACTTCCTGGTGTAGACGATGGTCCCGCCCATCCACCACGAGATGAAGGTGGCCATCTGCGCGGCGCCGTGCATCAGCGGCGCGGCCGGCATCATGAGGATCGGCCCGGAGTTGCGCGCGGTCTCGATGACCTGTCCGGGCTCGCGGTGCGGTTCCCCGTACGGGTTGCCGCCGCCGAAGGCCATGAACAGGTCCTCGGTGCGCCACATGACCCCTTTGGGCATGCCGGTCGTGCCGCCGGTGTAGATGATGTAGACGTCGTCGCCCGTCCGCCTCGGGAAGCCCTCACGCCCGCCGGACCGTCCGGCGAGGGCCTGGTCGTAGGGCACGGCTCCGTCGACCGCCGACGGCCCGCCGACGGCGACGAGGGTCTCCAGTTTGGGGCACTTCGGGGCGGTCGCGGCCACCCGCTCGTCGAACTCGACGTCGTACAGCAGGGCGACGATCTCGGCGTCGGTGTACAGGTAGAGCAGCTCGGACTCGACGTACCGGTAGTTGACGTTGATCGGCACCGCCCGGATCTTCAGCGTGGCGAGCAGCCCGGCGATGTACTCGACGCCGTTGTACAGCTGGATGCCGACGTGCTGCCCCGGCTCGACGCCCCGCTCGCTGAGGTAGTGGGCGAGCCGGCTGGCGTGCGCGTCCAGCTCGGCGTAGGTCAGACGGGTGTCCCCGCTGATGACGGCCACGCGGTCCCCGATCGCGTCGGCCAATCCCTCGAACAGGTCGGCGTGGTTGAACTCCATCGGGGACTCTCCTCACGAGTCGCGGCGGACGGCTCTCACGGTTTTTCACTTCCGACGATCCACATGGCGAAGAACTGGGCGCCCCCGCCGTACGCGTGGCCGAGCGCGCGGCGCGCCCCGTCGACCTGGTGTTCGCCGGCGAGCCCTCTGACCTGCAGCGCGGCCTCGGCGAAGCGGATCAGCCCGGACGCCCCGATGGGGTTCGCGCTGAGCACGCCGCCGGAGGCGTTCCAGGGGATGTCGCCGGTGAGGGCGGTGGCCCCGGACTCGGTCAGCTTCCAGCCCTCGCCCTCCCCCGCGAAGCCGAGGTTCTCCAGCCACATCGGCTCGTACCAGGAGAACGGCACGTACACCTCGGCGACGTCGATCTCGCGGCGCGGGTCGGAGACGCCGGCCTGGCGGTACACGTCGGCCACGCAGTCCTTGCCGCCCTGCGGGCTCACGGTGTCGCGGTCGGCGCGGAAGATGGGCTCGGAGCGCATGGCGGTGCCGTGCACCCAGGCGGGCGTGCCGGTCACC
Organism: Sphaerisporangium corydalis; assembly: GCF_025506355.1. GTDB lineage: Bacteria > Actinomycetota > Actinomycetes > Streptosporangiales > Streptosporangiaceae > Sphaerisporangium > Sphaerisporangium corydalis. The sequence continues at coordinate 49,331 of NZ_JANZYP010000050.1, forward strand.
TTGTGCTCGGCGGCGAGCACCATGGCGCAGGCGCCGTCGGAGGACGGGCAGGTCTCCAGGTAGCGGATCGGCTCCCAGAGCATCGGGGTGGACTCGACCATCTCGCGGCTGATCCCCGGGATCCGCAGGTGCGCGTACGGGTTCTTGAGCGCGTTCTGCCGGTCCTTGACGGCGACGAGCGTCCCGATGTGGTCGGGCGCGCCGGAGCGGCGCATGTACTCGCGGATGTGCGGGGCGAAGTACCCGCCGGCGCCGACGACCAGGGAGGCGTTGAACGGCAGGTGGGTGGACAGCGCCCACGTCGCGTTGGACTCCGACTGCTTCTCGAACGCGACGACGAGCACCCGCTCGTGTACGCCGCCCTGGATGAGCGAGGCCCCGACCAGGCCGGTGGAGCCGCCCACGCTGCCGGCGGTGTGGACGCGCATCATGGGCTTGCCCGCGGCGCCGAGCGCGTCGGCGAGGTAGGCCTCCGGCATCATGACGCCCTCGAACAGGTCGGGCGCCTTGCCGATGACGACGGCGTCGATGTCCTTGAACGTCAGCTCGGCGTCCTCCAGCGCGCGCAGGGCGGCTTCGCGCACCAGCCCGGCGATCGAGACGTCCAGCCGCTTGGTCTGGTACTTGGTCTGGCCGACCCCGATGACGGCGCAGCGGTTGCCCATGGTCAGGCCTCCATCACGGTGACGAGGTTCTGCTGGAGGCACGGGCCCGAGGAGGCGTGGCCGACGACGCGGCCGGCGCTTCCGTCGAGGATCCGGGTGGCCGCCTCGCCGATGCGGATGAGGCCGGTGGCCATGACGGGGTTGGCGGCGAGCGGGCCGCCCGAGGGGTTGACGACGGTGTCGGGCGGCAGCCCTAGCGCCTCGCGGATGATGAGCTCCTCGTGGCTGAACTGGGTGTGCAGCTCGGCGACGTCGACCGGGCCCTTGTCCACGCCGGCCGCGCGCGCGGCGTCGGCGGCGGAGGCCGACCGGGCGAGGTCGCGTATGCCGAGGTAGTGGGGTTCGATGCGGTGGGCGATGCCGGTGATCCACGCAGGGTGCTCGGCCAGTTCCCTGGCCAGGTCACCTGCGGCGAGCAGCACGGCCGCCGCGCCGTCGGTGATGGGCGCGACGTCGCTCGGCCGCAGCGGGCGCACCTCGTACCCCTCCTCGCCGGGGTCGGGCAGGTCGAGCGCGTACGGGTTCGCCCTGCCGTCGGCGCGGCTGCGCCGGACGATCTCGCGGAGCGCGTCGGGGTCGGCGCCGAGGGCGTTGGCCTGCAGGGCGGCGTAGGAGACCTGGTCCAGGCCGAGCGGCGCCAGGTAGTACGGGTCGAGCTGGAGCGTCATGATCTCCCGCAGGTCGCCCTGGGAGGACTTGCCGTACCCGTAGACGAGCGCGGAGTCGATGTCGCCGTGCTGGAGCCGCACCCAGGCCTCGTACAGGGCCCAGGCGGCGTCCATCTCGACGTGGCTCTCGGAGATCGGCGGCCAGGCGCCGATGGCGTCCAGGGCGGAGACGAACGAGAACGGCGCCCCGGCCAGGTAGTCGCAGCTTCCCGAGCAGGTGAACCCGAAGCGGGAAAGCCCCGAACGCTCCTTGATCTCGTTGATCACCGGTGAGATCAGTTCGGGCTCGTTCAGCCCTTCGTCGTGGTCGGTGTGCCTGGTCTGCGCGAACGCGACGACCGCTACCTCACGCACCCGGTACTCCCCTCACGCGGCTCGTGCCGTCGGTCCTCACAGTGCGCTCACTCACAGTTCGACGTCGGGCTCGCCGGTGGGGGCGAACCATCTGATGTTGGTCATGGACAGGGTGCGCTCCTCGGGGGGCACCCAGACGGCCTTGACGCGCATGCCCTGCCGCACCTCGTGGGCGGGGACGTCGCCCATCAGCGCGATCATCGGGACGTCCGCGCCGTCGATCATGATGTAGGCGGAGACGAACGGCACCTCGGGTGCGCGGGGGTCGGGCAGGTTGTTGATGGCGAAGGTGGTGACGGTGCCGGTGTCGGGCAGCTCCAGCTCCTCGCCGATCACCGAGCCGCACTGCGGGCAGGTGGTACGGAAGGGCACGTAGACCTTGTCGCAGCGGGTGCAGCGCCCGGCGATGAAGATGCCGTCGCGCACCCCTTCGAGGAAGCGGGCGAGCGACCGGCCGGGCTGGATGCTGTACTCGGCGCGGACGACCGACACCATCGTGGTGACCTCGGGGACGAAGCACGCGATGTCGGTGATGTGCCCGACGCGCTCGCTCTCCGGCTTCCACCGGGGACGCACCCGCAGGCCGGGGCGCATCGCCTTGACGCCGGGGGCGTCGACCGCGTGGACCAGCGAGGTGTCGGCACCGTCGAGCTTGACCAGCGCCCAGGCGAACGGCCGGTCGAGCGGGTGCCCCTTGCGGGGCTCCTCCACCCAGGCCCAGCTCTGGACGGTGCCCGCCGGGCCGACCTCGACGTAGTCGTCGGTCACCGGCTCGCCCGTGCCCGGGTCGTACTCCAGGGGCGGCACCAGCACGCGGTCGTCCGCCGTGCGCACCCCGACGATCCGCCCGTCGCGTAACTCCGTGAGGAAGCGCCCGATCACCGGTCCGGTCGTGCGGGTGTACCCGCCGGGGAACTCCAGCACGTGCTGGGCGACGAGCGGTTCAGATGGCACGGTCTCTGCCCTCCCAGTAGGGATCACGGAGCTTGCGCTTGAGGAGCTTGCCGTTCGGCTCGCGCGGCATCTCCTGGATGAAGTCGATCGTGCGCGGCCACTTCATCCTGGCCAGCCGGCCTTCGAGCGACGCGAGGAGTTCCCCGGCGAGCTCCGGCCCGGGTTCGCTGCCCTCGGCGGGCTCGACGACGGCCTTGATCTGCTCGCCCCACTCCTCGTCGGGGATGCCGAACACGGCGACGTCGGCCACCTTGGGATGGACCATCAGCTCGTTCTCGATCTCGGCGGGGTAGATGTTGGTCCCGCCCGAGATGATCATGTCGGCCTTGCGGTCGCAGAGGAACAGGAAGCCCTCAGCGTCGAGGTAGCCGATGTCGCCGACGGTGAAGTGGTCGCGGAGGCGGTTCTCCTCGGTCTTGGCGGGGTCGCCCTTGTACTCGAACCGGACGCCGGCCATCTTCATGTAGATGGTGCCGGGGGTCCCGGTGGGGACGGGCTCGTACCGGTCGTCCACGATGAGCAGTTCGCTGATCGGCCACGCGGAACCGACGGTGCCCGGGTGCTTCTTCCAGCCCTCCGGGGTGGCGATGGTGCCGCCGCCCTCGGTGGCCGCGTAGTACTCGTAGATGCAGTCGCCCCACCATTCGAGCATCGCCCACTTGACCGGGACCGGGCACGGGGCCGCGGCGTGGATCATCCACTTCAGCGAGGACAGGTCGTACTTGTGCTTGACCTCGTCGGGCAGGGCGAGCAGCCGCTTGAAGTGCGTGGGGACCATGTGCGAGTTGGTCACCCCGTACTTCTCGCAGAGCCGCAGCGTCTCCTCGGGGCTCCACTTGTCCATGTAGACCAGGGTGTGCCCCATGTGCAGGGCGGTGCCGCCGAACTGCGTGACCGCGGTGTGGTAGTTGGGCGAGGTCACCAGGTGCGCGTTGGGCCGGCCGGGGGTGATGCCGAACAGCGAGAGCAGGAACGTCATCAGCTCGGCCGCGTCGTCGGGGTCGAGCCCGTTCAGCGGGCGCCGTACGCCCTTGGGCTTGCCCGTGGTGCCGGAGGTGTAGTGCATGGTGGCGCCGGCCGTGCGGTCCTGCGGCGGCGTGTCGGGCTGCCCCTCCAGGAGCTCGGCCACCGGCCGGAAGCCGTCGATCGCGCCGAACGAGAAGCGGCGGTCCGCCTCGATCGCCTCGGCGCCGCGCGCGCCCTCGGTGGCGTACCGCTCGTGGACCAGGAACGCCTTGGCCTCGCTGTCGGTGACGATGTAGGCGATCTCCGGCCCGGTGAGGTGCCAGTTGATCGGCGTGTAGTACCAGCCGGCCTGCAGGGCGGCGAGGTAGATCGTGAGGCCGTCGACGCCGTTGGGCACCAGGCCGCAGACGCCATCCCCGGCCTTCAGGCCGAGGGCGCGCAGGCCGTGCACCAGGCGGTTGGCGCGGGCCAGCAGCTCTCCCGCCGAGTACTCGGTGCCGTCGGGGTCCACGGCCGCGATCCAGCCGGGATCCGCCTGCGCGAGCCTCCAGAAGCCGAGCGAGCCCATCGGAACTCCCTTGTCCGGTCCGCTTCGATGTCCCTGACGTCCCCCGGACCCGCCGCAGTGAAGCACGTTCTTGCTTTCTCGGCAAGGCCTAGCGCTACGAGAGGGTTAGGAACGAGAATCTGTTCTAGTTTGCAGCCGCAGACTAACCTGTCCGGCGTGGCCCGAGCAAGCGCTTGATCTCCAGGGGCCCGCACCCCGTCCCACGTCCCCTGACCACCGAGGAGGGTGTCCATGGAGCTCCTGCCCATCAGCACGCCGCACTGCCGCGTCGAACGAGACGGCCACGTCGTCATCGTGACGATGGACCGGCCCGAGGCCAAGAACGCCCTCTCCTCGGACATGCTGATCGGGCTGGCCGACGCCTGGGCCTACATCTCCGACGAGCCCGGCGTCCGCGTCGGCATCCTCACCGGAGCGGACGACACCTTCTGCGCGGGCGCCGACCTCAAGGCCATGGGCACCCCGTCCACCGACCCCAGGGTGCTCAAGCGCGCCCAGGAGATCCCCGACTTCCACTGGAAGGGCCTGCTGCGCGACACCGACGCGCTGCCGAGCAAGCCCATCATCTGCGCGGTCGAGGGGTACGCGGTCGCGGGCGGCACCGAGCTGCTCGTCGGCACCGACCTGCGGGTCGTCGCCGAATCGGCGACGCTCGGCCTGTTCGAGGCCAGGCGGGCGCTGTTCCCCATGGGCGGCAGCGCCGTCCGGCTACCGCGCCAGATCCCCTACGCGTTCGCGATGGACATCCTGCTCACCGGCAGGGCCGTCACCGCCCAGGAGGCGCTGGCGATGGGCCTGGTCAACCGGGTCGTACCGGACGGCCAGGCGCTGGCGACCGCCCGCGAGATCGCCGACCAGGTCGCGGCCTGCGGGCCGCTCGCCGTGCGGGCCATCCTGCGGACCTACCGCGAGACGCTCGGCATGCCCGAGGCCGAGGCCCTGAAGATCTCCGACGCGATCGGCTGGCCGGTGATCGGCTCCGAGGACGCCAAGGAGGGCTCCCGCGCCTTCCGCGAGAAGCGCCCGGCCGTCTACCAGGGGGAATAGCCCAGGACCTCGACGGCACGGACGCCGCACCGCGCCGTCACGCGCGTACCTGGATCAGGGCGTGGGTGCCCGACGTGCGCCACGGCTCGCCCGTCGCGTCCAGCCGGGCCGCCGTGCCCGCGTCGACCCCGGTGAGCACGTCCGACTTCAGGGTGCGCAGCGCGGCCACCGGCCCGGGGAAATACGCGGTGACGGCGGGGAACGGCGTGTCCACCGGCCACATCCGGTCGCCGACCAGCCTGCGGTAGTTCAGGTCGCCCTTGGTGATCGTCAGCGCCGCCGAGGCCAGCTCGGCGCGCAGGTCGTCCGGCATGTCCCGGTACGGCAGCGGGGCGCAGGAGAAGGGATGGGCGCGCGGGCTGAGGCGCCCGTCCGCCATCGCCCGCCACAGGCGCCCGCCGGCCTTGCCCGCCTGCCCCGGCGCGGCGGCCAGCCGGCGCACGCAGGCGGCCACGTCGGCGGGGGTGGCGTCGGACACGAAGTACGGGTGCGGCTTGACGTGCAGGACCACGTCGGTGGCCAGCCCCTCGGCCAGGAGGTGGTCGGCGAGCAGGAGGTCGGGCAGCAGCTCGCGCCCGGCGTTGTCGGCCAGGACGCAGATCCTCCCGGGCGCGCGGTCGCGGACCAGCGACCACAGCAGGTCGCTGTCGTCCACCACCAGCTCGGACGCGCGCTCGCGCTCGTCGCCCTGGGTGATCTTGAACGACAGGTCCGCGCGATTGCCCCACAGCGACCCGAGGAGCAGCCCGGCCGCGCGCTCACCGGGGGGCGAGGCGGCGGCCCGGTCGAGGGCGGCCAGCTCGGCGTCCACCTCGGGACCGCCCAGCTCGGCCTGCTTGACCGGCCCGAACGGGTCGATCCCCCGCCACGGGCCGTCCTCGAAGTAGCCGGTGGCCGCCAGGAGCTTGCGGTAGAAGTAGCTCTCGGCCCACAGGAAGGGCACGTCGACCCACCGGCGGCCGATCATGCCGCGCCCCCACTCGGCCCACGCGGCGAAGTCGTGCGCCGAGGGGTCGAGCGGCTCCATCACGTCGCGGGCGACCTCGTCCGCCAGCCGGTCGAGGGCGCGGTGCCGGTCCGGGGTGTACGGCAGGGCCTCCCGGACCTGGCGCAGCAGGGCGGGGTGCCGGTCCCGGAACACCCCGAGGGCGTAGGAACCGGGCACGTTGCCCATGATGGGAGGGGCATCCATCGTCTCCGGCATCCGTCCCTCTCCCCCGCTCGGCGCTCACTCGCAAGTAAATCGCACGGCGGGAGGTGGATCAGTCACCCGTGAGGCGCTCCAGGCGTTCGATGGCCTCGACGTACTCCGAGACCAGGTCGAATACAACCTCCTTGGCGGGCTTGACCTGGTTCATCGCGCCGATGATCTGCCCGGCGGGGAAGGTCGACAGCTCGGCGGCGTCGGAGGAGGCGATCCTGCGCAGCGCGCCGGAGATGAGCATGAACTGCAGCGGCATCGGCAGCGTGCCCGGCGACTCGGCCGACTCCCACGCGTCGGTCCACTCGTTCTTCAGCAGCCGCGCCGGCTTGCCGGTCCAGGAGCGGGAGCGGACGGTGTCGCGGGAGGTGGCCTTGAGGATCTTCTGCCGGGCCAGCTCGGGCGTGTCGGCCTCCTCGACCGTCAGCCACAGCGAGCCCGTCCAGACGCCCTCGGCGCCGAGGGCGAGGCCCGCCGCCATCTGGCGGCCGGAGCCGATGCCGCCCGCGGCCAGGACCGGGACGTCCACCGCGTCCACCACCTGCGGGATCAGCACCATCGTGGAGATCTCCCCGGTGTGCCCGCCCGCTTCGGTGCCCTGGGCGACGACCACGTCCACGCCGACCTCGACCTGCTTGATGGCGTGGCGTGGCGTGGAGGCGAGGGCCGCGACCTTGACGCCCTGGGCGTGGGCCAGGTCGACGACGTCCTTGGGCGGCGGGCCGAGCGCGTTGGCGAGCAGCGCGATCGGGTGCTTGAGCGCGGTCTCGACCTGGGGGCGCGCGGTCGCGTCGGTCCAGCCGAGCAGCACCCGGCCGGCGTCGGCCCCGCTCGCCAGCGGCGGCACCCCGTGCTCGGCCAGCAGGTTCTCCACGAACGCCCGGTGCCCTTCGGGGATCATCCCCTGGAGCCGGCCCACCAGCTCCTCGGGGGAGTCCACGCCGAGGTCGGCGCCGGCGTAGGTCGCGGGCATGACCACGTCGACGCCGTACGGCTTGCCGTCGACGTGGTCGTCGATCCACTTGAGCTCCATTTCGAGCTCTTCGGGGGTGAAGTAGAGGGCGCCCAGCACTCCCATGCCGCCGGCGCGGCTGACCGCGGCGACGACGTCACGGCAGTGACTGAAGGCGAAGATCGGCAACTCGATCCCGAACATATCGGTGACACGTGTGCGCATGGCTCGAATCTACGGGGCACGCCAACTCAACTGCAACGCGTTCTAGCCAGAACGTTCGCTCGGTTCTACTGGCCGGTAACCTGCCGGTGACGGGCCGGTCCGGTGCTCCAAGAGAACAGGTTCCAGTCAGGGCCCCGCACCCGTGCGTCGTCCCGCCGCGAAAGCCGCGAAAAGGGGAAAGGCCACCGGCGGGAGCGCCGGTGGCCTTTCCGTGCCCGAGAGGGCGGGGGGGTCCGATGAGGTCAGGCCGCGTCGGGGTCCTGCCGCGAGCGCCGGGTGCGCACGAGGAAGAACCCGCCGATGATGAACAGCACGCCGAGGACCAGCAGGGTGAGCGGGATGGTCGTCTTGAGCAGCGTGATCTGGCTCTTGCCGTCGATCGCGCTCTTGACCAGCCGGTCGATCGTCTCCGGCGTCATCTTGGCCGTGGCCACGAAGGCCACGGTGCGCTCGACGCCGTCCTGCGTCTTCAGCACCTCGTGGCGCTGCTGCTCCTGCTTGACGGGGGCTCCGCTGACCGGCTCGACCCAGAAGGTCACGACACCGTCGTAGAAGCGGTCGGCCTGCACGTCACCGGGCTGCGACATGCCGAGCGCCGAGGCGGGGGCCTGCACGGTGGCGATCTTGGTCGGCGGGACCGTCTGCTGGAACTTGTAGACGGGCAGTCCGTTGACCGTGTCCTCGCTGACGAACTTGGTGTCGTAGGACTGCTTGGTCGAGGAGTTGAAGACCTTGTACGTCTTCTTCTCGGTGCTGAAGGGGAAGAGGTAGATCTGGCCGGTCATCTGCACCGGCTCCTTGTCCACGTTCGCGCCGCAGCAGTTGACGGCCTCGCCCGTGTACTTGTTGAACGCGCTACGGCGCTGGTCCAGCGAGATGTTGGGCAGCGCGTTGGTCACGTCGTTGACGGCGGTGAACTCGTCCCACACGACGTGGTCGTCCTTGGCCTCGGCCACGTCCCCGCGCGTGGTGACGGTGATGTCGAGGTTGGCGGTGAGCACCTTCACCTTGGGAATGCTGAAGTACTGCGCGTTGTCGGCGCGCAGCTCCGTCACTCCGTAGTAGTCGGCCGGCGCCGAGACCAGCTTGCCGGCCGAGTAGAAGCGGATGAGTGGTGCAAGCGTGATGAGAAACGCCCCGATCGCGATGAGAACGACTCCTGTGATGCGCCGCATCCAAATCCTCCGGGGTGAGCCAGCAACGCGAGTACTAGGACCCTGTGTCCAATAGCGCCTATGCTGTCCCGCGATCGTAGTGCTGGGTAGGCCTTCCGTCACCGACCTGCGGCCAAATTGATAGAAACGTGTTCTACCTGAGGACCGGCGCCCGCGAACCGCCCGGCCCGGCCCCTGGAACCCGGGCCCGCGACCCCGGCGGGGCACGACCAACGGCGTGCCGCGCCCAGCGATCACCGGCGGGCCGCCTCGCCCCGGTGCCCGCCCCCGCCCGCCCGGATCCGGCCCCCGTCCCGGTGGGTGAATGACATCCTGACAGAATTCCGCGACTCCGTCGGGCTTCCCTCCGGGCCGGTCGGCGGGTTTGCCCTGTTCAGCAGGTCTATGGATGATTCTGCAACTCCGGGCTGTCAGATTCGGTGACAAATCGGCATTGCAGACATAACACGTAAGTCGTACGTTCCCGGTATGGACCTGGAGCTCCGTCATCTCAAGATCGTGCGCGCGGTCGCCGAGGCCGGGAGCGTCACCAAGGCTGCCACCCGGCTAGGGCTGGCCCAGCCATCGTTGACCGCGCAGCTCAAACGCATCGAACGCACGCTGGGAGGCGCCCTCTTCGAGCGCGACCGCAACGGCGCCCGGCCCACTCCGCTCGGCGAGCTCGTCCTGACCCGGGCGCTCGTCCTTCTCCCCGCCGTACGAGAACTCCAGGAAGAGGCGGTGCGCTTCGCCAACACCGACGAGGGGATAGCCGGGCTCCGGATCGGCGCCACCCACGGGCCGATCCTCGGCGGCCTGGTCGAGCGCCTCACCGGCGCGCACCCGAGCACGCCCATCAGCACGCGCACGTCCTGGTCCTCCACCGAGCTGACCACGCTGGTCAGCGCCGGCCGGCTCGACTTCGCGCTCATCGGCACGTGCGGGGAGACCCCTCCCCCGGCCGCCGACGTCATGACCTGGAGCGTCGTCGGCTCCGACCCGGTGTTCGTCCTGCTTCGGAAGGACCATCCGCTGGCCGGGGAGAAGGAGCTGGAACTGGCCGCCCTCGCCGGCGAGGGCTGGGCGGTGGCCCCCGGGGACGGCTGCTTCGCCGACTGCTTCGCCGGGGCGTGCGCGCGGGCGGGCTTCGTCCCGAAGAGCATGTACGAGTCCGACGTGGCCACCTGCCTGCACCTGGTCAAGGTGGGCAAGGCCGTGGCGCTCTGCCAGGCGACGTTCGAGCTGACCGCCGAGCTGGTGATGGTGCCCATCGCCGGGACCCCGCTGCGCTGGCGGCACCTGCTCGGCTGGCACTCCGACTCGGTGGCGGCCCGCGCGGCGCCCTCGGTCGCCGACCACGCCCGCGAGGCGTACGCGGACGCCATCGGGCGGAGCACCCTCTACGCCGGCTGGCTGGAGGCCAACCCCGAGTTCGGGACGAGCCCCTAGGGCGCGCCGCCGCCGTCCCGCGTGGGACGGCGGCGCCACTCAGCGTCCGAGACGGGGCCGCCGCTCGGCCGGGACGCGGTGCCCGTGCTTCGCGGTGCGGCCCGCGGTCAGCGGCGCGCGTCGATCTTGATGATCTCGTGCTGGCCGGCGACCGAGATGCGGGCCGAACCGGTGATGGAGGAATAGCGGTCGGTGCCGCCGGTCAGGGCGGCGCTGCTCGTCCACGGCGGGTTGCCGGCCCAGCCGTCCATGCCGAGCAGCGTGATCTGGCCGGCCCGGGTGCGCAGCACGCGCGTGCACTGGGCGATGACGCCCTGGGGGCTCGCCTGGACCGCCGAGCAGCGGGCGCTGCCGTCGCCGACCTTCTTCTTCCTTCCGTCGGAAAGGGAGAAGTAGGTCACCCAGGAGTCGCCGTTCTTGATCTGGGCCGGCTGGGTGTTGACCACTTTCTCCACATTGAAGATGAGCTCGAAGGCGCGGTGATCGCGGCTGGGGGCGGCGGCGGACGTCGAAGAGGCGAAAGTCGACGCCGACGCCGCCACCGGCGGAATCGCGGCGACGGACGCGCCCGAGAGGGCCACGACCAGCGCGGTCGTGGCGAAGCGGCTATTACGCGAGAATCCTGACATTTGTGCTCCAACTCGGGAGAGGGGATGCGGAGAGAGGCCGCATTTGGTGGTGCTGCGGCAAAGCATTTAACCCGCCATTCCCCGAGAATGGCAACGCGCAGATTCGCGACATAATCGCATTTCCATTGCAAGTCCGGATAAAAAATCAATGGTTTCTCTGGAACCGAATCTCGTTCGGCCAACGGGCCCGCAACTTCCATAACCCGGCGATAGGGGCGAAACGATAGCTCCGCGACAGGCGTGAACGCAGTTACGGTGACGGCACCCCCGAAGAACCGAGGAGAGCCCATGCTCCGCAGACGCACGGTTACCGCCGGATGCGCTCTAGCAATCAGTGTCCTCACCGTCATGGCCGCCCCCGCTGTCGCAGACCGCGCCCCAGCCGCCGCGACCGGCACCACCGCAGCCCCCGCGCCCACCATGATCGACGCGATGAGCCGTGACCTCGGCATCACCCGGGAGCAGGCCGAGTCCCGCCTGCTCAACGAGGCCCGCTTCACCGGCGTCGAGGCCAAGGTCCGCGACCAGCTCGGCGGCTCCTACGCCGGCTCGTGGCTGAGCGGCCCGACCTCCTCGACGCTCACCGTCGCCACCACCGACGCCGCCACCGCCATCTCCACCCCCGGCGTGCAGACCAAGGTCGTCTCCCACAGCCTGGCGTCGCTCGACGCCACCATGGTCACCCTGGACAAGGCCGCCGCCTCGGCGCCCAAGTCCACCCCCGAGTGGTACGTCGACCTGCAGAGCAACAGCGTCGTGGTGCTCTCCTCGCAGCCCGCCGAGGCCACGTCCTTCATCGCGGCCAGCGGCGCCGACACCTCCCTGGTCCGCGTCGAGCTGTCCGGCGAGCAGCCGCGCACTCTATATGACGTGCGTGGAGGGGACGCCTATTACATCAACAGCTCGGCCCGCTGCTCGATCGGCTTCGCCGTGCGGCGCGGCAGCACGCCCGGCTTCGTGAGCGCCGGGCACTGCGGCAGGGCGGGCAACTCCACGGCCGGCTACAACCAGGTCGCCCAGGGCACCTTCCAGGGCTCCTCGTTCCCCGGCAACGACTACTCGTGGGTCGCGGTGAACAGCAACTGGACGCCCAGGCCGTGGGTCAAGGGCAGCGGCGGCGGCAACGTCACCGTCACCGGCTCGGCCGTCGCGGGCGTCGGCTCGTCGATCTGCCGGTCCGGCTCCACCACCGGCTGGCACTGCGGCACCGTCCAGCAGCGCAACACCAGCGTCACCTACTCCCAGGGCACGGTCAGCCAGGTCACGCGCACCAACGTGTGCGCCGAGCCCGGCGACTCCGGCGGCTCGTTCATCTCCGGCAGCCAGGCCCAGGGCGTCACCTCCGGCGGGTCCGGCAACTGCAGCTCCGGCGGCACCACGTTCTTCCAGCCGGTTCCTGAGATCCTCTCGGCCTACGGTCTCACCCTCGTGACCGGCTGACGATCCCGCGCGGCACCCCGTAGCAGGCAGGCGCCGCCACCCCACCCGGGGTGGCGGCGTCTCGCGTTTCCCTGGACAGCTCTCCCCTCTGGGGGTATACAAGGGTTATAACCCCTCTGTAACCCCATTCGAGGAGTCCCGAGTGATGCCGAAGATCAACGTCTACCTGCCGGACGACCTCGCCGAAGCGGTCAAGGAGTCGGGCGTGCCCGTCTCGGCCATCTGCCAGCGGGCCCTGGAGCAGGCCGTGCGCCGCGTGACCGCCATACGGGAGACCACGCTGGGCGACCTGGACGTCGACGACCCCACCCAGCGGCTCGCGGCGTTCACCGGCCGGGCGCGCGTCGTGCTCCGGCTCGCCATCGACCAGGCCCGGGCCGGGGGCGCGCCCTCCGTCGGCACAGAACACCTGCTCGGCGGCATGCTCGCCGAAGGCGGCAACCTCGCCCTGCAGGTGCTCAGGGCCATGGAGATCGACCCCGAGCGGGTGGGCCGCGACCTCGCCGGCGTGACGGCGGAGAACGCCGGCGAGGGGGTCACGGCGCGGCACTTCAGCGGCTCGGCGGCCAACGCCCTGGAACTCACCGTCACCGAGGCCACCGCGCTCGGGCACAACTACGTCGGCTGCGAGCACCTGCTGCTCGGGCTGGTCACCGAGCCGGACGGCACCGCCGGCCAGGTGCTGCGCGCCCTCGGCGCCGAGCCCCGGCTGACCCGCCGCGCGGTCAACGCCGCCCTGGTGGGCTACGTCCACCTCCGCGCCCAGGGCCAGACGGGCGCCACCGCGGCCGCGGACGCGGCCAAGGCGCTCGCGGCGGCGGTCCGCCAGGAGCTCCAGCCGGTCACCCAGCGCCTGGAGCGCCTGGAAGAGCGCCTCGGCATGCCGGCCGAGGGCTGACACGGGTGCGCCGGTTACCGAGGATCCTCACCGCGCTCGCGGGCGCGGGCGTGTTCGCCGGCTGGCTGTGGACCGGCCACGACCTAACGCGGCACGCGGCGCCACACCGCCCGGGGCAGAGCGCGCATCACCGTGAAGACCGCGCGGAGCCTCCCGGGCACCCAGACGGTCTCGGCGCCGGCGCGCAGCCCGCCCGCGACGGCGTCGGCGACCGCCTCCGGCGTGGTGGCCATGGGGGCGGGCCGCATCCCGGCCGTCATCCGCCCGATCACGAACCCCGGGCGCACGACCATCACCCGGGCGCCGGAGCCGTGCAGCGCGTCCCCGAGTCCCTGGGCGAAGCCGTCGAGGCCGGCCTTGGCCGCGCCGTACACGAAGTTCACCCTGCGCACCCGGACGCCCGCCACCGACGACAGCACGACGAGCGTGCCGTGGCCCTGCTCGCGCAGGCGGCGGGCGGCGAACAGGCCGGCCGAGACGTGCCCGCCCAGGTTGACCGCCATCGACCTGGCCGCAGACACCGGGTCGGCCTCGTAGGCGGCCTGGTCGCCGAGGACGCCGAAGGCCGCGACCACGACGTCCAGGTCACCGGCGAACTCCGCCGCGGCGGCGACCACCCGCTCGTGCGTCTCGGGGCGCTCGGCGTCGAAGTCGAGCACCAGGACCTCGGCGCCGAGGTCCTTCAGCCGCACGCCGATCGCCGCCGCGTCCCCGCGCGCGGCGAGCACGACCCGCCGGGCCCCGTCGCGCACCAGCCGCTCGACGACGGCCAGGCCGATCTCGCTGCGCCCGCCGAGCAGCAGCACCGAGTCCACCGAGCCCAGGGCGTTCTTCACAGGGACAGCCTCCTTGCCAGGTCGGAGCGGAAGACCTCGCCGGGGTCGGCGCTCTCCCGGATCTTTCGCCATTCGGGGAGGCGAGGGTACATGACGGGCAGCAGCTCGGCCCGCATGCGCGCGTCCTTGGCCAGGTAGACGCGTCCCCCGGCCTCGGCGACCCACTCGTCGAACTCCCGCAGCAGCCCGGCCAGGCCCGCCCGGCCGACCGGGATGTCCAGTGCGAGCGTCCAGCCGGGCAGGGGGAAGGACAGCATTCCGGGCGTGCCCGCCCCGAACCGCTTCAGGACCGTCAGGAACGACACCACGCCCTCCGCCGACAGGCGGGAGACGACGCGGCGCAGCGTGGCCTCCTCGCCGAACGGCACGACGAACTGGTACTGCACGAACCCCCGCGAGCCGTACACGCGGTTCCACCCGTCGACGAAGTCCAGCGGGTGGAAGAAGGGGGCGATGTCCTGGATGACCCGCCGCTCGCGGGACTTGGCGTACCAGGCCTGGTTGAAGGCGCGCACGGTCAGCCCGTTCAGCAGGCCGCCGGGCGCCCAGGGCGGCGCGGACAGCCGGGCGGCGGGGGCGAAGGCCAGGGGGTCGGCGCCGCGCGGGAGCTCCTCGCGGCGGGCGTGGTCGCCCCGGGTCAGCACGCTGCGGCCCATGCGGGGCCCCCGGGCCAGCAGGTCGATCCAGGCGACCGTGTAGCGGTGGCGGTCGTCGGTGGCGGTCATCCGCTCCAGCGTCTGGTCCAGGTCGCGGGTGCGTTCCACGTCCACGCTCATGCGCGAGGTCTCCACGGGCACGCACGCGAAGCTCGCCTCGGTGACCAGGCCGGTCAGTCCCATGCCGCCGACGGTGGCCCAGAACAGGTCGTCCCCCGGCCGCAGCAGGTGGCCGGTCCCGTCGGCGGTGAGCAGCGTCAGGGACCGGAGGTGGGCGCCGAAGGAGGAGTCGACGTGGTGGTTCTTGCCGTGGACGTCGGCCGCGACGGCGCCGCCGACGGTGACGTGCCGGGTTCCGGGGGTCACGGGGACGAACCAGCCGAGGGGGACCAGCGCGAGCATCAGGTCGTGCAGGCTCATCCCGGCCGACGCGGTCACCACGCCCGTCTCCGGGTCGAGCGACCACCTCGCCTCCATCCCGGCGACGTCCACCACCAGGCCGCCCGCGTTCTGGGCGGCGTCACCGTACGAGCGGCCGAGGCCCCGGGCGATCAGCCCGCGCGGCGGCGCGGCGGCGACCAGGGCGGCGAGCTCGGCGGTGGTGCGCGGCGCGGCGAGCGTCGCGGGCGAGGGGGCGGTGCGCCCCCAGCCGGTCAGGAAGGTCATCTCACGTAGATCCCGACGACGAGCAGGACGACCAGCAGGGCGGTGTAGAGCTGGAGCGGGCGGTCGCGCAGCGCGAGCTCCTCAGGCTCCTCGCCGATGCCCCGGTCGACCAGCAGGTTGTGCCGCAGGATGATCAGGACGAACGGCACGATGCTCACGCCGTAGAGGGTGTCGGCGTGGATCTGCAGCGCCCACAGGCAGTACGTGACGATCATGGCGCCCGAGGCCATCGAGCGCACGTGGGCCAGGTAGCTGGGGGTGTAGGTGACCAGGGTGGCGCGGGTGCCGTTGGTCCCCTGGTTGCGCACCTCGGCCTCCCGCTTGCCGACCACGACCTGCAGCGAGCCGAGCGAGATCACCACCAGGAACCAGCTCGTCACGGGCACGCCCACCGCGACGGCGCCGGCGAAGGCGCGGATCACGTGGCACCCGGCGACCGCGACGAGGTCGACGATCACCTCGTGCTTGAGCCAGTAGGTGTAGGAGAGCGTCAGCACCAGGTAGCCGGCGACGACGGCGGGCAGCCGCCAGCCCCCGGCGAGCAGCGCGAACGCGGGCGCCGCGAGGATGAACAGCACCCCGGCGACCCGCGCGGCCCGTACCGTCACGATGCCGGCGGCGATGGGGCGCAGGCGCTTGCGCGGGTGGCGGCGGTCGGCCTCGGCGTCGGCGGCGTCGTTGAGCAGGTACGCGCCGCTGGCGGCCAGGCAGAACGCCGCGAACGCCACCAGGGTGTCGAGCAGGCCCGCCGGGGTGGTCAGCACGCCCGCGGCGGCCGGGGCGGCGAAGACCAGGACGTTCTTAAGCCACTGGCGGGGACGGCAGGCCCGGGCGAAGCCCGAAAGGCGCGCCAGGGGGCCGAGGGCTTCTGGAGGGGTGTCGGAGGTGCGCACACCGGTCTGTCCGGTGGTCACGCCATCGTTCCTCCCTCGTGTGCCGCCGTCTCCGGCGGGGTGGCCGCTCGCGATCTCCCGGCGGTGCGCACGGGGCCTCGCCCGGCATGTCCTGAAACATAGTTCTATTTCGGGATATGTTAGTTCGCGAGTGACCCCACGTCACGAGGGATGCGGAAAAGTGACAGAAACAGGTTCTAGATCGGCGGAGGGCCCGCCCTCGTCGTCCGGGCACATGGACGCGCTGGACGGGATGCGGGCCGTCGCCGCCTTCGCGGTCCTGGTCTTCCACGTCGCCATCGAGTCGGCCACCGCGCTGCAGGACAACTACTTCGCCGCCCTGCTGTCCCGGGGCGACGTGGCCGTGCCGATCTTCTTCACCCTCTCCGGGCTGCTCCTGTACCGGCCGTACGCCAGGGCCGTGCTGGACGGCACCCGCCCGCCGGGCACCCGGACGTACCTGGTCAAGCGGGCGCTGCGCATCCTGCCCGCGTACTGGCTGGTCGTCGTCGCCGCCATGCTGCTGTGGTCCCGCGACCACCTCGGCGACGTCAAGACGTGGCTGCAGATGGTGTTCCTGGCCCAGAACTACGAGACCCACCCGTGGTGGTACGGCCTCGGCCCGAAGGGGCTCGCCCAGATGTGGAGCCTCTGCGTGGAGGCGGCGTACTACCTGGTGCTCCCGCTGATCGCGGCCGGTCTCGCGGCGTACGCCCGCCGGGGCGGCGGAGATCTCGCGCACCGGGCGAAGCGCCTGCTGATCGGCCTCGCCGCGCTCGCCGCGATCTCCTACCTGTGGACGGTGCTGAGCTACTACCCCGAGTACCGGCCCTACCTGAACACCTGGCTGCCCCGCTCGCTGACGTTCTTCGCCTCCGGCATGGCGCTGGCCGTGGTCTCGGTGTGGGCGCGCCGCGACCAGGACGGCCCGGCCGGGCGCTTCGTCCGGTCGGTGAACGCCTCCCCGGGCACGCTGTGGGTGGTCGCCGGGCTCGCGTACGCGGTCGCGGCCTCCCCGGTGACCGGCACCCGGTTCTCCGGCGTCGACGGGGTCTGGAGCGGCCTGTTCGAGCTGGTTCTGTACGCCATGATCGCCGCCTGCCTGGTGGCCCCGTGCGCCATGCTGTCGCGCGGGGACGCCCCGGTCGGCCGCCTGCTCGGCAACCCGGTGATGCGCTACTTCGGGCGGATCTCCTACGGGGTGTTCCTGTGGCAGTTCGTCACGCTCTACCTGTGGTACGAGCTCACCGAGCAGCGGCCGTTCTCGGGGAACTTCCTGGTCAACCTGGTGGTGGTCGGCGCGCTGACGATCGGGGCGGCGGCGCTGACCTACCGGTACGTCGAGGAGCCCGCGCGGCGGCTCATCCGCTTCCTCGGCCCTTCGGCGTCGGAGACGGCTCCTTCGGTGTCGGAGACGGCTCCTTCGGCGTCGGAGACAACTTCTTCGGTGTCGGAGACGGCTTCTTCGGGGCCGGGGACGGCCTCTCCGTCGGAGTCCGCACCGGAGCCGGGGTCGCCGAGGGAGTCGCCGTCGCGGCCGGAACCGGTGTCGACGGCGCCGGGGCAGCCGGTGTCGGCACGTCCACCGGAACCGCTGCCCCAAGGGCGAACCCCCTGAGGCAGACCCCCGCCGACGGGTCGTCGACCCGCAGCAGCATGCCCTTGCCCGGGGTCAGGATCGGGAAGTGCAGCAGCCGGCCGGGGGTGGCCGCCAGGTTGAGCTGCTGGCTCTGGCCCGCGACCTCGATGGACACCGAGGTCGCCCGCCTGGCCGAGTAGGCCAGCCCCGCGACGCCGTCGGGGCCGCCCCAGCTCAGCACCTCGGGGTAGTACACCGCCCCCTCCAGCATGGGCAGGCACTTCTCCCCCGGCGGCGGGACCTGCGCGAAGGACGGGGCCACGCTCACCGGGACCAGCCTGCCCTCGTCGTCGAAGACCACCGCGTGGTCGGACGGCTCCGGCACCCGCATCCGGGCGCGCAGCGCGGGCGAGGCGAGCGGGGCGAGCAGGTGGTGGCTGAGGCGGCGGTTGCCGTTCCACGACAGCACGATGGACTCCGGCACCGCGCGCGAGAAGATCACCGTGTCGGCCGGCGCCTTGGCCAGGGCGGTGCGCACGTTGCCGAGGTACCACCGGACGTGGTCTCCCGACAGGGTCTGGCGGAAGTTCTCGATGGAGACCACCGACATCGTCAGGTACGCCCCGGCGGCCAGCCCGGCCACCAGCGGGATCACGGTCCCGGCGGGCACGGCCCTGCGGTAGGGCCCGGGCTCGTCGCGCAGCGGGAGCAGGGCCAGGCCGAGGCAGACGGCGAACACCACCACCGCGTCGGCCACGTAGCGGGTCTCGGCGCCGACCAGCCCGAGCGCCGTGCCCCGGGCGATCACCGTCGGGACGGCGTCCACGACGACCAGGTACGCCGCGACGACCAGCCACGCGCGGGCCGCCCGGCGGCGGAACACCAGCGTGGCGACCACCAGGACGGCGAGCGCCACCCAGGCGGCGGCGACCAGCAGGGTGGAGGGGTCGGCCATGCCGCCAGTGGTCGGCACCGGGCCCCAGGTCAGCGGCCCGCCGACGGCCCCGGCGGGAAGCGTGCGGCCGAGCAGCGTGCCGAACAGGTCAGCGGCCACGCCCGGCTTGGGGACGGCCGCCCCCTCCCCCGGCGCGGTGTACTGGCGGGACAGGTAGAGCGCGGTGTAGCCGCCCATCAGCAGGACGTGGACGGCCCACAGCCGCCAGTGCTCGCGCAGCTCACGCCCGATCGAGGTGAGCCACCCGGTCTCCTCCGGCCGCCGGACGCGCAGGAACGCGGTGGTCAGCGCGAACAGCAGCAGCGGCAGGAAGACGCCCTTGGTGCTGAAGGCCATGCCGAACACGACCCAGCCGAGGGCCTTCCAGGCGTGCCGGGTGCCCTCGCCGCGCGCGTGGCGGAGCTGCGCGGCCAGCGCGAGGACGATCGCGAGCTGGAGCGGCACGGCGTTGAGCGCCGCCGACCACCAGCTGAACGCCGGGATGGTCAGCGGGCAGAACAGGTAGACCGCCAGCGGCAGCAGGATGCCGGCCCTCGGCCCGAACATCGACCACAGCAGGCGGAACAGCGCCACCGAGACCAGCGCCTGCAGGACGAACGTCACCGAGGCGACCAGCAGCCAGTCGTAGGCGGCGAGCCGGGACTCCACCCAGGTCAGCCCGAGCGCCCCGGGCATCATGTGGCCCTTGTGGATCCGGAACAGGAAGTCGAACGTCAGGTCGTGCTCGTAGGCGTCGCCGACGAACAGCAGGTCGTCCTCGATGAAGTACGCGCTGCGCAGGATCGGGACGCGCAGGCCGAGGGAGGCGAGGACGAGGAGGGTCCCGGACAGCAGCACGGGGTTGGCCAGGCGCGCCATCCAGGCCGGGTAGGCGACGCGCACCGTCGGCCGCTCGGGCTGTTCGACCTCCATGGTCCGCGGCAACGGTCCCTCCGATCACGACCCGGTAGCTACCCCCGAGTAACGAACACCCTATGAGCCTCACAAATCAGGCGCAACGCAGTGTTATGCTCCCGGGCACTCCCCACTCTCGCGAAGGGAAGCAGACGTGGAGACCTCGGACGCACCCTTCCGCGCCACCCTCGGCCGCTCGGTCCGGCTGCTGTCCGCCTTCCGCAAGGAGCAGACCGACCCGGACCTGTTCTACGGCATGCTCGCCCGCGACACCGCCGCCCAGCTCTCGACCTACACGGCCCTGTCCGGCGCGCTCGTGGCCGACGTGGGCGGCGGGCCGGGGTACTTCAGCGAGGTGCTGCGGGCCCACGGCGCGAGGACGCTGTGCGTCGACTGCGACGCCGGGGAGATGATGGCCAGGGACGGCGCCGTCCCGGAGGGGGCGATCCTCGGCAGCGCGCTCGACATCCCGCTGCGCGACGGCTCCGTGGACGTCTGCTTCTCCTCCAACGTGCTGGAACACGTCCCCGACCCCTGGCGCATGGCCGCCGAGATGGTGCGGGTCACCCGGCCGGGCGGGGTGGTCTACCTGTCGTTCACCAACTGGCTGTCGCCGTGGGGCGGCCACGAGACCTCGCCCTGGCACTACCTGGGCGGCCACCGCGCCGCCCGCCGTTACACCCGCCGCCTGGGCCACCGGCCCAAGAACGTGTACGGGGAGAGCCTCTACCCGGTCTCGGTGGCCGGCGCGTTGCGCTGGGCGCGGTCGTGCCCGGACGCCGAGGTGCTGGACGCCCGGCCCCGCTACCACCCCGGATGGGGCACAGGAGTGGTCCACCTACCCGGCGTCCGCGAGATCGTGACCTGGAACCTCCTGCTGGTCCTGCGCCGGCGCTGAGCCGTCCCGGCGCAGGCGCCTGCGCACCAGCGCGCCGGCCGGGAGGACCAGCAGCGCGAGCACCAGGCACACGACCGGGAACACGTCCCGGATCATGAGAGCCCACCGCCGGAACCCCGCCGCCTCGAAGACCTGGGCCGACACGTCCCCGGCGTCGGTGACCAGGTCCGCCCGGAAGGCGACCACACGGTCCACCTGGTCGGGGGTGCGCAGGGTGTCCACCCGCTGTTCCCTGACCCGCAGCGGCAGCCCGCTCTCCGGCTCGACCCACATCGTCTTGGTGATCATCACGTACCTGGCGACGCTGACGAGCTTCCACGCCGGCAGCCCGAGCACCCTGCCAGGGACCTGGTCGGGCAGGTCCTCCACCTTGGCCGGGCCGACGGTGTAGGAGTACCGGTAGGCGGGCAGGCCCTCGACGTCCTCCTCGCGCTCGTACCGCAGCGTGACCTGGCGCTTGAGCACCGGGTCGAAGATCGGGTAGCCACGCTGCTCCGCGCCGAACGGCAGCCGGAACGCCAGCCCCTTCTGGCGCACGCCCGTGTCGTCGTCGATGTACTCGCCGCAGCAGTTCACCGTCAGGCCGGTGCGCCGGTCGAAGGCGGTCCGGCGCTCGTGGTAGTCGATCCGCTGGCCGTACCCCGTCTCCAGGGAGGAGAACTCCACCCACACCGCCGTGCGCCCGTCACCGGCCGCAGGGTCGCCGTACAGCGAGACGGTGCTGGTCACCGGGACGCCGGTGCGTACCTGGAACGTGGCGGTGTCCAGGTAGGTGGCCGCCGCGGCGCCGAGGTGGACGGTCCTGCGCTGCTCCAGCGGCAGCGTCAGGCCGCGGTCGTAGACGTAGTACCGCAGCAGTACCGCCATCGTCACCAGGAACGCCACCGCGACGTACATGACCGTCCGCAGGAGCTGGCCCCGCGTCATCCGGCCACCTCCGTCAGCGCGGTCCGGCGGCGGTGCCGCGTGGCCGGCGCCAGGGGCGGCACGGGCTCGGGGGCGGGCACGGCGACCAGCAGCCGGGCGACCACCACCAGGCAGCAGAGCTGCGGCACCGCCCCGGTCAGCGCCTCGGCCTGGAACAGGGTGCCCGCCGCCGCGCTCAGCCCGGCCAGGACCAGCGCCCCGGCGGGCACCCAGCCCGACAGCAGCACCCGGGCGACCCGCCGCGAACGGGTGCCGCCCGCGTGCTGCGCGGAGAGCACGCGGATCAGCCACAGCCCCACGGGCACGGTGACGGACAGGAGCACCGCCCCCGCGTAGCCGCCGAGCCACAGCCCGGCCACCGGCGCCAGCGGTACGATCCAGCGGGCCCTGACCAGCCCGGGACCGGTCCCCGGCGGGCGGCGGCCCGCCCGGCCGCGCACCAGGGCCAGCGCGCCGACTGAAAGGATCAGGGCCAGCCCCACCAGCAGCGCCGTGCGGTACGACGCGTCGGGCTCGTAGCGCAGCGTCACCGTCCCCCCGCCCGCTGGCATGATCCAGGCCTGCCGCCAGCCGTCCAGGCGCACTGGGGCGAGGCGGGACCCGTTCAGGTAGGCGTGCCAGCCGGGGTTGAAGTTCTCGCCGACGGTCAGGTACGAGCGCTCGCCCGCCGAGACGACCAGCCGCCGCTCCTCTGGGCCCCAGCTCTCGATCCGGGCCGGGCGGAGCCGGGTGGCGCCGTCGTCGGCGGCCGACTCGCCGCGCATCACCACCGACCTGACCCGGAAGGCGTCGTTGAAGCCCGCGCTGACCCACGTCATGCCCGGGATGAGCCGCACGGGCGCGCAGCCGGCGAAGGTCAGCGGGCGGCCGTTCAGCACGTCGTTGAGCGTCCCGCCGACGACGCGGGTCGGGACGGTGCCGCCGTCGACCTCCAGCGTGGGCCCGTACCCGCACGGCAGCCGCAGCGGGAAGCCGCCGAGCTGGCCGAGCGGCCGCACCCCGGGGATGGTGACCTCGGCGACCTCGATGGACCGCGACGCCGGGGCGGTGAACTCGATGCTGAGCCTGCGGGTCGACAGCTGGGGGAACGCCACCCGCCCGTCGCCGCCGATCCACGCCTGGACGGTGCGGGCGCCGGTGCGGATGGTGACCTTCACCGGCGGCTTGCCGAGGAAGGAGTCGGGGAACAGCACCTTGATCTGGGAGAACCGCCGGACCGCGCCGAGGTCGATCGTGAGCGTGGGGTGCCGGTCGAACGGCTGGGCGTACCACAGGGTCCGCACGTCGCCGTCCATGGCCGCGCGCCCGAGCACCGCCGGGTAGTCGGTGATCGTCGAGGAGGCGGTGACGTGCGGGTAGACCCTCGGCAGGGTGGTCAGCAGGTCGGCCGACCTCGGGTCGGTCAGCACGGCGGTGCCGGACACCGTCCGGGTCTGGTTGGCGTCCACCGCGAACAGCCGCTCGAAGCCGTAGCCGTCCTCGCCCAGGATCTCCAGGCGGCGCGAGCAGGTCCACGCCGACGAGCCGCGCATGCACGCCGGGGACTTGTCCTGCGAGGTGAGCATCACGGTGCCCGCGTCACGGCCCCCCTCGGGCAGGCCGGGGGCGGCGATGGCGCGGGCCGGCCGGACCCCGGGGACGGCGACCTCGGTGATGCCCACCCGGCCGCCGAAGGTGCTCTTGGGCTGGTACGCGAGCTTGGTGACCTTGATCCGCAGCCAGGTGGTGGCGCCCTGCGGCGGCGTAAATAGCTGCGGGGCGCTGTCCTGCCTCACGGGCACGCGCACCGTCCCGGTCGCGGTGGACAGCTCCACCTCGGCGACCGGCGGGCCGATCGGGCTCTGGTCGAAGGCGATGGTGATCTGCTTCATCGGGACCGGTTCGACGAACCGCGCCTCCAGCCACTCGCCGAGCGCGCCGTTCCACCCGTCCGAGCGCCAGCCGGTGCGCGCGTCGCCGTCGAACGCCGCGAACGGCAGCCGTCCGGGATCACGCTCCCCCGGTGAGGCGGTGATGTCGGCGTCGGAGGAGGAGGCGCGGACGTCGTTGATCCCGAGGTAGCGCGCGGAGGCCGTGGCCGAGGACCACACCGGGTCGAGCAGGTCGGTGGTCGCGCTCAGCTTCCCGCCCTCGGGCAGGGTGGGGCCGGTGCTCCTGCGGACGTCACCGAAGATCATCTGCTGGCGCCGCAGCGTGTCGGTGACCACCGTCTTCTTCGCCGGCACCGAGGAGGCGCCTGGCTCGTCGCCGACCAGCACGGGCGCGTCGTCCTTGAGCACCCCCTGCTCGGCCATGTCGAGCACGCCCTCGGGGGCGCCCGCCATCCGCACGGTGGAGTCCACCGGCACGGTGCCCGCGACCGGCGCCGGGTCGGGCACCGCGTAGACCTCCAGCGCGGGGTAGGCCTGGTCGAACCAGTTCGACGCCGTGGGGTTGGAGATCTGGCCGACCAGGGGCCCGAACTGGGCCACCCGCAGCAGCCCCGTGGAGTCCTGGATCGTCTGGTGGACGCGGGCCGGCCACGCCGAGCCGATGGTGTCGCGGGCCAGGTCGTTGCGCACCAGCAGGTATTTCACGCCGATGCGGCGCAGGGCCAGGGTGAGGCCCTCGGAGCCCTCGCCGTCGGAGAAGCGCTCGTCCACCGCCTGGAGCAGCCGGGCCAGCCCCGCCGAGCCCCACGGCACGTTGGAGTGCGTGGCCCAGCGCACGGTCAGCAGCGACTGCATGGGCTCGTCGAGGGGCCGCCCCCACAGGTACTCGCCGCGCCTGGAGCCCGGGACGGCCAGCACCATGCCCTGGCCGGTGTTGGCGTTCAGCCAGGTCGCCGCGTCCCGCCAGTACGAGGGCAGGTCGGTGAAGGCCCCCGCGGGGGTGATCCCGGCGCTGGCGACCGGCAGCACGGCGAGCCCGGCCAGGCCCGCGCTCACGGCGGCCAGCCGCAGCCGCGCCGCCGCCGGGCGCCAGGCCGGGAGGGCGGCCAGGCCCAGGGCCAGCGGCAGCCGCAGCAGCGCGTCGAACTTGTGCAGGTTCCTGAACGGGGCGAGCGGGCCGTCCAGCAGGCCCCTGACCTGCTCCGACCACGGGAACGCCAGCGCGTCGGCGTGCCCGGCGGTGACGATCACGAGCCCGGCGAGCGCGGACAGCGCCAGGAACGTCCGCTCGGGGGTGGACCGCCGGACCAGTCCCGCGACGCCCAGCGCCGCCACGGCGGCGGTGACGACGATCAGCCACGGCGTGGTCGCCTGGTCGAAGGCGGCGGGCAGCCACGGCTTGCCGTCCACCGGCAGGAAGGAGATCCAGCTCGACGTCCCCCGCAGCGTGTTCAGCAGGGACGTGACGCCCGTGGTCGCGTTCGCCGTCTCGATGAAGGGCAGGAACGAGAAGATGTAGCGGCCGAGCAGCAGCAGCGGGACCAGCCACCACATCGACACCGCCGCCACGCAGACGGCCCACCACACCACCAGCCGCCGCCTGCGCGGGCCGCCCTGCCGGGTCACCAGGTACAGGAACGGCACCACCAGCACGGCGACCTCGGCGACCGCGTTGATGCCCCCCGCGAACAGGAACGCCAGGGCCGACAGCGCTGCGGCGCGGCGCGGGCTGATCTCCTCCTGGGCGCCGCGCACGAGCGGCAGCAGGATCCACGGCAGCACCGCGCTGGGCTGGAACTCCGAGGAGTTGACGCCGATGAGCGCCAGCGCGTGCGGCGCGAGCGCGTACACCAGGCCGGCGAGGATCCGGGTGTTCGGCGACCCGACGCGCAGGGCCCGCGCCACCCGCTCGGTGCCGAGGAAGGCCGCGCACAGCACCAGGGTCATCCACAGCCGCTGGATGTTCCACGGCGGCATGTCCAGCCAGCGGAACAGCGCGTAGAACGGGCCCATCGGGAACAGGTAGCCGTACGCCTGGTTCTGCAGGTGCCCGAAGAAGGCGTCGTCCCACAGGTGGGCGGCACGCTCCAGGAAGCCGACCGGGTTGACCGCCATGTCCAGCTTGGTCTCGGCGATCACCTCACCGGGGGAGGTGTTGAAGGCGATGGCCCCGAGCAGCAGGCAGGCGGCCAGCAGGCGGAGTCGCCGGCGCAACCGGGATCCCGGGGCATCGGGCCCGGAACGGCCGACCGTCAGACGGCGAAACCAGGCTTCAACGGTCAAAACACGCTCTTATGTCGATCAGTGAATATGGCTCTCACCTGTGGCAAGACGCAGGCCGACGGAGGAGGGGTGTCCCTTTTGCTGGAGTTCGGCGGTGATGAGTGCGGTCATCCTAGCGCCCGTCCTCCCCCACGAGAACTCCGCCGCCCAGGCCCGGCACGCCTGCTGGACCTGGGCACGGCGGACCGGGTCCTCCAGCTCCTTCAGCGCCCGGTCCACCACGTCCGCCAGCGACTCGCCGTCCTGGACCAGCCACCCGGTGACACCGTGCCGCACGGAGTCGCGCAGGCCCGCGACGTCGTAGGCGACCGTCGGCACGCCGAGCGCCGCGGCCTCGATCACCGTCAGGCCCCAGCCCTCGAACTCCGACGCCGTGACGTTCAGCCGCGCGGCGCCGAGCACCGCGTTCTTCTCCGGCTCGGACAGGAAGCCGTGCACGCGCACCCGGTCACGCGCCCCGATCGCCTCCGCGCGGCGGACCAGCGGCTCGTACTCCGGGCCGCGCCCGATCACGTGAACCCGCAGGCCGGGCCAGGTCTCGCCCAGCTCGGCCACCAGGTCCACCACGCGTTCCACCCGCTTGTGGCCGACCAGCCTGCCGAGGTAGGCGACCAGCGGGTCCCCGTCCTGGCCCGCGTGGACGGCCACCGGACGGGCCGCCGGGCTGCCGTTCGGGATCACCTCGATCCGCGCGAGCCAGCCGAGCCGCTCACGCAGCTCGGTGCGCGAGGACTCCGACACCGTCACCGTCGGGCAGCGGCGGTACAGCAGGCGGGCCACCGGACCCTCCACGAAACAGCCGATCCGGGCCAGCCAGCGGGGGAAGAACGCGTAGAACTGACGGTCGTGCACATGGTGCACCAGGGAGATGACCGTCGTACGCCTGCCGGTGACCAGGGGGGCGAAGAACGGGATGCCGTTCATGCAGTCGACCACCACGTCGAAACGGCGGCGCCTCAGCATGATCCACAGGGGGACGAGCAGGTAGACGAGGTAGCGGTCGCCCATGCGGCGCAGCTCGATGCCGTCGCGGCGCTCGGCGGCGGGCTGGCCCGGCTCGCGGCTCGTCAGGAAGTGCACCTCGGCGCCCTGGCCGACCAGATGACGGCCGACCTGCCAGGCGTACTCCTCGGCGCCACCGGCGACCGACTGCAGCGGCTCCCGGAAGTTCAGCACCGCGACCCGGACACCTTGGAGCAGCCGCTCCTGCCCCTCCCCCTGCTCCACGGTCAGACGCGGCGGCGCCATCGGCTCGTGCGCGGGCTTGAGCGGTGAGGTGACGGCCTGGGCCGTCGCGGCTTGAGCTGTCATGGCCTGGGCTGTCATGGGCGGGGAGGGGGTGGCCTGCGCGGGCGGCGTGGGCTGGGGCGCACTGCCGGGATCGTGCGGGGCCCGGCCCGTCTGCTGTGCGACCACGACCACTCCTCCTGTGTCCTGAGCCCCCCGGCTTCGATGACGGCTGTGAGCACCCCGCGCAGGCCCTGACGGACGATCACCAGCGGCGCCGGTCGACCCGATCTCCTACCGATGTCCGGGGGCCGGCGGGCGCGGCTGACGGCGCCGTTTTCCGGCATGCCAAAGAGCACGCGCCATGCTCGATCTGATGAAACCGGACGGGCTCACCGGGCGTGGCGTGAGGCCCGTCCGTCAAAGATCATCTGTTGCCGTAGTTGTACAACGGCTTGTTGGGGGGCTGCGGGCTGGGGGCGACAACGTTGACGACGCTCACAGACGCGCCAATCGCCAGAACCACTCCAACGACGAGAGCAGCTAGCACTCGCACCATTGGGCTTCTCCCTCCAAGTGCGGACGCTGCGGGCCTACCGAGAGTAGAACGTGATACAGGTTTGAGGCCAGCAGCTTGGTCAAAACGTAATAAATGGACTTACCGTCCAGTATGCACCCCTATAGGGGAACGCACCAGGTCACAGTCGAAGCAGCAGCACCTGACGGCCCACGTAGACCGGCACCGCTCCGACCAGCCGAGACAGTAACCTGTTCTCATTCCGTCCCGAGACGACCACGTACCGTATCCCCACCCCCCGCAAAACCCCCACCAACGGCCCTTCACCCCCCACACCGAAAGCCCCGAGGGCCCCTCCACCCTCCCCAATCGGCCTGTCGTCCCGCACCGATGACGCGACGACCACCCCGCCCTCGCCAACCGGCCCAGCGCCACGCGCCGAAGACACCGCGACCACCCCGCCCGCGCCCTCTTCGATCGGGCCAGCGCCCCGCGCGGGGATCGCCGGAGGGCCCGCCGCGAGGATGGCCGGGCCGAGGCTGCGAGCGAGGGGGTCCTCCCCGCCGACCTGGAGCAGTCGGCCGCCGCCGAGGCCGACCGCGAGCGAATCGTTCCAGACCACCCGGCGGGCGAACAGCTTGGTCGCCGGATCGAGGATCACCCGGCCGCCGTTCCAATCGAACGCCCTGTGCGCGCTCCACGGCAGCGAGAGCAGCGCCCCCGGCCGGGGGTCCCCGTTCACGATCTCCTGCACCCGCCGCCACTCGTCCGGATACCGCACCGCCGCCAGCCGCCCACCCGCCCCCCACGCGAACGCCGGCAGCACCAGCACCGGCACCAGCACCCCCACCACGGCAGGCACCCCCACCGCCACCCACCCCCACACCCCCACACGCGAACCAACCCCAGCCCCCGGTCCAGGCCTCCGCCCCCCACCCAGACCGAGCACCCGCCCGCTCCCCGTACCCGGACCGCGCCCGCCTTCCAGACCCGAACCAAGCGCCCGCCCACTCCCCGTACCCGGACCACTCGCAAGGTTCGGATCAGGATCACCTGCGGAGTCCGGACGGGCGAACCTGCCCACCGCGACCCCGAAGCCGACGGCCTGCACCAGCGCGAGCGGGGCGATGTACAGCTGCCCGTCACGCAACGGCCCGAAGCCCGGCCAGAAGGCGATCATCCCCTTGACGACCCCCGGCGCGTACGCCCCCGCGACGGCGACCCCCACCCCCATACAGGCCGCCACCACCAACCCCCGCCAGTACCCCACCCCCCACCGTGCAGCGGTGTTCCTCAAGGTCCAAGGAAGGCGGACGAAGGTGAAAACAGCCACTGCGGCGACCAGCAGCCGCGCCGAGGCGAGCAGCCAACCGCCCTGCCCGGGGACGTTCGCCTCGACGTTCCAGATCCCTCCCAGGCTGAGCAGGCTGCCCAGCGTCCCGAACGGCCCGTCCGCCCGAGCCGCGAACGCGTCCACCCCCGCCGGATCCGTCACCGCCCCACTCACCACCGCCGGAACCACCCACACCGCACTAAGCCCCCCCACCACCACCCCCAC
>NZ_JANZYP010000051.1 GCF_025506355.1 Sphaerisporangium corydalis
GGGTTCTTCGATCTGGGTGGGCATTCGTTGCTGGCGACGCGGTTGATCTCGCGTATTCGTTCGTCGCTGGGTGTGGAGCTGGGGGTGCGTGAGTTGTTCGGCGCGCCGACGGTGGCGGGGG
Source organism: Sphaerisporangium corydalis (assembly GCF_025506355.1). GTDB lineage: Bacteria > Actinomycetota > Actinomycetes > Streptosporangiales > Streptosporangiaceae > Sphaerisporangium > Sphaerisporangium corydalis. The sequence continues at coordinate 122 of NZ_JANZYP010000051.1, forward strand.
TCGCCGCGTTGCTGGGTTCGGATCGGGAGCGTCGTGCCGCGCCCGCTCCGGTCACGCGTCCCGAACGGGTGCCGCTGTCGTTCGCCCAGCGACGGCTCTGGTTCGTCGACGAGTGGGAGGGCCCGAGCTCCACCTACAACGTGCCGCTCGGCGTCCGGCTGCGCGGCGACCTCGACGCCGAGGCCCTGCGCGCGGCGATCGGCGACGCCGTGGACCGGCACGAGAGCCTGCGGACGACCTTCCCCTCGGTGGACGGCCGGCCGTACCAGCGCGTGGTGGACGCCGGCCCGGTCGTGGACCTGGTGGACGTCACCGAGGAGGAGCTGCCCGGTGTGGTGGCCGAGGCCGCGCACCGGCCGTTCGACCTGGCGGCCGACGTGCCCATCCGGGGGCTGATCCTGCGGATCGCCCCGCAGGACCACGTGCTGATGCTGGTGCTGCACCACATCACCTCCGACGGCTGGTCGCTCGGGGTGCTCTGCCGCGACCTGTCCCGCGCCTACACCGCGCGGTGCGCGGGAGAGGCTCCGGCGTGGCCGCCGCTGCCGGTGCAGTACGCCGACTACACGCTGTGGCAGCGTGACCTGCTCGGCGACGAGCGGGACGCCGGGAGCGTGGCGGCCGGGCAGCTCGGTTTCTGGTCGGCGGCCCTTGAGGGGATCCCCGACCAGCTCGCGCTGCCCGCCGACCGGCCGCGCCCGGCGGTGGCGTCCTACCAGGGCGGCCAGGTGCCGTTCACGATCCCGGCGGAGCTGCACGCGGCCCTGGCGGACCTGGCCCGCGAGTCGCACGCGACGTTGTTCATGGTGGTCCAGGCCGGTCTTGCGGCATTGCTCACCCGGCTCGGCGCGGGCACTGACATCCCGATCGGTACGCCGATCGCGGGTCGTACCGATGACGCGCTGGACGACCTGGTCGGGTTCTTCGTCAACACGCTGGTGCTGCGGACCGACACCGGGGGGCACCCCACGTTCCGTGAGCTGGTCGGCCGGGTCCGGGCCACCGACCTGGCGGCCTTCGAGCACCAGGACCTGCCGTTCGAGCGGCTCGTGGAGGCGCTCAACCCCGTGCGCACCACCGCCCACCACCCGCTGTTCCAGACCATGCTCATCCTGCACACCGACGACGGGTTCGACCTGCGCCTGCCGGGACTCGACGTCGGGTTCGAGGAGGTCTCCCTGCGGACCGTCCCGTTCGACCTGCAGTTCGTCCTGAGCGAGCGGCGGGGCGAGGACGGCTCGCCCGGCGGCCTTTTCGGCGCGGTCGAGTTCAGCACCGACCTGTTCGACGCCGGGACGGTCCAGGAGGTGGCCGACCGGCTGGTGCGCCTGCTGGCGGCCATGGCCGCCGACCCCGACGGGCGCATGGGCATGGCGGAACTGCTGTCGGCGGGCGAGCGGGCGGCGCTGCTGCCCGGCTGGGACGACGCGGCCGGGGCGGAGACGCTCGCCGAGATGGTCCAGGCACGCGTGGCGGCCACCCCGGACGCGGTCGCGGTGATCTCCGGCGAGATCTCGCTCACCTACGCCGAGCTGAACATTCGCGCCAACCGCCTGGCCTGCCGCTTGGTGGCGCAGGGTGTGGGGCCGGAGTCGGTGGTGGGGGTGGCCCTGCCGCGCTCCGAGCATCTGATGATCGCGCTGCTGGCGGTGCTCAAGGCCGGGGCGGCGTACCTGCCGATCGACCTGGACCTCCCCGCCTCACGGGTGGACCACCTCGTGGAGGACGCCCGCCCGGTGCTCGTGCTGACCGCCGAACAGGTCGGCGAGGAGCTCTCCGGTTCCGGCGACGACCTTGACGTGCCGGTGTCGGTGCGCAACCCCGCTTATCTGATCTACACCTCGGGGTCCACCGGGCGGCCCAAGGGGGTGCTGGCCGATCACCGAGGGGTTCGTAACCACGTGCTGGCCAAGGCGGCCGACCTGGAGATGACCTCGTCGGACCTGGTGGCGTTCACCGCGCCGGTGTCGTTCGTGATCTCCATGTGGCAGGCGCTGACGCCGCTGTCGGCCGGTGCCGCGCTGACCGTGATCGGAAAGGACGTCGCCGGTGACCCCGTGCGCCTGTTCGAGACGGTCGCGGAGCAGGGGGTGACGGTGCTGCAGGTGGTGCCGTCCCTGCTGCGCGCGGCGCTGGACGCCTGGCAGGACACCGCCCCGCCCGCCCTGGCCTCGCTGCGCCGCCTGGTGGTCACCGGCGAAGCCCTGCCCGCCGACCTGTGCGAGCGCTGGTTCGCCCTCTTCCCGGAGGTGCCGCTGGTCAACTCGTTCGGCGCCACCGAGACCTCCGACGACGTCACCCACGCCACCATCACGGCGGGCGCGGCGTCCGGCCGGACCAGGGCGCCCATCGGCCACGCGGTCGGCGGCACCGCCGTGTACGTCCTGGACGAGTCGCTCGCCCCCGTACCGGCGCGGGTGCCCGGCGAGCTGTACGTCGCCGGGCTCGGCCTGGCCCGGGGCTACGCGGGCCGGGGCGCCCTGACGGCGGAGCGGTTCGTCGCCGACCCGTTCGGCCAGGAAGGCTCGCGGATGTACCGCACGGGCGACCGGGTCCGCCGCCTGCCGGACGGGCGGCTGGAGTTCCTCGGCCGCCTCGACGGCCAGGTGAAGGTCCGCGGGTTCCGCGTCGAGCTCGGCGAGGTCGAGGCCGCGATGCGCGCCGTCCCCGGCGTGCGGAACGCCGCCGCCGGCTTCCACCCCGACGCCTCCGGCGGCCCGCGCCTGGTGGGCCACCTCGTCGGCGACGCCGCCACCGGCGTGGTGCGTGCCGCGCTGGCCGCCGTCCTGCCCGAGTACATGGTGCCGTCGGCCTTCGTCCGGATGGACGCGCTGCCGCTGACGCCCAACGGGAAGCTGGACCGGGGGGCGCTGCCCGCGCCGTCGCCCGAGGTCACGGCCACCGGCCGGGCCCCGCGCGACTCGCGGGAGGAGATCCTGTGCGGGCTGTTCGCCGAGGTGCTCGGCGTCGCGCAGGTGAGCGTCGACGACGGGTTCTTCGACCTCGGCGGCCACTCCCTGCTGGCCACCCGGCTGATCTCGCGGATCCGTTCGACGCTGGGCATGGAGCTCACCGTCCGGGAGCTGTTCCAGTCGCCGACGGTGGCCGGGATCGCCCGACGCGAGAGCCTCCGTGCCATCCGCCCGGCGCTGGTCCCGGCCACCCGGCCGGATCCGGTGCCGCTGTCGTTCGCCCAGCAGCGGCTGTGGTTCCTGCACGAATGGGAGGGGCCGAGCGCCACCTACAACATCCCGGTGGCCGTCCGCCTGACCGGCGAGCTGGACCACGAGGCGTTGCGCGCCGCGATCGGCGACGTGGTGGCCCGGCACGAGAGCCTGCGGACGATCTTCCCCGCCGTGGACGGGGTCCCCTGCCAGCGTGTCGCCGACGCCGAGCCGGTCGTCGAGCTGGTGGACTGCGGGCGGGACGAGCTGGCGGACCTGGTGGAGCGCGCGGTCGGCCACGCCTTCGTGCTGGCCACCGACCTGCCGATCCGCGGCTGGGTGTTCCGCCTCGGCCCGGCCGAGCACGTGCTGGTGCTGGTCGTGCACCACATCGCCGCCGACGGCTGGTCGATGACCCCGCTGGCCGGCGACCTGTCCCGCGCGTACGCCGCGCGGCGCGCGGGCGGCGCGCCGGAGTGGCCGCCGCTGCCGGTGCAGTACGCCGACTACACGCTGTGGCAGCGCGACCTGCTCGGCGACGAGCTCACCCGGCAGGTGAAGTTCTGGACGGGCGCCCTCGAAGGGATCCCCGACCAGCTCGCGCTGCCGGCCGACCGGCCGAGGCCCGCCGTCGCCACCTACCGGGGCGACCGGCACACCTTCGAGATCGAACCCGAGCTGCACGGCCGGCTGCTGGCCTTCGCCCGGGAGAGCCACGCCAGCCTGTTCATGGTGCTGCAGGCCGGTCTCGCGGCGCTGCTGACCCGGCTGGGGGCGGGGACCGACATCCCGATCGGTACGCCGATCGCGGGTCGTACCGATGACGCGCTGGACGACCTGGTCGGGTTCTTCGTCAACACGCTGGTCCTGCGCACCGACACCGGCGGGCGTCCCACCTTCCGTGAGCTGGTCGGCCGGGTGCGCGCCACCGACCTGGCGGCCTACGACCATCAGGACCTGCCGTTCGAGCGGCTGGTCGAGCTGGCCGGCACGCCGCGTTCCCTGGCCAGGCACCCGATGTTCCAGGTGATGCTGGTCCTGCAGAACACCGCCGACGCCCGCCTCGACCTCCCCGGCCTCACCGCGGCCCTCGAGCCCGCGGGCACCCTCACCGCGAAGTTCGACCTGCAGTTCGACTTCGAGGAGAGGCGCGCCGGGGACGGTTCGCCCGAGGGCCTTTTCGGCGCGGTCGAGTTCAGCACCGACCTGTTCGACGCCGGGACGGTCCGGGAGGTGGCCGACCGGCTGGTGCGCCTGCTGGCGGCCATGGCCGCCGACCCCGGCGGGCGCCCCGGCGAGGCCGACCTGCTGTCGGAACGGGAACGGGACCTGGTCCTGGCCGGCTGGGACGGGCGCGCCGAGCCCGTGACGCCGGTGGAGCTGGTCCAGGCACGCGTGGCGGCCACCCCGGAGGCGGTCGCGGTGGTGTCCGGCGAGGTCTCGCTGACCTACGCCGAGCTGAACGCCCGCGCCAACCGGCTGGCCCGCCGTCTGGTGGCGCAGGGGGTGGGCCCGGAGTCGGTGGTGGGGGTCGCCTTGCCGCGCTCCGAGCACCTGGTGGTGGCGCTGCTGGCGGTGCTCAAGGCCGGCGGGGTGTACCTGCCGATCGACCTGGACCTTCCCGCCTCACGGGTGGCGTACCTCATGGAGGACGCACGGCCGATGCTGGTCCTGACCGCCGAGCAGGCCGGCCAGGAACTGCCCGGCTCCGGCGACGACCTCGACACGGCCGTGTCGGTGCGCAACCCCGCCTACCTGATCTACACCTCCGGGTCCACCGGACGGCCCAAGGGAGTGCTGGCCGACCACCGAGGGGTGGGCAACCACATGCTCGCCAAGGCCGCCGACCTGGAGATGACCTCGTCGGACCTGGTGGCGTTCACCGCGCCGGTGTCGTTCGTGATCTCCATGTGGCAGGCGCTGACGCCGCTGTCGGCCGGTGCCGCGCTGACCATCGTCCCCAAGGACGTCGCCGGTGACCCCGTCCGGCTGTTCGAGACGGTCGCCGAACAGGGGGTGACGGTGCTGCAGGTGGTCCCGTCCCTGCTGCGCGCGGCACTGGACGCCTGGCAGGACACCGCCCCGCCCGCCCTGACCTCGCTGCGCCGCCTGGTGGTCACCGGCGAAGCCCTGCCCGCCGACCTGTGCGACCGCTGGTTCGCCGCGTTCCCCGCCATCCCCCTGGTCAACTCCTTCGGCGCCACCGAGACCTCCGACGACGTCACCCACGCCACCATCACCGCCGGCAGCGTGCTCCGGTCCGCCACCTCGCCCATCGGCACCCCGGTCGCCGGCACCGCCCTGTACGTCCTGGACGAAGGGCTGCGGCCGGTGCCGCCCGGCGTGGTCGCCGAGCTGTACCTGGCCGGGCTGGGCCTGGCCCGGGGCTACCGCGACCGGCCGGGACTGACCGCCGAGCGGTTCGTCGCGTGCCCGTTCGGAGAGCCGGGGGAGCGGATGTACCGCACCGGCGACCTGGTCCGATGGACCAGGGACGGCGCCGTCGAGTTCGTCGGACGGGCCGACGCACAGGTGAAGATCCGCGGGCTGCGCATCGAACTCGGCGAGGTCCAGGCCGCCCTGACCGCCCACCCGCGGGTCGGGCAGGCCGAGGTGACCCTGAGAGAGGACCGGCCCGGAGACCCGCGCCTGGTCGCCTACGTGGTGCCCGCCGACGCGGATGACGCCCCCGGCACACCGGCGCTGCGCGCCCACGCCGCCGCCGTCCTGCCCGATTACATGGTCCCCGCCGCGTACGTCCTGATGGACGCGCTGCCGCTGACGCCCAACGGCAAACTCGACCGCCGAGCCCTGCCCGCGCCCTTGATGGAAGGCACGACCGGCGGCCGGGCGCCGCGCGACCCCCGCGAGGAGGTCCTGTGCGGGCTGTTCGCCGAGGTGCTCGGCGTCGCGCGGGTGAGCGTCGACGACGGGTTCTTCGACCTCGGCGGCCACTCCCTGCTGGCCACCCGGCTGATCGGCCGGATCAGGTCCACCCTTGGGATCGACCTCGCCCTGCGCGACCTGTTCCACGCCCCGACCGTCGCCGGGATCAGCGGCCTGCTGGGGGGACAGGACGCGGCCGGGCCGATCGATGTCCTGCTGCCGCTGCGCACCCGGGGCGCCCGCCCGCCGCTGTTCTGCGTCCACCCGGTCACCGGCCTGAGCTGGTGCTACGCCGGCCTGCTGCGCCACCTGGGCCCGGACCTGCCCGTGTACGGCGTGCAGTCACGGGGCCTCGGCGGCGACGGCACGGTGCCCGGCTCGCTCGGCGAACTGGTCGACGACTACCTCGCCCACCTGCGCCGGGTCCAGCCCACCGGCCCCTACCACCTGCTCGGCTGGTCGATCGGCGGCAACATCGCGCACGCCATGGCCTGCCGCCTGCAGGAACAGGGCGAGGAGGTCGCCCTGCTGACCCTGCTGGACGCCTACCCGCCGGACGGGACCTGGGAACGGGACGCGGTCTCCGGCGAGGACACCCAGGCGTGGATCGCCGGGCTCATGCACCGCGAGGGGCCGGGGCGCCTGGCGTCCGACCCCGTCCTGCTCGGCGAGCTGGCCTCGGCGGCCAGGCGCAACCTGGACCTGGTGTACGGCCGGGCGGCGCCGGTGTTCCGCGGCGACGTCCTGTTCTTCACCGCGACGCTGGACCGCGAGGACGGGCACCCGGAGGCGTCGAGCTGGGCCGGGCACCTCACCGGGGAGCTGACCGAGCACCCCGTGGCGTGCGGCCACTTCGACATGACCCGGCCAGGGCCGCTCGCCGAGATCGGCGACGTGCTCGCCCGGGAGATCGCGGCCGCGCCGCGCCCGGCCCGATAGGCAGTATTGCGGCAGGAAAATGCTGTCCAGGCTTTCTTGATATGCGCGGAGATAGGGTGGATTTAATGTTCGTCCGTCATTTATGGAGGGTGCGCTCTTGACCCCGGACACGCTTTTAGGTTCACGGGTTTCCACATTCACGCTCGATTTGGAGGAGGCCGCGTCGGCGCGGGATCTCGCCCGGCGCTGCGCCGGCGAATACGCCTCGGCGGACGCCCCCGAATTCCTGGCGGACGTCACCGTGATCGCCCATGAACTGCCCGCCGCCCCGCGCCGCGCGATCAATCGCGCGCGTCTCGACGACGGCGAGCACGCTATTCTCGTCACCGGCAACATCGTGCGCGACGACCTGCTCGGCCGCACCCCCACCCACTGGCGCGACCACGGCGGCGAGGAGGCCCGGCTCGGCGGCTTCGCGCTGATGCTCTGGGCCGCGCTGCTCGGCGACGCGATCGGGTGGGTGGCCCAGCAGGACGGCCGCGTCCTGACCGACGTCCTGCCCGTCGCCGGCATGGAGGAGGGGGACGTCAGCTCCAGCAGCCACAAGGAGCTCGGCTGGCACACCGAGGACGCCTTCTCGCCCTTCCGCGCCGACTACGTGGGCTTGTACTGCCTGCGCAACCCCGATGACACGCCGACCACGCTGTCCTTCGCCGACGTGGCGGCGCTGCCCGGCCACGTGCGCGCGACCCTCGCCGAGCGGCGGTTCCTCATCCGCCCCGACGACGCCCACGACCCGCGCCTGATGGCGGGCTCCCGCGGCGACGAGGCGGTCGCCCTGCTCACCGGCCCCGCCGGCGCCGTGACGCTGCGCGCCGACCGGGACTTCACCGTGGCCGTGCCCGGCGACGACCAGGCGCGCGAGGCGCTGGAGGCGCTGTTCGCGCAACTGGACGCCAACCTCTACGACGTCCCCCTCGCCCAGGGTGACGTCTGCTTCGTCGACAACCGCAACGTCGTGCACGGGCGGCGCTCGTTCCGCCCCCGCTACGACGGCCGCGACCGGTGGCTGCGGCGGGTCAACGTCGCGGTCGACCTGCGGCGCACCCGGCCGGGAAGGAGCGGTGGCGATGACCGTCGAATCGGTTGACCGGCGGCCCATCGGGCGGATCGCCCCGGCGCTGCTGGAGGACTGGCTGCGCGACCGGTACTTCGAGCTCCCCATCGACATCTCCAGCTCGGGGGTGCAGGACTACTCCGTCGGCCAGCTCAGGGACATCCTCGGCATCACCGCGCGCGACCTGGACGAGGTCCAGTTCAGGGACAGCCCCTCCGTCGGCTGCCTGCCGCTGCGCCAGGCGATCGCCGACCGGTTCGGCGACGGCGGGCCCGAGACGGTCATGGTCACCCACGGCTCCACCGAGGCGCTGTTCCTGGCGCTGGCCGCGCTGGTCAGCCCGGGGGACGAGATCGTCGTCCTGCAGCCGGTCTACCACTCCCTGCACGCGATCGCCGAGACCCTCGGCGCGCGGCTGCGCGTGTGGCGCCTGGACCCCGAGGACGGGTTCACCCCCGACCTCGACCGGTTCCGCGACCTGCTCAACGAGCGCACCAAGGCCGTGCTGGTCAACTTCCCGCACAACCCCACAGGGACGACCCTGTCGGCCGCCGCCTACGAGGAGTTCCTCGACCTCATCGCCCGGCACGACTGCCACCTGCTGTGGGACGGCGCCTTCACCGAGCTGGTCTACGACGGCCCGCCGCTGCCCGACCCGCGCGAGCGGCTGGAGCGCGCCGTGTCGGTCGGCACCCTGTCCAAGGCCTACGGCCTGCCGGGGATGCGCGTCGGCTGGTGCATGGCCCCCGCCGGCCTGCTGACCACGATGGTCAAGGTGCGGGACTACGTGTCCATCGCCACCTCGCCGCTGGCGGAGTTCCTCGCCACCGCCGTGCTGCGGGACGGCGACCGGATCGCCGGCCGCCGGCTCCGGCAGGCCGCCGCCAACCGCGAGGTGCTGCGCGCCTGGGCGCTGGAGGATCCCGAGCACATCGACCTGCCGGTGCCGCTCGGCGGCGTCTCGGCCTTTCCCGCCGTCCGCGGCGTGGCCGACGTCCGGGAGATCTGCGGCGACCTGGAGGCCCACGGCGTGCTCGTCGTGCCCGGCTTCTGCTTCGGCTACCCCGACCGCATGCGGATCGGCTTCGGCGGCCCGCCCGGCGTCCTGCGCGCCGGGCTGCGGGCGATCTCCGAGGTGGTCGGCGGACCGGCGGGAGGCGCGGGCTGATGGCGGCCAAGGAGTACCAGCGCTCGGCCTACCGGGCGCTGACCGACCAGGAGCGCGCCGAACGCGCGACGACCTCGGGCGGGGAGCCGATCCTGGAGTTCGGCGACGGCTCGACGCCCTTCGTGGACTACGTCCGCTCGGACGTGCTGCTGTCGCTGCAGGGCCTCCGCACCAAGGCACCAACCGAGCCGGCCTTCCTGATCGCCACCCAGGTCATGGAGCTGCTGTTCAAGCTCGGCCACATCGAGGTGCTGCACGTCAGGGACCGGCTGGACGCCGACGACGTCGACGCCGCGCTGTGGGCGCTGCGCCGGGTGCGCGCGGTGCAGCACCAGCTCGTCGGCGCCTGGGAGCTGCTGAGCTCGCTCAGCCCGGCCGACTACCGCGAATTCCGCGACCAGCTCGGCGACGGCTCCGGCTTCCAGTCCTTCGTCTACCGCCAGTGGGAGTTCGCGCTCGGCAACAAGAACGCCGCGCTGGCCAGGCCGTACGCGGGGAACCCCGTCACGCACGGCGAGCTGCTGCGCGCGCTGAACGAGCCGAGCCTGTACGACGCGGCGCTCAGGCTGCTCGCGCGCAACGGGATGCCGCTGCCCGCCGAGGTTCTGGACCGGGACTGGGCCGAGCCGTACCAGGCCAGGCCCGAGGTCGAGCGGGCGTGGCGGCGGGTGTACGAGGACCCGGTGCGCCACCAGGCCCTGCACCGGCTGGCCGAGGCGCTGGTCGACGTGGCGTACGAGTTCGGCAGGTGGCGGGCCACGCACGTCCTGGTGGTGGAGAGGGTGCTCGGCGGCAAGCCGGGCACCGGCGGGACCAGCGGGGTGGAATGGCTGCGACGGGTGGCCGACCACCGTTTCTTCCCCGAACTCTGGTCGGTCAGAGGGGCATTGTGACGGCGCCGGGAACTGCCGGTCGCCTGCCCTATGAACTGCCGGTGCGGCGCATTCACCGACACTAGGCTGCTTTTCAGGAAATACGAATTCGCGGAGGTTGACGTGACCAATCCGTTCGACGACGAGGACGGCAGATTCCTGGTATTGGTGAACGACGAGGACCAGCATTCTTTGTGGCCCGCGTTCATCGAGGTGCCGGACGGCTGGGCCATTGTTCACGGCGAGGAGGACCGGAAGTCCTGCCTCGACTACATCGAGCGGAACTGGGTCGACATGCGCCCGAGGAGTCTGCGGGAGCAGATGGACCAGATCACCACCTGACATGGCCGCGCAGAGAATCCAGGACACCACGGTGATCCGCCCCTCCCCCCGGCCGGCGGCGACGAGGTCGCTCGTCTGCCTGGGTTTCTGCGGCGGCGGCACCGGAGCGTACCGGCCGTGGGCGGCGCACCTCGACGACCGCACCGAGCTGACGCTCATCTGCTACCCCGGCCGGGAGGGCAGGTTCGCCGAGGCACCGGCCCGCTCCTGGGAGGAGCTGGCGGACGACGCCACGGCGGCCGTCCTGTCGGCGGCCGGCCGGCCGTACGTCCTGTTCGGGCACAGCATGGGCGGGTGGATGGCGTTCGAGGTCGCCACCCGGATCGAGCGGAGCGGCGGGCCGGTGCCCGAGGCCCTGGTCGTCTCCTCCTGCAACGCGCCGGACCGCGGGCTCACCGAGCGGGACAGGTTCCCCTCCTTCGGCGACACCGACGAGGCCCTGCTGAGCTGGATGCGGACGATTGGCCTGCTGCCCGACCACGTGCGGTCCGACCCCGACCTGATGGACATGGCCTACGAGCTGATGCGCGCCGACATCAGGGTCAGGGACTCCTACACCGCCCCCGGCGCGCGGACCCGCATCCCGGTGCGGGTCCTGTACGGCCGGGACGATGAGGTGATCGAGCCCGGCGTGGCCGGCCAGTGGGCCGGGGTCTGCGACGGCCCCTGCCGCGTCGACGCGCTGCCCGGCGGTCACTTCTACACCCCCGACGTATGGCGCGCACTGCCCGCGCACATCGACGTGCTGTGAGCGGCTCCGACCCGATACCGGGAGAACGCATGGTAGCGAACGACCTCGACGCCGACCTGCTCTGCACGGTCGACCCCGGCCGGCCGGCGACGGCGTACGTGGCCGGCGTCGACACCATCGAGCGGGCCACCCGCTGGCTCACCGCCCGGCGGGAACGCGTCAGGGAACTGCTGGACGAGCACGGGGCGCTGTTCCTGCGCGGCCTGCCCATCGCCGACGCCGCCGGCTTCGCCGCCGTGCGGGACGCGGTGCTCGACGAACGGGCGCCCTACCAGGAGAAGGCGACGCCGCGCACCGACTTCGGCGACGGCGTCTTCTCCTCCACCGACCTGCCGCCCGCGCACACGATCCGCATGCACAACGAGAACAGCTACACCCTGACCTTTCCCGGAATCCTGATGTTCTGCTGCCTGACCGCCCCGCGCACCGGCGGGGCCACGCCGGTCGCCGACTGCCGGGAGGTGCTGCGCAACCTTCCCGGCGAGCTGGCCGAGCGGTTCCGCGGCACCGGCTGGTCGCTGCTGCGCAACTACGGCGAGAACATCTCCCTCGACTGGCGCACCGCGTTCAACGCGACCTCGGCCGACCAGGTCGAGAAGTACTGCGCCGAGAACCTGATCACCTACCGATGGGGCGAGCACGACACGCTGCGAACCGGCCAGGTCCGCCCCGCGGTCATCAGGCATCCCCGAACAGGGGATGAGGTGTGGTTCAACCACGCCGCCTTCTGGAGCGAGCATTCACTCGAACCCGAGATCCGGGACGTGCTCCTGCAGGAGCTGGGCCGAGAAGGCCTGCCGTTCAACACGAGGCACGGCGACGGCACGGAGTTCACCGCTGAGGAGGTCGGCGCGATCAACGCCGCCTACGACGCGGCCGTCGTGCGCCGGGCGTGGCAGGCAGGGGATCTGCTGATCGTGGACAACCTGCTTGCCGCGCACGGCCGTGACGCCTTCCGGGGCGACCGGAAGATCGTCGTCGCCATGGGCGAACCGGTGTCGATCCACGACTGCCGGCCAGTCCCGCCTCTCACCGCCCACGTGGGGGCCTGAGATGACCGTCGCCGCCAAGGCCGAATGGTCAGCCGGCCCCGCCCTCCTGACCCCGCCGGTCGACCCGCTGGACCGGTTACGCGCGGTGGTCGCCGCGCACCCCCGCCGCGTGGCCGTGCGCGGACCCGACGGAGACCTGACCTTCGCCGAGCTGGACGAGCGCGTCGCCGGACTGGCCGGGGCGCTGCGGGCGGCGGGCGTGGGACGCGGCACCCGGGTCGGCGTCTGCCTGCCCCGCTCGGCCGAGACGCTGGTGGCCCTGCTCGCGGTGTGGCGGGCCGGCGCCGCCTACCTCGCCCTCGACCCCGCCTACCCCGCGCGGCGGCTGGCCTTCGCCGTCGCCGACGCCGGGGTGAGCGTGGTCTGCGCCGGCGACCCTCGGGCGGACTGGCCGGAGGGGGTGCGCGTCCTGACGCCCGGCGACCGCGGGGAGCGCGGCGCCGCCACGGCGGTGTCCGCGCACGACGCCGCCTACGTCCAGTACACCTCCGGCTCGACGGGCACGCCGAAGGGCGTGGTGGTCGGCAGGGGAGGGGTGGCCGCGCTGCTGACCATGCTGGAGCAGGCGGGCGTCTTCGCGGCCGGGCCCGCCACGGTCGCCTGGAACGCCAGCGTGTCCTTCGACGCCTCGGTGCAGCAGTGGATCCGGGTGTGCCGTGGCGACACGGTCGTGGTGCTCACCGACGCCATGCGGCTCGACCCGCCGGCGCTCGGCGCGCTCGTCAGGGACCAGGGCGTCACCGTGCTGGACTTCACCCCCTCGCACTGGGCGGCCCTGCGCGACGAGCTGATGCCGGCCGCGCCCTCCGACCCGCCCACGCGGCTGCTGCTCGGCGGCGAGGCGATCTCCGAGGACATGTGGCGCGACCTGGCCGGGGCCGCCGGGCAGGGCCTGCTGGCACCGGTCAACCTCTACGGGCCGAGCGAGTGCACGGTGGACGCCACCGCCGCGCCGATCGCCGGGCCGTACCCGCACATCGGCGAGCCGCTGCCGGGGGTCCGCGTCTACGTGCTCGACGAGCACCTGCGGCCCGCCGGGGTGGACGAGCCTGGCGAGCTGTTCGTCGGGGGGACGGGGGTGGCGCTCGGGTACGTGAACAGGCCGGGGGCGACCGCCCAGCGGTTCCTGCCTGACGTGGTGGCGGGCGACGGGTCCCGCATGTACCGGACCGGGGACCTGGTCCGGTGGAGCCCCGAAGGCACGCTGATCTTCATGGGCCGGCTCGACCGGCAGCTCAAGGTGCGGGGCTACCGGATCGAACCCGGGGAGATCGAGGCGGTGCTCACCGAGGTGCCCGAGGTCACCCGCTCCGTCGTCACCCGGGGCGACGGCGACACGCTGGTGGCCTACTACACCACCGCGGACGGGACCCCGCTCCCGGAGGAGCGGCTGCGCGGCCCGCTCGCCGACCGGGTGCCGGACCACATGGTGCCCTCGGCGTTCGTCGCGGTGCCCGCGTTCCCGCTGACGGTGAACGGCAAGCTCGATCTGGCCGCGCTGCCGCGCCCCGTCCCCCCGCGGGCGGACGGCGAGGAGCGCCCGCTGCCGGAAGGGCGGGTCGAGGAGCTGATCGCCGCCGTCTGGGCCGACGTGCTCGGCATGGACCGGGTGCTCGCCGACGACGACTTCTTCGCGCTCGGCGGCCACTCGCTGGTCGCCCTGCGGGTGGTCGCGCAGGTGCGCGGGCGGCTCGGGGTGGGCCTGGCCACCAAGGACGTCTACCGGCACCCGCGCCTGCGCGACCTCGCGGCGCACGTGACCGGCCTGGGCGGTGCGCCCGGGAACGGCCACCATGCCCGGTGACGGCGGGCGGCGGGCGGTGGAGGTCGGGGTCATGCTCCCGGCCTCCGGCGCGGCCGGTTCGGGGCGCTACGACGTGGTCGCGGCGGCCCGGCTGGCCGAGCGGCTCGGGTTCGACTCGGTCTGGACCGTCGACCACCTCGCCTTCCACAGCGGCATCCTCGAACCGGTCACGGTGCTGGCCGCCGCGAGCGCGGTGACCGGCAGGGTGGCCCTCGGGTTCGGCGTCCTGCTGGCCGCGATGCGCCACCCGGCCTGGACGGCCAAGCAGATCGCGTCGCTCCAGGTGCTCTCGGGCGACCGGGTCGTGCTCGGGGTGGGCGTGGGCGGCGAGAACCCCGGCGAGTGGGCCGCCGCCGGGGTGCCCATGACCCAGCGCGGCAGGCGCACCGACGCCTTCCTCGACGCGATGCCCGCCCTGGTGACCGGCCGCCCGGTGCGGCTGCCGGAACCGTGGGACGCCGAGGTGCCTGCGCTCGCGCCCACCGGGGCGGTCCCGCCGGCCTGGGTCGGCGGCCGCAGCGCCGCCGCGATCGAGCGTGCGGCCGCGCGCGCCGACGGCTGGCTCGGGCTCTGGGTGGACGCCGGCCGGTTCGCCGACCGGCGGGCCGCCCTGTCGGCCCGCGCCCGCGAACTCGGCAGGCCGTGCCCGCGCGCGGGCGTCACCGTGCTGGTCCACGTGGACGACCGCAACCCCGATCTCGCCAGGGCCGAGTGCGCCCGTTTCCTGCGCGCGCAGTACGGGGGACCGGTGGACCGGCTGCTGCCCTACGCCGTCGCCGGCACCGCCGCCGAGGTGGCGGCCGGCCTCGGGGCGCTGGTGGCGGCCGGGGCCGACCAGCTCGTGCTGCTCCCCGGGGCGGCGGACTACCCGGCCCAGTACCACCGCCTGGCCGCGCTGCGGCACGAACTGCCGGACCGGCCGCAGAGCGTCGAGACAAGGAGCTGACATGGCCATCGGAGTGATCGGGCTGGGCGCCCACGTGCCCGACGAGGTGATCACCAACGCGCGGATCAGCGAGTGGACCGGAATGGGGGAGGACTGGATCGTCGAGCGCACCGGGATCCACGAGCGGCGCTACGCGGCCCCGGAGACCGCCACCTCCGACCTCGCGGTGCCCGCCGCCAACGCGGCCCTGGACGCCGAGGCCGGCGCCCGTGACCGGCTGGAAGCGCTGATCGTGGCGACCGTGACGCCCGACGTGCCGCAACCGGCGACGGCGGCGATCCTGCAGCACAAGCTGGGCCTGCGCGCCGTGCCGGCCTTCGACGTCAACGCCGTGTGCAGCGGGTTCGTCTACTCCCTGGCGATCGGCGAGGGCCTGCTGCGCGCCCACTACCCGGGCGGCAGGGTCCTGGTCGTCGGCGCGGACAAGCTGTCGAGTGTGATGGACCGGAGCGACCGCCGCACGGTCAGCCTGTTCGGCGACGGCGCGGGCGCCATGCTGCTCGGCGAGGTGCCCGAGGGGTACGGCTTCCTCGGCACGCGCATGATCACCGACGGGGAGCACCACGCCTCGGTCGGGGTCGACGCGGGCGGCACCGCGATGCCGCTGGACGCCGAGGCCAGGGCCGCCGGACGGCACCTGCTGCACATGGACGGCCGCCGGGTCAAAAGCTGGGTGATGCCCACCATGCGCAAGCTCGTCGAGCAGGTCCTCGACGACTGCGGCCTCGGCATCGGCGACATCAGCCGCTTCGTGTTCCACCAGGCGAACACCCGCATGCTGGAGGCGCTCGCCGCCGACCTCGGCATCGGGCTCGACCGGGTCCCGGTCACCGCCCGGCGGTACGGCAACACCGGCGGGGCGTCCGTCCCGTTCACGCTGTCGGAGTCGCACCGGCGTTCGCCCCTGCGCAGGGGCGAACGCGTCCTGCTCGCCGCGGCGGGCGGTGGCCTGTGCGCGGGAGCGACCATCCTCGTCTGGCACTGACCGGAGGCACCATGCGTAACATCATCGACGCGATCATGGCGGGGGAACCGGGTGAGGTCGGCGGGCTGCCGGTCCCCGAGAGCCACCGCGCCGTGACCGTGCACGCCGACGAAGTGGACATGTTCCACGGCCTGACCAGCGAGGAGAAGGACCCGCGCCGGTCGCTGCACGTCGAGGAGGTGCCCACCCCCGAGCTCGGCCCCGGCGAGGTGCTCGTCGCGGTGCTGGCCAGCTCGATCAACTACAACACGGTGTGGTCGTCGATCTTCGAGCCGCTGCCGACGTTCGTCTTCCTGCGGCGGTACGGCAGGATGTCGCCGCTCGGCCGGCGGCACGACCTGCCGTACCACGTGATCGGCTCCGACCTGGCGGGCGTGGTGCTGCGCACCGGCGAGGGCGTCAACGCCTGGCGGCCCGGCGACCAGGTGGTGGCGCACTGCTCGTCGGTCGAGCTGGAACACCCCGACGGGCACGGCGACACGATGCTCGACCCCGAGCAGCGGATCTGGGGGTTCGAGACCAACTTCGGCGGGCTCGCCGAGCTGGCCCTGGTCAAGGCGAACCAGCTCATGCCCAAGCCGGCCCACCTGACCTGGGAGGAGGCCGCCGCCTCCGGCCTGGTCAACTCCACCGCCTACCGGCAGCTCGTCTCGCCGAACGGCGCCAGGATGAAGCAGGGCGACACCGTGCTCATCTGGGGCGCGTCCGGCGGCCTCGGCTCCTACGCCACCCAGCTCGCGCTCAACGGCGGCGTCACCCCCGTGTGCGTGGTGTCCAGCCCGGAGAAGGCCGAGCTGTGCCGCGCGATGGGCGCCGAGCTGGTCATCGACCGCAAGGCCGAGGACTACCGGTTCTGGTCCGGCGAGCACACCCACAACCCCAAGGAGTGGCGGCGGTTCGGCGCCCATATCAGGGAGCTGACCGGCGGGGACGATCCCGACATCGTCTTCGAGCACCCCGGCAGGGAGACCTTCGGCGCCAGCGTGTTCGTGGCCAAGCGCGGCGGCACGATCGTCACCTGCGCCTCGACCAGCGGCTTCGAGCACTCCTACGACAACCGCTACCTCTGGATGAACCTCAAGCGGATCATCGGCTCGCACTTCGCCAACTACCGCGAGGCGTGGGAGGCCAACCGGCTGATCGCCCGGGGGAGGATCCACCCGACGCTGTCCAAGGTGTACCCGCTGTCCGAGACCGGGCAGGCCGCGCACGAGGTGCACGTCAACGCCCACCAGGGCAAGGTCGGCGTGCTCTGCTTGGCCCCCGGGGAGGGGCTCGGGGTGCGTGACCACGAAATGCGTGAACGGCTTCTCGGGCAGATCACCCGCTTTCACGATCGCTGAAAGGTTCGACATGTTCCGTCATATGCTGAAGTCCAAGATCCATCGCGCCACCGTGACCCACGCCGAGTTGCACTACGTCGGGTCGCTGACGCTGAGCGCGGACCTCATGAAGGCCGCCGACCTGGTGCACGGCGAGCGGGTGGACGTCGTCGACATCAACAACGGCGCGCGCCTTTCCACCTATGTCATCGAAGGGCCGCCCGACGGCGGCGTGGTCGGGATCAACGGCGCCGCCGCCCGGCTGATCAGCCCGGGGGACCTGGTCATCGTCATCGGCTACGCGGTCATGACCGACGCCGAGCTGCGGGAGTTCGAGCCGTCGGTGGTGTTCGTGGACGAGCTCAACCGGATCACCGGCACCGGGCACGACCCGAGCGAGGCCGCGCCCTCGGACCCGGTCCGAGCCTGACGGTGGCCATCGACACCGCCGCCGTCGGCACCAGGTCGCCGGACCTGACCGTCGAGGTCGGGCGCGGGCGGCTGCGCCTGTTCGCCAGGGCGACCGGCGAGCACGACCCCGTCTACACCGACCCGGCCGCCGCCCGCGCCGAGGGCCACCGCGACCTGCCGGTGCCGCCCACGTTCCTGTTCTGCCTGGAGATGGACCGCGACGACCCCTGGGCCTACCTCACCGGGCTCGGCATCGACCCGCGCAGGATCCTCCACGGCGAGCAGCGCTTCACCTACCACGCCATGGCCTACGCGGGCGACCGGCTGACCCTCGCCGCGCACATCAGCGACGTCTACACCAAGAAGGGCGGCGCGCTGGACTTCCTGGTCCGCACCGTCGAGGTGACCCGCGCGGACGGGCCGGTCGCCACGCTGACCACCGTCCTTGTCGTCCCCGGTTCCCGGGACGCGCCGTGAACGGCCGGGTGCGGGCAGGGGACCCGCTTCCGCCGCTGCGGGTGCCCGCGATCAGCCGCACGACGCTGGCCCTGTACGCGGGCGCCTCCGGTGACTACAACCCGGTGCACGTCGACGCGGACGCGGCCAGGGAGGTGGGCTTCGAGGACGTGTTCGCGCACGGCATGCTCTCCATGGCCTACCTCGGGCGGCTGCTGACCGGCTGGGCGCCGCAGCGGCGCGTCCGCTCGTACGGCGTGCGGTTCACCGCCATGACGCCGCCGCACGCCGAACCGGTCTGCACGGGGACCGTCAGCGCGGTCCAGGACGGGGCCGCGCACCTGGACATCGCGGTGACCCTGGCCGACGGCACGGTGACCCTGCGCGGCACCGCCGTCATCGCACTTGCCGACGAGTGAACCAAGGAGAGCGCAGTCACATGAGCAAGCTGACCGCGAGGACCGCGATCGTCTCAGGCGCCGGGCGGGGCATCGGCCGGGCCATCGCCCGCAAGCTCGCCGGCGAGGGCGCCCACGTCGTCGTCAACGACCTGGACCCCGGGCCCGCCGAGGAGACCGCCGCCGAGATCAAGGCCGGGGGCGGCAGCGCGGTGGCCTGCGTGGGCGACGTGACCGAGGCGGGGTTCGCCGAGCGGTTCGTGCGGACCGCCGTCGAGTCCTTCGGCGGCCTGGACATCATCGTCAACAACGCCGGCTACACCTGGGACACCGTCGTCCAGAAGATGACCGACGAGCAGTGGGACGACATCCTCGACGTCCACCTCAAGGCGCCCTTCCGCATCCTGCGCGCGGCGCAGCCCTACATCCGGGCCAACCCGGTCGGGCACCACCGCAAGGTCGTCAACATCTCCTCGATCTCGGGGCTCGGCGGCAACGCCGGGCAGGCCAACTACGCGGCGGCCAAGGCGGGGCTCGTCGGCCTGACCAAGACCCTGGCCAAGGAGTGGGGACGCGACCGGGTCAACGTCAACGCCGTCGCCTTCGGGCTGATCATGACGCGGCTCACCGAGGCGCCGGCGGGCGGGGACGCCGGCATCGAGGTGCGTGGCCGGCGGATCAGGGTCGGGGTCGGCGCGCCGCTGCTGGAGGCGATGCGGACCTCGGTCCCGCTGGGCAGGGCGGGCACGCCCGAGGAGGCCGCGGGGGCGGTCTACCTGCTGTGCCTGCCGGAGTCGGACTACGTCAGCGGCCAGGTCCTGGTCTGCGGCGGCGGCCTGGTCATCTGACCCACGCGCGCGACCCGCCCGGACGGCCGCCCGCCTCGGCCGAGGTCCGGTCCTCGGCGCGCGCATCCGGCGGCGGCCAGGGCCCGGCGCGGGTCGCGCCGGGCCTGTGAGGGGCGTGCCGTCGTGCCGCGTGTGCCGAGGGGGTTACGGGCGGGCGGCGCCGGATGGCACGGATGGCACGGAAGGTGTCACGGGGTGGCACGGAAGGTGTCACGCGGTGGCACGCCCATTGAGTGAGGTGGCAGGGGGCTCGCCGTCGGTGTCCGGGGGCGCGCATGGCATCGGGGGAGTGATCAGTGAGGCGGTTCCGCGTGTCCGGGTCGCGCGAAGGACGTCCGCGCGGGCATTCCCTGGGCGGCGGGCGCCTCGGCCGGGCCGGGTGCCCGGTCCCGGACCGGGGATGCCGACCGTCCGGCCGGTTCCCGGCCGGGGGCGCCGTCCCGCCGTCGTCCGGGGCCGCGGCCGGCGGTCCGGCGCACGTCGTTCCAGGCCCGCGGTCCGGCGTGCGTCTTCCAGACCCGCGGTCTGGCGCGCGTCGTTCCAGGTCCGCGGTCCGGCGCCGTCGTTCCAGGTCCGCGTGGACAGGACGCCGTCGCGGGCCGCTCCCCTGCCTTCCGCCTGTCCCGCATCACTTCTGAGTCCCGCGTTTTGAGCGACCACGGAGGTGGGCCGATCATGACAATCGTGAAGGACGAGCACGGCTACAACGAGGGGAAGCGCTTCGGCACCCTTTTACGGAAATATCGCAATATAGCTGGCCTTACCCAGCAGGAACTCGCCGACTTGAGCGCCGTGAGCATCCGGGCGGTGCGGGACCTGGAGTCGGGCCGGGTCAGGCGGCCCCGCAAGGAGACCGTCCAGTTGCTGGCCCGCGCGCTGCGCATCGAGGAACCGCACCGCGAGGCCCTGCGGATCGCCGCGGCCCCGCCGGTGGCCGGGATGGGCGGCGGCCCGTTCCATCCGGTCGCCCCGGTCTCGGGGCCGGTCAGCGGCCTGGTCGGGCGCCGGGCCGAGATCAGGGCCCTGGAGGAGCTGGTGCGCTCGCGGGACAGGCGCATGGTGGCCGTCACCGGCCTCGGCGGGGTGGGGAAGACGCGGCTGGCGCTGGAGGTGGCCGCCAGGCTGAACGCCAAAGGGGTGCAGGTGGTGTGGACGCCGTCCTGCCCCCACACCGGCAGCAGGGGCCGGCTGGTGGACGAACTGCTGCGCGATCCCGGCGCCGACCCACGGGAGCTCGGCGGGGTCATCGGCACCGGGCAGACCCTGCTGGTCATCGACGACCACGACGAGGCGTCGCTGCCGGCCGACCGGATCCCGAGCCTGCTCGCCCGCTATCCCGGCCTGTGCGTGCTGCTCACCACGCGCGGCATGACCTGCACGGCCGAGACGTCCGTCCTCCCCCTGGCACCGCTGGCCCTGCCCAGGGTGGACCACCGCTACGACGCCGCCGGCCTGGCGGAGGTCGACGCGGCCCGCATGATCATGACGAGCATCGGGCTGGCCAGGCCACGCCTGCGGCTGGACGAGACCGCCATCGCGACCATCGCGGCCCTGTGCCGGCGCCTCGACGGCCTGCCCGCGGCCCTGGAGGCGGCCGGGCGCCTCACCCTGGTGTACACCCCCGACGAGCTCCTCGGCGAACTGTCCCGCGACCCCTTCTGGACCGTGCTGTCGGCGGCCGACGGCAGCTCCGCGTTCAAGGCGGGCGAGGTGGTCCGCCAGGCCATCGAGGCGCTCGAACCCTCGGCGCGCGACCTGCTGCGGAGCGTCGCGGGCCACGACGGCCGCTGGTCGGTGGAGGACTGCGCCGCCCTGGCCGGCACCACGCCGGTCGAGGCGGCCAGGGGCATCCGCTACCTGCTGCTGCGCGGGCTGATCCGGCGGGCCGAGCACGCCAACCGCTCGTACTTCCAGCTTCTCAGCCTCGTCCGCTCGGCGATCGTCGAGGACGCGCGGGTGGTGTGAGACCGGTGGCGGGGTGAAAGTTTCAGCGGCGTGACCGGGCGGCGGGAGGCGTACGGCGGGGGTGTCCGATCGTGACCAGGCGAACCCCCGCCGCACCGGCCGCCCGGGGCCGGACGGCCATTGACCGCCCCGGGGCGCGATGGAAGCATGCGCAGGGTCGCCACCACGTGGGAGCGCTCCCATGGTTTTGTCCATCCCGACCACGAGGACGCTTCCGTGATCAGATCCCTTCGCCGCTGGGCACTTCCGCTCGCCGTCCTCGCGCTGGCCGCCTCCGGCCCGCCGGTCGCGGCGCACGCCGACCCGGAGCCGGAACAGATCGTCAACGGCACGTTCGACACCACCACCGACCCTTGGTGGCACACCGGCAACACCACCTTCGAGCTCGACGCCGGCCGGCTGTGCGCCACCGTCCCCGGGGGCACCGTCAACCCCTGGGACGTCATCATCGGCGTCAACGACATCCCGCTGGTGCGCGACGACACCTACGCGTTCGGCTTCACCGCCTCCGCCGACCCGGCGAAGGTCGCCAAGGCCCTGGTCCAGCTCCCGGTGGACCCGTACACGCAGTACCTCTCGGCCACCCCCGAGCTCAGCGTGTCGGGGAACGCCTACGCCTACACCTTCACCTCGCCGGTCAGCCTGCCCGACGCCCAGGTGGTGTTCCAGCTCGGCGGCAGCGCGACGCCGTGGCGGTTCTGCCTGGACGACGTGACCCTGCGGGGCGGCGCCGAGCCCGAGGTGTACGTGCCCGACACCGGTCCCCGGGTACGGGTGAACCAGGTGGCCTACCTGCCCAAGGGGCCCAAGGACGCCACGCTGGTCACCGAGGCGACCGGCCCGCTGCCCTGGCGCCTGGCGAACTCGGGCGGCACCGTGGTCGCGTCCGGGAGCACCGTGCCGCGCGGCGTCGACGCGAGCTCGGGGCAGAACGTCCACTCGATCGGCTTCGGCGCGTACACCAAGGCCGGCACCGGCTACACGCTGACCGCCGACGGCCAGACCAGCAGGCCGTTCGACATCGGCGGCGGCGCCTACGAGAGCCTGCGCGCCGACGCGCTGAAGTTCTACTACACCCAGCGCAGCGGCATCGAGATCCTCGACTCCCTGCGGCCCGGGTACGGCCGGCCGGCCGGGCACCTGCGGGCCGCCCCGAACCAGGGCGACACCGACGTGCCGTGCCAGCCGGGCGTGTGCGACTACTCCCTGGACGTCTCCGGCGGCTGGTACGACGCGGGCGACCACGGCAAGTACGTGGTGAACGGCGGCATCTCGGTCGCCCAGCTCATGGGCGAGTTCGAGCGGACCAAGAACGCCGTCACCGCCCGCCCGGGAAGGCTCGGCGACTCCACGCTCGCCATCCCCGAGAGCGGCAACAAGGTCCCCGACATCCTCGACGAGGCCCGCTGGGAGCAGGAGTTCCTGCTGAGGATGCAGGTCCCGGCGGGCAAGCCGTACGCGGGGATGGCCCACCACAAGGTGCACGACCAGAACTGGACCGGCCTGCCGCTGCTGCCCCACCTCGACCCCCAGGCGCGCGAGCTGCACCCGGTCTCCACGGCCGCGACGCTGAACCTCGCCGCGGCCGCCGCCCAGGCGGCCCGGGTGTTCGCGCCCTACGACCCGGCGTTCGCGGCCAGGAACCTCACCGCCGCGCGCGACGCGTGGGCCGCCGCCAGGGCCCACCCCGCCGTCTACGCCTCCGCCTCGGACGGCACCGGCGGCGGCACCTACGACGACGGCGACGTGACCGACGAGTTCTACTGGGCCGCGGCCGAGCTGTTCGTCACCACAGGGGAGAAGGAGTTCCAGGACGCCGTCCTGGCCTCGCCGCACCACACGGCCGACATCTGGACGCCGCGCGGCTTCGGCTGGCAGTCCACCGCGGCGCTGGGCCGCCTCGACCTGGCCACCGTGCCGAACGACCTGCCCGGACGGGCGGGGGTGCGGGCATCGGTGCTCGCCGGCGCGGACGAGTACCTGGCGACGCTGAAGGCACACCCGTACGGGCTGCCGTACGACCCGGCGGAGAACACCTACGACTGGGGCTCCAGCAGCCAGGTGCTGAACAACATGGTGGTGATGGCCGCGGCCTACGACATCTCCGGGCGGGCGAAGTACCGTGACGGCGTGCTGGAGGGCCTCGGCTACCTCCTCGGCCGCAACGCGCTGAACCAGTCCTACGTGACCGGGTACGGCGAGGTCGCCTCGCACAACCAGCACAGCCGGTGGTACGCCCACCAGCTCAACGCCGACCTGCCGAACCCGCCCAAGGGGTCGCTGGCCGGCGGGCCGAACTCCGGCATCCAGGACCCCAAGGCGCAGGCACTGCTGCGGGGCTGCGCGCCGCAGTTCTGCTACGTCGACGACATCGAGTCCTGGTCGACCAACGAGCTGACGGTCAACTGGAACGCGCCGCTGTCCTGGATCTCGGCGTTCGTCGCCGACCAGGGCGACGGCACCGCGCCGGTCCCGGGCGCGTGCGCGGTGACCTACACCACGCACGGGCGGTGGCCGGGCGGCTCCACCACGCAGGTCACGGTCAGGAACACCGGGTCCAAGGCGGTCAGCGGGTGGACGCTGAAGTGGTCCTTCCTCGGCGGCCAGAAGGCCGCGGGCGCCTGGAGCGCGGCCCTGACCCAAGACGCGGCCACCGTCACGGCCAAGGACCTCGGGTGGAACGCCACGATCAGGCCCGGCGGGTCGGTGACCTTCGGCTTCACCGGCGTCTCCGCCCCGGGCGCCGACCCCGCCCCCGACCTGGTCACCCTCAACGGCGCCGCCTGCGCCGTCTGACCCCGGCCTGGCCTGGGGCCCGCACCGCCTGACCCCCGGCCTGGCCTGGGGCCCGCACCGTCCGGGCCCCAGGCCGCCGGTCAGGCCGGCAGGTACTCCCAGGCGAAGTCGGGGAGCAGGAGGTCGTGGTTCTCCTCGCCGTCGCCGCCGGGCCAGCCCGGCAGGCGGTTGCCCCAGATGAGCTGCCGGACGCTCCCGGCCCTGGACGTAGAGCCGAGTTCCTTGAGGTACGCGCGGACCACCGCCTGGTTGGCCTTGTCGTTCGCCCAGGTCTCGAACACGACCTTGGACGCGGGAGGGGCGGCGCCGAAGACGTGCCGCCAGGTGGCGGCGCTGCTCACCACCGTGCCGCGCGCGGGCGCGATGGCCTTCATGGCGTCGAACGCGCTCCGCAGGGACGTGCCGGGGGCGAGCGTGACGGCGCCGTCGGTGATCGCGGCGTCCAGGCAGCGGAAGGTGACCAGCGCGGTGTAGGCGGGACGGTAGAACAGGTCGACGACCCCCGCCGTGGGGATGAGCCCCGGGTTCTTCCTGACCACCGCAAGCTCGCCGGGCGGGTCGAGGGAGTTGCCGCCGGTCGTGCACTTGTAGGCGACGATCTTCAGGTTGGGCCCCGCGCGGGACTTCGCGCGGGCCAGCGCCGCCGCCGTGCTCCCGCTGCTCTGCTCGTACAGGCAGTCGTAGATGACCACCCGCTCGGTACGGCCGACGTCGACCAGGTCCTGCAGCAGGGTCTGGTTGAGGCCGTTGATCCCGGTGCTGAACGCCGCCAGCACCGAGGTGCGGTAGGTGACCGGGCGGCCGGCCGCCCCTTCGAGCAGGCGGCGCAGGTCCAGTTCGGAGATGCCGACCCCCCAGCGCGGCCCCGGTGGTTCGATGCCGGGCACCAGGACGAGCGCGGAGGGCTCGGCGCGCGCGGCCACCGCCGAGCGCAGGCCGTGCCGGTTCATCTCGAAACCGACCCCGTACAGGATGGAGACGCGGATCGGCGGGTCCCAGGCCGCCCCGGCGAGCGCCGTGGCACGGGCGGCCACCGACGGCGAGAGGTAGACCCAGATGGGGTGCTCGTCCCTCTCGTCCCGGGGAATGTTCTGGATCGGCGTGCCTTTGAGCGCCGGGTTGTGCCGGGGGTTGGCCTTGTTGGTCATCGGCACGCGCGACGACTGCGGGCTCTCCCGCACGGCCCCGCCGGGCAGGGGCGTGACCGTGGTGAACGTGTTCTTGCTCAGCAGGGGGGTGCCCCGGGGCCGGGCGCCGTCGATGTTGCCGGGCGCGTTCCTGACGCCGGCCTCGTCGGTGTAGAAGGCGTCCAGCAGGAGCGAGGCGGGCGTGTCGCGCGAGGTCACGCGGCGGCCTCCCCGGTCACAGTTGCTGTCCCGTCTTCGGGTCGTAGCGCACCTGCACGGCGACCAGCTGATCGGTCGGCAGCACCTCGGCCCACTGGTCGAAGACCTCGTAGGGCGCGGCCGGCCGGAAGCCCCCGTCGAGGGGGTCGAAGCCGGTCTCGAACACCTCCTCGCTGGTCAGGGTGTTGGAGATGTCGAGGTTGGACGCCTGCAGGCCGGTGGCGAGGAGCCGCAGGACCTCCCCGACGGTCTTGCCCTGGTACGCGGGCGGGTCGCCCGCCTGCACGGAGTAGGGCACGCCCAGCGCCGCCTCGCCCTCGACGCCCGCCTGCGCGAGCCACGCCAGCGCGTCCAGTTCGTGGCCGGGACGTACCGGCAGCACCGCCTTGACCCAGGCGGCGTTGAGGAACTCGCTGCGCCGCCGGTCCCCGTCGGCCTGGATCAGCCACCCCAGCGAGCTGCCGAGCGGCGCCGGCTGGGTCTCCTCGGTCATGAGGTAGTTCACGCGCCACTCGGGGGTGGCGTGGCCCTGCGGGTCGAGCGCGTTGTCGGCGTCGGTGTGGGAGTACCAGCCGGCGACGGTCTGGCCCGCGAGCACGGCCGGGTCGGGCGTCGTCCACGGTGCCGCCGGCACCGGGTACCTGCCGACGCTGTCCTTGGTGGGGTGGGTGACCACGGTGCCCGGCCGCCAGTAGTCGGGGGCCACGAAGTACAGCATCTCGTCCACGTCGAAGATCTGCCGGATCAGCTCCGAGCCCAGGTGCGGGTCCTGGAACAGCCGCAGCCGGTCGATCAGGCTTCCGTAGACGGTCTGGCGCTCCTCGGCGCGCAGGTCCTGCGACGGCCGGGGGCGGGTGGAGCTGATCAGCCTGAGGCGGTCCCGCACGGCGTTGCCGTACGCCTCGCGCTGGAGCACGGCGACCTGGGCGTCGTAGGCGTCCGCCGCGTCCTTGTTCGCCTTGTCGACGGCCTGCCTGGCCTCGGCGGTCGGCTCGTACACCATGATGGCGTCGAAGGGCATGAACTTGTTGCCCGCGAAGTTGGCGTAGGTGAGCCGGACCGCGAGCTTGTTCCGCACCGGATCGGGGTTGGTGCCCAGGTCGGGGGCGTCGGTGGTGAACCGCACCTGGGCGCCGTGGAAGTCCAGGGACCCGATCCTGCTGAGCGCGTAGCCCGGCGGGGGAGGCGGCAACGGGTAGTCGAACCTGAACTGGATGATGTCGGCGGCCCCCACGTCCGGTTTGAAGATGCCGTGGTCGATGTTCTCTGGCTCGGTCTGGTAGGTGTCGGTGGCCTCGTCGTCGGCCCCCTGGTACAGCACGAACGGCACCGACAGGTGGTGGGTCACCTGCTGGATCCCCGGGTACGGCACCGGGTCGGGCTTCTTGACCGACGTCAGGTCGGGCGCGGGCGCGACGTGCACCAGCTCCCCGAGACCGAGGTCGCGGCCCGGGGCGTCGAGGTACACCTGCCAGCTCAGCCGGGTGCCGATGTGCTGGAGCTGGACGCCGACCTTGCGCATCTTGCGCCGCAGCTCGTAGTTGACCAGCTCGCCTGAGGTGTTCTGCACGACGTACCGGCGGCTGGAGGTGTCGGTGGTCTCGGTCACCGTCTTGAACGTGGTCTTGTAGTTCCTCTTGATCTCGCTGGTGACCTTCGCGCTCTGCGTGCGCGTGTGCTTGTGGGTCTGCTCGGAGGACCGCTTGACCGTGGTCTGGAGGTTGAAGCTCGCGCTGGCGTCGGCGTGGTAGACGCCGGCGTTGACGCCTCCGGTCGCGCTGACGCCGAGGGTGGAGTCGTTGGCGTTGTCCTCCTTGACCGCGTCGGCGACGTCGTCCTGCTCGGTGAGGCTCTCCTCGACCTTGCGCGAGACCTCCTCGGACTGTTCGGCGGTCCGCTCCACCAGCATGCGCCGCGTGCTGGTCTCCACCACCTCCACGGTGCCGCCAGGGCTGATCCACAGGTGCCCGGCGGGGGCTCCGAGGAAGGTGTCGAACTCGAAGAAGTACTCGCGGAACAGGTTCACCAGCCCGACCGGCGACAGCACCCCGCCGGTCGCGTCCTGGAGGCCGGCGGCCAGGGCGCCCAGGGCCTCGCCGTCCAGCGTCCGCGCCCGGTCGCCGGTGAACGCCTCGCCGGCGAGGCGCGCGAGGAGGTCGCCGCCGGTGGCACCGGCGACCCGGAGGGAGTTCTGCCGCCCGAACCACCCGGCCAGCGGCTGGTACACGCCGAACACCTCGCTGGCGTACGGGAGCGTGCCGGTGAAGTCGGCCGGCGGGCGGCCGTTGAACACGGGCGGGCCCGTCACCGGGGCAGGCATCACCTGCAGGGTGCTGGG
Organism: Sphaerisporangium corydalis; assembly: GCF_025506355.1. Taxonomy (GTDB): domain Bacteria; phylum Actinomycetota; class Actinomycetes; order Streptosporangiales; family Streptosporangiaceae; genus Sphaerisporangium; species Sphaerisporangium corydalis. The sequence goes on from NZ_JANZYP010000051.1 coordinate 27,968, forward strand.
CGTGCCGCCCGCCCCGGCGAGGAACGTGGCCGGCGTCAGGTTCTGGCTCGACGGGCCCTTGGCGAGCAGCACCTCGTAGCTGGTCTCGTAGGCCGGGGCCACGAAGGAGATGGTCAGATTGCCGGTCCCGCCGACGACACGCCCTGCCCACTGGCGGCTGGAGGCCGTGTCCCGCTGGACGAAGCTCCCCTCCAGCAGGGGCACGCCCGGGAACTGCTCGGGTCCGCGCAGGTCCACGTCCCGTGGCAGCCCGATCGCGATCCGCTGACCCGGCTGGAGGTCGCCGGGACCACCCGGATCGACCTTGTAGGACCAGATGCCGTACCCCGCGCCCACGAAGGGCGAGGGAATGGCCGTCCTGCCGGTGAAGGTGACCGTCAGCACCGATATCACTCCCCATGCGCACGTGAAGCCCCCGGCGACCGGCTCCCCCGGCCGCCACCCCGTATCGGCGGCACGAAGAGCCGGGCCCCACGCGGCGTCCCGCCGCGGCCCGTTCCCCGTACACCCGCCGTGGCCAAGGGTGCTCCGGGTCCATGAGACGGCACATGAGTAACCCCCTACTCATCCGCAGGCCCCGCCCCCGGCCTCCGCACCCTGGACGGCGCCGCCCGGCCCCGGCACGTACGCGCCTGCGGAGGGCGGCGAGCCGTCACGGGCGGCGCGAGGGGGTTCCGCGTTCGTAGTCCGGCAGGGGCGCGGTGTCCTTGGGGCTCAGGATGCGTTCCATGCCCGCCAGCGAGTCCAGCAGCGGCGACCCGGCGATCGCGTTCCTGACGTGGGCGCCGAAGCCGCTCCTGGGGACCATGAGGCGGAGGTTGGGGCCGACCCGCTGCATGCGCAGGGCCGCGGTCCTGAAGCCCTCCTCGTACCGGCGGAAGGCGATCGCGTGGTCGCCGCCCGCGGCCGCCAGCTCACCGGCCAGCCGGTAGGCCCCGACCATGGCCAGCCGGGCGCCGCAGCCCGACACCGGCGAGGCGCAGCAGGCGGCGTCGCCCACCAGGGCCACCCGTCCCGACGACCACGACGGCATGCGCACCTGCGCGAGGGAGTCGAAGTACAGGTCGGGGTCGGCCAGGGCCCCGGCGAGCAACTCGGGCACCCGCCAGGCCATGCCGGCGAAGGCCTCGCTCAGGATCCGCCGGTGACCCTCGATGTCACGCTGGTCGTAGGCGATCGGATCGCGCCGGTGGAAGACGAAGTTGGCCTTGGCGCCCGCGTGGTTGCCCGAGCGGTAGACGCCCGCCATCCTGCCGGGTTCGTTGTAGGCCGTCACCCAGCGGTCCTCGCCCAGGGCGGGGTCGGCCTCGGCGAAGGCGCCGTAGTGCCCCAGGTGGCGCAGGAACCGCGCCTCCGGTCCGAAGGCGAGCGCGCGGACGGTGGAGTGGATGCCGTCGGCCCCGATGACCAGGTCGAACCTGCGCGGGCCGCCCTGCTCGAAGGTGACGCTCACACCGTCGCCGTCCTGCCCGAGGCTCCGGACGGAGTCGCCGTAGAGGTATTCGACGCCGCCTTGGGCCTTCTCGTGCAGGAGCGCCACGAGGTCGCCGCGCATGATCTCGACCTCGTCGCCGGTGGCCCGCAGGTCCATCCGGGCCAGGCCTCGGCCGGTGGCGTCCACGAACGCCATGCCCACCACGTCGGCCCTGGCCGCCCGGACGCGCGGCATGAGCCCCATTCGCGTGGCCACTTCGATGGCCTGGTCACGCACGTCGACGCCGTTGCCGCCGTGGCGCGGGCGCGGGGCGCGCTCGACCACCGTGGGCTCGAAACCGTATCCGGCCAGCCAGTGGGCGAGGGTGAGCCCGGCGATGCCCGCGCCCGAGATCAGGATCCGCGGATTCATCGGACCGTCACCGCGGTCCGGCGGGCGGCGCCGGCCGCCGCCGGTCGCCGGGCGGGTGCGTCCGGGGTGCTGGGAAATGCTTGCATGGGCCCTCCCTGGACTCATAGGCTAAGTGAAATGAGCACTCCAGTTGACGATATGGAAGGACCATTCCAGATGTCAACCTCCGATCCGGGACAGACGCGGCCACGCCGCGCGGACGCCGTGCGCAACCGGCACCTGGCCCTGGAGGCCGCGAAGTCGCTTCTCGCCCAGCGCGGGGCCACCGTCACCGTGGAGACCATCGCCCGCCGGGCGGGGCTCGGGGCGGCGACGGTGGTGCGGGCGTTCGGTACCAAGGACGCGCTCGTCGACGCGGCCGTGGCCGACCTGCTCGACCCGCTCATCCGGCGGGCCGGCGACGCGCTGGCCCTGCCCGACCCGGCGGCGGCCCTGCGCGCCTTCCTGCTGGAGCTGATCGAGTTCCAGGCCGCCCACTGGATCATGAGCGAGCGGGTCGAGGGACTGGAGGCGCCCCTGACCGCCGCCCGGCGGGCCGAGCTCCGCAAGGTCGCCTCCGGCCTGATCGGCCGGGCGCGCGAGGCCGGGGCGATCAGGACCGACATCGACATGACCGTCGTCACGGTGATGCTGGGCGAGGTGACGTACGCGATCGCGCGTTCGGGCGAGGCGTCCCCGGAGCTCGCCGGTGCCTTCGTCACGGTCGTGATGGACGGCCTGCGCCCGCGACCCTGACCACCGCGGGTGAGCCGGTCCCTGCGCCCCTTCCGTCCCGGGCCCGCCACCGGAGTATAGAAAACTAGACATGGTGTTCTCTTTGCTTTACATTGACCATGTCTAGTTTTCTTTACATAGGAGCAGGCATGGGCATGTCCTTCGAGGAGAAACGCGCGTGGATCTACGCCGGCATGGCGGTCGGCGTGCCCGCGGTCTACTTCGTGATCGTCCTCGGGCGGCTCGCGGACACCGAGGCCGCGGGCGTCGCCTACGTGGGGCCGATGCTCACGGCCGTCGGCGTCTCGGTGGCCGCGAACATCGTCGCGACCATCGTGGCCGCGATCGTCTCCCCGAAGGACGCCGACAAGAAGGACGAACGGGACACCAGGATCCACCGGCACGGCCAGAACGCCGGGTACTACGTCCTGGCCGCGGGCGCCGTGGTGGCGCTCGTCCTGACGATGGCGGGCTTCGCGCACTTCTGGATCGCCAACGCGCTCTACCTGGGATTCGCCCTCGACGCGCTCACGTCCTCCACCGTGAAGATCGTCGCGTACCACCGGGGCCTGTGACCATGGGCAGGCCCACCAAGGTCACCAACTCGATCCGTGCCCTGCGCTTCTCCTGCGGGGAGATGACGCAGGCCGACCTGGCGGACCGCATCGGAGTGACCCGCCAGACCGTCATCGCCATCGAGCAGGGCCGCTACTCGCCCTCGCTGGAGATGGCGTTCCAGATCGCCCGGGTCTTCGGCGTCTCGCTGGACGAGGTCTTCCAGTACCCCGGCACCGACGCGTAGCCGTCCCGCACCCCCCCGTCCCACCCCTGTGCACCAGGAAAGGCGACACCATGCCCAGTGACACCCGGAACGGCGTGACCACCATGAAGGCGATGGCCAGGGACGCCTACTGTTCCCCCGACCTGCTGGAGCCCGGCGACGTCGCCAGGCCGGTGCCCGGCGACGATGACGTCCTGGTCCGCGTGCGCGCGGCCGGCGTCGACCACGGCGTCTGGCACCTCGCCACCGGCCTGCCGTACCCCGTCAGGCTCGCGGGCTTCGGGCTGCTCAGGCCGAAGACCCGCGTCCTCGGGACGGACGTCGCGGGCCACGTCGAGGCGACCGGCCGGAACGTGACCCGGTTCCGGCCCGGCGACGAGGTGTTCGGCACCTGCGACGGCTCCTACGCCGAGTACGCGTGCGCCCCGCAGGACCGGCTCGCCGCCAAGCCGGCCGGGCTCACCTTCGAGCAGGCCGCGGTCATCCCCACCTCGGCCTTCGCCGCCCTCCAGGGCCTGCGGGCCGGTGGGGACCTCGCGGGCCGCACGGTGCTGGTCATCGGCGCGGGCGGCGGCGTCGGGACCTTCGCGGTCCAGTTCGCCGCCTCGTACGGCGCGGAGGTGACCGGCGTGTGCGGCCCGGCCAAGGCGGAACTGGTCCGGTCGATCGGCGCCCGCCACGTCGTGGACCACACCCGCGAGGACGTCACCGAGGGGGCCGGACGCTACGACCTGATCCTCGACACCGCGGGCGGGCGCCGCCTGTCCCGTCTCCGGCGGGTCCTCGCCCCCCGGGGGACCATCGTCATCGTCGGGGCCGAAGTGGGCGGACGGTGGCTCGGGGGCGTGGGCCGCCAGCTCCAGGCGATGGTGGTGTCGCCGTTCGCGCGTCAGAACCTGCGCGCCCTGCTGTCCAGAGCGAACGCGGAGGACCTGGAGCTGCTGCGCGGCCTGGCCGCGTCCGGCGGCCTCACGCCGGTCGTCGACCGCGCCTACCCCCTGGGCGAGGTCCCCGAGGCCATCCGCCACCTCAGGAGCGGCCGCGCGGCCGGCAAGATCGTCATCACCGTGTGAGGCAGCACCTCAGGCGGGACGCGGCGCGGGCCGGGTCCCGCGCCGAGGCGGGCGGCGGGTCAGACGCCGAGGTAGACGCGGCGCACGGTCGGGTCGCCGCGCAGGGCGGCGCAGGTCCCCGTCATGGCGATCTCGCCGTTCTCCATCACCAGGCAGCGGCTGGTCACCTCGAACGTCAGCTTGGCGTTCTGTTCCACCAGCAGGATGCTCAGCCCCTCCTCGTTGAGCCGCCGCAGGGCGAGCAGGATCTCGCCGACCAGTTTGGGGGACAGGCCCATGGAGGGCTCGTCCAGGACCATGAGCCGGGGACGGGACATCAGGGCCCGCCCGATGGCCAGCATCTGCTGCTGCCCGCCCGACAGCGCCCCGGCCAGGCGGTGGCGCATCTCGCCCAGCACGGGGAACATGGTGAAGACCTCCTCCAGCGAGCCCTTGGTCTCCGCGTCCCACTTGCGGGTGTAGGCGCCCAGCAGGAGGTTCTTGTCCACCGTCAGGCCCGGGAAGACGTGCCGGCCCTCGGGGACGTACCCGATGCCGGCGCGGACCACCTGGTGGGCGGGCATCCGCGCCAGGTCGTGCTCGCCGAACCGCAGGGTGCGCACGACCCTCGGGGCCAGGCCCATGATCGCCTTGAGGGTGGAGGTCTTGCCGGCGCCGTTGGCGCCGATGATGCCGACCGCCTCGCCGGGCGCGACGGTGAAGGCGATGTCGTGGGCCGCGCGCACGCCGCCGTAGTTCACGCCGAGGCCGGCCACGCTCAGCTCGGGTCCGGTCATCGCGCGGCCTCCGGGGCGTCCTCGTTGTCGTCCGACAGGTAGGCGGGCTCGCCCAGGTACGCCTCGACGACCTCGGGGAGCACGGCGACCTCCCCGGGGAGGCCGTCGGCGATCACCCGGCCGCCGGACAGGACGGTCACCTGGTCGCACAGCGACATGACCAGCCCCATGTTGTGCTCGATGATCACGATGGTGACGCCGGAGGCGCGCAGCGAGCGGACCATCTCGGCCAGCCGGAGCACCTCCTCGCCGTTGAGCCCGGCCGCGGGCTCGTCCAGCAGGAGCAGGCGCGGGGACAGCGCCATGGCGCGGGCGATCTCGATCCGGCGCTGGATGCCGTACGGGAGCGAGCGCGGCTGGGCGTCGGCGAACGCGGTGAGGCCGTACCGGTCCAGCAGCCGGGCCGCCTGGTCGCGAAGGGCGCGGTCGTGCCGGACGACGGCGTGCGGGAGCGCCACGTACCGCCAGGTCCAGGCGGTGCGGGTGTGGTCGAGGGCCACCAGGAGGTTCTCCCGGACGGTCAGGTCGCCGAACAGGCGCAGGTTCTGGAAGGTGCGGGCCACCCCGCGCCGGGCGAGCCGGTACGGCGCGACCCCGCCCACGTCGTCTCCCTCCAGCAGGACCCGGCCGGCGGTCGCGACGTAGAACCCGCTGACGATGTTGAACAGGGTGGTCTTGCCCGACCCGTTGGGGCCGACCACGCCGCGGATCTGGCCCGCCGGCACGGTCAGCGACACCTCCTCCAGCGCGCGCAGCCCCTTGAAGCGCATGCTGACGCCGCGGACCTCCAGCATGTCGCCGCCGCCCTGGACCGGGGCCGGGTCATCGGGGGTGAAGGGCCGCAGCTCGGCACGCTCGCCGCTCCGGTGACGCGACAGCCGGGCCCGCAGCAGGCGGGGCAGGCCGGCCAGGCCGGTGGGGGCGAACACCACCATCAGCACGACGACCGTGCCGTACCCGAGCTGGGCGTACACCGAGAAGTCGGCCAGCACCTCGCGCAGCAGGGACAGGGCGACGGCCCCGGCCACGCAGCCGAGGATGCTCTGCCGCCCGCCGATGATGACCATGGCCAGCAGCAGGAACATGTTGGCGACGCTGAAGGTCTCCGGCGCCACGTAGCGGATCAGGCCGGCGTACAGGACCCCGGCCAGCCCGCCGTACAGGCCGGACAGGACGAACGCGGTGACGCGCAGCAGCGGGATGTCGGCGCCGAGCGCCCCGGCGGCCAGGCTGTCGTCGCGCATCGCCCGCATCCGGCGGCCCAGGGGAGAGGCGACCACGAACAGCGCGAAGGCCAGGCCGATCGCGAAGACCACGATCTCCAGGTAGTAGAACAGGTGCTCGCTGGTCAGGTCGATCCCGAACATCGGCGGGACGGGCAGGTCGCTGATGCCCTCCGACCCGCCGGCCTCGGGGGTGTTGGTGATCCAGTTGATGAACGCCAGGGCCAGGCCGAGGGTGACGATGCCCAGGTAGTGCGACTGCACGCGCAACGCGGGTATGGCGACGACCAGGCCGACCGCGACGGCGACCAGCACCGCCAGGGCCGCCGCCACCCAGAACCCCAGCCCGGCCCGGGTGGTCAGGATGGCGCAGGCGTAGGCGCCGATGCCGAAGAACGCGATCTGGGCGAGGTTGACCTGGCCGGCCACCCCCATGACCAGGCCGAGGCCGATGCCGAGCAGGGCGAAGACGATCGCGACGTCGACCACGTGGATCGCGTAGCGGTCCAGGCCGTACGGCAGGAGCACGGCGGCGACCGCCAGGGGGATCAGGGCGAGACGTCTCACGCGCGGTTCACCGTCCTCTCGCCGAAGATGCCGGTGGGCAGGATCATGATCGCGACGGTGAACACCAGGAAGACGACCAGCTCGGAGTACCCCTGGAAGGTCCCGGCGGCGAAGGAGTCCAGGATCCCGAAGGCCATCCCGCCGACGATGGCGCCGGGGATGCTGCCGAAGCCGCCGAAGATCGCCGCCGCGAAGCCCTTGATGCCGAGCGACCCGCCCATGACCGGGCTGACGTACAGCATCGGGCCGATCAGGCCGCCGGCCAGGGCGGCCAGCCCGGCGCCGATGGCGAACGCCATGGCGTTGCTGCGCCCGACGTGGACGCCGACGGCGGTGGCGGCCTGCGGGTCCATGGCCACGGCCTGCATGGCGGCGCCGAGCTTGGTCCGCCGCAGGAACAGGGCCAGCAGGACGGTCGCGCCGGCGGCGACCGCGATGACCACCAGGCTGTAGGCGCGGACCCGGACGCCGAACACGTCCAGCGGCGCCGATCCCACCGGCGAGGGCACGGCGTGGCCGGTGGCGCCCCAGATGAGGATCGCCAGCGCTTCAAGGACGGTGCCGAAGCCGATGGTGCCGATCAGCATGAGGTCGAAGTCGCGGCCTTCCAGCGGGCGCAGGACCCGCTCGATGACCAGGCCGATCAGCCCGGTCACCACGATGGCGATCACGATGGCGACCGGGAACGGCAGGGCGACGGTCATGGAGAAGGTGGAGGCGGCGTACGCGCCGATCATCACCACGCTGCCGTGGGCGAAGTTGACCAGGCCCATCGTGCGGTAGACGATCGAGAAGCCCATGGCGACCAGCGCGTACACCGCGCCGAAGCCGATCCCTCCGATGAGGGTCTGCAGAAATGCCCGCATGGTTCTCCTTGGTCCGGGGCGGGGGCCGCCCCGGACGACGGGGGGTGGTCAGCTCGCGGTCTCGGGGACGAGTTCGCCCGATTTGATGACGGCGATCTGGGTGGCGTGGATGCCGACCCCGGACTCGTCGTAGGCGAAGTCGCCGAGCAGGCCGGCGTACTTGGTCGCGCGGATCGCGTCGGCGAGCTTCTGGCCGCCGGCGCCGCCGGTCGCCTTGAGCGCCTCGACCAGGATGCGGGCCCCGTCGTAGGCCTTGGCGCCGTGCACCTCGGCCTCCTCGCCGTAGGCCGTCTTGTAGGCGGCGGCGAAGGCGCGGGTGGCCTCGGTGGCGTCGTTGGTCAGGTACGGCGAGCTGACGACCGCGCCCTCGGTGGCGTCCTGCCCGGCGGTGGTCAGGTACGGCTCGGTGCCCATCGGGGCGCCGCCGGCCAGGACGGCCTTGACGCCGAGCTCGCGGGCCTGCTTGGCGATCAGCCCGGACTCGACCTCCTCGGCGCCGATGAACAGCACCTCGGGCTCCTTGTCCCTGATGCCGGTCAGCGCGGCGCTGAAGTCCTTCTGGTCGGGGGTGACGACCTCGTCGGCCAGGGGGGTGACGCCGCGCGTCTTCAGCGAGGCGAGGAAGGCGTCGTGCTCGCCGGTGCCGTAGGTGCCGTTGTTGCTGATCAGCGCGATCTTCTTCAGGCCCTTGGTCTCGACGAGGTACTTGGCGAGCGTCTCGTCGTAGGTGACGCTGGTGGGCGCGTTGAGGAACAGGAAGGGGCTCTTCAGGCCGGCGAGCTTGGGGGACTGGCCGGACGTGATGTTGGGGATCTTGGCGTCCTTCAGGATGGGCGCCATCGCGAGCGTGACGGCGCTCTCGGCGGTGCCGAGCATCGCGACGTAGCCGCCGTCGGCGATCTTGCGGCCGAGGTTGGTCCCGACCGTCGGGTCCCCCTGGTCGTCGAACAGGTCGAGCTGGACCTGCCGGCCGTTGATCCCGCCGCTCTTGTTCACCTCGTCGATCGCGAGCTTGACCCCCTTGTTCTCCCACTTGCCGAGCGAGCTGAGCTGGCCGCTCTGCGCGTTGACGTTGGCGACCTTGATCGGCCCGGTGCCGCTCTCGCCGGCGCCGGCCTGCTCGCCGGGGGCCGAGCAGGAGGTGAGGACCAGGAGGGAAAGGACGGCGGCCGGTGCGGTCAGGATCCGGTGAAGTGGGCTGGGGAACACGGTTTCACCTCGTTGGAGATGGGGGGTGGCGGTGCCGGATCCGCGATGTCCCCGACACACGGACGTAATGTACGAACGAGTACGTTAGTTATACGACGCGCCGGCGTCCCTGGGGAATCTCGAATGCGCAACGGTTGCCGGGCGCCGCTCTCAGGGCACGGCCCGCTCGCCCGCTCCGGTCAGGTAGGCCACGACCATCTCGCCGATCATCGTGCGGTGCCGGGCGCGGTGGTCGGGCGAGGTCAGGTCCCGGCCGAACAGCGCGCCGAAGGTGTGCTGGTTGGAGATGCGGAAGACGCAGAACGCGCTGATCATCATGTGCACGTCGACGGCGTCGGCCTCGGTGACGAACACCCCGGAGGCCTGCCCGGCGTCCAGGATCCGCGAGATCAGGTCCAGGGCGGGGGCGCCCAGGTTGGCCAGCGCCTCCGACTTGCGGATGTGCTCGGCCTGGTGGATGTTCTCGATGCTGACCAGCTTGATGAAGTCGCGGTGGGCGTCGTGGTGGTCGAAGGTCAGCTCCGCCAGCGTCCTGATCGCCTCGACCGGCGGCAGGTGCTCCACGTCCAGGGTCCGCTCCACCGCCCTGACCTCGGAGTAGGCCTTCTCCAGTACCGCCACGTAGAGCTGCTCCTTGCCGCCGAAGTAGTAGTAGATCATCCGCTTGGTGGTGCGGGTCAGCGCGGCGATGTCGTCGACCCGGGCGCCGGCGTACCCGTGCCGGGCGAACTCCCGCTGGGCGACCGCCAGGATCTCCGCCCGGGTGCGGTCGGGGTCACGCTGGCGGTCCCCGGGGGCGCGGGCGGCGGGCTGGGCGGACATGGGGCTCCACTGGGAAGGGCGAATCCGGGTCGGGCCTCATCTTAGAGCGATGTGGTGCCCGTCAGCGGGGGCGTGCTGGACGGCCAGCCGGATCGGCGCGTTCCGCGCCCCGTACCCCTCGTAGCCGCCGGACCGCTGCACCACCTCGAAGAACAGCCGCCCGGCGGTGACGGTGTACAGGTGGAGGAACTCGCCGTCCTCGTCCCGGTCGTACAGCAGGCCGAGGTCCTGGAAGTCGCGCAGGCGGCCGGGGTCCAGGTCGTGGCACGCGCGCAGGTCGTCGTAGTAGTTGGCCGGGATCGGCAGCACCACCCCGCCGATCGCGCGCAGCCTGCGGGCGGTCGCCATGATGTCCCGGCTGGCCAGCGCGACGTGCTGCCAGGGGGCGTCCGGCGCGGAGGCGTGCCCGCCGACGTAGGCCACGTTGATCACGATGCGGACCGCACCGGCTGCGCCGGACATCGCGCGGCTCATGAGCAGGCCGTAGGGATCGGCCAGCTCCAGGCTCTCCCGCGGGCGCAGGCCGAGCACGCTGCGGTAGAACAGCGAGGCCTCGTCGAAGTGGTGCCAGGGCTGGGTGAGCGCCACGTGGTCGATGTGGGTGATCTCCCCGGTGGGGGCGCGCCCCCCGGCCGGGGCGAAGTCGCCGGTCCAGCTCGGGTGGTCGGGCCGCGCGGTGCGGCAGAAGAACAGCGCCGTGCCGTCGGGGGCCGCGACGGCGTCCAGCGGGGCCTCGCCCGGGGCGCGGCGGCGCGGCAGGACCGGGGAGAGCAGCGCCCGCGCGCGCTTGACCGCGCCCGCGGGGTCGGGGGACTCCAGCCCGACGGCGGTCAGTGCGGCGGCGTCGGCGGGCACCCCGGCGTTCAGCAGGATCCTGGCCTCCCCCTGGGCCCACAGCTCGACCGGCTTGCCGGTGTGGACGCCCCGCCTGGCGAAACCGAGCGCGGTCAGCAGGGGTTCCAGGTCGGCGGTGGCCGGGGCGGCCAGCTCGGCGAAGGCGAAGCCCGTGGGCGGCACCGGCGGCGGCACGGCCGCGAGGGACCCGGGCAGCCGCGCGGCCACGTCCTCCTCCAGGGCGATGAGGGAGCGCATCGCGTCCACCGCCGTCCGCGCGGTGTCGGCCTGGCGGAAGACGTCGTTGAACACCTCGAGGGACAGGGGGCCGTCGTAGCCGGCGCGCAGGACGTGCGCCAGCAGCCCGGCCAGGTCGAACCCGCCCTGGCCGGGGAAGCAGCGGTGGTGCCTGCTCCACCGCAGGGTGTCCATGGCGAGCAGGGGGGCGTCCGCGAGCTGCAGGAAGAAGATCTTCTCGCCGGGGATCTCCTCGATGCCCGCAGGATCGGACCCGCGCGACAGGATGTGGAAGCTGTCCAGGCACAGGCCCAGGTGGTCGTGGCCGGCCATCCGCACGATCCGCCACGCGTGCGCGTAGTCGCCGACGTGCCGCCCCCAGGCCAGCGCCTCGTAGGCGATCCTGATCCCGTGCCCGGCGGCCAGCTCGGCGAGCCGGTAGAGCTGGCCGGCGGCCAGCTCGTCGTCGGGGATCGTCTCGGGGGAGGCGTTCGAGCAGACCAGCAGCAGGTCGGCGCCGAGGCGCTCCATGACCTCGAACTTGTGCCGCGCCCGGCGCAGGTTCCGGGCCAGCGCCTCGGCGCCCACCCCCTCGAAGTCGCGGAAGGGCTGGTACAGGTCGACGCGCAGGCCGAGGTCGGCGGCGCGGGCGCGGACGTCCTCCGGGCTCGGGAAGCCGGCCAGCAGGTCGGGTTCGAAGATCTCCACGCCGTCGAAGCCGGCGTCGGCGACGGCGGTGAGCTTGCGTTCCAGCGGGCCGCTCAGCGACACCGTCGCGATGGACTTGCGCATGTGTCCCGTTCCTCACGTGCTGACGAGATCGGTCAGGTGGCCGAGCATCCGCTCGGTGTCGGGCTCGTAGCCGGTGAACAGGCGGAAGGAGTGGGCGGCCTGGAAGACCACCATGCCGCCGCCGTCCAGGGTGCGGCACCCGAGCGCGCGCGCCCGCCGCAGCAGGCCGGTCTCCAGCGGCCGGTACACCACGTCGGCCACCCACAGCGCGGGGGTGAGCAGGTCGACGTCGAGCGGGGGGCCGGGGTGGGCCGCCATGCCGCTGGGGGTGACGTTGACCAGGCCGTCCGAGCCGGCCAGCAGGGCGGGCAGCCGGTCGGTGCCGGCGGCCACGGCGCGGCCCTCGCCGAAGCGGCGGGACAGCCGGGCGGCCAGCGCGCCCGCGCGCTCGGGCCGGGCGTCCACGAGGGCGATCTGGTCGGCGCCGAGGGTGAGCAGCGCGTGCGCGACGGCGCTGCCGGCGCCGCCCGCGCCCAGTTGCACGATCCGGCGGGTGGCCGCCTCGGGCAGGCCGCGCGCGAAGGACTCGGCGAAGCCCGTCCAGTCGGTGTTGTGGCCGGTTGCGCGCTCGCCGTCGAACACCACGGTGTTGACCGCGCCGAGCATCTCGGCGTCGGGGGACAGCTCGTCCAGGTGCCCGATGACGGTCTGCTTGCAGGGGTGGGTGATGTTGAGCCCGGTGAAGCCCAGGCGCCGGGCCGCGCGGACCAGGTCGCCCGCGGCCTCCGGCGCGAGCCCGAGTTCGGCGATGTCGATGAGCCGGTAGAGGTAGCGAAGGCCGTGGCGGTCGGCCTCGCGTTCGTGCAGCGGGGGGCTGAGCGACGGGCCGATGCCCGAGCCGATCAGCCCGACCAGATACGACGTCATCGGTTCTTCATTCTCCCGGGACCCGGGTGCGGGGGCGGCGCGGCTCCTAAATGTACGAACTAGTACGTTAATGTATAACCCGGCGAGCCGCCCCCTGAGAAGGCCGGGAGCGGCTCGGCTCGCTGGTGCCGGGAGGGCTCAGGTCGCGATGTCGGGGTAGGGCATCGAGATGTGGGCGACCCGCCGGGCGTACTCGGTCTGGAAGCCCATCGGCCCGTGGTCGCGCTCGAACATGGCGATGAACAGCGTGAGCGTCAGGAAGGGGTGCGCGCCCAGCTCGAACAGCGCGGGGTAGTCGTGGGCGACCAGGGCCGCGCGCTCGGCCTCCTCGAGCCGCAGCCAGGTGGAGGACTCCTCCTGGACGCAGTTGAGCAGGCGGTTGGCGTAGGCGTCCTCCCACATCGCCACCGTCGCCGCCGGGTCCTCGCGGTAGCGTTCGACCAGCTCGGGGTCGCGGTCGACGGTGAACAGGAACTTGTTCAGCAGGTACTTGCTCACGGGCGGCCTCCTGCGGGATACCAGGTGAAGTACGCCTCCATGGTGTGGAACAGATCATAGGTGTCCACGTAGTCGGCCTTACGGCCCTCGCCCGCGACGCCCATCATCAGCATGAAGTCCATGAAGCCGTGGGTGGCGTTGCCGGGCAGGTGGAGGCTGTCCAGGGTGACCTCCGACAGGCAGCCCTCCAGGTCGCCCGACGAGATCCACTCGACGGCCTTGCGGTCGAAGACCGGGTCGGGTCCCGTCGGCCCGAACTGGCGCGGCCCGCCCAGCTCCAGCGACAGGTGCCCGGTGCCGATGACCGCGACGCGCTGGTCCGACGGCCAGGACTCGACCATCCGGCGGATCGTCTGCCCGAGCTGCACGAACCGCTGGGGCCGTGGCAGGGGAGGGGCGAAGATGTTGGTGTAGATCGGCACGATCGGCAGGTCGTTCTGCGGGCGCAGCGTGATGATCGGGCAGGTGATCGAGTGGTCGATCCGCAGCTCGTTGGAGAACGCGAGGTCGAACCCCGCGTCGATGCCCTCCCGCAGCAGGTGGGCCGACAGGTCCTCCTGGCCCCGGCACAGCATTTTCGGCAGGCCGAACTCGCGCTCCTCGTTATAGAAGTTCGCGTCGTAGAAGGGCGCCTTGCCGACCAGGAACTGCGGCATGTTGTCCAGCCACAACTGGTGGAAATGGTCGGAACCCACCATGACCAGCACGTCCGGCCGCGCCTTGGTCAGCGTCTCCCGGAACGCCTCCACCTTGCGGACCCACTCGTCGGCGAAGGGCGGCCGGTCGTCACCGGTGGCGGTGCTGGCGCGATAGTAGAAGGGGTGGTGGGTGGACGCGATCACCGCGACCAGCTCAGCCATGCGGACCTCCGGTCACATCGTCGGCGGGGTACGGATCGGGCGGGACGGACCGGTTGTTCAGGTCCACGGACAGGAAGATGTCGTTCGCCACGGGGTGGCGCAGCTCCTCGGCGAGCTGCCCGATCAGCCCGGCGGTCCGGGCGAGCAGGGCGAACCCGCGCAGCAGCTCCAGCGGCAGCCCCAGGTCGGCGAGCGCGGCGCCGCACACCCCGGCGCCGTTGAGCGGCAGCGTCCGGCCCAGCACCCGCGGGTGGACCCTGCCGATCGCCGCGAACAGCGACAGATGCGGGCCGAACAGGCCCTCCTCGGTGGCGATGGCCATCAGCCGGGGCGTGCGGGGGTCGCCGTGCTTGTGCACGTGGTGGCCGAGGCCCGGGACGAACCGTCCCGCCTCGCGGCGGGCCCGCACGGTCGCCAGGGCCAGGTCGTCCCAGCCGTCCTCGCCGGACGGAGGCGGGCCCGGAAGCGAGGCCAGCACCTCGTGCAGGAACCGGCCGTTGTCCTCGGTGACGCCCAGGAAGCGCGACCCGCCGCCGAGCAGCCCGGCCGCCAGCGCGCCCTGGACGGAGTCCGGCGCCGACAGGTACGTCAGCCGGGTCACGATCGCGGTCGGCGTGAACCCGTGGTCGGCCAGTGCGGCGAGCACGGCCTCGAACACCCGGGTCTCGCCCGGCGTGGGCCGCCGCTGGGCCGCGAGCCAGAACGCCAGCTCGCCGAACCCGACCTTGCCCATCACGTCCTCGGCCAGGTCGTGGCCGAGCAGGGTGATCGTCTCCGGTGTGGCGGCGCCCAGGGCGGTGTCGTAGCGCGGCCGGTCGATCCGCTCGGTCACGGCGCCTGCCCCTCGCCGGGTCCGGCCAGCCAGGCGCGCAGCTCCGCGCCGTGCTCGTCGAGCTCCGGCGGCGGCAGCGCGTAGCCGGCCGGGGTCGCGGAGAACCGGATCGGATGGCGGGTCGTCGGCACGGCGCGGTCGCCCTCGCCGACCTCGACGACCGGGTCCAGCCCCATCCGCTCGGCCATCGCGAAGCCGCCGTCGATGGTGTTGATCGGCCCGCTCGGCACCCCCGCGTCCACCAGCAGCTCGAACCACTCGACCGCGCCGCGCCCGGCGAGCCGCTCGACCAGGATGGGCCGCAGCTCCTCGCGGTGCGCCGTCCGGCCGGCGTTCCCGGCGAACCGGGGGTCGTCGGCGACCTCGGGGATCCCGAGGACCTCGCAGAGCCGGCGGAACTGCCCGTCGTTGGCGGCGGCGATGATGAGGTCGTTGTCGGCGGTGGGCAGCGGCTCGTAGGGGAACACGCTCGGGTGCGCGTTGCCCATGCGGTACGGCACGACGTCGCCCGCGACGTAGGCGGAGCTGTGGTTGACCAGCCCGGTCAGCGCCGACGACAGCAGGTTCACCTCGACGTGCTGGCCCTGCCCGGTGGCCTCGCGGTGCCGCAGGGCGGCGAGGACACCGATCACGGCGTGGTTGCCGGCCATCACGTCGAACACCGAGATCCCGGCCCGGTACGGCGGGCCGCCGGGGTCGCCGGTGAGGCTCATCAGGCCCGAGATGGCCTGGACCATCAGGTCGTACCCGGGCACCCGGCTGCCGGGGCCCGAGCCGAACCCGCTGATGGAGGCGTACACGACCCCGGGGTTGCCCGCCCGCACCGACGCGTAGTCGAGCCCGTACTTGGCCAGGCCGCCCGGCCGGAAGTTCTCCACCACGACGTCGGCGCGGCGCGCCAGCTCCCTGGCCGTCCCGGCGTCGGCCTCGTCGCGCAGGTCCAGCGCGATCGACCGCTTCCCCCGGTTGACGCCCAGGTAGTACGTGGACACCTCGCCCCGCACCGGGGGCGTCCAGGATCGGGTGTCGTCGCCCTTGGGGCCCTCGACCTTGACGACGTCGGCGCCCAGGTCCGCCAGGAGCATGGTCGCGTACGGGCCCGCCAGGATGCGGGAGAAGTCGGCCACCAGCACACCTGACAGCGGCCCGGCCCCTGGCCTGTCCTCGGGTACAGCGCTCGTCATCCGGCCTCGCCCTCCGTCCGTCGGGCGGACATATGTCCGCTGGAGCGATTCTGGCATAGCAGCCGAGTGTGTCACCAGTGTGTCGAACCTATTGACATCCATGGCGACCCTGATCAGAGTAACGACGAACAAGCTGACGCACAGCGGACAGAGGTCCGGCAAACCGACCCGTGTCCTGGTCGCACGTGCGGTGAGGAGACACCGATGGTCAAGCGGAGCGAGTTCGAGCCTGGACGGCCCCTGGTGCTGCGAGGCGGCACCGTCCTGCCGATGGACGACGGGCGCCAGGTGATCCACCGCGCCGACGTCCTGGTCACCGGCGACCGGATCACCGCCGTGGGGCCGGACCTGCCGGTCCCCGAGGGCACCATCGTGATCGACGCGACCGACGGCATCGTGATGCCCGGCATGATCGACACCCACCGGCACATGTGGCAGACCGCCATGCGCGGCTACGGCGCCGACTGGACCCTGACCCAGTACTTCGTCTGGTACTACCTGGAGTACGGCAGGCTGTGGCGGCCGGAGGACGTGCACGCGGGCAACGTGCTGGCCGCGATCGAGGCCGTCGACGCGGGCGTCACGACCGTCGTCGACTGGTCCCACGGGCTGCAGACGGTCGAGCACGCCGACGCCGCCGCCGACGCGCTGCGGTCGGTGCCCGGCCGGTTCGTGCTCGCCTACGGCAACATCCAGCGCCCGCCCGCCGAGTGGACCGGCGCGCCGGAGTTCCGTGACTTCGCCGCCAGGATCGCCGGCGGCGACATGCTCGGCTTCCAGATCGCGTTCGACGTCACCGGCGACCCCGCCTTCCCCGAGAAGCCCGCCTTCGAGGTCGCCCGCGAGCTCGGCGTCCCGGTCACCACCCACGCCGGCGTCTGGGGCGCCACCGGCGACGACGGCATCCGCCTCATGTACGACCACGGCTTCATGACCCCCGAGACGGTGTACGTGCACGGCGCCTCGCTGTCGGCGGACTCCTACCACCGCATCGCCGCCACCGGCGGCGGCATCTCGGTGTCCACCGAGAGCGAGCAGAGCGCCGGCCAGGGTTACCCGCCCACCTGGGCCGTCCGCGCCCACGGCATCCCGGTGTCGCTGTCCATGGACACCAGCGTGTGGTGGAGCGGCGACCTGTTCTCCGCCATGCACGCCACGCTCGGCGCCGACCGCTCCCGCGAGCACTTCGAGGCCCACGCCAAGGGGGAGACGGTCACCCACAGCGGCCTGCGCGCCGACCAGGTCGTCCACTGGGCCACCCGGGGAGGCGCCCGCGCCATCGGCCGCGACCACGACCTCGGGCTCCTCGCGCCCGGGCGGAAGGCCGACATCGTCCTGATCAAGAACGACGCCTCGCCGGTCTCGTTCCCCCTGCTCAACCCCTACGGCCACGTCGCGTTCCAGGCCCAGCGCGGGGACGTGCACACCGTGCTGGTCGACGGGCGCGTGGTCAAGCACGAGCACCGCCTGGTCGGCGTCGACCTGGCCGGGGCACGCCTCGGGGTCGAGCGGACCATCGAGCACCTGCGGTCGGCCATGGGCGAGGAGGCCTGGCTCAAGGGGATGAACCCCGACATCCCCGAGACCACCGTCCTGGACAATCCCTACACCTACACCGACTACCACAGCGCCTCGACGCACACCCGGTGACCGCCATCGCAGGAGCGGCCGTCCCCACCGTCTAGAGTCGGGGAATCCGAGCAGGAGAGGCCCTTCATGACCCGTGGTGAGACCGGACCCGACTTCATCGAGGCGCTGGCGCGCGGCCTCGACGTCATCCGGGCGTTCCGGCCGGGACACCCCGTCATGTCCCTGGCCGAGGTGGCCGCCGCCGCCGGGCTGGCCCGCCCGACGGCGCGGCGCATCCTGCTGACCCTTCAGGAGCTCGGGTACGCCAGGGCCGAGCGGAACGGCTTCGCCCTCACCCCCCGCGTGCTCGAACTGGGCGTCTCCTACGTCCGCTCGATGGGGCTGTGGGAGGTCGCCAGGCCGCACATGGAGTGGCTGGTGGAGCGGACGCACGAGTCGTCGTCCATCGCCCAGCTCGACGGATCCGACATCGTCTACGTCGCCAGGGTGGCGGTCCCGAAGATCGTCACCCTGTCGGTGCAGGTCGGGACCAGGTTCCCCGCGCTGCAGACCTCCCTGGGCAAGGTGCTGCTCGCCGGGCTCGCGCCCGCCGAGGTGGAGCGGGTCCTCGCGCAGCCCAGCCGGTCGGGCATCGAGCCGCGCTGGCGCCCGGCCCCCGGCGAGCGCGAGGCGGCGCTGCGCGCGGTGCGGGCCAAGGGCTGGGCGCTGACCGACGAGCAGCTCGCCCCCGGGATCCGGTCGGTGGCCGCGCCGCTGCGCGACGGGCTCGGCAACGTCATCGCCGCCGTCAACGTCAACGCGCACGCCGCGGAGACCTCGGTGGAGAAGCTGACCGAGGAACACCTGCCGCTGCTGCTGCGGACCTCGGCCGCGATCAGCGCCGACTGGGCCCTGTACGACTCCGTCCCCCAGGTCACGGCCTCCTGACCGTACGGCGCCCCTGACCGCCGCCACCTTCCCGACCGGCCGCCGGCGGCTCAGCCGTGGGGCGTGTCGATGAGGGGGGTGTCGACCAGGTGCTCGATCAGGAACCAGGTCTGCAGCTCGCCGGTGCGGATGATGTCGGAGACCAGCACGTCGTTGGTGCCGTCGTCGCCCATCTCGTCGGCGCGCGACGCCGCGTCGTGGGCGGCGACGAGGATGGTCTCGTGCGCCTCGATCAGGCGCGAGAGCATCGAGGGGACGCCCTCGGCCCCGTCGGGCGGGCGCGGGATGACGGTGATCTCCGCGACGTGCCGGGGGTCGCCGACCGCGACGCCGCCGAGGGTCTGCACCCGCTCGGCGAGCACGTCCACCAGCGCGAGCTGCTCGCCGGCGTGCTTGTCCAGCAACAGGTGCAACTGGTAGAACGTCGGGCCGCGCATCAGCCAGTGGTGCTTCTTGTACAGGCTGTAGAGGATCTGGGTGTCGGCCAGGATCTGGTTGAGCCGCTGGCAGGAGTACATCCTGGCGTCGAAGGAGAGGCCCAGCGGGAACTGGCGGACGGTGCCGAAGGCCTGGATCTGGACGTTGTCGAGGTGCAGCCACGGCTGGCTGCTGCCGTTCCGCCCGGCCTTGGTGGAGCGCTTGACAGCCAATGCAGGTCCCCTCATCGCACGACACATCAGGATGCGCTCAGACGTTCCCGCGAATGTCCCAACAGAGCGCCTCAAGAGCCCTAAAAACGGACAAGACGCTCTCGGTCGCCCCGCTCTGGACCGGGGACTACACACAGGTGTAGTATCCTGCACTGTCGAGTAGTAAGCCACACCTGAAGGTAGGACGGATGGCAGTGACGACGGCCGACCCCGAGGACCTCACGGCCCGCGCCCGCATCAGGGACGCGGCCATGGCGCAGTTCGGGGAGCACGGATTCGAGCGGGCGACGATCCGGGGGATCGCCGTGGCCGCCGGGGTGTCCTCAGGCCTGGTGCGCCACCACTTCGGCTCCAAGCAGGGGCTCCTCGAGGCGTGCGACGCCCACCTGGTCAAGACGGTCCGCCGCCTCAACTCCCAGGCCGCGGGCGGCGCCCCCGACCTCAACCCGCTCGCCGCGCTGGGCCCCTACCAGGCCTATCTGGCGCGCTCCCTGATCGAGGGAGGCGCCGCGCCGCTGTTCGACGAGATGGTCGCCCTGGGCGAGGGCTGGCTCGCCGACGCCGACCGGAGCCGTCCCGACCCGCCCGACGTCGGGCCCAGGGTCCGGTCGGCGGTGATCGCCGCGATGGCGCTGGGCATCGGGATCCTGCGGCGGCACGTGTCCAGGGGCATGGGCGCCGACCTGTCCGGCCCCGAAGGCGAGCGGCTGCTCATGCGGGCCCTGCTCGACATCCACTCCCACCCCCTGCTCAGCCTGGAGGAGGCCGCCGCGGCCAGGGAGGCCCTTGACAGGACGCCGTCCCCGGCCGGCCCCGCGACCCCGCGCGGGCCCGCACCCACACAAGGAGGATCACGATGAGCGACGCCGTCTCGGTGGCCGGGCTGGTCAAGACGTTCGGCGCCACCAGGGCGCTGGACGGCCTGGACCTGGTGGTACGCACCGGCGAGGTCCACGGTTTCCTCGGGCCCAACGGCGCGGGGAAGAGCACCACGCTCCGGATCCTGCTGGGCCTGACACGCGCAGACGCGGGCACCGCGCTGCTGCTCGGCGCCGACCCGTGGGCCGGCGCGCCCGAACTGCACCGCCGCCTCGCGTACGTGCCCGGTGACGTCACCCTGTGGCCGAACCTGTCCGGCGGCGAGGTCATCGACCTGCTCGGCCGGCTGCGCGGCGGGGTGGACCGGCGCCGCCGCGCCGACCTGCTGGAGCGCTTCGACCTGGACCCCCGCAAGAAGGGCCGCGCCTACTCCAAGGGCAACCGGCAGAAGGTGGCCCTGGTCGCCGCCCTGGCCTCGGACGTGGAGCTGCTGCTGCTCGACGAGCCGACGTCGGGACTGGACCCGCTGATGGAGGAGGTGTTCCGCGACGTCATCCGGGAGGAACAGCGGCGCGGCGACCGTACGGTGCTGCTGTCCAGCCACATCCTGGCCGAGGTCGAGGCGCTGTGCGACCGGCTCACCATCATCCGCGACGGCCGGGCCGTCGAGACCGGGACCCTGGCCGGCCTGCGCCACCTGACCCGCACCTTCGTCGAGGCCGACCTGGCGGGCCCGGCGGACGGGCTGGCCGGCCTGCCCGGCGTGCACGACCTGCGCACGGAGAACGGCCGGGTGCTCTTCGACGTCGACACCGACGCGCTCGGCCCGGTGCTGGGCCGGCTCGCCACGGCGGGCGTGCGCGGCCTGGTCAGCCGGCCGCCGACGCTGGAGGAGCTGTTCCTGCGGCACTACCACCGGACCGGGGCGACCGCTTCGACCACTTCGACCGGCTCGGCCACTTCGACCGGCTCGACCGCTTCGACCGCCTCGGCCGGCGAGAGCGCGGAGGCGTCGCGATGAGCACGCTGACCGGTACCGGCGGGCTCGTCCGGCTGATCCTGCGGCGGGACCGGGCGCTGATGCCGGTGTGGGTGGTCATCCCCTGCCTGATCCCCGTGGCGTTCGTCTCCGCGTTCGACGCCGGGTACCCCACCGCGCAGGCGCGCGCGGCGTACGCCGCCACCAGCGTCCACAACGCGGCCTTCACCGTGACCTACGGCCCCCTGAGCGGCTCCGGCCTCGGCGAGCTGGTGACCTGGCGCGCGGGGTTCATCCCCGTCGTGGTCGCCCTGGCCGCCGTGCTCATGGTCGTGCGGCACACACGCGCCGAGGAGGAGGCCGGCCGGCGCGAGCTGATCGGCGCCACCGCCGTCGGGCGCCACGCGGGCCTGGCCGCCGCCCTGGCCGCCACCTGCGGGGCCGCCCTGGTCCTCGGGCTGCTGTCGGCCCTGGCGCTGACCGGCGCGGGGCTGCCCGCCACCGGCTCGCTGGCGTACGGGCTCGGGCTCGCCGCCGCGGGCTGGGTCTTCGCCGGCGTCGGCGCGGTGGCCGCCCAGCTCACCTCCGGCGCCGGGGGAGCCAGGGGCGCCGGGATCACCGTCCTGGTGGCCGCGTTCCTGCTGCGGGGCGCCGGTGATGTCAGCGCGCGGTCCGGCGGCGGGCTGGGCGGGCTCTCCTGGCTCTCGCCGATCGGCTGGGCGCACCGGATGCGGCCGTTCGCCGGCGAACGCTGGTGGGTACTCGGGCTCGCCGCCTGCGCGGTCGCCGCGCTCACGGCGTCGGCCGCCGCCCTGTCCGCGCGGCGCGACCTCGGCGGCGGCCTGTTCCAGGCCCGCCTGGGCCCGGCCACCGCGGCGCCCGGCCTGCGCACCCCCCTCGCGCTGGCCTGGCGGCTGCACCGGGGGCCGCTGCTGGCACGGGCCGCGGGCTTCACCGTCCTCGGCCTCGTGCTCGGCGGCATCGCCCAGAGCGTCGGCGAGCTGCTGGACGGCGGCTCCCCGGCGGCGCGGGACGCCCTGGCCCGGCTGGGCGGCCGGGGCGCCCTCGCCGACCAGTACCTCACGGCGATGATGACGCTGCTCGGCCTGGTCGCCGCCGGGTACGCGGTCCAGGCGGTGCTCCGGCTCCGGGCCGAGGAGAGCGGCGGGCGGGCCGAACCCCTGCTGGCCGCCCCGGTCGGCCGGCTGCGCTGGGCCGGCGGCCACCTCGCCTTCGGGCTGCTCGGCCCGGCCGCCGGGCTGGTCCTGGCCGGGGCCGCCGCCGGGCTCGCGCACGGGATGAACACCGGTCACGTCGGGCGGGAGCTGCCCCGGCTGCTGGGCGCCGCCCTCGCGGAGCTGCCCGCGGTGTGGGTGTTCGCCGGTCTGGCGTTCGCGCTGGCCGGCCTGCTGCCCCGCCTCGCGGCCGGTGCCTTCGCCGTGCTCGCGGCGAGCCTGCTGCTCGGCTGGGTGGGCGCCGAGCTCCGGCTGGGCGGGTGGGTGACCGGCCTGTCGGTGTTCGCCCATGTCCCGCCGCTTCCGGGCGGGGACCTGTCCGTGCCGCCGCTCGCCGTGCTGACGGCCCTCGCGGCGGCCCTCACCGGGCTCGGGCTGCTGGGGTTGCGGCACCGCGACCTTCCCGTCGGCTGAGATCCGTCACGGTCACGCAGGGTGGTGATCATTCAACTATCTGTGAAATGGCGTTCAGGGTAAAGGCTCTTGACGCGACCCTGTCTCCGGGGAAACCTGTCTTATACCCAAAAAGCGACCCGATTAATCCACTGCCCGACAAGATGGTAATTGGTATTGCATTACGGACATTGCAATTGTCCTGTGGTCAAACGCCCGAAGGGGGGTGTCATGGTCGGTTACTGGAGAAACGGATGGGGCGCCTGTTGTTCCGCGATGGTTGTTTCGCTTTCGAGTGGGCATCCATGTTACCGAACGACCTACCAGTGGGTAACAAGACGAACACGATTACGCCGATCCTCTATAGAGAGAATCAGCATAACCGTGTGGTTTGTAATGATCAGCGGTGCGCGGCCTGGCCGACGTCCGGTCGTAGCGGGGTGAGCTGGGTTATGCCGTGCCGGAAACGCAGCGCCTCGATGGCCCTGTCGTCCGGGGGGACCTCGGCGAGGATCTCGGCGAGTTCCTCGAAATAGTGTTCATGACCGGCCGGGGCCGCCTGGAAGAGCATCCTCGCCGGCCTGGTCCCCGGATTGGAGAACGCGTGCGGGCAGCCGGGGGGGACGAAGGCCAGACTGCCCGGCCCGCCGCGTACGACGGTCTCCCCCGAGCGGGAGGTCCAGGACTGCCAGTCTCCCGAGCGGGGCGCGGCGGGGGCGAAGGCCAGCAGGTCGAGCTCCCCTTCCAGGACGTAGAAGATCTCTTCGCCGTGGTCGTGGACGTGCGCCCCCACGTCCCAGCCGGGCGGTACCACCACCTCGAAGGTCGAGGCCACCGCGCTCCGGCCGCCGGTGACCTTGTAGGTGACGGTCATCGGCCCCAGGGCGAGGCGGGGGCCCTCGGACGGCCTCAGCGTCACCCCGTCGGCCACCGGGGCCGCCAGGGCACGCTCAGGGCCGCCGTGTCCCGCGGAGCCGGACGGGCGGCGGTGCCACCTCACGGGATCGGGTCGAGCATGCGGGCACGCTGCTGGTCGGCACGCGCGCGGAACACCGGGTCGGGGGTCTGCGTCACCCAGGTGCCGACGCAGAACTCGGCGGTGATCCCGGGCCCGAACCCCGCCACCAGGCACTTGTCGCCGTCGGTGGTGGCCGGGTCGTCGAAGGCCCGGCGCAGCACGTCCAGCACCACGGCGCTGGCGATGTTGCCGTAACTGGACAGCGTCGCCCGGCTGTGGGCGAAGGCGCCGGCGGGGACGTTCAGGTATTTGGCCAGGTCGTCGAGGATGCGGGGGCCGCCCGCGTGGACGATGTACAGATCGAGCTCGGAGGCGTCCCAGCCGTGGTCGGCGACCATCCTGCGTAAGGGGGGCGCGAGCCCCTCCATCGTCCGGGGCACCCGCTTGTCCAGCCGGAAGTGGAAGCCGGTGTCCCGCACCTCGTAGCTGATCCACGATTCGGTGCCGGGCATCAGGTAGGAGCCGCTGCGGTGGACGCGGATCCCGCTGCCTCCCTGGGCCCGCATCACGGTGGCCGCGACGGCGTCGCCGAACAGGCCGTTGGACAGCAGGTTGCCGAGGGCGGTGTCGGTCGGCTGGTAGCTCAGCGAGCAGAACTCACAGGCGACGATCAGCACGTTGGCCTGCGGATACACCTGGCAGTACTCGGCCGCCCTGTTGATGGCGGCCCCGCCCGCGGCGCAGCCCATCTGGGCGATCGGGAGCTGGGTGGTGCCGAGCCCGAAGCCCATGGTGTTGATCAGCCAGGCGGTCAGCGAGGGCATCATGAAGCCGGTGCACGAGACGTAGATGATGAGGTCGATGTCGTCCACGTCGAGGCTCGCGTTGCGCAGGGCCTCGCGGATGACGGCCGGGACGATCTTCTTGGCGTGCTGTTCGTACATGTCGTTGCGCGCGTGGAAGCCCGGGTGGGTCAGCGTCTCGTCGATGGGCTGCACGAGGTGCCGCTCCTGCACGCCGGTGTTGGCGATCAACCGGAGTGCCAGGTTGAGCTGGGGGTGGTCGGAGTGGAGCCGGCGGCACAGCTCCAGGGTTTCGGCCTGGGTGATCACATTTTCGGGAACGTGGACGGCAGGCCTGCACAGAACCGGCATGGCTATCACCTGGATCCTGAGTAAGGGGTGCTGGGGGAGAGGGGCCCCGCCGTGGCGAGGCGCGGTGGGACGAGGTGAGGGTGGAGGTGGGGCGCGCGAGCTGAGGTGGGCCGGGGTGGGTTCGGGCGCGCGGGGGTGAAGCAGGCCGAGGGAGAGGGCGCGCCGAAGAGAGGGGACGGGGGGTGAGCGGGGTCGCGCGCGAAGGAATGAGCCAGGGCTGCTGTGGTGACTGTGACGAGGAGGGACTGGTGGGGGGTGGGTCACAGGGCGGGGCACGGGAAGGCGTGTGAGGCCGGCGGTGAAGCCCGGATGCCCGCCCTGGAGGGGCGCGCACGGACTTCTGTGCGGCTAATTCCACCAGGCGTCGTCGCTTAGGCAATTAGTCGCGTTCCTCACGCGAGGCGGAGTGATTAGGGTTCCTCGAGGGGCTGTGATCGAGTGTAAGTAAGCAGTGATATGTCTGACAACTAGGCGTCGATACTTTTTACATATGGTAGGCCGTCGTTCCCGTAGGATCCTTCGCGAATCCATCCGGGAACGTGGCGTCACGGCGGCGAAACTTGGGCTCGCGCACAAGCCCTCAGGCCCGTTTCCCGGTGAATCCCGGAGAAGTCGAGCGGTTTGCATTCATCGACTGTGCGATGAGTGACGGACCGCCGGGCGGCGTCACGTTGCGTCACCCGGCGCGACTCCAAGAAGGACGATCGGTCACCGGACGGCGATGCGAAGTCGGGCCGGGCTGTTCCTGGATTCGCGGCCGTGAAACGATTCACCTCTATCAGGCATAAGGTGCATCAAATAAGCAGATCGAGGAACGAACGGGCACAAAGTTTCGGAGCCCGGTATCGGTAAGGCGCGGCGCGAACCGATTTGGCGCGGGGGGCCCGGGCGTGGGGAATCCGGCGGCACCGGCGCCGGGAAACGATCTTCGGGGATCCGGGGGCGGGCGGCGGCCGTCGTACCCGACCGCACCGGGCACAGGATGTCGGGTCCGGTCGCGGGCGCCGGGCCTAGCGTCGGTGAGCAGAAGGGAAGGGAGCCGGGATGCTGGAGCGGCTGAACCAGGCCATGGAGCACATCGAGCGCAACCTCGATCAGCCGATCGAGGTGTCCGAGCTCGCGCGGATCGCCGTCATGTCGGAGTACCACCTCCGGCGGCTGTTCTCCGCGCTGGCGGGCATCCCGCTGTCGGAGTACATCCGCCGGCGGAGGCTCACCGTCGCGGGCGCCCAGGTGCTCGCGGGGCAGGACACGCTGCTCGATATCGGGGTGCGTTATGGCTACGGCTCGGGCGAGGCGTTCGCCCGCGCCTTCCGCGCTGTCCACGGCGTCGGGCCGGGCGAGGCCAGGCGCACGGGCGCCGCTCTGCGCTCCCAGTCACGGATGTCCTTCCGCCTCACGATCGAAGGGAACGGCAGCATGCGATATCGGGTGGTCGAGAAAGAGGAGTTCCGCGTGGTGGGCAGGAAGGCCCGCGTGCCCCTGGTCCACGAGGGGATGAACCCCGCGATCGTCGAGTTCGTCCGGAGCATCGACAAGGAGACCACGCGGCGCCTCGCGGAGCTCTCCGACCAGGAGCCGCAGGGCATCGTCAACGTGAGCGACGACCTGGCCGGCAGCCGTGCCGAGGGCACCGAGCTCGATTACTACTACGGTGTGGCGACCGGCGCCCCCGTGCCCCCGGACATGGAGGCCATCCCCTGCCCCGCGGGGACGTGGGCGGTCTTCGAGAGTTCGGGCGCGTTCCCGCAGACGCTCCAGTACATGTGGCGGGACGTGTTCACCCAGTGGTTCCCCTCCAACCCCTACCAGAGCAGGCCGGGGCCGGAGATCCTCCGCACGCTGCTGTCACCGGACGGCGCCGAGGCCGAGGCCGAGCTGTGGATCCCCGTGGAGCGGACCGAGGGCTGAAAGTGCGATGGCGCGGGCCGATATTGAACTGTCATGTCCGGGAAGCCCTATTTTGGACTCCCCGGCTATGTCACGGCGGCCCGCGCCGATCGCAGAATTGCCGGTCGCTTGACGCAAGCGGGATCAGACATTTGATCACGCCAAGTCCGGCGATGATCGTGATATGACTAAGATCGCGCAATGAGTGGATCATTCGGTGGCGATCGCGCGCGCGCCCTGAGCCTTTCCATTGGCGTGGCGGCCTGTGTCCTGAGTGTCGGATATATTGCGCCGAATGCCACCGCCGCGGCCCGGGCCCCTGTCAAGACCATCATCGGTGACAATGGTTTCACAGCCGTCGTGGAATCCGGCTCCGTCCACGGTGGCGACGATAACGATGGGGCGCCCGCGCTGGGTGGTGAACTCGTTTCCAACGGGGGCCACCGGGCGGCCGGTGGCGGCGGCGTCCCCGGAGACGCCCAGCCCACGGCACCGGCGATGGGTTACCGGGCCGATCCCGGGGCGAGCGCCCCGGCCGGCGGGGCGGCGGTCCTTTCCCGTGGCCACGTCGGATTCGGTGCCCTCGGCGGTGCTTTCCCGACGGTCGCCGGCGGTGACGGCGTGACCGCGGGAACGCGCCTTGGCGCGGCGGGCGATTATGCGAACAGACCGCTGACGGAATCGACTGTGACCCGGCCGGTTGCCTTTTCCGGAATCGCCTCGGTAGCCGATTTCCCGTCGATTCTCGCGACATATCAAGAGGGACCTGCGGCGCTCACGCGCTGCCCGAACGGCGTGCCACGCACCGGCCTGTTCGAGGATATTCTTCCGGGTGGAATGATACCGCCTGATTTCAAGGTGAAAACGGCGCGAACTCCTGACACGGCGAATGTCGTCGGGGTCACCGAGGCCGATCCCGCCGAATTCACCGGCCTCGTTCCCGCCGCGCGGCGGGCGGCCACCGGGCCGGTGACGTCCGCCGGCATCCCGTCCGCCGGCACCTCGTCCGCCGGCATCCCGTCCGCCGTCGGCTCGTTCGGCTGCGCCGTGGCGGCGGCGGGTGTCACCGGCGCCCGTGCTCCCTCGCTCGCTCTGCTGAAGACGGCCACCGTGGTGGACGCCGACGGCAGCGGGACGGCCGGAGCCGGGGATTCGATCGAGTGGGGGTTCGCGGTCACCAACACCGGGACGGTGGCGCTGACCGGTGTCACGGTGACCGACACCAAAGCCGGGCCGGTGACGTGTCCCTCGGGCGCGCTGGCGCCGGCCGCGACGATCGCGTGCACCGCGGCGCCGTACGTCATCACCCTGGCCGACGTGGCCGGCGGCTCGGTGCGCGCCACCGCCACCGCCTCGGGAACCGCGAACGGGGGGACCCCGGTCACCTCGGCGCCCACCAGCACACTCACCGCCGTCTTCGGAACCCAGGGCCTCTCGATCACCAAGACCGGGGCCACGATCGACGTCAACGGCCGGCGCGGCATCACCGCGGGTGACCGGGTCCGCTGGACGCTGAAGGTGACCAACACCGGGACCTCGGCCCTGACCCGGCTGACCGTCGACGACCCCGGCGACCCGCCCGTCACCTGCCCGACCACCATCCTGGCCCCGGGGCGGTCGGTCGTCTGCACCGCGCCCGACCACACGATCACCCCGGTCGACGTCTCCACCGGCAGCGTCAGCGGCACGGCCACCGCCGCCGCGGCCGGGCCCGCCGGGCCGGTCACCTCGGCCCAGGCGCTGGGCCGGGTCCCGCTGCCCCGCCCGCCCGGCCCCGGCTGCCACCGGTGTGACCACGGCGACGAGACCGGCGACCCGCCGCTCCTCTCCTCGCCCGACGCCGGCCAGCGGTACCCGGAGCCCGGCGAAGGACCTACGGGCCACGTCCTGGCCGCGGGGTGGGCTCACGTGCCGTACGTGCCGAACGTCCCGCACGCGCCGGTCGTCCCCCCCGCGCTCCCCGACACCGGGCGCCTCGACACCGACTTCCTCGGGCCCCTGCACGACTGGCCGGCCAACGGCGGCGACCGGGGAGACGACCACCTCGTACCGACCGGGGTGCCACGGCCGCCCGGCCCCGGCCCCCTCCCCGACCCCGGCAGCGGCCCCAGCGGCGGCATCAGCGGCGGCGGCACCGGCGGGACCGGCGGCACGAGCGGAGGCCCTGGCGGCGGCACCCGCGGCGGCGCCGGCGCCACACCGTCCTCGCCCGGGGCCACCGCGCCCGCTTCACCCGGGGCCACGGCACCGATGTCACCCGGAGCGGCGGCGTCGCCCCCGGCCGGGGTCAACGCGGGGTACCCGGACGACCCGGGCCACGGCGACCCGGCCGTCGTCCTCGCCGGCGCGGCCATCGCCCTCGGCGGACTGGCCGCGCTGGGCGCCGTCCTCGCCCGCCGCCGCCTGCGGAGCCGCGCCGCCGGCCGGCGGTCGGCGGGCGGCTGATGGAACCGGTCGGTCAGGGGGCGCAGACGGGACGGTAGGGGAGGTCGGGGAGCTGGGAGCGCCACTCCTGCTCGGTGAGGTCCCGGCCGGCGCGGGCGCACACGCGGGAGACCAGCGTCTCGGGGACGACCGGGTAGGTCGTGAGGCCGCCCTGGTCGTCCAGGACCAGCAGCCGGGTGCCGTCCGCCGAAAACGTCACGTCCCTCACGGCGCTGACCCGCTCGGTGACGGGACGGCCGAGCAGGACGCCGGTGGCCAGGTCCCACACCTCGACCGAACCGGTGCCGTCGCCCTGGACCGTGGCCGCCAGGCCGCCGCCGGGCGCGACCGCGACGCCGGTCACCCCGCGGGTCGGGCCGTGCAGGGTCAGCGTCTCCGGCCGCGCGGCGCCCGGGGCCCACAGCGCGAGGCCGCCTTCGCCCTCGCCGGCCGCGTACAGGGCGCCGCCCTCGGTGAACAGCGTCCGCCGGGTGTCGCCGCCGAGCTTGACGGTGCCGGTGAGCCGCCCGGTCCCGGCGTCGGCGGTGCGCACATCGTCGCCGCGCACCACGACGGATTTGCCGTCCGGGCTGAACCCGATGTCGGTGACGGCCGGGTACGTCAGCCGCCACCGCTCGCGGCCGTCGCGCAGGTCCCACAGGATGACCGCGGGCCCGGTGGACGCGTCCTGCGCGGAGGTGTCCAGCGCGACCAGGAGCCGGCCGTCCGGGCTGATCGCCATCGCGTCGGGGGAGGCCGCCAGGCCCTTCAGCGTGGCCACCCGGGTCTGGCGGGCGGTGTCCCAGACGGCGATGGTCTCGTCGTCGGTGGTCACGCCGGACACCGCGACGAGGCGGCCGTCCCTGCCGAACACGGTGCGGAACGTGTAGATCGGCCCCTTGGTGGTCGTGCCGAGCGGCTTCCCGGTGTACTTCCCGGTGGCGGGAAGGCCCAGGCGGACCTCGCCGGCCCGGGTGTCCCGGCCCACCAGCAGGCGCCCGTCGGGGCTCATGGCGGTCCACGCCGGGGCCGCCGAGCGGGCGATGTTGATCAGCCCGAGGGTGACGACGGTGTCGCCGTCCAGGTAGCGGATCGAGCGGCCGTCGGGGTCGAAAGCGAACTGGGGCCGGACGACGGAGATCGCGTGATTGATCAGCAGGGCGCTGTCGGCGGTCCGGTAGACCTGGACGCCGGTGGCGGCGACCGAGGCGAGCAGTGCGCCGTCGGGGGAGAAACGCAGGTCGCCGCCGTTCCAGCCCTCCATGTCCATGGGGGCCTCGCCGATGGGCCGCCCGGTCGCCGGGTCGGTCAGGCCGACGACGGAGCCGCGGCCCACGGCCAGCCTGCGGCCGTCCCTGCTGAGCGCGACCCGCTGGGCGCAGCCGTCGCAGTTCTTCGCCAGGGTGGTGGCCCGCCCGCCGGGCACGGTGACGTGGATGACCTGGCCGCTCAGCCCGGCGGTGACCGCGGACGCGCCGTCGCGGGCGATGAGCGGCATGCAGCAGTCCCCGGACGACGAGGTGCGCCCCGTCGCGGTGTTCCAGATGACCTCGCCCTCGCCGAGCGCCACCGCGAGCAGGTCCTCCGCCTCGCCGTAGGTGAGGAACACGTTCAGCTCCCTGCTGGCGGGCCCGAGCGGGTAGGAGCGGGGCAGCGCCCGGCCGGTGGTGAGGTCCCACAGCCGCACGTCCTTGCCCTCCGTGGCCACGGCGAGCACCCTGCCGCTCGGGCTGAGCGCCGCGTCCAGGATGTGCGCCCCCTTGTCGCCGAGCCTGGCGCCGCCGGCGCGCGCCCCGGTGCGCACGTTCCACGCGCGGGCCTCGCCGTTGCCGATGCCGACCAGGACGCGGCCGTCGTGGCTGAGGCGGCGGACGCCCTCAGGGGCGGGGTCCTGGAAGACCCGCGCCTCGCGCTGGACCAGCGAGCCGGTCAGCGCGGCGCGCGCCTCGGGCACCGGGCTCAGCCGCCAGGCGGCCACGCTGAGCAGCATGGCCCGGACGGGGTCGGTGGCGCGCAGGCCGTCGGAGACCACGGCGATCCTGCGCGCCTCGGCCTCGTCCCGCTGGACCGAGGCCACCCTGCTCTGCCACACCGCGATCGACGCCGCGACCAGCGCGCCGACCAGCAGCACCGCCATCGCGACCGTCACGAGCCTGCTCACCCGGGCCCGGCGGCGGATCAGCGCCGCCCCCGCGTCCAGGAAGTCCCGTTCGACCGGGGTGAGGGTGATGTTGCGCCGCTCGGTGGCCGCCCAGTGCAGCGCGCCCTCCAGCGTGCTGCCCTGCATCAGGTCGCCGTCCCTGCGCCCGTGGGCGTGCCAGCGTCGCGCGGCCGTGGCGATGCCCCGGTGCGCGGCCAGCCCGTCGCGGTTGGCCCTGACCCAGGCGCGCATGCGCGGCCAGGCGTGCGGCAGCGCCGGCCGGGTGAACGCGACCTCCTCCCCGGCGCTGAGCAGGTAGGAGAACGCGCCGAAGACGCGCTCGATCGCCTCGGCCTCCTGGACGGGGCGCCCGCCGAGGATCTCGGCGCGCGGCACCCGGCACGGGACCAGCTCCCCGTCGTCCCTGACCGTCACCAGCCGCAGGAAGACCTCGGGCACCAGTTCGCGCTCGGCCGGGCTCAGCGTCTCGTAGGAGTCCTCGGCCATGGTGCCCAGCGCCGGGTCGCCGGTCTGGTCGCGGGTGACGCCGCCCGCCGTGCGCGAGCCCTCGACCAGCAGCCGGGCCATGTCCACCCGCCCGTCCCCGCTGACCAGCGCGAGCAGCAGCTCGGGCGCCGTCGGCCTGCCCGCGGGGTCCTTGGCCAGGGCGGCGCGGACCAGTT
This sequence comes from Sphaerisporangium corydalis, assembly GCF_025506355.1. Lineage (GTDB taxonomy): Bacteria > Actinomycetota > Actinomycetes > Streptosporangiales > Streptosporangiaceae > Sphaerisporangium > Sphaerisporangium corydalis. The sequence continues at coordinate 59,791 of NZ_JANZYP010000051.1, forward strand.
CGCGCAGCGACTCGGGCAGGGCGGAGAGGTCGGGGTCGGCCGACAGGACGCGGTGCATGACGGCGCCGAGGTTGTCGGCCAGGAACGGGTCGGCGCCGGTCGCGGCGAACACCATGATCGCCCCCCAGGCGAACACGTCGGCCGGCATCCCGGCGCGTGTCCCGGAGAACACCTCAGGCGCCATGTAGGTGGGGGTGCCCGCGGTGAACCCGGTGGAGGTCAGCGACATCTCCAGGGTGCGCGCGATGCCGAAGTCGATCACCCGTGGCCCGTCCGGGCCGAGCAGCACGTTGTCCGGTTTCATGTCGCGGTGGACGACGCCGGCCTCGTGGATCGCGGTCAGCGCGGTGGCGATCGCGGTCGCCAGCCGGTGCAGGTCGCCCCCGGCGAACCGCCGCCCGTCCGCGAGCGCCCTGCGCAGGTCGGGCCCCTCGACGTACTCGCTGACGATGTACGGCCGAGGGCCGTCCAGGTCGGCCCCGAGCACGCGGGCCGTGCAGAACGACGCCACCCGCTGGGCCGCCGTCGCCTCCCGGCGCATCCGCTCGCGCAGGTCGCCGTGGTTGGCCGAGTTGCCGTGCAGCACCTTGACGGCGACGCGCGTGCCCTCGGCGTCGTAGGCCTCGTAGACCACGCCCTGCCCGCCGGTCCCGAGCCGCCCGGCCAGCCAGTAGCCGCCCAGCCGCTGCGGGTCACCGTCGATCAGTCCCTGCGCCATACCCGTCCCCTCGGCCGCGCGTTTCCACGGTGTTGGACGCCGTCTGTGGCGACGCGGTTCTCGGCACCCTGCCACAAAAAGGATCTCGGCGAGGCGGCGGCCCCGGGTCCGGCTGCGGCCTCCCTGGGACGCTTACTCGTGCCATGGGGCTGACGTGCCATTACTCGTCCGGGCATAGTCCGATCACGTGGCTGATGGGGGATTCGCCGGCAGGATCCGGATGTGTATGCTCGGCCGGATGGATCAACTGGTGCCCCACACCGCCGAGTCCCTGGGGACGGATCTGCGGGCGCTCGGCCTGCGCGCCGGTGACGTCGTCCTGCTGCATTCGTCGGTCAGGAGCCTCGGTTTCGTCGTCGGCGGCGCCCAGGCGTTCGTGCAGGCCCTGCTCGGCGTCCTCGGCCCCGGAGGCACCCTCGTGGTGCCGGCCCACACCTCCGACAACTGCGACCCGGCCGGCTGGCGCAACCCGCCGGTGCCCGAGGCGTGGTGGCCGGTGATCAGGGACCAGGCGCCCGGCTTCGACCCGGCCCGCACCCCGAGCCGGTGGATGGGCGTCATCGCCGAACTGGTCCGCACCTGGCCCGGCGCGCTGCGCAGCGACCACCCCCGGCTGTCCTTCGCCGCGGTCGGCGCGCACGCGGCCGGCGTGACGGGCGTGCACCGGGTGGACGACGCCCTCGGCGAGGACTCCCCGCTCGGCGCCGTCTACCGGCTCGACGGGAAGGTCCTGCTGCTCGGGTGCGGGCACGACTCCAACACCTCGCTGCACCTCGCGGAGTGGCGGCAGGAGTCGCCGCCGCGCGGCGTCAACGGCGCGTCGATCCGGCGGCCCGACGGGACGGGCAAGTGGACCACCTGGGTCGACGTGATCGAGGACGAGGAGGACTTCGAACGGCTGGGCGCGGACTTCGAGGCCGCCGTCGGGCTGCCGGCCGGCCGGGTCGGCGAGGCGCCCACCCGGCTGATGTCCCAGCGGGCCCTGGTCGACTTCGCGACCGCCTGGCTGGCCGCCAACCGCCCCAAAGCGTGATGGCCCCCGCGCCCGGCCGAGGTCACCCGACGTGGGCGGGCAGGCCGACGCCCGTGAGCCGCTCGGACTCGGCCCACAGGCGGGCGCCGGCCTCGGCGTCCAGGGCCCGGCGCGGCGGGCGGGCGACGGCGGTGGCGCCGACCAGACCGAACCGCCCCTTCGGCCCGTAGTAGCCGCCCGCGACGGCGTCAGGGCTGGTCGCGGCGTACAGCAGCGGCTCGGTGCCCTGCTCGACGTCCTGCTTGGGCAGGAAGTCGACGGCGCTGACCAGGTCGTGCAGGCGGGTGGGCCGGTCCCGGCCGAGGGTGGCGCCCGCCGTCTGGAGGTTCGTGCGGGTGTAGCCGGGGTGGGCGGCGGTGCTCAGCAGGTTCCAGCCGCGCTCGGCGGCGACGGCGGCCAGGTGCCGGGTGAACATCAGGTTCGCGAGCTTGGACTGGGCGTAGGCCAGGGCGCCGCTGTAGCGGCGCTCCCACTGGAGGTCCTCAAAGCGGATCCTGCCGAAGAGGGCAACGCCACTGCTCATGGTGGTCACGCGCGGCGCCGGGGCGGCGAGCACCAGCGGCAGCAGCCGGAGCGTCAGTGCGAACGGGCCCAGGTAGTTGCTGCCGAACTGCAGCTCGAAGCCGTCGGCCGTGGTCATGCGGGTGGGCGGGGCCATCACCCCGGCGTTGTTGACCAGCAGGTCAAGGGGGGTCGCGTCGGCGAGGAGCCCGTCGGCGAACTCCCGTACGGAGGCCAGGTCGGCCAGGTCCACGCGGCGCACCTCCAGCCGGGCGTGCGGGTGGCGCGCGAGGATCTCGTCGCGGGCCCGCTCGCCCTTGGCGACCGTGCGGACGGCCATCACCACGTGGGCGCCGGCGTCGGCGAGGCGGCGGGTGGCCTCCTTGCCGGTGCCGCTGTTGGCGCCGGTGACGACGGCGAGCCTTCCGGTCAGGCCGGGGACGGTGTACATGGGGGCTCCTGGTGGGAAGGGGTCGATCCTGTACGCCCCACATTAAGAGACCGGCGGTCTATACACAAGGGACCGGAGGTCTGTAATCTGGGGACGTGACGACGTTCCAGCGGGCGCGCAGCGAGGAGCAGCGCGCGGCGCGCCGGAGGATGATCCTCGACGGCGCGGCCGCGATGCTGGCCGAGATGCCGGTCGCCCAGGTCAGCCTCAACGAGCTGAGCCGGCGCGTCGGCCTGGCCAAGTCGAACGTGCTGCGCTACTTCGAATCACGCGAGGACGTGCTGCTGGAGCTGCTGAACACGGCGGCCCGCGAGTGGCTGGCGGACTTCGCCGACGAGGTCGCCGGCGTGGTCGACGCCGGCGCCGGGCCCTCGGAGCGCAGCGCCCAGTTCGCCGGCGCGCTCGCGGCCTCGCTGGCGGCGCGGCCGATCCTGTGCGACCTGATCAGCGCCCAGTCCGCGGTGCTGGAGCACAACGTCTCCCCGCAGGTGGTCGTCAAGTACAAGCGGGCCGCCGGCCAGACCATCGCCGTCCTGGTCCGGCTGGTCCTCGAACACGTGCGTGAGCTCGGCGAGCGGGACGCCGAGTGGTTCACCACCGCCTCGATCATGATGGCCGGGGCCGCGTGGACCCACGCGAACCCGGCGTCGGCCGTCGAGGCCGCCTACGCGGCCGACCCCGCCCTGGCCTCCATGCGCGTCGACTTCGCCGACACGCTCCGCGACGTGCTGGAGGTGCTGCTCGCCGGCCTGCTCGCGCGAGCGCGCGCAAGATGGGCCGAGGGCCCGCCCGGCTGACGCCGAGGCTCACCCGGCTGACGCGGAGGGCCGCCCGGCCAACCCCGCTGACGGCCGGGTGACCCCGCCGTGGCCGATCCCGGCCCCCGAGGTCACGCGGACGGTGAAGCGCGAGAGATCATTCCTCGTCGCCGATCCGGGTGAGCTTGTCGGGGTTGGAGACGGAGTAGATCCCCGACACCCGCTCGCCGTCCGGGCTGAGGTCGATGACCATGACGGCGAACGGGGCGTCGCCGGAGAACAGCAGCGCCGAGGGGTCGCCGTTGACCGTCCGGTACCGGACCTCCAGGTCCTCGGGGGCGCGGGAGGCGACCCCGGCGATCATGCGGGCGACCTTGTCGCGGCCGTGCACCGGGCGCAGGCCGGCGGCCCGGGACCTGCCGCCGCCGTCGGTCCACATCGTCACGTCCGGCGCCAGGATCCGCAGAAGGGCGTCCAGGTCGCCGCCGAGCGCGGCGGCCAGGAACCGCTCGGTCACCTGCCGCTGGACGCGGGGATCGGCCTGGTAGCGGGGGCGGCGGGCGTGGACGTGCTCGCGGGCGCGGTGGGCGAGCTGCCGCACGGCCGCCGGGGCGCGGCCGATGATGCCGGCGATCTCGGTGTGGGCGTACCCGAACACCTCGTGCAGGACGAACACCGCGCGCTCCAGCGGGGTGAGCGTCTCCAGCACCACCAGCATCGCCATCGAGATCGACTCGGCGCGCAGGGCCGGTTCCGCGGAGTCGGGGACGGCGTCGGTCAGCAGCGGCTCGGGCAGCCACGGTCCCACGTAGGTCTCGCGGCGGCGCCGGATGGCGCCCTGCCGGGCGAGGGCGTGGTTGACCGCGACCCGCACCAGGTAGGCGCGCGGGCTGGCGATCTCCCCGGCCTCCGGCGCCAGGCACCTGGGCGCCCAGGACAGCCAGGTGTCCTGCAGGACGTCCTCGGTGTCGGCCACGTTGCCGAGCAGGTTGTAGACGATCGAGAACAGCAGCTCGCGGTGGTCGGCGAACACGCGCGTCGCGGTGTCCTCCGTGGGGTCGGGCATGGGCCGGTCCTTTTTCTCGGGTGCTCCCCTGAGAGGTGCGGCGGCCCCCGAAGTGTGACATCCGCCCACCGGGCGCCGATCGCCGGACGCCGCGAGGCGGTGCCCCGTCTCGGCTACCGGCCCGGCTACGTTGTGACGTGGGGGCTCACCCGGCACGCCGCCGGGTGGCCGCCTCGGACGGGGGGTGGCCGCCAATGCCGGCCGATCAGCTGATTCTCGTCACCGGCGCCGCCGGCAGGACCGGAGGGGTCGGCAGGAGCGTCGTCGCCGGCCTGCGGGCGCGGGGCCTTGCGGTGCGCGCGCTCGTCCACCGCGAGGACGAACGCGCCGCCGCGCTGCGGGCCACCGGCGCCGAGGTGGTGACCGGCGACCTGACCCATCCCGCCGACGTCGCCCGCGCCGTGGACGGCTGCCGCCGGGTGTTCTTCACCATGAGCGTCGTGCCCGAGTACCTGGAGGCCGCGGTCACCATGGCGGCCGTGGCCCGCGAGTACGGGGACCTGGAGGTGTGCGTCGCCCTGTCCCAGATGACCGTCTCGACGATGACGGTGCTCAGCACGACCGAGTCGCACCAGCAGCGGCTGCACTGGCTGGCCGAACAGGCCTTCGCCTGGTCGTCGGTGCCGGTCACCCAGCTCAGGGCCACCGTCTTCCTGGAGCACCCCTTCTTCACCACCCTCGCCGAGGCGTCGATCGCGCGGGACGGGACGATCCGGCTGCCGTTCGGCTCGGCGCGGACCTCGCCGGTGGCCGCCGCCGACGTCGCCGAGGTGGCCACCACCATCCTGGCCGACCCCTCCGGGCACACCGGGAAGGTGTACGAGCTGACCGGGCCGCGCTCGCAGAACATGACCGCCATCGCGGCCGAGTACGCGCAGGCCCTCGGGAGGCCCGTCACCTACGCCGACGTCCCCCTCCGGGAGTGGACCGAGCACGACCTGGCCGCGCTGGGGCTGCCGGACCACCTCACCGAGCACGTCGCCTGTATGGCCCGGCTGGTCGCGCAGAACCGCTACGACCGGCTGACCCACCAGGTGGAGGAGCTCACCGGCCACCCGGCGACGAGCGTCCGCGCCTTCGTGTCCGCCCGTCGTCGGCAGGCCCCGCCGGAGCCGTAGCCTCGCGTGGCCACGCGGGCGCCCGTCGTGTCCTCGCGCGGGCCCGCCGTCAGGGGCGGGGGGAGGGGAAGGGCGGGGCGATGCTCCACGCCCGCACCGTCTCGTCCCGGCCGCCGCTGACCGCGACGGCCGCACCGCCGACCCGGCCCGTCGCGACCGACCACACGCAGTCGGTGTGACCGGTGACGGGCGCGCCGAGCTGGACCCCCCTGCGCAGGTCCCACACGCGGACGGTCCTGTCGTCGCCGCCGCTCACCGCGACGGGCGTGCCGTCCACCTCGTCGAACGCCACCGCCCAGACCGGCCCCTCGTGCCCGGTGAGCGGCTTGCCGATCGGGCGGCGCAGCGCCAGGTCCCACACGCGCACGGTCTTGTCCATGCCGCCGGTGACGGCCACCGGCACCCCGTTCAGCCGGCCGAACGCCACCGCGCGCACCGAGTCGCGGTGCCCGGTGAGCGGGTCGCCGAGCCGCCTGCCCTCGGCCAGGTCCCAGACGCGCACGGTCCTGTCGTCGCCGGTGCTGACCGCGACGGGCGTGCCGTTCACCTCGCCGTACGCGATCGACCAGACCGTGCCGGTGTGGCCGGTCAGCGGCGCGCGCAACGGCCTGGCCCCGGCGATGTCCCAGAGGTGGACCGAGCGGTCGGCCCCGCCGGTGATCGCGATGGGGACGCCGTCGAGCGGGCCCGCCGCCACCGCCTTCACGTCGCCGTCATGCCCGGTCAGCGGCGCGCCGACCTGGGCGCCCCTGGCCAGGTCCCAGACGCGTACGGTGTCGTCGTCGCTGCCGCTGACCGCGATCGGGACGCCGTCCAGTTCGGTGAACGCGACCGACCTGACCCACCCGGTGTGCCCGGTGAGGGCCCCGCCGAGGGCCTTGCCCGCGGCGAGGTCGAAGACGCGCACGGCCAGGTCGTCGCCGCCGGTGACCACCACCGGCACCGTGCCCACCTGGCCGAAGGCGATCGTCCTGACGTCGTTGCTCGGCTCGGTCAGCGGGGCGAACAAGAGGGTGCCGAAGGGGCGCGCCGGTGCCGCCTCGGCCGTCGGGCCGGGGGAGACGAGCGTGCTGGACCCGGGCGTGCCGGTGTCCTTCTTCTCGCCGCCGAGCAGGGACGGCAGGGTCACGGCGGCCGCGACCGCGGCCAGCCCCACCCCGGCGGCCACGATCTCCCGGCGCGAGATCAGGCGATCCGGCCGCGCCGGAGCGTCCCGCGTGGGCGCGTCCTGCTGAGGCGCGTTGTGCGATGGCGTGTTCCGCGGCGGCGGGTCGTACGGGGGCGGGGCGGCGGCCGGAACCGGGCGGGCGGGCGCGGGCGCGGGGGAGGGGAGGGGCGCGGTGAGGGTGGCGCGCCCGGCGGACGGGGCGAGGCTCTCGCCGGTCAGGGCGCGGAACAGGTCGGCGGTCGCCGGCCGGCGCGCCGGATCCTTGGCGAGGCAGGCCGCGAGCAGCGGCCGGAGGTTCGCCGGCACACCCGACAGGTCCGGCTCGCGGTGCAGGATGGCGTTCACCACCACCGGGATCGTGTCGCCGGGGAACGCGCGGTGGCCCGTCGCCGCGTAGACCATCGTGCAGGCCCAGCTGAACACGTCCGCGCTCGGCCCGGGCGGCTCGTGGGTGAACTGCTCGGGCGCCATGTAGGGCGGCGTGCCGACCGAACCCGTGCGGGTGACGGTGTGGTCGATGGCGCGCGAGATGCCGAAGTCGATGACCACCGGGCCCTCGGGGCCGAGGATGACGTTGGCCGGCTTGAAGTCGCGGTGGACGATCCCGGCGCGGTGGATCGCGGCCAGCGCGGTCATCGTGGAGACGGCCAGGCGCTCCAGGCCACCGCCCGTCCTCGGCCCCGAGGTCATGACGAGCCGCTCCAGCGACTCCCCGGGCACGTACTCGCTGACGATGTAGGGCCGGTCGTCGTGGATCCCCATGTCGAGCACCCTTGCGGTGCAGAAGGGCGCGACCTGGCGGGCGACGTCCACCTCGCGCAGGAACCGCCTGCGGGCGTCGGCGTCGTCCGCCATCCACGCGTGCAGCACCTTGACCGCGACGTCCTCGCCCGAGGGCGCCCGGCCGAGATACACCACGCCCTGGCCGCCTCTGCCGAGCGGGCGGATCAGGCGATAGGCGCCGATCTCCCGGAACTCGTCAGGACCGGGCGGGGGAGGACCGGACACTGCCCACCTCTTCGGGTATCCCGATGTGACACGGCGCGATCGGGCGCCCCCATCGTACGGCGCCCGCGAGGGCGCGGCGCGGGCGGGTCTATTGACGAGTCTTGACAGGGTGCCCAAGTCGTATTCAACTCAATGTTGCGACCAAATGACAACGTTGTCACACCCAGAAGTCCGAACCGGTGAACGGGTTCCGGACCTGGTTTCGCATTGCCGTGAACGCCTCGGAGACGAAAGGGCGATCGGATGACACGATCAACGTCGCACAGGAGATGGGCGCTCGCCTTGGGCGCGGCGCTCGGGCTGGTGCTCGCGCCGGTCACGGGCGTGCCGGCGCAGGCCGCGGTCGCCGACCCCGCGTCCCTGGTCAACACCTTCCTCGGCACCTCCAACGGGGGCAACGACTTCCCCGGCGCCGACGTCCCCTTCGGCATGGTCCAGTGGAGCCCGGACACCGCCTCGCGCGCGCAGGGCGGCGGCTACACCTACTCCAGCCCGACCATCACCGGGTTCAGCCTCACCCACATCGCCGGGCCCGGCTGCGGCGCCTACGGCGACGTCCCGATCATGCCGACCACCGGCGCGATCGGGACCAACCCCGGTGGAGCGAGCGCGGGGTACGCCCACTCCGGGGAGTCGGCCACGCCCGGTTACTACTCGGTCAACCTGAACAACGGCGTCCGCACCGAGCTCACCACCACGACACGCGGCGGGATCGGGCGGTTCACCTTCCCCTCGACCACGCAGGCGAACCTGCTGTTCAAGCTGACCGGCAGCCAGAACGGCGTCTTCGCCAACAGCTGGCAGGCGGTCAGCGACACCGAGGTGGCAGGATCGGTGACCAGCGGCCACTTCTGCGGCGCCACCAACACCTACACGGTGTACTTCTCCGTCGCCTTCGACCACACCTTCTCCACCGGCACCTGGCTGGCCTCGCAGGTGCAGGCGGGCAGGACCAGGGCGTCGGCCACGTCGGAGACGGCCATGAAGACGGCGGACACCGCCAAGCCCGAGCCGAAGTACCACGGCGCGCCGCCCCCCGGCCAGGAGGCCGTGGCGGCGCTCGCCGACCCCAACGGCGGGTACCTGACCTTCGACACGACCGCGAACCAGGTCGTGCAGGCCAGGATCGGCGTCTCGTTCACCTCCCAGGCCAACGCCCAGGCCAACCGTGACGCCGAGGTGCCGAACTTCGGCTTCGACGCGGTGCGCACCGCGGCGCACAACTCCTGGAACACCTACCTGTCGAGGATCCAGACCACCGGCGGCACCACGGCGCAGCAGCACGTGTTCTACAGCTCGCTCTACCACGCCCTGCTGCACCCCAACGTGTTCAGCGACGCCAACGGGCAGTACCGGGGGTTCGACGGCGCCGTGCACAGCGTGGCCGCCGGTCACGCGCACTACGCGAACTACTCGGGCTGGGACATCTACCGCAGCCAGGCCCAGTTGCTGGGCATGATCGCACCGGGCCCGGCGAGCGACATCGCCCAGTCGATGGTCGACGTCTACACCGCCGGCGGGCGGTTGCCCAAGTGGGCGCAGGCCAACGGCGAGTCCTACGTCATGGTGGGCGATCCCGCCGACCCCATCATCGCGGGCATCTACGCCTTCGGCGGCAGGAACTTCAACACCACGGCCGCCAAGAACGCCATGATCCAGGAGGCGACGGTCGCCAACCAGAACCGTCCCGGGCTGAACTACCTCACCAGCCTGGGCTACCTGCCGAGCGACGGCTCCTACGGGTGCTGCAACTTCTACGGCTCGGTGTCGACCACCCTGGAGTACAACACGGCGGACTTCGCGATCGGCGCCTTCGCCGGGGCGCTCGGCGACACCGCCAACCAGGCCACGTTCGTCAACCGCGCGCAGAGCTGGCGCACCCTGCTCAACCCGTCCAGCGGGTTCATGCAGCCCCGGCTGGCCGGCGGCGGCTGGACGTCCGGGTTCAGCCCCACCAGCGGGAGCAACATGGTGGAGGGCACGTCCTGGCAGTACACCGGCATGGTGCCGTTCAACGTGCGCGGCCTGGCCGACGCCAAGGGCGGCAACGCCGCGATGATCACCTACCTGGACCACGTGCTCGGCGCGTTCAACGGCAGCGGCGGCGACCACGCCGACCTCGGCAACGAGCCGAGCATCGAGCTGCCGTGGGAGTACGACTACGTCGGCCAGCCCTGGAAGGCCCAGGCGATCATCAGGAACGTGCAGAACCAGCTCTGGCCGGACTCCCCGGGCGGCTGGGGCGTGGGCAACGACGACCTCGGCACCATGAGCGCCTGGTACGTCTGGTCGGCGATGGGCATGTTCCCCGAGACGCCCGGCACCGCCGACCTGGCGCTCGCCACCCCGCTGTTCGACCAGGTCGACATCACCCTCAGCACGGGCAACCATTTGGTCGTCAACGCCCCGCAGGCCGGCACCTACATCCAGGGCGCCTCCTGGAACGGGGCCTCGTGGAACAACGCCTACCTGCCCCCGTCGGCCGTCATGAACGGCGGCACGCTGAACCTGACGCTCGGCGGCACGGCCAACACCTCCTGGGCCACGGCGGCGTCGTCGGCGCCCCCGTCCTACCCGGGCACGGGCACGCCCCCGCCCACCGGCACCAATCTGGCGCTCAACAAGACGGCCACCGGGACGACTCCGTGCGGGGCGTCCGAGGGGCCGGAGAAGGCGGTCAACGGCAGCGTGTCGGGTGGCAACGGCGACAAGTGGTGTTCGCTGGTGTCCCCCAAGTGGCTGCAGGTCGACCTCGGCGGCGCCCAGAGCGTCAATCACCTCACGGTCAGGCACGCGAGCGCCGGAGGGGAGAGCGCGAGCTTCAACACCCGCGACTTCAACCTGCAGGTGAGTACGGACGCGTCCGCGTGGACCACCGTGGCGACGGTGACCGGCAACACCGCCGGCGTCACCGACCACGCCTTCACCGCCACCTCGGCCCGCTACGTGCGGCTGAACGTCACCACCCCGGCCCAGACCACCGACGCGGCCGCGCGGATCTACGAACTGGAGGTGTACGGGCCGCCGCCCGGCGGCACGAACCTGGCCCTGAACAGGACGGCCACCGGGACGACTCCGTGCGGGGCGTCCGAGGGGCCGGAGAAGGCGGTCAACGGCAGCGTGTCGGGTGGCAACAGTGACAAGTGGTGTTCGCTGGTGTCCCCCAAGTGGCTGCAGGTCGACCTCGGCAGTGCGCGGAACGTCAGCACGTTCACGGTCAGGCACGCGAGCGCGGGCGGCGAGAGCGCGACTTTCAACACCCGGGACTTCAACCTGCAGGTGAGCACGGACGGGTCCGCGTGGACCACCGTGGCGACCGTGACCGGCAACACCGCCGGGGTCACCACCCACCCGATCGCCACGACGTCGGCCCGCTACGTGCGGCTGAACGTCACCACCCCGGCCCAGACCACCGACGCGGCCGCGCGGATCTACGAGCTGGAGGTGTACGGCCCCTGAGCACCGTCGTGACCGAATGAGAAAGCACCGGAGGGGGCGGGTTCGCCCCCTCCGGTGCTCGGTTCGCGGCTAAGAGCCGTAGACCTCGAATTCGGAGAGCTGACCGGCCGGCCAGCCGCTGTTGGCGGTGAAGGTCAGGCGCAGGTAGCGCCTGGTGGTGGACGTGAAGGTGATCGTGGCCGTGTTGCCGGTGGCCGGGTTGAAGGTGTACGTCGCCGAGCCGGCGACGCCGGTGAAGTTCGTGCCGTCGGTGCTGCCGAGGACGGCGACCGCCTGGGTGCGGGTGGCCCAGTCGGTGGACGGGGGCAGCTTGAGCACGACGCGCCCGACGCTCAGCGCCGAGCCGAGGTCGACCGTCACCGACTGCGGGAAGGCGTTGTTGGCCGACTCCCAGTAGGTGCTCGCGTTGCCGTCCACGCTGTTGCCCGAGCCGTACACCTGCGAGTGGCTGGTCTCGGTGGTCGGCCTGCCGAGCGCCAGGTTGCCGGTGGGCGCGGTGCCGCCGGTGCCGGACAGGGCCACCGTCAGCGGGCTGTTCGGGTCGTTGCTGGCGACGGTCAGGTTGCCCGTGCGGGTGCCCGTGGCGGTCGGGGTGAAGGTGACGTTGACCGTGCAGGACGCTCCGGAGGCCAGGGTGGAGCCGCAGGTCCTGGTCTGCGCGAAGTCACCGGTGGTGGCGACCGTGCCGAGCGTCGCCGTCCCGGTGCCGTTGTTGGTGACCGTCACGGCCTGCGACGCGCTGGTGCTGCCGACCGCCCTGGCCGCGAACGACACGCTGGAGGGGGAGGCGGCCAGTGCCACGGTCGGCGTCGTGCCGCCGCCGCCCGGGAAGATCTGGTACTCGGCGATCTGCGCCGCGGGCCAGCCGGAGTTGGCGGTGAAGTTCAGCCGGAGCTGCCGCACGGTCGAGGTGGGCAGTGAGATGGTGGCGCTGTTGCCGGTCGCCGGGTTGAAGGTGTAGGTCGCGGAGTCCTTCAGCGTCGTCCAGGTCGTGCCGTTGGTGCTGCCCTGGACCGACAGGGTCTGCGTCCTGGTCGCCCACGCCGAGGGCGGCGGGAGCTTCAGGGTGATCGAGCCGACGCTCTGGTTGGTGCCGAAGTCGGCCTGCAGCCACTGCGGGAACGCGTTGCTGTTGGACTCCCAGTAGGTGGCGGTGTTGTCGTCGTTGGTGTTGCTCGGCGGGAAGCCGCCCGCCGAGCTGCTGCCCGTCATCGTCGCGCCGAGCGCGAGGTTGGTGGTCGAGGTGACGCCGCTGCCGGACAGGCTCACCGTCAGGGGGCTGTTCACGTCGTTGCTGGCCACCCTGACGGTGCCCGGGCGGCTGCCCGAGGCGGTCGGGGTGAAGGTCACGCTGACCGTGCAGGACGCGCCGGCGGCCAGGGTGGAGCCGCAGGTGGTGGTCTGGGCGTAGTCGCCGGTGGTGGTGACGCCGCTCAGGGCCGCCGAGGCGGAGCCGCTGTTGGTGACCGTGACGGTCTGCGCCGGGCTGGTCGACCCGGCCTGCCGCGACCCGAAGGACAGGCTCGCGGGCGAGGCGGTCAGGGCGACGCCGTTGGTGCCGGTGCCGGTGAGGCTGACGGTCACCGGGCCGCCGGGGGCGCTGCTGGCGAGCGTGAGCGTACCGGTGCGGGTGCCCGTCGCGGTCGGCCTGAAGGTGACGTTGACCGTGCAGGTGGCGCCGGCGGCCAGGGAGCTGCCGCAGTTGTTGGTCTGCGTGTAGTCGCCGGTGGCGGTCACCGAGCTGATCGGCGCCGCGGCGGTGCCGCCGTTGCTGATGGTGACGGCCTGCGCGGAGCTGGTGCCGCCGACCTGGAGCGCCGGGAAGGACAGCAGGCCGGGGGAGCCGGACAGGCCGCCCGTGCTGCCGCCGCCGCCCGGGTAGATGTAGTTCGGGTCGGGCCAGGTGCCGGTGCAGACCGTGGAACTGGGGCTCCAGCCGGTGTTGCCGGTGCCGAAGGTCGGCGTGAAGCCCGTGCCGACGCAGTTGTGGATGGACACGCCCGCGCCGATGTGGGCGGCCTTGACGTTGGTGAACGTCGCGGTGGCCCCCGCCTGCGCCTGGATCATGTACGTGCCGGTGCCGTCGACGTTGACGTTGGTGAAGTTGACGGTCTTGGTGTTGCCCTCGATGAAGTGGATGGCCGCGTAGGAGCTGTCCAGGATGTCGGTGTCGGTGACGTTGATCGTGGCGTTGATCGACTCGTTGAGCGCGTCGAACCAGATCGCGCCGACGCCGAAGTGCCAGTTGAAGTCGGAGTTGCCCGCTCTCAGCAGGGTGTTGCGTGCGACGGTGATGGTGCCGGAGACCCCGGTGGCGCCGTTGACCCCCGGGTACCTGTTGGCCACGTGGATGCCGCCGCCGTTGGAGATGGTGTCGCTGACCACGTTGTCGGTGATCTTGATGTCCTTGCCGCCGTAGGTGACGATGTTGTTCGCCAGGATCGGCAGGATCACCGTGTTGTGGGTGAACGAGTCGTTGACGTTGGCCATCCGCTCGGGCCACCCCGCCAGACCGTCGTCACCCAGGTTGCGCAGGAAGCTGTTGGTCACCGTCGAGTTCGTCACACCGGTGTGGAAGTTCACGCCGTCGGCGGTCTGGTCGAGGATGCGCGTGTTCTTGATGGTGAAGTTGTCCATCGGGCCGTCCATCCAGGCACCGACCTTGGTGTGCTGGATCCACAAGTTGTCCACGACGGAGTTGGACATCGCGCCGCCCAGGCCGTTGACCTGGTCGTTGTCCTCGCGTTCGGTGATCTCGCCGATGATGGCGAAGTCCTTGAGGGTGACGTTCTGGCTCGGGCCGCCGGCCTCGTGCGACCGGATCGGGCCCTGGTAGCCGCCGCCCTGGACGTACTTGCCGTAGATGCCCACGCCGTGGCTGCGCACGGTGGGGTCGCGGCCGGTCAGCACGCTGTACCAGGGGCCGGCGCCGGCCAGCGTCACGCCGTCGACGACCACGTGGTCCCACAGGGTGTAGGTGCCCTCGGGGATGTAGACGACCTTGCCCTGGGCCTTGCCGGCGTTGACCGCGGCCTGGAACGCGGCGGTGGAGTCGGTCGTGCCGTTGCGCACGGCGCCGAAGTCGTCCACCGACAGCGAGCCGGAGGGACGGCCGATCGCGCCCGGGACGACCTCGAAGTCGGCCAGGTCGACGGTGATGGGGACGCCGCCGTTGGACTGGACGCGCACCTTGGCGCCGGCGTTGAGCGTGGACCCGAACATGGTCCGCGTCTCGTCGTAGAAGTGGTGGGGGTTGGTGTCCCCGGGGTTGTTGTTGAACGGGTAGCCGCCGTAGTACCAGCCGTACCGCGAGGTCAGGGCCAGGTCTTTCAGGTGCGTGCCGTTGACCCGCAGGTCGGCGGTGGTGTTCTGACCGGTGCCCGCGGCGCTGTCCGGCAGGCTGTAGCGCAGGGACATCGCGTTGGCCGGCCGGGTGAGGGTGAACTCGACGTACTGGCCGGACCCGCTGAGCGTCACCGCCCTGCGGCCGGAGGCCTCGGAGGGCAGGTGGCCGTATATGCGGTCGGGGCCGATCACCTGGCCGGAGGTGACGGCGTCTTCTGCTTCGATCTCCGCGAAGGGCACGGTGGCGCCGCGTCCCGGGAAGTCGAACGGGGAGTCGGCTCGCGCGGCGGCCGAGGCGGAGGTGGCCGGTGAGCAGACCAGCCCTCCTGCTGTCAGCGCCACGACCGTGGCGATCGTCCAGGCCTTTAGCCTGCCGGACTTCATCATCGACTGACCCTTCATCCTACGAAGAGCCGGACGCTTCGCGGCCTCGTACGTGACCGGTGGTGCCCGGGGGGGTACCCACACCTTAAAATGACGGACAGATGTCTGCAAGATTTCAGCGGTTCCATGAAATGTAACGACTGGATTGCGCTGTTTCCCGTACCGTAAGTCCGCGCAAACCGCTTGCACCCCCTGAAAGCCCTTTGCACCCCCCGAAAACCCTTCCCGGCCGCACAGGGCGCGGCTCTCCCGCCACCCGCCCAGGCCATCCCCTCCCGGACGCGTACGGGTGTGGAGGGCGGCTCTCTTGGCATCCGGCCAGGCTTACATGCGAAGTGGGGAAGGGAGCTCGCCCGGCAACCTGGATATCCCCTCCCGGACCCGTGCGGGAGGCGGGGAGGATGGGGCGATGGACGTGATCGACTGTGTCTTCTGTTCCGTCATCGCCGGTGAGGCGCCGGCCGTCGTGGTGCGGCGATGGCCCGACGCCATCGCGATCCGCCCGACCCGGCCGGTGGCCCCCGGTCACCTGCTGGTGATCCCGCTCGTCCACGTCGCCGACGCCGGGCAGGACCCCGCCGTCGCCGCCCGCACCATGCTGCGCGCGGCCGAGCTGGCCGGCGAGCTCCCGGCCGCCAACCTCATCACCTCCAAGGGATCGGCCGCCACCCAGACCGTGTTCCACCTGCACCTCCACGTCGTCCCCCGCACCGAAGGCGACGCCCTCCCTCTCCCC
>NZ_JANZYP010000052.1 GCF_025506355.1 Sphaerisporangium corydalis
CCCTGGCCACCGGTGAGGGCACGATCTGACCCCAGGACTCCTAGGTCCGGTGGACGAGAGTGCTCACCCACCAGCGGCTACAGGCACCGAGTCTGCCCGAACAGCCGACCCGGTAGCTCCCATTAGTGGGCGCCCTCCTCGCCCTCGCGGGCGTGCTTGGGCAGCAGGAAGGCCACCAGGAACGTCAGCAGCAGCATGCCGTCCACGACCCACAGGATGGTCTTCATCGCCTGGCTGAAGCCCTCCTTGCCCGCGGTGGCGCCGGCCGTCATGACCGCCTTCTGCACGGCCGCGCCCGCCTGCGGCGAGGTCGCCGAGGCCCGGCTGTCGGCCTCGAGCCGGACACAGGACGCGGGCACCTCGGCCGGGTCCTTGGCGACCGCGCGGTCGTGCCCGCAGGCGCGGATCCCGGTGACGATCCGGTCCTGGGCGGCCCCGGTCACCTGGACGGCGGCCAGGTCGGAGCGCAGCTTCGGCGTGACGTCGTCGGAGGCGGTCGCGACGCTGCTCCCGAGGAGCCCGAAGAACACCGTGCCAAGGAGCGCGACGCCGAACGCGCTGCCGAGCTGCTGGATCGCGGTCAGCGACCCGGAGGCCGAGCCGGTCTCGTGCTGCTCGACGCCGGCGAGCACGATGTTGAAGAACGGCGCCATCAGCATGCCCATGCCGATGCCGGTCAGCAGCAGCGCGGGGACGAACTGCCAGGGCGTCACGCCGATGCCCGCGACGTTCAGGGTGACGATGACGCCGAACACGCCGAGGGCCATGAGCAGCGCCCCGCCGTGCAGGAGCTTGCGCCCGTACTTCTGCAGGGGCTGGGCGATGCCGAACCCGACGATCATGCCGAGCGACCACGGGACGCTCGCCAGGCCGGCCTTCAGGGTGGAGTACCCGAGGCCGATCTGGGTGTAGAGGCTGAACACCAGCGAGAAGCCGACCATCCCGGAGAAGAACACCAGACCGGTCACCAGGCCGCCGGTGAAGGCCCGCTTGCGGAACAGGCTCGGGACCACGAGCGGGTCGCCGCCGTTCCTGTTCTTGCGCGCCTCGAACCAGCCGAAGACCGCGAAGACCACCACGGACGCGCCCATCATCAGGAAGGACCAGAGCGGCCAGTCGTACTCGCGTCCCTGGACCAGCGGGAAGACGATCAGCAGGCCCGCCAGCGAGATCAGGAACATGCCGGTGAAGTCGAGCTTCAACGGGTGGGGTGACCGTGACTCGGGGAGGAACCGCAGGCCGGCGAGGACGGCGAGGATGCCGAGCGGCAGGTTGATCAGGAAGATCATGCGCCAGCCGGTGCCGAAGAAGTCGGCGTCGATCAGCCAGCCGGCCAGGATCGGGCCGCCGACCGAGGACAGGCCCATGATCGGCCCGAACATGCCGAACGCGGCCTGCATCTCCTTGGGCGGGAACATCTCCTTGATCATGCCGAGTCCCTGCGGGAGCATGACCGCGCCGAACAGGCCCTGGATGACCCGCGCGGCGATCAGCAGCTCCGGCCCCTGGGACACCGCGCACAACAGCGAGCCCACGGTGAAGCCGATGGCGCCGATGAGGAACATCCGCTTGCGTCCGAAGATGTCGCCCAGCCTGCCGCCGGTGACCAGCCCGACGGCCATCGACAGGGTGTAGGCGGCGCCGAGCCACTGGATGACGGCCGCGCTCCCGCCCAGCTCGGCGCGGATGGTGGGGGACGCGATGTTGGTGACCATCGCGTCGAGAAGGTCCATCACCTCGGCGGCGAGGATGACGAACAGGGCGGCCCAGCGCCACCTGTACGGCGCCTTCTCGGGTGGAGCTTGGGTCGGGGAGGTATCGATGGTCGTCATGGGGGACTCCTTGGGAGCGGGCGCCGTCCGCGCCCTAAGAACAGTGTTCACTTGATACGAGCAGTGTTCTATCATCGAACGGTGTTCGTACTCAAGTGCGGCGTTCTTAAGATATGTCGCATCTATCGCGACGACAAGATATATCGCGAAAAAAATCGGTGTTCTCGGCACCGAGCACTGTTCGGCGGCCAACTAGACTTGGCCGGAAGTCCGGACGACCACGCCAAGGGGCGGTGACTCATGAGCGAGCCGGAGTCCGGCGGCGAATCGATGGCCCCCCCGCCCTGGGAGCGGTCCCGCAGGCGGGTCGCGCCCGTCCGCGTCCCCCTCACGCTCGAACGCATCACCGACGCGGCGTTCACCGTCCTCGACCGCGAGGGGTTCGAGCGGCTCAGCATGCGCCAGGTGGCCGCCGAGCTCGGCGTCGCCGTCTCCGCCCTGTACGCCCACGTGGCGGGCAAGGACGAGCTCCTGCAGCAGATGTACAACCGGCTGTTCGAGGGCTACGAGCTCCCCGACCCCGACCCCGAGCACTGGCAGGACCAGGTCAAGGACTTCGCCCGCCAGGGACGCGAGCGGCTGCTGGCCCACCGCGACATGGCCCGCATCTCCATGGCCCACGTGCCCTTCACCCCGGAGCTGCTGCCGCACATCGAGCGCCTGATGGCCATCTTCCGCGCAGCCGGGCTGCCCGACGCGGTGGCCGCGGCGGCCGGCGACATGATCTCCACGTACATGGACGGGTTCACCTACGAGGAGAGCATGTGGGAGGAGCGCCGCCGCACCACCAAGGCCGACAGCTGGGAGGAGATGCAGGCCACGATCAAGGGGTACTTCGACGCGCTCCCGCCCGAGCGGTTCCCCCACCTGGTCGCGCTGTCGGGCCTGATGTTCGACGAGTCCAACGACGACCGGTTCGAGCTCGGCCTGGACATCATCATGCGCGGCCTGGCCTCCTACATCCAGCCGGGCCCCCAAGGCTGATCGCCGCCGGCCCGGGGCCGCGGTCACCTCGGCGCGGACGGGCCCGCGGAGGGTGCGGCGTTGTAGGCTGGCCGGCGTGCAGGCGACGGTGCGCGACTTCGACCCCGAGACCCGTTCGGGCTCGGTCTTCCTCGACGACGGTGCCGAGATCCCGTTCGGCGCGGACGCCTTCGACGCGGGCCCGCTGCGGCTGCTGCGCTCGGGTCAGCGGGTGAACATCAGGGTGCGGGACGACGTCATCACCGTGATCACCCTGTCCACCTTCCCGCTGCCCGACTAGGCCCGCGCCGCGGGCGTGCCCGGAAGGTCCCCGGCGTGGCCGTGGGCTGAACATGGTCGCGCCCGGAACCCCTGATGAGGGTGTCCGGGCGCGTAGCGGGCCGGTGGTGCGTCACTTCTTCTTGGAGGCCTTCTTCCCGGCCGCGTTGACCTGATCCTTGAAGTCGGCACCGGGCCGGAACTTCGGCCCCCAGCTCTCGGCGACCTTGATCGGCTCCCCGGTCGACGGGTTCCTCGCCTGGCGGGCCGGCTTGTGTGCCATCTCGAACGCGCCGAAGCCCGTGATCGAAACCTTGTCCCCGTTCGAGACGGCGTGCTGGATGGCCTCGACAATCGCGTTCACGGCCTCGGTGGCCGTTTTGCGGTCGCCGACACGATCGGCGATGGCGTCGACGAGTTCTCGCTTGTTCATCTGGATTGCTCCCCCTGTTACCGCTGTCTGAGGATGAGCGCGGGGGAGGGCGCCGCCCTCCCCCGTCCCATCCGGTGTGCCAAGCGCGGGGTTCCGGCACGCACCTGCCAGTCAACGGTCAGAAACCCCTTACCCGCTTGAAATTAAGGGACGCGGGGCCAGGACTCAATCACATTCCGCGTTGTTTCGCCTACGCGGCGTGTCGGAATGCTCTTCCAGATCAGCGAGAAAGGCGTCCAGACGGGCGCCGGCGTGCTCGACATCCCTCTTGGAAAGCTCACAGATCACAACGAAACGGCGCGCGACTCGCTCCCGCTCCTCGGGAGAGAGCCGCGCGGCGGCCACGCGGCGATACGCGTCGCGCAGTCGCCGCGCCAGCTCGTCTTCGGGGCCGGTGCGCTCGGTCAGACGGTCGTCGGCAGCCATGACTGCCGACCATTCTCGTACGTCTCGACGTCATCGGCGTGCCGCAGGGTCAGCCCGATGTCGTCGAGGCCCTCAAGAAGCCGCCAGCGGGTGTAGTCGTCGATCTCGAAACCGGCGGCCTCGGCGCCCCAGCGCACCTGGCGCGCGGACAGGTCCACGGTCACCTCGGTCGCGGGGTCGGCCTCGATGGCGGACTGGAGCGCCTCCACGGTCTCCGCCGGCAGGACGACCGGCAGCAGCCCCATCTTGGTGGAGTTGTTGCGGAAGATGTCGCCGAACCGGGCCGCGACCACGGCGCGGAAGCCGTACTGCTGCAGGGCCCACACGGCGTGCTCGCGCGAGGAGCCGGTGCCGAAGTCGGGGCCGGCGACGAGGACCGAGGCGCCCTCGTACACGGGGTCGTTCAGGACGAACGCCGGGTCCTCGCGCCAGGCCGCGAAGAGCCCCTTCTCGAACCCGGTGCGGCTGACCTGCTTGAGCCACACGGCGGGGATGATCTGGTCGGTGTCCACGTTGCTGCGGCGCAGCGGCACGCCGCGGCCGGTGTGGGTGGTGAAGGCTTCCATGCTGCGGGGCTCCTTACAGGTCGGCGGGCGCGGTGAGACGGCCGGTGACGGCGCTGGCGGCGGCGACCGCCGGGGACACCAGGTGGGTGCGCCCGCCCTTGCCCTGGCGGCCCTCGAAGTTGCGGTTGGAGGTGGACGCGCTGCGCTCGCCCGGCGCGAGGATGTCGGGGTTCATGCCCAGGCACATCGAGCAGCCGGCCTCGCGCCACTCGGCGCCCGCGGCCGTGAACACCTCGTGCAGACCCTCGGCCTCGGCGTCCGCCTTGACCTGCATCGAGCCCGGCACGATCAGCGTGCGGGCCGCGACCGTGCGGCCGCGCAGCACCTCGGCGACGGCGCGCAGGTCCTCCAGCCGGCCGTTGGTGCACGAGCCGACGAAGACGGTGTCCACCTGGATCTCGCTGAGCGGGGTGCCGGCGGACAGGCCCATGTAGTCGAGCGCGCGCTGGGCTGCGGCGGGGTCGGAGGTCTCCTCGGGCACCGGGACGGCCCCGCTGAGCGGCGCGCCCTGCCCGGGGTTGGTGCCCCACGTCACGAACGGCGCGAGCGTCGAGGCGTCGATCTCGACGACCGTGTCGAACGCGGCGTCGTCGTCGGTCCTGAGCGAGCGCCAGTAGGCCACGGCGGCGTCCCAGGCGTCCCCGGTGGGCGCGTGCGCCCGGCCCCTGAGGTACTCGAAGGTCGTCTCGTCGGGGGCGATCATGCCGGCGCGGGCGCCCGCCTCGATGGACATGTTGCAGACCGTCATCCGGCCCTCCATGGAGAGCCCGCGGATCGCCTCGCCCCGGTACTCCACGATGTGGCCCTGGCCGCCGCCGGTGCCGATCTTGGCGATGATGGCGAGGATCAGGTCCTTGGAGGTGACGCCGAACGGCAGCTCTCCCGAGACCTCGATGGCCATCGTCTTCGGCCGGTAGGCGGGAAGCGTCTGGGTGGCGAGGACGTGCTCCACCTCGGAGGTGCCGATGCCGAAGGCGAGGGCTCCGAAGGCGCCGTGGGTGGAGGTGTGGGAGTCGCCGCAGACGACCGTCATGCCCGGCTGGGTGAGGCCGAACTGCGGGCCGATGATGTGCACCACGCCCTGGCCCGCGTCGCCCATCGGGTGGAGGCGGATGCCGAATTCGGCGGCGTTCTTGCGAAGGGTCTCCACCTGCGCCTTCGACACCGGGTCGGCGATCGGGCCGAGCACCGTCGGGACGTTGTGGTCCTCGGTGGCGATGGTGAGGTCGGGCCGGCGCACCTTCCGCCCTGCGATGCGCAGGCCGTCGAACGCCTGCGGGCTGGTCACCTCGTGGATGAGGTGAAGATCGATGTAGAGCAGGTCCGGCTCGCCGTCGGCGCGCCGTACGACGTGCTGCTCCCATACTTTCTCAGCCAGTGTGCGACCCATGTCGTGAACGCCTCCTTGCGTTTCATCCCTGGGGACGTCTCAACCTTCAAGACAGAAATTTCGGGATATGGACAAGCCTACCCATCCGTCCGGTGAATGCCAGTTGCATCTCGGATAGCGAGACGGCAGTATCGGGGTATGGACAACTCTAGCGGAGTCGGCGTACTCGACAAGGCCGTACTCGTTCTCAACGCGCTGGAAGCGGGACCCGCGTCGCTGGCGCAACTCGTGCAGGCCACAGGGCTGGCGCGCCCCACGGCCCACCGGCTGGCCGTCGCGCTGGAGCACCACCGCATCGTCTCCCGCGACACCCAGGGCCGCTTCATTCTGGGGCCCCGATTGTCGGAGTTGTCCACCGCGGCCGGCGAGGACCGCCTGCTCGCCGTCGCCTCCCCCGTCCTCACCCACCTGCGCGACCTGACCGGCGAGAGCGCGCAGCTCTACCGCAGGCAGGGGGACGAGCGTGTGTGCGTGGCCGCCGCCGAGCGCGCCAGCGGGCTGCGCGACACGGTGCCCGTCGGCACCTCGCTCCCCATGACCGCGGGGTCGGCCGCCCAGATCCTGCTCGCGTGGGAGGAGCCCGACCGCCTCCACCGCGGCCTGCGCGGCGCCAAGTTCACCGCCGCCACGCTGGCGAGCGTGCGCAGGCGGAGCTGGGCCCACAGCGTCGGCGAGCGCGAGCAGGGCGTCGCCAGCGTCTCCGCCCCGATCCGCGGCGCGGGCGGCAAGGTCATCGCCGCCGTCTCGGTCTCCGGCCCGATCGAGCGCCTCACCCGCACGCCCGGCCGCATGCACGCCGCACCGGTGGTCGCCGCCGCCGAGCGCATCACCGAGGCCATGCGACGGGCGAACTGAACGACCGGTCAACCGCACCGCCAGGTACGTGTTGTCCCAACTGGTGCCGGCCGTCCCCGCCGATCGGGCGCGCGCTCACCGATTGGATGTGGAAGCCGTGCTAACTGATTAGAGACGGCCGCCGCCAAGCACTAGCCTGGCGGAGTGACAGATCGCATCGAGGCAGCGGCAACGGAGCTGCGTCCCCTCCTTCAAGAGTTCATTCTCTGGGCACCAGACAACGCACCGGACAGTGATCCTGACCTGGTGGGACCCGCCGCACTCTGGCACCGCCTGATCGCTCGTGACGACGTCCACCTGTGGAAGCGTGACGATCTCCGCCCCGTCCTGGTGGAACGGATGCCTCAAGTGGTCGAGGATCCGGACGCGGCGGCCGACGGCATGATCCCGGCCGTGCGCGCCTACCTCACCTTCCTCTCCGAGACCGGCCGCCTGGCGAAGGGGTCCGACGCCCTCGACGACCTGCTCGACGAGCTCGACGCCGTCGAGGACGACTTCGTCGAGGCGATGGAGGAGGTCCTCGGCGAGCGCGACTGGGACGAGGAGGAAGAGGACCTCGACGAGGAGGAGGTCGAAGGCCTCGGCGACTTCGAGCCCTTCGCCGACGAGCTCGGCGACCTGCCGACCATCCGCCTGCGCCCCGACGCCGAGCTGGCCACCGCCGCCCGCGCCGTACCGCTGATCTTCAAGGCCCGTGACCTGGCCGTCTGGGTGGGCAAGGCCCGCAAGGTCGGCGAGGACACCCTGCTCAGCGACGAGGAGATCCGGCAGGCCCTGGCCGTCGTCGGGCTTCCCGAGCCGGGCGAGCGCCCGCTCGCCCACGCGGTGCCCGCCCTGTGGAACCTGTGGAACCTCGCCGTCGACCTGGAGTTCCTGACGCCCGACGGCGAGGACACCGTCAGCGTCGACGAGGACACCGCCGCCTGGCCCTTCGAGAACGACGAGGACGTCCTCGACGCCTGGATGCTCGGCCTGCACTCCGTCGACTACGGCGACCCCGAGCTGGACGACGACGATCTGACCCTGGCCCTGTCCGGCCTCACCCGCGCGCTGCTGATCCGGCTGCTGATCGCGGGCGGCGAACGCACCCTGGACGACCTGCGCGACGAGCTGGCCGAGGCCGCCGCCGAGTTCGACGACCTCGGCGCGAGCGCCTGGGCCGACGCCGGCGACCCGCTCGCCCCCGTCCTGGAATGGCTGTCCGGCTACGGCATGATCACCGTCTCGGGCGACCGGGTCGGCCTCACGCCGCTCGGCACCGAAGGCGTGGTCCACCTGCTGGACGACGACGACATCGAGGTGGACGCGCGCCCCGCGATCGACGCGATGACCGCCCTGGACCTGCTGTCGTTCAGCGCCGACCTGCCCGAGGACGAGGCCGACACCGAATTCGCCGCCTGGATGAAGCTGCGCGAGCCCGCCACGGCCGCCGAGGAGCTGCTGGAGGCCGCCGCCGAGGACGAGGCCGACGCGCTCATCCGCGTCCAGGCCGCCAGCCTCGTGGGGTCGCTCGGGCCGGTCGCCGTCCCGGCCTGGCAGGAGGCGCTCAACGAGCCGTCGCTGCGCCCGTACGCCGCGACCCATCTCGCCCAGCTCGGCGTCGAGGACGCCCCCGAGCCCAGCCAGAGCGACACGCACTGGCTGATCCTCGACATGTGGACGATCTCGGCGGGCCTCGGCCGGCCGGAGTTCGTCAGCAGCCTGCACGACATCGGCCCCGCGCCGGTGCTGAGCAGCCTGCTCGAAGTGATCTGGAAGGTGCCGCACCCGCACGTCGAGGAGCTGCTGGAGGCCGTCAGCGACGCCCACCCCGACAAGCAGGTCGCCAAGGCCGCCAAACGCGCCCTGTTCAAGGCCCGCTCCGGCGCCGGCGACCGCGAGTGACCCCCGGGGCCGGGCGGGACGGGTGATCGCTTCGGCGGCGGCCCGCCCGTCCGGCCCCGCCCGTCCGGCCCGCCGGGTCCGGACGCCGAACGGGCGTGGACGCGAAAAAACCCTCGGAAGACGCTTCCGAGGGTTCCCGATCTCTGTGTAGCCCCGACCGGATTCGAACCGGCGCTACCGCCTTGAGAGGGCGGCGTCCTAGGCCACTAGACGACGGAGCCAGGCTTACACGATCTGGGTCTTGCTGTGGCAGGTGGTAGTCCCGACCGGATTCGAACCGGCGTTACCGCCTTGAGAGGGCGGCGTCCTAGGCCACTAGACGACGGGACCTTGCCACTGCCTGCCGGATTCACGACGGTGAACCGACGGAGGCGCCCCTGCGGACGCCTTGGCAACGGGCGTTACTCTACCGCACCCGTGAGAGCACGACCAAACCGATTCCCCGGCCCCCGCGCGGATCACGCCCCCGGCCAGGGAAAGCGAAAACGCCTATGCCTTCGAGAAGGCATAGGCGTCACACGGTTGAACTGCTGGGGTACCAGGACTCGAACCTAGACTAGCTGAACCAGAATCAGCCGGGCTGCCAATTACCCCATACCCCATTGCTCGCGACCCCCGCCTGTCAGCCGGGCCCGCTCGCGACTCCGAAAGAATAGCCCAGCTTGAGGGTCAAGACCAAAACGATTGCCCAAGCGGCGGATCACCCCTGGTGAACCCCGTCGCCGGCCGCGTGGGGACGACCCCTCAAGGAGTGCCGGGAGCCTGTTCCCTGTGTAACGCTGGGAAGAACCTTTGCCACGTGAGGAGCCTGTGCGTTGACCGAGAACCCCTTCTTCGCCCCGAGTGCCCTGCCCTACCGGCTGCCGCCCTTCGCGGAGATCCGCGAGGAGCACTACGCGCCCGCCTTCGAACGCGGCATGGCCGAGCAACTCGCGGAGGTCGAGGCCATCGCCGGCAGCGCCGACCCACCGACCTTCGACAACACCGTGGCGGCGCTCGAACGGTCCGGGCAGCTCCTGTACCGCGTCTCCACGGTGTTCTTCAACCAGGCCTCCTCCGACACCGGCCCGGGGCTCCAGGCGATCCAGAAGGACGTCACCCCCAGGCTCGCCCAGCACAGCGACGCGATCCACCTCGACGCCCGGCTGTTCTCCCGGATCAAGGCCATCTCCCCCGACGGCCTCGACGCGGAGCGCAAGCTGCTGCTGGAGCGCTACGTCACCGACTTCGTCCGTGCGGGCGCCGAACTGGCCCCCGAGGACCAGGAGCGCCTCAGGGGCCTGAACGAGGAGCTGTCAGGGCTGTCGACCCAGTTCGAGCAGAACCTGCTCGCCGACACCAACGCCTCGGCGATCGTGGTCGAGGACGTCGCCGAGCTGGACGGCCTGTCCGAGGACGACATCCGGGGCGCCGCCGAAACCGCCAAGGCACGCGGGCTCGACGGGAAGTACGTGCTCACCCTGGTGCTGCCCACCGGGCAGCCCGTGCTGACCGAGCTGACCAGCCGCGGCCTGCGCGAGCGCATCCACAAGGCGTCCGCCGGGCGCGGCCTCCGGGACAACTCCCCGCTGGTCGTGCGCATGGCGCGGCTGCGGGCCGAGCGCGCCGCACTGCTCGGGTACGGCAGCCACGCCGAGTACGTCGTCGCCGACCAGACCGCGCCGGGCACGGAGGCCGTCACCGAGATGCTGGCCAAGCTCACCCCGGCCGCCGTCGCCAACGCCCACAAGGAGGCGGAGGCGCTGCGCGAGACCGCGGGCTTCGACATCGCGGCCTGGGACTGGTCCTTCTACGCCGAGAAGGTGCGCGAGGCCCGCTACTCCATCGACAGCCGGCAGATGCGGCCGTACTTCGAGCTGAACCGGGTCCTGTGGGACGGGGTGTTCCACGCGGCGGGCAGGTTGTACGGGATCGGCTTCACCGAGCGCACCGACCTCGTGGGGTACCACCCCGACGTGCGGGTCTTCGAGGTGTCCGACGAGGACGGCTCGCCGCTCGGGCTGTTCCTCGGCGACTTCTACGCCCGCGCGTCCAAGCGCGGCGGGGCGTGGATGAACAGCCTGGTCAAGCAGTCGGAGCTCGAAGGCACCCGGCCGGTGGTGGTCAACAACCTCAACATCGTCAAGCCGCCGGCCGGGGAGCCGACGCTGATGACCTTCGACCAGGTCAACACGATGTTCCACGAGTTCGGGCACGCCCTGCACGGGCTGTTCTCCGCCGTCCAGTTTCCGCGCTTCTCGGGTACGGCGGTGCCGCGCGACTTCGTGGAGTACCCCTCGCAGGTCAACGAGATGTGGGGGGTCTGGCCCGAGGTGCTGGCCAACTACGCCCGGCACCACGAGACGGGCGAGCCGATGCCGCAGGACCTGGTCGACCGGATGCTGGAGTCGCAGAAGTTCAACCAGGGCTTCGCCACGGTGGAGTACCTGGCCGCGACGCTGCTCGACTGGGCGTGGCACACGGTCGACGCGGACGGGAGCGACCCGCAGGAGTTCGAGGCGCGGGCGCTGCGGGACGCGAACGTGGACCTGCCGCTGGTGCCGCCGCGCTACCGCAGCACGTACTTCGCGCACATCTGGTCGGGCGGGTACAGCGCCGGCTACTACTCCTACATCTGGAGCGAGGTCCTGGACGCCGACACCGTCGAGTGGTTCAAGGAGAACGGCGGCCTCACCCGGGAGAACGGCGACACCTTCCGCCGCGAGCTCCTGTCCAAGGGCGGCAGCGTGGAGGCCATGACGACCTTCCGCGCCTTCCGCGGCCGCGACCCCCGCATCGAGCCCCTCCTGGAGCGCCGCGGCCTGCTGTGACCCCCCGTGTCCGGGCGGCCGGCCCGGACACGACCGGTCACCCGGGTGGCGGCGTGGTCAGGCCTGGAGCTTCGCCAGGGCGGCGCGCAGGCGGTCCATGGCCGCCGCCCGGCCCAGCACCTCGATGGACTCGAACAGCGGCAGCCCCACCGTGCGCCCGGTGATCGCGACGCGGACCGGGGCCTGGGCCTTGCCGAGCTTGAGCCCGTGCGCCAGGCCGACCTCCTCCAGGGCGGCCTTCAGCGACTCGGGGTCGAAGGAGACGTTCTCCAGCCGGTCGAGATAGCCGGAAAGGATGTCCGCGGCGCCCGGTTTCATGGCCTTGTCCCAGCTCGGCTGGTCGAAGACGGGTTGGTCCAGGAACAGGAAGTCGACGTTGGCCGTGATCTCCGACAGCAGGGCGATGCGCGTCTGGGCGAGCGGGGCCACCTTGGCGAAGGTCTCGCGGCTCCAGCTCGGGTCGAGCCAGGGCTCGCAGCGCCGGGCGAAGACCTCGGCCGGCAGCGCCCGGATGTACTCACCGTTGAACGCCCGCAGCTTCTTCTCGTCGAAGAAGGCCGGGGACGGGTTGACGTCGGCCAGCCGGAACAGCGGCACCATCTCCGACCACGGCATGATCTCGCGGTCGTCCCCCGGGCCCCAGCCGAGCAGCATCAGGTAGTTGACCATGGCCTCGGGGAGGTAGCCCTCGTCGCGGTAGGACTCCAGGGCCACCTTGTCGCGGCGCTTGGACAGCTTCTGCCGCTTCTCGTTGACGATCACGGGGACGTGCGCCCACACGGGCGGGGTGACGCCGAGGGCCTGCCACAGCAGCTGCTGCTTGGGCGTGTTCGACAGGTGCTCCTCGGCGCGGACGACCTGGGTGATCCGCATCTCGATGTCGTCGATCACGTTGGCCAGGACGAACAGCGGGGAGCCGTCCCCCCGGGCGACGACGAAGTCCTCGATGGCCGCGTTCGGGAACTCCACCCGGCCGCGTACCAGGTCGTCGACGACGGTGACGCCGGTGTCGGGCGTGCGGAAGCGCACCGCGCCCTCGCGCAGGCCACGGTCGCGGCAGAAGCCGTCGTACCCCTGGTGCTCAGAGCCCGTGCGCGCCTTCACGTCGTCGCGGGTGCAGGTGCAGTGGTAGGCCTTGCCGTCCGCGACGAGCTTGGCCGAAGCGGCGCGGTGCTGCTCCTCGTACGCCGACTGGAAGTAGGGGCCCTCGAAGTACGGCGACTCGCCGTTGATCCCGATCCAGGCGAGCGCCGAGATGATGCCCTCGGTCCACTCGGGACGGTTGCGCGCCGCGTCGGTGTCCTCGACGCGCAGGACGAACCGGCCGCCCGACTGCTCGGCCAGCGCCCAGTTGAACAGGGCCGAACGGGCGCCGCC
Source organism: Sphaerisporangium corydalis (assembly GCF_025506355.1). Classification (GTDB taxonomy): domain Bacteria; phylum Actinomycetota; class Actinomycetes; order Streptosporangiales; family Streptosporangiaceae; genus Sphaerisporangium; species Sphaerisporangium corydalis. The sequence continues at coordinate 12,816 of NZ_JANZYP010000052.1, forward strand.
GACGTGGAACATTCCGGTCGGGGACGGGGCGAAGCGCACCCGTAGCGCGGCGTCCGGCTCAGGGGCGCCGGCGGGGCCTTGGAGATCAGTCACGCGGAACCACCCGGTTCGTGAGAGTGCCGATGCCTTCGATTCCGACGCTGACCTCGTCGCCGTCGTCGAGCGCGCCGATCCCCTCCGGGGTGCCGGTGAGGATCACGTCGCCGGGGATGAGGGTCATGACCTCGGTGATGTAGGCGATCAGCTTGGGGATGTCATGGATGAGCTGGGAGGTGCGCGCGCTCTGCCTGAGCTCGCCGTTCACGGTCGTGGTGATGGCCAGGTCGTCGGGGTCCAGTTCGGTCTGGATCCACGGGCCGAGCGGGCAGAACGTGTCGAAGCCCTTGGCGCGCGTCCACTGCCCGTCCTTGCTCTGCAGGTCACGGGCCGTGACGTCGTTCGCGCAGGTGTAGCCGAAGATGACCTCGCGGGCCCGCTCGACCGGCACCTCGCGGCACAGCCGCCCGATGACCAGGGCCAGCTCGCCCTCGTAGTCGACGCGCTCGGAGAGTTTGTGCGGGTACACGATGGACTCGTTGTGGCCGATCACCGACGTGGACGGCTTGCTGAAGATCAGCGGTTCGGCGGGCGGCTCGTTGCCCATCTCCCGCGCGTGCTCGGCGTAGTTCCTGCCGACCGCGATGATCTTGCTCGGCAGCATCGGCGGGACCAGGCGCACCTCCTGGAGCGGGTAGCGCTCACCGGTGAACTGGATCGTGCCGAACGGATGCCCGTCGATCCGGGAGACGAACTCCTCACCCTGAGCGCCTTCGACCACGCCGAACGCGACACCTTCACCCGTGGAGAACCTCGCGATACGCACCCCTCAAGGCTAGTGCCGCCCGCCGCCCCGCGAGGACACGGCGCTGATCGTAAGGTGGCGGTACCCGTCCGGCGCCGCGTGGGCGGGTGCCCGTACGCCTATGCCTTTATGCCTGACGAGGAGTGGACATGTCCGTTGTGAAGATCAACGCGCTGACCGTCCCGGCCGCGATGCGCGAGGAGCTGGAGCGCCGGTTCGGGAGCCGGGCGGGGATGGTCGAGTCCTCCGACGGCTTCGAATGGTTCGAGCTGCTCAGGCCGGTCGAGGGGACCGACACCTACCTGGTGTACACGCGGTGGCGCAGCGAGGAGGACTTCCAGCGCTGGCAGACGAGCGAGGCCTTCCAGGCGGGCCACGCCCGCGCGGTCGCCGACGCCGAGGCCCAGGGCCGCGGCGGCCAGGGGCACGGCCACGGGCAGGGCGGGCCTGCCGCGACGGACTCGCAGCTGTGGTCGTTCGAGGTCATCCAGAGCGTCGGCCGCAAGGAGTAGCACCGGCCTGGCGCGCCGGAGGGTCCGCGCCCGCGTCCTGGCCTGGATCCGCGTCGTGGCCCGGCGCGCCGGGGCTCATTCGTGCGCGGAGGTGGCGCGGGTGAAGCGGGTGGCCCAGTCGCGCAGGTGGACGACCAGCTCAGGCGGGTGGACCACCTCGAAGTCCGCGCCCAGCGACCCCAGGGCCATGGCCGGCCAGTCGAGCGTGTCCGAGGTCATCCGCAGCCGGCACCGCCCCTCGTCGATCTCCTCGACCGTCCCCCACCGGCCGACGCGGTCGCGCACCCTGCCGGCGGGCGCGTGCACGACCACCTCGCAGGCGAGCGGCGGCACGATGCTGTCGATCCCCTGGCGGACGAAACCGGCCGCGTCGTCGGCGGGCAGCTCGCGCGGCCGGAACCGCTCCCTGGTGCCGAGCGGCCCGTCGAGGCGGTCGAGCCGGAAGCTGCGCCAGCCGTGGCGGCCCAGGTCGTAGGCGACCAGGTACCAGCGGCGTCCCAGCGAGACCAGGCGGTGTGGCTCGACGTAGCGCGCGCTCTCCTCGCCGTCGCGCGCCTTGTAGGCGAAGCGCAACCGCTCCTCGTCCCTGCACGCCTGGGCGACGGAGGTGAGCACACCGGCGTCGACCGTCGGCCCGGCGCCCCACACCGTCGGCACGGTGGCCGTGCTCAGCGCCTCGATGCGCCGTCGCAGCCTCGGCGGCATGACCTGCACGACCTTGGTCAGCGCGCGGACCGACGACTCCTCGATGCCGGCGACCGACCCCTGCGCGGCCATCCGCAGGCCGACGGCGAGCGCGACCGCCTCCTCGTCGTCGACCAGGAGCGGAGGCAGCGCGGCGCCCGCGGCGAGCTGGTAGCCGCCGTCGACGCCGCGGTGGGCCTCGACCGGGTAGCCCAGCTCGCGCAGCCGGTCGACGTCGCGGCGCAGGGTGCGTACCGACACCTCGAGCCGGTCGGCCAGCTCCGTGCCCGGCCAGTACCGGTGGGTCTGGAGCAGGGACAGCAGCCGCAGGGTGCGTGAGCTCGTGTTCGCCATGTCTTCAGGATGCTCGTCATTCAGGTCAGAAAGTGGCCGCTATCCACCATAGCGTGAGCTCATCGTCCTCGTTCTCAGGAGATCTCGATGACCGCAATACTCGAAGCCCCGCCCGGAACCGGTACCGCGCCGCTCTACCGGTGGCGCTGGCTCGCGTTCTCGGCCGTGATGGCGTCGAGCGTGATGGACCTGCTGGACTCGACGGTGATCAACACGGCCGCGCCGGCGATCCGCGCGGACCTCGGGGGGTCGTACGCCAGCGTGCAGTGGATGGCCGCCGGGTACACCATGGCCCTCGCGGTGACGCTGCTCATCGGCGGGCGGCTCGGTGACATGTTCGGCCGCAAGCGGATGCTGCTGATCGGGGTCGGCGGGTTCACCGTCGCGTCGATGCTGTGCGCGGCGGCCCTCTCGCCGGAGATGCTGCTGCTCTCGCGGGTGCTCCAGGGGGCGTTCGGCGCGGTGATGCTGCCGCAGGGCTTCGGGCTGATCCGCGACCTGTTCCCGCCCGCCGAGATGCAGAAGCCGTACACCGCCTTCGGGCCGATCATGGGCCTGTCCGCGGTGCTCGGTCCCATCGTCGGCGGCGCGCTCATTCACGCCGACCTGTTCGGCACCGGCTGGCGCATGATCTTCCTGGTCAACGCGCCGATCGGCCTGTTCGCCCTGGTCATCGGGGCCAGGTTCCTGCCGGTGACGCCCCCGGCCGTGCGGTCCGCCCGCCTGGACGCGGTGGGCGTGGTCCTGGCCGCCGCCGGGACGTTCACCCTGATCTTCCCGCTGGTCCAGGGCCGCGAGCTCGGCTGGCCCGTCTGGATCCTGGCGATGCTGGCCTGCTCGGTCCCGATCCTCGGCCTGTTCGCCGCCTACCAGGTGCGCCGCAAGCGGTCAGGCGGCGTCCCGCTGATCGAGCCCGCCGTGTTCACCAGGCGCCCGTACGTCTCCGGCGTCCTGTTCGCGACCGTGTTCATGGGCGCGATGGGCGGGACGATGCTGACCCTCGGCGTCTTCATGCAGGTCGGCCTCGGGTACTCACCGCTGCGCGCCAGCCTGACCACGCTGCCGTGGGCGGCCGGGGCGTTCATCGGCTCGGGGATCAGCGGGGCCCTGATGGGCAAGCTGGGCCGGACCCTGCTGCACATCGGCACGGTGGGCATGGCCCTTGGCATGGCCGCCCTGTACGTGGTCCTGCGGACCTCCGGGACCGGCATCGGCAGCACCGACTTCATCGTCCCGCTGCTGATCGGCGGGATCGGCATGGGCATGATCTTCGTACCGCTGTTCGACATCATCCTCGGCGGGGTCGCCGACCACGAGGTGGGCTCGGCGTCCAGCGCCCTGCAGGCCATCCAGCAGCTCGGCATGTCGCTCGGCATCGCCGTGATCGGCACGATCTTCTTCGGGCTCCTCGGCACACAGGCCGGGCACAACTTCGACACCGCCGCCGCGCCCCGGCTGCGGGCCGAACTGACCGCCGCCGGGGTCCCCGCCCAGGCTCAGGGGCCGATCGTCGCCGGGGTACGCGCCTGCGTGCACGACCGCGAGACCGAGGAGAACCCCGACGCGACGCCCCCGAGCTGCGCGGCCGGCTCCCTGCCCACCGCCCCGGCGGTCGGCGCGGCCGTCACGGCGGCCGGGCGGGAGACCCACATGCGCGACTCCCTCGGCGCCGCCGAGACGACCGCGCTGGTCACCATCGCGCTGATCGTCCTCACCTTCGGCCTCGGCTTCCTGCTCCCCAAACACGCCCGCACCCAGACCATGTGACCTCACCCCGTCCCCCGTCCCCCGTCCCCCGTCCCGCCGTACCGCTCGCTGTACGCCCCCGGCCGCGCACCTCGCGGCCGGGGGCGTACGCGTTCCCGTGGAGCCCCTGCTCCGGCGCCGTTTCTGGGAGTTGGCTGGCATCCCGGCATCTGGTTGTTAACGATGTGACCGATGGGGCTCCTGCGGCTTGACCAATTCGGTGTGAATCGGACAGCATGATCCGCCCCCATCCTGGTCACGGAAGGAACTGGCGTGCGCCGCCGGACACGAGCTCTCGGTCTCATCATCACCCTCCTCCTGACCGGTGGCGGGATCACCCAGGCGGCCCCGGCCGCCGCCCGGAGCTCGGAAGCGCGGGCGACCGCCAAGCCCACCCCCGAGTGCCAGGGCGACTGGCTACCGGCCACGCCGACGTCCACGCAGGTCATGTCCGGCGAGGTGCAGTTCCTCGACCTGCCGCCCGTCAAGATCGGCAAGACGATCAACTGGCGCTGGAGCCCGTACAAGAACCGCTCCTGGGACATGGTGTTCTCCTCGCTGCGCTGGGTCGGCCGGCTCGTGGCCGACTACGAGACCTCCGGGGAGGACGCCTACCTCAAGCGGGCCACCGAGCTGACCAAGAGCTGGGTCGAGAGCAACCCGCGCGGCGGCTCAGGCGCGAGCCAGTACGCGTGGGCCGAACATCCCATCGCGCTGCGCGCCCCCGTCCTCGTCTGCCTGAGCAGGCACGTCAAGGCCTCATGGCTCACCCGCAGCCTCGCCGACCACGCCAAGATGCTGTCCAACCCGGCCCTGTACGAAAAAGGCCACAACCACGGCATGGATCAGGACATCGCCCTGCTGCGCATCGGCTGCCGTACCGGCCACAAGGAGTGGGCCGACCTCGCCGTCCGCCGCATGACCGGGTCGGTGAAGCTCGACATCGACTCCCAGGGCGCGCTCCAGGAGCAGGCGCCGCGCTACGGCATCTACGTGCACGAGCGGCTCAAGGTCGGCATGGAGGCCATCACCGACTGCGGGCGCAAGGTGCCGTCCGAGATCGCGAAGCGCTGGGAGTCGCTGGAGGCGTACATCACGCACGCCACCGAGCCCAGCGGGTTCATGGTGCCGATCGGGGACGGCGGCGCGGACGTCCGGCCGGCGGGGTTCCAGCACGCCAAGCAGACCGTGAAGATCTTCAAGGCCGGGTACGTCTTCGGGCGCACCGCGTGGGACAAGCCCGAGTCGGCGTACTACTCCATCCGGTTCGGCCCCGGCCTGAAGTTCCACGGGCACGAGGACCACATGGGCGTCACCTACTACGCGCAGGGCCACGACGTGCTGGTCGAGGCCGGTTTCCACTCCTACGAGAAGACGCCGTACCGCTACTGGACCATCTCCCCCGAGGCGCACAACGTGCCCGTCGTCGTGGGCAAGCCCTTCCGGGGCCACACGGCCACGAAGCTGGTGAGCTCGTCGGTCAAGGACGACCGGCAGTCGTACAAGCTGACCGACAAGGCCTACGGGGTGACCCGGACGCGTTCGGTGCTGGTCAACCACGGCGAGGACCTGATGGCGGTGCTCGACACCGTTCCGTCCGGCACGCGGGCACGCAGCTACTGGCACCTCGACCCGGCGCTCTCCCCGGTGTCGACCCACGGCGGCCGGATCGTCGTGAAGGACAAGTCAGGCTGGAAGGCCACCCTCGTCCAGCTCGCGATGCCCTCCTGCAAGCCGATCTCCGGCCAGTCGGTCGTACGGGGCGCGTCGAGCCCCTTCCAGGGCTGGATCTCACCGACCTACATGAGCAAAGTACCCGCCTCGGTGGTCGTCTCCCCCGCCACGCCCTCCCTCCTCACCATCGTCACCCCCGGCACCGACAAACCCACCATCACCTGCTCCGGCCCCCGAGTAACCATCAAAACCCCCGACACCCAAACCACCCTCCGCGCCCGGGCGGGCACCCTCTCCTGACCCCACCCCCCTGAGCTCGCAGTCGTCCGCTCCATCGCTACACCTCGGTTCCGCGATTTCACAACGCCTCGGTTCCGCGATTTCGCGACCCGGTCGTTTCTCCTGCTCCTGCCGTGTCAGCTCGGCGCCGACGCGGCGGGACGTGGTACGGCGAATCCGGCGCCGTCTTGCGGCGGCCAGACCGGTGCATGATCGCCGAATCAGCGGTTGACCTTGTCACTGGCGTCAACGTCTAACATCAACGCGCTCCGCGAAAGCGACCCAGACCCTGGTACCGCGATACCGACGCCGAATGGAAGACGATGACCGCCACCCCTGGCCCCGACGACCGTACGTCCCTGCTCGACCATGACCGCCGGTTCTTCGACGCGCTGATCGCCGCCGACGCGGACACCCTCCGCATCCTGCTCTCGGACGATTTCCTCCTGGTCGGTGTGGCCGACGGCTCCATCGCGACCAAGCACGACCTGCTCGGCGCCGTCTCCAGCGGCGCCCTGACCTTCCCGGCGATCGACTCGTTCCCCGACGAGGCCATCGTCCGGCGCGTCGGCGACACCGGCCTCGTCGTCGGACGTACCAGCATGAACTTCACCGCCCCCGACGGCACCACCTTCACCGCCGCGAGCCGCTACACCCACGTCTTCACCACCACCCCCGCCACCCAAGGCTGGCGCCTCACCTCCGCCCAGGGCACCGAGATCAAACCCGGCTGACCGTACGCGAACCACGCCCATCGGTCGCGACCACCCACCAGGGCTACCCACACGGCCCGCTGGACGTGATCAACGCCGGTGAATCAGGTCGATGCCTGCACCTCGGACAACCGTCGCGCGAGCGACTCCAACGTGGCCACGATCTGGGCGACCTCTTCCGGCTCAACGCCGAGCGCCTTCGCCAGAGTGTCATCCACCGTCACCATGTCAGCCCGCCGCTGCCCCTGCTCGCGCATGCCAGGAGCCGGCCGTACGAGGGTGCGCCGCCGGTCGGCGGGGTCCGGCTCGGTCACCATCACCCCCCCGTCGCGGAACTTGGCGACCGCCGCCGACACCAGGCTCTGCGGGAAGCCGGTACGCGAGGTGATCTCACCGATGGAGCTGACGGAGTGCTCGAAGACGTCGACGAGGATCGTGCGGGCGCTGACCGGCAGCGTGTGGAAGCCGGACCGGGGAATGGCGTCCTGCCCGATCTTGATCAACTTGTGCCCCAGCAGGAACAGTTCGAGCCCGTTCATGCCACCCATGATGCACCATTCGACAGATGCATCACGATATTGATATATCTAATTCCTGATGCATCTACGAACCGATGTACCCCGGCCAGAGGGAACCCCATGACGATCTTGAACACCGAGCACGTCCCCGGCGCGCGACTCCACTACGTCCTGCGCGGCTCCGGCCCGCTGCTCGTCCTGGTCGCAGGCGGGGACGGCGACGCCTCCTCCAGTGACGACCTGGCCGCCCGGCTCGCCGACGACTACACGGTCCTCACCTACGACCGCCGAGGCCTGTCCGGCAGCACCATCGACGACCCGAGCGACCCCCCGACCGTCACCACCCACGCCGACGACCTGCACCATCTCCTCGCCGCCGTCACCACCGAGCCCGCCTACGTCTGTGGCAGCAGCATCGGTGCCCTGATCAGCCTGGAACTGGTGTCCCGTCACCCCGGCCAGGTCGGCGTCCTGGTCGCGCACGAGCCCCCTACGACGCAACTGCTTTCCGAAGCGGAGCGCACCCGGGCCGCTCACGACCAGCGGGAAATCGAGGAGACCCACCGGACGGAAGGCACTTTCGCCGCCCTGCTGAAGTTCGCGATCCTCACGGGCATCGACCTGAACGACCGTGAACCCGACGTCAAGGCAGCGCCTCGGGGCCCCGGGCGCCTGCCGAACCTGGAGTTCTTCCTGACCCACGACGCCCCGGCGGTCAGACGTCACCTACTAGACCTGCCCGCCCTCAAATCGGCGTCCACCCGCATCCTCCCCGCCGTCGGCAAGACCTCCGCCCACACCTGGCCCCACCGCTGCACCCTCCTCCTCGCCGAACACCTCGCCGTCCCACCCACCACCTTCCCCGCCGGCCACAACGCCCTCACCTCCCACCCCCAAGCCTTCGCCACCCGCCTAACCCAACTCCTCACCCCGAACCCAATTCCCTAACTGCACACACCCTTGGTAATACAGCCCGCCACAACCCCGCCCTTGACACACCCACGCTCAAGCTGTGCCAAATGGGGCAATCCGTGTCGGTCCTAGCACTCCCATCCATACGGAAGGCAGCTCACGCACACCTCGAAGTCAGCCCCGCTGATCGAACTCGGTGTTCTTGAGGTCGGCGATGAAATCCCGCCATTGGGTCGCGTGAACGACCAGTTTCGGACCTTCGGGATGTTTCGAATCACGTAACAGGTAGACATCCTCAACAACGGCCACCTCCACACAGTTGGCGCCGTTGCCGCTCCGGCTGCTCTTGCGCCATGTGATATGGGACAAGTCCACTTGCTCCCCCTACTTCTCAGCAGGGCGTCCGGTCAGCACGAGAACCGATCAGCCACCCGCGCGATCAGTGACTTCGATTCGTCGGGGGCCATGGCGGAGGCCCTGAGATGGTCGAATGCAAGTGTGTACCGATATATGTCGGCATCACTCTCTACGTACAGGCTACTCGTCATGCTTTCCACATACACGACGTCCGGATCGTACGGCTCACGAAACTCCATGATGCTGAACGGGCCTGCTGATGCCGGGTGGGCACCGCTTGCCAAGGGCAGAACCTGAATGGTCACATTGGGCAGCTCGGCAGCCGCCAGCAAGGCGGCACACTGGGCCGCCATGATCACATGTGATCCCACCACGCGGGTGAGCACGGATTCATCGATGACGGCCCAAAGGCGAAGTGGGCCATCCTCAAGGGCAAAGAGCTTCTGACGGGTGAGCCGCACCTCGACACGACGCTTGACCTCCCCTGGCGGCGAAAGACCCATCAGTGCCGCACGGATGATCTCCTGGGCGTAGTCAGCCGTCTGAAGTAGGCCGTTGACGGCCAAAGCGTCATAGCTGCGGATGAACGAGGCGTCCGCCTCCAACTCGATGTACGTGGCATAGTCGCTGGGAACCGAGTCGGCGTACGCGTCCCACCAGCCACGTGTTCGCGCCGTTCTGGCCAGGCCGAAGAGGGGCTTGCGCTTGTCATCCTCTACCTCGTAGAGATCGAGGACGCGGGTCAGGTCGAGGATCGTGATGCCCACATGAGCCAGGTCCTGCTGGTGAGTGAACTCACCGCCAACGCCATAAGGCACTCCGACTCAGGAAGGCACCCCTGCGGACAGATAACCGTAATCATCGAAAGCTACGGCAGATTGCTCCATATCGAGGTGATCGACGACGGATCGGCAGAGTCCACTGCCGAACTGGAAGGGACAGCGAATCCGGACTTCGAGAGAGGTCGAGGACTCTGGCTCGTAGATCAGATGGCCGCGCGGTGGGGAACTCGGCATGACCAATCGAAACATGCAGTTTGGTTCCAGATAGTGATGTCCTGCCCCAAATGCGGCAACGAAGCAACCGAAGCCGCAACCAAGGCCAATGATGCGTGATGCTCGCGCCATCATTTTCAATGACCTACCTGGCTACCGAAGACGCTTGCATCCTGCGCTGTTCAAGTAGATATGCCTATTTCCATCACAGGCCGGGGGGTGCGAGGGGCCGTCAGGCCGCTTGGCCGGGGGTGTGGGGGCCTGCCCCCACAAGACACAGCCCGAGCGCGCGTGCGCGAAGCGCGGGGATCGCGAGGACCACGGCGTACGTGAAGGGCGGGTCGTGAGGGCCACGGCGTACGCGAGACGCGGGGTGGTGAGGGGTGTGGCGGGTCAGTGGGGGGCGTGGAGGCCTTCGAGGGTTAGGGAGAGGAGGCGGGTGGCGTGGGGGAGGTCGGGGGTGGCGTGGGCGATGCCGGTGATGAGTTGGAAGAGTTCCTCCACCTGCAGGTCGGGGCGTACGGCTCCCGCGGCTTGGGCGGCGGTGAGCAGGCGGCCCGCCGTGGAGCGCAGCAGCGCGTGGCAGTCGAAGCCGGCCACCGGGCCGATGTCCATCATCGCGGTCGCCAGGCCCCGGTCGGTGAGGACGTGCTTGAGCATGGCGCGCATCCAGGCGGTCAGTGCCTCTCCCGGCGGGGAGGCCGCCGCCAGCCGGTCGGCGCCGGCGCACAGTGTCTCGACCCGCTCTCTGAACACGGCGGCGATCAGCTCGCGGCGGGTCGGGAAGTGCCGGTAGAGCGTCCCCGGTCCCACTCCGGCCCGGCGGGCGATCTCGTTCAGTGACGCGTCCGGGCCCTCTTCGGCGATCACCGCGGTGGCCGCCGCGATCACCTGGTCACGGTTACGGCGCGCGTCGGCTCGCATGGGCCGTGTCCCCATCGGTACCCCCGGATGTGCAAACGGAGAAGTTCTCCGTATTATAGTGCCGAATATCCGGAGAACTTCTCCGGATAAACGGCAGGGGAGCTTGGAACATGCACAAGGGACGGCTCGACCTCGGACGCGTCGGCGTCTGGACGTTCGCCTTCGACGGGCAACCCGCAGCCACGGTGCGCGAGGCGGCGGCGGAGATCGAGGAGCTGGGGTACGGAGCGCTGTGGTTCGGCGAGGGGTTCGGCCGGGACGCCATCGGCCAGTCGTGGCTGCTGCTGTCCGCCACCCAGCGGATGATCATCGCGACGGGCATCGCCAGCATCGAACGTCGCGACCCGACCGCGATGGCCGCCGGTGAGAGGTCGATCAACGAGGCGTACCCGGGTCGGTTCCTGCTCGGCCTCGGTGGGCACCGGGTCAACGACGCCGCGCTCCAGGCCGTCCCCAGCCGGGGCAGTGCCGTACGAACCGTGACCGAATACCTGGACGCCATGGACGCGAGCCCCCTCAACTCCCCCGCGCCGGCTGCGCCCCCGCAGCGCGTCCTGGCCGCGCTCGGCCCGAAGATGCTGGGACTCGCCGCCGCCCGCGCCTGGGGCGCTCACCCATACTTCGTGCCCGTGGAGCACACCCGCCGGGCCCGCGAGATCATGGGGCCGGACGCCTTCCTCGCCGTCGAGCAGGCGGTGGTGCTGGACGCCGACGTCGCGAGGGCCCGTGAGGTCGCCACGGAACACGTCGCGTTCTACGCGTCCGCCGCGCCGCACCAGCAGGCCAACCTGCGCAGGCTCGGCTTCGGCGACGCCGACATGACCGGCGGGGTCAGCGGGCGCCTGGTCGACGCGATCGTGGCCTACGGCGACCTGCCCGCGATCGCCGGGCGGGTGCGCGAGCACTTCGAGGCCGGCGCCGACCACGTGTGCCTCCAGGTCCTCACGCCCGACCCCACCGCGCTCCCCCTGCCGGAGTGGCGCGAGCTGTCCGTGCTCTGCGAGCGCTGAGCCCGCTACGCGAGGTGGGCGTACGCGATGACGTTGCTCGTGTAGTGGCCCGTCCGCCGGTCGAACGTGCCGCCGCAGGTCACCAGCCGCAGCCCGGCGTAGGTGAGCGGCCCGTACACCCGCCGGCTGGGGAACCTGCTCTTGGCCACCTTCTCCACCGAGTCGACCACGAACGCCGCCACCGTGCCGTCCGCGCGCAGCACGGAGATCGCGTCCCCCCGGCGCAGGCGGCCGAGGTCGTAGAAGACGCCCTTGCGCCCGCCGCCGTCGACGTGCCCGAGGATCACGGCTGCCCCGCGCTCCCCCGGAGTCGCCCCCCGCGAGTACCAGCCCGCCTGTTCGGGGTGCTCGACCGGCGGGACGCGTACCGTGCCGTCCGCGTTCAGGCCGAGCCGGCCGAGGGCGACGTGCACGCCGATCTTCGGTACGTCGAGGAGGCGCGGCAGCGACCGTGCGAGGGCCGGGCTCCCGGAGGGGGAGGTGTAGGCCTGGACGGCCTGCGCGGTCGCGGGCGGCGGGGCGGGGGGCGGCTCGTCCTGGAGGAGTCCGCGTCCGGCGAGCACGGCGCCGGTCAGGGTGACGGCGGTGGCCGCCGCGCCGAGGGCAAGGCGGCCACCGCTGCGTCGGATATCCGGCATATCAGGAATGGGCACGCGCGCGCCGGCGCAGCACCAGTGCGCCCATCCCGGCCCCCGCCGCGAGAAGGGCCCCGCCGAACGGCACCAGAGCGTCGCCGCCGGGGCCGCCGCCGGTCTCCGGAGCGCCCCTGGGCACCTCCCGGGCGGGAACCGGCGCGGCCGACGGTCGCGTCCCGGCCTGGGCCGGGGACCTGGTCGCCCGGACCGGCGCCGGCGCGGCCGACCGCGACGCCGCGGGGCTCGGCTTGCTGGTAGCGGCGGGCTTCGCGTCGGCCATGGCCGGGCCGGCCGCGACGGCCATGGCGACGCCGAGCGCCGTCACGGCCAGGCTTGTAGCTACAAATCGCATAAATCCTCCTCGTACGGCCGCATCGCGAAGGGACGCGCGCCGTACACGGTTCTCATCGGACGGGTCGGGAACGGCTCGATGCTGGCAGCGGAACGTCCGCCCGCTATGACCGGAATGTCATGAGCCTGTAATGGATGCCGGCATCGGGAAGCAGCGGTCTGGCCAGCGCCGATACTGGAGCGGTGGCCAGAGTGATGCTGATCGAGGACGACCCGTCCGTACGCGAGGGGCTGCGCCTGTCACTCGGTCGGCACGGGCACGACGTCGACCTGGCGAGCACGGGCGAGGAGGGCCTCGAACGGCTGCTGGCCGCCCCCGCCGACATCGTGGTGCTCGACCTGATGCTTCCCGGTCTCGATGGATTCGAGGTGTGCCGCCGGATCCGGGCCGGCGGGCCGACGCCCATCGTCATGCTCACCGCCCGTGGCGATGATCTCGACGTGGTCAGCGGGCTCGAAGCGGGGGCCGACGACTACGTGATCAAGCCCGTACGGCCGCGCGTGCTGGAGGCGCGGATCCGCGCGGTGCTGCGGCGCGGCGGCCCGGCGGGGGCCGTCTCGACCGGGCAGGAGGTCCACGGCGACCTGACGATCGACCGCGGCTCGCTCACCGTGACCAGGGCAGGTGTCCCGATCACCCTGCCGCCGATGGAACTGCGGCTGCTCCTGGAACTGTCGGCGGCCTACCGGCAGGTCTTCAGCCGCCAGCAGTTGCTGGAGTCGGTGTGGGAGCTCGACTTCCTCGGGGACTCCCGGCTGGTCGACGCCTGCGTGCAACGCCTGCGCACGAAGATCGAGGACATCCCGTCCAAGCCCCGGTACATCCAGACCGTGCGCGGGTTCGGCTACCGCTTCGGACCTCTGTGAACCCTCCGCTCCGAACCCCTGCGAACCCTCGGACCGCCGCGGACCCCCCGCGGCGACCCTGGATCCCGATCAGGCTGCGCGGGCTACGGGCCCGGCTGGTGATCGTCTGCGTGCTCCTGGCCGGCCTCAGCGCCCTGACCGCCGCCGGGCTGATCTACCGCCAGGCGCGCGACCTCATGCTGACCCGCACCGAAGGGTCGGTCGTCAACGAGTTCCGGCTGCGCGTCGCGACCCTCACCGAGAACATGCAGCACCCCCCGGACCGCGCGGCGCTCCAGCAGCTCGCCAACGGCGTCGCGCCGTCGTTCCTCCAGGCGACCGGCGCCGCCGCCTACCGCGACTCGGGACTGATCACCTCGGGGGACCTGACCGGGCCGATCACCCCCGCGCTCCGGCGCGCCGTCGTGGCGCGGGGCCGCCTGTACCACCAGCGGGTGATCAAGAACGGGCTCCCGTACCTCGTCGTCGGCACGCCGGTCATGCTGGGCAAGCGCACGACGCCGTCGGGCGTGGAGGTGTACCTGGTGGCCCCGCTCGCCAAGGAGCAGGCGGACGAGGACGCGCTGGTCGCGGCGGCACGGAACGGCGTCATCCCCGTCGTGGCGCTGGCCGTGCTGCTCGCCCTGGTGGCGGCGCGAGGCGTGCTGCGCCCCGTGCGCGACCTCGACCGGGCCGCCCGCAGGCTCGGCGCGGGCGAGCTGGACACGCGGCTCAAGGTGAGCGGCGGCGACGAGCTGGCCCGGCTGGTGAAGACCTTCAACGCCACGGCCGCCGCCCTGGAGACCAACGTGTCGGAACTGCGTGACATGGAGGTCAAGGCCCGCAGGTTCGTCGCCGACGTGTCCCACGAGCTGCGCACGCCGCTGGCGTCCATCCTGGCGATGGCGGACATGTTCGAGGAGGAGGCCGGCCGCCTCGAAAGCGACCTGGCGAAGGCGGCCCGCCTGATGAACCTGGAGGTTGGCAGGCTGGTCCGGCTGGTCGAGGACCTCATGGAGATCTCCCGGTTCGACGCCGGGGCCGCGACCCTGATCCTGGACGACGTCGACGTGGCCGACGCGGTCCGCGCCTCGCTGCGCACGCGCGGCTGGACCGGCCGTGTCGGCCTCGACCTGCCGCCGGACGTGCGGATCGGCCTCGACCCCCGGCGGTTCGACGTGATCATGGCCAACCTCGTGGGCAACGCGCTCCGGCACGGCGCGGCCCCGGTCACCGTACGGCTGCGGGCGGACGGCGGGGCCGGGGGCGTCGTCATCGAGGTCCAGGACGCGGGCGGCGGGGTGGACCCGCGCGTCCTCCCGCACCTCTTCGACCGGTTCTCCAAGGCCGACGCGGCCCGGACCAGGTCGGACGGCAGCGGGCTCGGCCTGGCGATCGCCCGCGAGAACGCCCACCTGCACGGCGGCACGATCCGGGTGACCAACCCGCCCGAGGGCGGAGCCCTGTTCACCCTCACCCTCCCCCGCCGCGCCGAACCGCCGGATCACCCGGGCGAACCGGGGACCGACCCGCCGTGGATCACGGAGCCCGGCGGATGACGACGCCCCCCGTGGACCCCTGGCGGGCACCCCCTGCGGACCGCCGGCAGATCACGGCGCGGTCCAGAGACCGCCGGCACGTCAGGGGCCGCAGAGCATGGACCCGGCGCGTCGTGGCGGCGCTCGCTCTGGTGGTCGCGGTCCTGGCCGCCGGCTGCGGCATCACCCCGACGGACGTGATCGACGGCGGCACGCCCCCGGTGGGGTTCCGCCCCAGCACCCGGCTCTACTTCGTCCTCGGCTCCCGGCTCCAGCCCGTGATCAGGCCTTTCCCGTGGCCCTCCCTGAAGGAGACGCTCGTCCTGCTCCTCGACGGGCCCACCGCCGCCGAGCGCGGCCGGGGGCTCCGCAGTGACCTGGAGTTGAGCGCGGCGGCGCCGATCAAGGTCAGCTCGGGCCCGGCGAAGGTCCGCATCACCCTGGGGCTGCCCAGGCCCGCCGCCGCGCAGTCCGCCCCCCGGGCGAGCCTGTGGCTGGGCCAGCTCACCTGTACGGCCGCGAGCGCTCTGGCCGCGCGCACGAACATCGACCCCGACGCCGTCACGGTCGTCATCCAGCAGCAGCGGGTCGGCGCGATGGGCTCGTTCCGCTGCTCCCAGTTCCCGCGCGGCTCCGACTGACCACGAAGGCTCCGGCCGCCCACGAAGCCCGACCACGAAACGGTCTTCCGCCGACCACGAACCCGATCACGAGGTCCGGCCGACCACGAACAACCGACTACAAGCTACTGAGAACGTCCAAGTAGGCGATCTTGTTGTCGACCGCCCCGGCGGCGTTGGTGATCGTCAACCGGCCGTCCGAGACCAGCACCCGCGCGACGCCCTCCACGAAGCGGGCGGCGGCGGACGGCGTACCCGACACCACCTGCGCCCCCTCTACGTCGATCTTGTAGACGCCGTCGCCCGAGCCCGGGTCGCCGGCCACCAGGTGCACCAGGTACGCGCCGTTGGGCACGGCGAGCTCCCAGCTCGTGGCGCCGCCCGGACCCTGGAGGTGGTTGAAGGTGTCGTAGCGCTGGTCGGGGGCGTTCGCGGCCTCGCGTTCGCGGCCGTTGGCGCTGTTGTCGACGTTCCAGCCGTAGGTCAGGCCGCCGGCGCGCGGACCGTAGACGGCCCCGGTGTCGGCGGTGTAGCCGGCCGGCACGACCGAGCTCGCCGGCTGGAAGTTCACCGTGGCGCTGAAGACGGGCGTGAGCAGGAACGCGTGCAATGCGCCGCCGTGCAGCCCGGAGCCGACGATCTGGCCCCGGTCGTTGATCCCGTTGGCCTCCCGCAGCGTCCATCCCGACCCGGCCGGGATGAGGGTGTCCAGGGCGGTGATGACGCCGCCGGGCTGCCAGAACCAGGCGCGCGGGGCGGGACAGGGCCGGCATTTCGGATCGGCGGTGCCGACCACCTGGCCGGCGGCATTGATGCCGGTGGCCTCGCTGAACGCGATCCCGTCGATGGTCCCGACGTCGGCGACGGCCCCGCCTCGCCAGATCACGGCCCGATGGTCGATGGAGGACGACGCGGAGGCCGAGCCGGCGATCTGGCCGCTGATGTTGATCGCCGTCGCGGTGGGCTGGTACCACTCGGCGCTCCCACCGGGCAGTCCCGGCAGTTTCGTGAGATGTCCCCCGCGCCAGACGAAGGCCGGGTCGCCGACCACCTGTCCGGCCGCGTTGACGGCGTTGGCGGCGCCCAGGCTGTCCGGCGGGTCGCCCAGCTCGGCCGGCGCGCCCGCCTGGTCGTACAGGATGGCGAGCGGGCCGCCCTCGGACCCCGCGGGCCGCTGCCCGCCGGCCACCCTGCCCGCCGGGTCGATGCCGTTGCCTGCGCCGAGCCGGTCGTCGGCCGGGCCGCCCAGGTCCTGGATCACGCCCGCCGCGTTCCAGCGCACCGGGGAGCCGTACCGGGTGGTGAGCCGGTCGGCGGTGCCGGCGATCTGCCCGGCGTCGTTGACGGCGTTGGCGGTGCTGCCACCCCCACCGGGCAGGGTGCCCAGGTTGACGATCGACCCGCCCGACCACCGCACGGCCCGTGACACGCCCGCGAGCGTCGAGGACCCGACCACGACCCCCGCGTTGCTGATCGCCTTGGCCACGCTCGTCTCGGCCACCCCGAGCGCCCCCAGATCGGTGATCACGTACCGGGGCGGGACGGCCGCCCGCGCGGGAGCGGCCACCGCCATCGGCGCGAGGACCATCATCGTCACGAAGCCCGCACGCGCGACCCCACGCCAGGAGCCCTTGCCCACCGAACCCATGACCACCGTTTCAAGCACGCCGACGCCACGAGAACAAAGCCCACTAAAGGCATTGTCAGTAACCTATAACCGCCCGGCGCCGTGTCAATGGGGCAAACGGGATCACGCTCAGGCGGTTTCGGGTCGAGGCGGGACGCGTGCCTGGTCAGGGGGTCAGGCGGTGTGGCCGGCTCGGAGGAGGCCGTAGGTTACGGCTTGTTCCAGGGCCTGCCAGGAGGCTTCGATGATGTTCTCGCCGACGCCGACGGTGGCCCATTCGCCGCTGGAGTCGCTGGAGGTGATCAGGACGCGGGTGACCGCGTCGGTGCCGTGGGTGCCCTCCAGGATGCGGACCTTGAAGTCGATCAGCTCGACCTCGGCGAGCTCGGGGTAGAGCTTCTCCAGGCCGAGGCGGACCGCGCGGTCCAGCGCGTTGACCGGGCCGTTGCCCTCGCCGGTGGCGACGATGCGCTCGCCCTTGGCGTGCAGCTTGACCGTGGCCTCGCTGACGACGTCGCCGCCCGGGCGGCGTTCCACGATGACCCGCCAGGACTCGACGGTGAAGTAGCGCCGGCGCTCGCCGGTGACGGTGTCGCGGAGCAGGAGCTCGAAGGACGCGTCGGCGGCCTCGAAGGTGTGACCCTGGGACTCCAGCTCCTTCACCCGGTCGACCAGCTCGCGGGACTGGGCGGAGGTCAGGTCGTACCCGAGGGCCTTGCCCTTCAGCTCCACCGACGCCCGGCCGGCCATGTCCGAGACGAGCATGCGCATGTCGTTGCCGACCCGCGCGGGGTCGATGTGCTGGTAGAGGTTCGGGTCGACCTTGATCGCGCTGGCGTGCAGCCCCGCCTTGTGGGCGAACGCCGAGGTCCCGACGTACGGCTGGTGGGAGTTGGGGGTGACGTTGGTGACCTCGGTGATCGCGTGGGCGATGCGGGTCATCTCGGCCAGGGACTCCGGCGGGACCAGGTCGTAGCCCCGCTTGAGCTGGAGGTTGCCGACGACGGTGAACAGGTTGGCGTTGCCCGAGCGCTCTCCGTAGCCGTTGGCGCAGCCCTGGACGTGGGTGGCGCCGGCCTTGACCGCGGCGAGCGAGTTGGCGACCGCGCAGCCGGTGTCGTCGTGGCAGTGGATGCCGATGCGGGCGCCGGTGCCGACCGCCTCGTGGACGACGTCGGACAGCTCGTCGGGCAGCATCCCCCCGTTGGTGTCGCACAGGGCGATGACGGAGGCGCCGGCCTCGGCGGCGGTCCGCAGGACCTCCAGCGCGTAGGCCGGGTTGGACTTGTAGCCGTCGAAGAAGTGCTCGGCGTCGAGGAAGACGCGCTGCCCCGCCGCACGAAGGTGGGAGACCGTGTCGCGGATCATCGCGAGGTTCTCCCGCAGCGTCGTGCGGAGGGCCAGCTCCACGTGCCGGTCGTGACTCTTGGCGACAAGGGTCACGACCGGCGCGCCTGATTCGCGCAATGCGGCCACCAGGGGGTCGTCGGCGGCCTTCACTCCGGCTCGGCGGGTCGCGCCGAACGCGGCGAGCTGCGCATGCTTCAGGCCGAGCTCTGTTTGAGCCCGCCGGAAGAATTCGGTGTCCTTGGGGTTGGCGCCCGGCCAGCCCCCCTCGATGAAGCCGACGCCCAGGTCGTCCAGGTGCCGCGCGACGACGAGCTTGTCGGCGACGGTCAGGGAGAGCCCTTCCTGTTGCGCGCCGTCACGCAGGGTCGTGTCGTACACATGGAAGCGGTCGTCGGCCATGATGTCTTCTCCTTCGCGGGGGTGCTTTTCGATGCGCCGCGCGCGGTTTCTGCCCAGGAGCCGGGAACTCGGCCCAAACAAAAAGACCCCTCACGGACGTGAGAGGTCTGCGCGCTGGCGGTGTCCCTTTTAGCCAGCGCGCCTGCTGATAATGAGCAGACCGTAGAACATGGTGCTACGGAGTCTGCCACACGTGGCCACCATGTGACGCATTGATCTCACGATTTGGGACGACCGGGGGACCGGAGGGGTGTTCTCCGAGGTGGGAACCCCTCGCGGTTCCTCACCAGAAGCCCGTCGAGGGGTAAGAATGGCACCCATGAAGGCATTCTCGTTCCTCAACGCCGACGTGGCCGAGTACATCGCCGGACACACGACCCCGCCCGACGCCCTGCTCACCGAGCTGGCCGAGGTGACCCTCAGCGCCACGGGCGACAGCGCGGGGATGCAGATCTCACCCGAGCAGGGCACCTTCCTCACGATGATCACCCAGATCAGCGGGGCGCGGAACGTCGTCGAGGTCGGCACGTTCACCGGGTACTCCTCGATCTGCATCGCCCGCGGCCTGACCGGCGAGGGCCGGCTCACCTGCTTCGACGTCAGCGACGAGTGGACGTCCATCGCCCGCAAGTACTGGGAGAAGGCGGGCGTCGCCCACCTCATCGAGCTCCGCCTCGGCCCGGCGGCCGAGACGCTGCTGGAGTTCCCGGTGCGGCCCGAGGTCGACCTGGCGTTCATCGACGCCGACAAGGGCGGCTACCCGGTGTACTACGAGGCGATCATGTCGCGCCTGGCCCCCGGCGGGATCATCCTGGTGGACAACACCCTGCGTCGCGGCAGCGTCGCCGACTACACCAACGGCGACGCGGCCACCATGCGCGCCTTCAACGACCTGGTCTACCGCGACCCCCGCGTCACCACCACCCTCCTCCCCATCGCCGACGGCCTGACCTTCATCCGCAAACATTGACGAATTCCAGGCGGCCCGAAACCCGTGCGATTACCTTGTGTGATGGTGTTGGGACGTTACGCGATCCGCCTGGAGAGGATGATGCACCCATGGTCAAGGTCTTGGACAGATCCACCGTGCCGCCGGCGGGAGATCCGGACGTGTCACCGGTCGAGGAGGTCGATCCCGAGGTCGTGGACGAGCACGCCGAGCAGGAAGCGATCTACCGTGACCTCGCCGGTAGCCTGGACGGCAGGCGCAAGGTCGAGCTTGTCGACGGCCGGGTCGTGGTGAGGGAGATGCCCACCATCGAACACGCCAGGATCGTCTACCGGCTGCTGCTCCAGCTCATCCCCTTGGTGACGGAGCGCGGCTGGGAGATCCTTCCCGACATCGCGATCTTCCTCGGCCCCCAGATGGATCGATACCGGCCGGACGCGACCGTCGTGCCCGCCCACCCGCCCATGTGGCAACCGGACGAGGTGTACGGGCACGCGACGCATCTCGTCGCCGAGGTGGTGTCGAAGAGCAGCGCCCACGATGACCATGTCGTCAAGCCGGGCGCGTGCGCGGTCGCCGGCGTCCCGCTCTATCTGGTGGTCGACGCCTTCGAGGACACGGCCCGGCTGTTCAGCCACCCACGCGAGGGCGAGTACTCCCAGAAGGTCACGGTCGCGCTGGGCGAGCCGCTGAAACTGCCGGAGCCATGGGGCCTCTCGATCGACACCGGTCGGCTGGCCGAGCGGTCGGCGTAGCGACCAGGTGGAGCCCGGTGGGTGGCCGGGCTCCGGGGGTCAGCAGATTTTGTGGACCCAGTTGTGGGGGTCGGGGCGGGTGCCGTACTGGATGCCCATGAGTTCGTCGCGGAAGCGGAGGGTGAGGTCGCCGGGGGTGCCGTCGCCGATGGTCCATTCGCCGTCGACGCCCTTGACCTTGCCCACGGGGGTGATCACGGCGGCGGTGCCGCAGGCGAAGACCTCGGTGAGTTCGCCGGACTCGCAGCCCGCCCGCCACTCCTCGATGGAGATCTTGCCCTCCTCGGCGGTGAGGCCCAGGTCGGCGGCCAGGGTGAGCAGGGAGTCGCGGGTGACGCCGGGCAGCAGCGTCCCGGTCAGGTCGGGGGTGAGCAGGCGGTCGCCGAAGACGAAGAACAGGTTCATCCCGCCCATCTCCTCGACGTAGCGGTGTTCGAAGGCGTCCAGCCACACGACCTGGTCACAGCCCTGCTCGACGGCCTGGCGCTGCGCGACGAACGCGGCGGCGTAGTTGCCCCCGCACTTGGCGAAGCCGGTGCCGCCGGGGGCGGCCCGGGTGTAGTCCTGGGACAGCCAGACCGAGACCGGCTTGACCCCGCCAGAGAAATATGCCGCGGCGGGTGAGGCGATCACCATGTAGGTGTAGGTCCGGGACGGGTAGTTGACGCCGAGCGCCGGCTGCGTCGCGATCATGAACGGGCGCAGGTACAGGCTGTGGCCCTCGGTGGTCGGCACCCATTCGCGGTCGGTCTGGACCAGCAGCTCCAGCGACTCGACGAACGCCTCCTCGGGCAGTTCCGGCATGGCCATGCGCACGGCGGACCGGTTGAAGCGCGCCGCGTTGGCGTACGGCCGGAAGGTCACGATGGACCCGCCCGCCTGCCGGTAGGCCTTGAGCCCCTCGAAGAGCTCCTGGGCGTAGTGGAAGACCGAGGTGGCCGGGTCGAGCGTGAGCGGCCCGTACGGCGTGAGGCGGGCGTCGTGCCAGCCCTGCCCTTCGGTGTAGTCGATCGAGATCATGTGGTCGGTGAAGGTCTGCCCGAACCCCGGGTCCGCCAGTACCCGCTCGCGTTCGGCCGGAGTGCGAGCGGCGTCGGAAGGCTGCACGTCGAAGCTGAGCCGTGGAGCGGTGGTCATGTCGAAGATCCTTCTCTTCTCTGTCGGTCTCGCCTGCATCCATTCTGCGACGGACCGGGTAACGGGAAACTACTGCATCATCTGGACATACGGGAGTGTGTCGCCGGAGCCCTTGCCGTGCGGCCCGGCGGCTCGATCGGAGCGCGTGCGACGGCGGGGACGCGGGCGACGGCGGGGGCACGCGCCCCGGTCAGGGTCTCTGGTGCCCCGGTCAGGGCCCCTCGAACGCGAAAACGCGCACGGCGGCCCGTCAGCGGGGCCACCATGCGCGTCGGTCGGCGTCGGGAGGCCCCTCAGCCGGCTACTCGCGCGGTGATGTCGTCACCGATCTCGAAGGTGGAGCGGGGCACCCAGGCGACCTGGCGTTCGAGCAGGTCGTCGGCCACCGCCCGCTCGACCCTGGCCGCGTCGTCCGCGAGGCCGAGGTGGTCGAGCAGCATGGCGACCGAGAGGATCGTGGCGGTCGGGTCGGCCTTGCCCTGGCCGGCGATGTCGGGGGCGCTGCCGTGCACGGGCTCGAACATGCTGGGCGCCCAGGAGGCCGTGCCCGGGCGCGCGGGGTTGACGTTGCCGCTGGCGGCCAGCCCGATGCCGCCGGCGATGGCCGCGCCGAGGTCGGTGAGGATGTCGCCGAACAGGTTGTCGGTGACGATCACGTCGAAGCGCTGCGGCTGGGTCACGAAGAACATCGAGGCGGCGTCGACGTGGCAGTAGTCGGTGGTGACCTCGGGGTACTCGGCGGAGACCCGGTCGACGACGCGCGCCCACAGGTCGCCCGCGTAGGTCAGCACGTTGGTCTTGTGGACCAGGGTGAGCTTCCTGCGGGGCCGGGTCATCGCCTTGTCGAAGGCGAAGCGCACGACGCGCTCGACGCCGAAGGCGGTGTTGACGCTCTCCTGCGTGGCGATCTCCTGCGAGGTGCCGCGGCGCATGACGCCGCCGGCGCCGGCGTACGGGCCTTCGGTGCCCTCGCGGACGACGATCATGTCGATGTCCTCGGGGCGGGGCCCGGCGAGCGCGGTCTCCACGCCGGGGAACAGCTTGACCGGGCGCAGGTTGACGTAGTGGTCGAGCTCGAAGCGGAGCTTCAGCAGGAGCCGGCGCTCCAGCACGCCGGGCGGCACGCTCGGGTCGCCGACGGCGCCCAGCAGGATCGCGTCGAATCCGCGCAGCTCGGCGAGGGTCTCGTCGGGAAGGACCTCGCCGGTCGCGTGGTAGCGCGCGGCGCCGAGGTCGTACGTGGTGGTCTCCAGCTTGAGACCGACCGCGTCGAGGACCTTCAGCCCTTCGGCGACCACTTCACCGCCGATGCCGTCGCCGGGAATGACCGCCAGACGGATGTTGTGAGATTCCCGCATGGTCGTACCCTACCGTCGCGTCTCGTTGGTCGAACACAGCATCTCACATATCGGACGAGATCTCACGACGCCGGGGCGGGACGTCAGCCCGCCGGGAGCTGGGCCACCGCGCGCTCGAAGACCAGATCGCGGGCCGTCGTCAGGCCCACGGCCATCGCGCCGAGCAGCACCGCCTCGGTGCCGAGCCCGGAAGCCCTGATCATCGGCACCCGCAGCGCCACGAGGTCGCGCAGGCAGTCGGTGACCGGCCCGATCAGCAGGTCGCCCGCCTGGACGCCGATGCCGCCGCCGAGCACGACCAGCTCGGGGTCGAGCACGGCGATCACTCCGGCCAGGGCGTGCGCGATGTGGTCGGCCTCGGTGGCGAGGACCCGGTCGGCGATGGGGTCCCCGGCGCGTGCGGCGTCGAAGACGTCCTTGGCGCTGGTCACGCCCCGCATGCCGAGCCGGGTGGCGAGCGCCACCACCCCGTCGGCCGAGGCCACCGACTCCAGCATGCCCCGCCCCCGGTTGACCAGCGGGTCGCCCTCGCCCACCGGAAGGTAGGAGATCTCCCCGGCGGCCCCTTGGGCGCCCCGGTAGAGCCTGCCGTCGATGACGATGCCCATGCCGATGCCCGTGCCGATCCAGACCAGGGCGAAGTGGGCGACGCCCTGGCCGTACCCGTAGGCGCCCTCGCCCAGGGCCGCGAGGTCCACGTCGTTCTCCACGACGTACGGCGCGCCGGCCGCGACGCCCGCGAGCAGCTCGACCGCCCCCGTGCGCTCCCAGCCGGGCAGGTTCGGGGCGAGCTGGAGTGAGCTGGTCTCCTTGTCGTGGATGCCCGGTGTGCCGAAGACGGTGAGTGTGATGTCGCCCACACTCGCGCCCGCCTCGTCGGCCAGCTCACGGGTCAGTTCGGCCAGCGAGGCGACCAGCTCGTCGGGGGTCTCGCCGCCCTTGCGCGGCTCGTCGCGGCGCGCGGCGATGTCGCCGACGAGGTCGGCTAGCGCGAGCCGGACGAACTCCCTGCCTATGTCGACGGCGAGCACCCAGCCGGCCTGCGGGCGGATCTCGTACAGCAGGGCCGCGCGCCCGGCATTGCCGGTGCGCAGGCCGATCGGGCGGACGAGGCGCGCGCGTTCGAGGTCGGCCAGGGCCATGGAGATGGTCGGTTTGGACAGGCCCGTGGCCTGCGCGAGCTCGGGCCTGGAGACCTTCCCGAGCTTGAAGATCTCCGCGAAGACCGCGCGCTCGTTCATGACCCGCAGCACCGCTGTCGTGCTCGCCGTACCGCCGATACCCACCACGTCCCCCAGACTGGCACACGCTTTACCTCGGCAAGCACGCCGAAGAACTTTGTAAGAGACCTTGCCAAATTTGTATCGGGAGTTCAGCATGCTGCCAAGTACCTGAAGCACCACCACGAACACCCTGAGGGGCAACATGCGCGCGAAATGGTTCGCGGTTCCGTTTGCGATAGCCGTAGCGGCCACCGGCTGCGGGGGTTCCACCGACGACGCGGCCACCTCCGGGCCGGCCGCGACCAGCGGCGGCGACAAGGCGCCGACGATCGCCCTGTTCCTGCCGGAGTCCAAGACCACCCGGTACGAGGCGTTCGACAAGCCGCTGTTCGAGGCCAAGGTCAAGAGCCTGTGCCCCGACTGCAAGCTGCTGTACTCCAACGCCGACCAGGACGCCGCCAAGCAGCAGCAACAGGTCGAGGCGGCGCTCACCCAGGGCGCCGACGTGCTGGTGCTCGACGCCGTGGACGCCGCGGCGGTCGCGCCCCTGGTCAACCAGGCCAAGCAGAAGAAGGTCCCGGTCATCGCCTACGACCGGCTGATCTCCGGCATCTCCTACGACTACTACGTGTCGTTCAACAACGTGCGGGTCGGCGAGATGCAGGGCCAGGCGCTCCTGGACGCGCTCAACGCCAAGGGCACCACCGACAAGGGCCAGATCGTCATGATCAACGGCGCGACCACCGACCCGAGCTCCGCCGACTACAAGAAGGGCGCCCACAACGTCCTGGACGGCAAGGTCAAGGTCGGCCGCGAGTTCGACACCCCGGACTGGAGCCCCGACAAGGCCCAGCAGGAGATGGAGCAGGCCATCACCGCCCTCGGCCGCGACAAGATCGTCGGCGTGCTGTCGGCGAACGACGGCATGGCGGGCGGCGCCATCGCCGCGATGAAGCGGGCCGGCTACGACCCGGC
Organism: Sphaerisporangium corydalis; assembly: GCF_025506355.1. Classification (GTDB taxonomy): domain Bacteria; phylum Actinomycetota; class Actinomycetes; order Streptosporangiales; family Streptosporangiaceae; genus Sphaerisporangium; species Sphaerisporangium corydalis. The sequence continues at coordinate 38,098 of NZ_JANZYP010000052.1, forward strand.
GCTGCCCATCACCGGGCAGGACGCCGAACTGGCGGCGGTCCAGCGCATCCTCACCGGCGAGCAGTACATGACCATCTACCTGGACATCCGGAGCGAGGCGGAGAAGTCGGCCGAACTGGCGGTCGCGGTCGGCAAGGGCGAGAAGCCCGCGGCGACGACCACGGTCAACAACGGCACGGCGGACATCCCCTCCTTCCTCCTGGACCCGATCGCGGTCACCGCGGACAAGGTGAAGGACACCATCGTGAAGGACGGCTTCTACAAGGCGGCCGACATCTGCAAGGGCGAGACGGCCGCCGCGTGCGCCAAGGCGGGCATCAGCTAGATGATCCGCGCGAAAGACATCTCCAAGCGGTACGGAGCGGTCCAGGCCCTCGAAGGAGCGAGCCTGGACCTGCCTCCCGGCGAGGTGGTGGCCCTGGTCGGCGACAACGGGGCAGGCAAGTCCACCCTGGTCAAGGCCATCTCCGGTGTCATCTCACCGGACGAGGGCGAGATCACCATGGACGACCGGCCGGTGCGCATCGGCAACCCGCACGACGCGCAGGCGCTCGGCATCTCCACCGTCTACCAGGACCTCGCCCTGTGCGAGAACCTCGACGTGGTGGCCAACCTGTTCCTCGGGTCCGAGCGGCGGCGCTGGTCGTGGCTGTCGCACATCAGCATGGAACGGGCGACCCGCGACCTGCTCACCCAGCTCGACGTGCGCATCCGGGACATCCGGGTGCCGGTCGCCATGCTGTCGGGCGGCCAGCGGCAGTCGGTCGCCATCGCCCGCGCGCTGATCGGCGAGCCTCGGCTCGTCATCCTGGACGAGCCCACCGCCGCCCTCGGCGTGGAGCAGACGGCGCAGGTCCTCGACCTGATCCGGCGGCTGCGCGACCGGGGGCTCGCGGTCCTGCTCATCTCCCACAACCTCGCCGACGTCCGTGCCGTGAGCGACCGCGTCGTGGTGCTGCGCCTCGGGCGCAACGCCGGCGAGTTCCGCACGGCCGAGGCCTCGCAGGAGTCCATCGTGGCCGCCATCACCGGAGCCGCAGCATGAGCGCGACGACCATGAGCCCGGCGCGCAAGCCGCTCAGCCCGAGGCAGGCGCTCGACCGGGTGCGGCGCGGTGACCTCGGCGCCTGGCCGGTGGTCGGCGGGCTGATCGCCATCGCGATCGTCTTCGGCTCGCTGAACGAGCACTTCCTGTCGCCGGAGAACCTGACCAACCTGGCCCTGCAGATGGCGGCGACCGGGACGATCTCGCTGGGCATCATCATGGTGCTGCTCCTCGGCGAGATCGACCTGTCGGCCGGCTCGGTCAGCGGTCTGTGCGCCGTGGTGATGACCATCCTGTCGGTGCGGAACGGCTGGAACCCGGTGCTCGCCATCGTTGTCGCCGTGGTGGCGGGCTCGGCGGTCGGGCTGCTGCACGGGCTGCTGTTCACCCGGGTCCGGATGCCGTCCTTCGTGGTGACGCTGGCGGGGCTGATCGGCTGGCAGGGCCTGCTGCTGTACCTGCTGGGCGAGTCCGGCACCATCAACCTCCCCTTCGACGGATTTATCGCGAAATTGAGTGACACGTGGCTGCCGCCCTGGCAGGCATGGGCGCTCGCCGCGGCCCTGGTCGCCGTCTACGGGGGGTCGCTGCTGCTCAGCCGCCGCCTCCGCCTGGCCGCCGGCCTGCCGGTGACCCCGGCGTACTGGGCGGCCGTACGGACCGGCGGCCTCGCGGTCGTGCTCGCGGGCGCGGTCCTGGTGCTCCAGGCCGACCGTGGCGTACCCCTGCTGCTGGTCATCTTCGGCACGCTGGTCGTGGTCCTTGACCTGGTGCTGCGGCACACCGCCTTCGGCCGCTGGATGTACGCCGTGGGCGGCAACGCCGAGGCCGCGCGGCGGGCGGGCATCAACGTGACCCGCATCCGCCTGCTCGCCTTCGTCCTGTCCTCCGCCCTCGCGGCGTTCGGCGGCATCCTGGCCGCCAGCCGGCTGGCGGCGGTCAACCAGAGCTCCGGCGGCAGCGACATCCTGCTGATGGCCATCGCGGCGGCCGTCATCGGCGGCACCTCGCTGTTCGGCGGCCGGGGACGGACGTACGCGGCGCTGCTCGGCATCCTGGTGATCCAGTCGATCACCAACGGCATGCTGCTGCTGAACGTGGACTCCTCGGTGCGCTACATGGTCACCGCGAGCGTGCTGGCGCTGGCCGTGGCGATCGACTCGCTCGCCCGCCGTGGCAGCGCCCAATGAGCCGGCGGTTCGTGCTGGGCATCGACTTCGGCGGCACCAAGGTCGCCCTGGCCACCTCGGCGGCCGACAGCGTCGACCGGCCGTTGCGCAAGATGCGGCTGCCGACCCTGGGAAGCGAGGGCGCCCAGCAGGTGCTCCGCAGGTCCCTGGACGCCGCCAGGGAACTGGCCGACTGGTCAGGAACGCTCCAGGCGGTCGGGGTGTCCACGTTCGGGGTGGTACGCGGGGAGACGGTGCAGCTCGCGCCGACGGTGCCCGGATGGGAGGGGCTGGAGCTCCCCCGGCTGCTCAGGGAGGAGTTCGGCGAGACGCCGGTCGCGATCGACAACGACGTGAACGCCGCGGCGGCGGCCGAGCTGCGCTGGGGCGCGCTGCGGGGGGTCCGCACGGGGCTCTACCTGAACCTCGGCACCGGCCTCGCGGCCGCGCTGGTGGTCAACGGGATGGTGGTGCCGGGCGCGCACGGCGCGGCCGGTGAGATCGGGTACCTGCTCAGCAGGCCCGGCGAACCCGCCTTCGCCGAAGGGCACGCGCCGCTGGAGGAGGTCGTCTCCGGGCACGCGCTCGCGCACCAGGGGTCGGCCCTGCTGGGCCGGACGGTGAGCGCCGCTTCCCTGTTCGAGCAGGACGGCGACCCGGCCGTGCGTACGCTGCTGGACGGCGCGGTGGAGGCGCTCGCCATGGCGGTCGCCAACGTGTGCGTGGTCCTCGACCCCGAGCGCGTGGTCATCGGCGGCGGGCTCATGGGCGCCGCGCGGCACATCCTGCCCGGCCTCACGGCCGAGATCGCGCGCGCGGTCCCGTTCCCGCCGGAGATCACGGCGGCGCGGTTCGTCGACGACGCCCCGCTGTACGGCGCGCTGGCGCTGGCCATGACCGCGAGGGCCGGCGGACCGGCGTGATCAGCGCGCGGGCCGTCGCCGGCCTGGTCAGTCGGTGGGGACGCCGCCGTTGTCGCGGCGGTCCAGTGCCGTCTGCACGGGGTCGGGCGTCTCGTCCTCGTGACGCTGGTCTTCGGGACGGTTCCAGGGATACATGTCGTACATGACGGATTCTCGCTTGCCTTGAGGGCGCACGCGTCACGTGCGCGATGGGGACGGTTGACAGCGGGCCCCGGTCGCCGATGTGGACCGGTGCTCCTGCCCCTGATCCGGATCGCGGATCGGGGACGGCTCTCACGGCCGACGGACGCCGCGCACCGCGGCGGGTCGCCGGCCTGCCCTGATCAGGCCCCGCCGCGGCAGGTGAGGAGTGCGACCACCTGACGCGTCATCGTCCTTCACGTTACCTGCCGGTAGCCTACTTGTCTCGTAGGACGACCTAGTATCTCACTGGCTGAGACGACGAAGGCCCGCCGCCCCGAGGGCGGCGGGCCTTCCCGCGTTCGACCGTGTCCAGCCAGTGAGACCGTGCGGCCCGGCCGGTGAGACCTATGGCCCGGCCGGTGAGACCGCGTACGCGCCGTAAGGGTCCTAGTCGGTGAGGTCGACCGTGCGGCCGCCCTCGGCGCCGATCTCCTGGATGATCTGGTCGGCCACGTCGGCCGTGATCGAGGAGTCGACGGTCAGCGCGATGAGCGCCTTGCCGCCCTTGGTGTCCCGCGCGACCTGCATCGAGGCGATGTTGACCTGGCGCTCGCCCAGGATCTTGCCGACGATGCCCACGATGCCCGGCCGGTCGGCGTAGGTGAAGAACGCGAGGTGCTCGGTCGGCTCGATCTCCATCTGGAAACCGTTGACCTCGACGATCTTGGTGACCTGGCGCGGGCCTGACAGCGTGCCCGACACCGAGACCGTGCGGCCGTCGGCCAGCACGCCGCGTACGGTGACGACGTTGCGCCAGTCGGGGCTCTCCTCGCTGGTGACCAGCTCGACCGTGACGCCGCGGTCCTTGGCGAGCAGCGGCGCGTTGACGTAGGTCACCGCGTCCTCGACCACGTCGGTGAACACGCCCTTGAGCGCGGCCAGCTCCAGGACCCGCACGTCGTGGGCCGCGATCTCGCCGCGGATCTCGACGTCCAGGCGGGTGGCCACCTCGCCGGCCAGGGCGGTGAAGACCCGGCCGAGCTTCTCGGCCAGCGGGAGGCCGGGCTTGACGTCCTCGGCGACCGCGCCGCCCTGGACGTTCACGGCGTCCGGCACGAACTCGCCGGCCAGCGCCAGCTTGACGCTGCGCGCCACCTGGGTGCCGGCCTTCTCCTGGGCCTCGTGGGTGGAGGCACCGAGGTGCGGGGTCACCACGACGCTGTCGAGCTCGAACAGCGGGCTGTCGGTGCAGGGCTCCTTGGAGAACACGTCGATGCCGGCCCCGGCGACCCTGCCCTCCTTGATGGCGGAGTAGAGGGCGGCCTCGTCGACGATGCCGCCACGGGCGACGTTGATGATGCGGACCGACGGCTTGACGGTGTGCAGCTCGCGCTCGCCGATCAGCCCGACGGTCTCCTTGGACTTCGGCAGGTGGACGGTGATGAAGTCCGCCTGCATGAGCAGCTCCTCCAGCGTGACCAGGCGCACGCCCATCTGGGCGGCGCGGGCCGGCTGGAGGTAGGGGTCGTAGGCGATGAGCTCGACGCCGAAGGGCGCGAGGCGCTGCGCCACGAGCTGGCCGATGCGGCCGAGCCCGAGTACGCCGATCACCTTCTCGTCGAGTTCGACGCCGGTGTACTTCGAGCGCTTCCACTCCCCGGCCTTGAGCGCGCCGTGGCCCTGGGCGACGTTGCGGGCGCTGGCCAGGATCAGGGCGACGGTGTGCTCGGCGGCGCTGACGATGTTGGAGGTCGGCGCGTTGACGACCATGACGCCGGCCTTGGTGGCGGCCTCGACGTCGACGTTGTCGAGTCCGACGCCGGCGCGGGCGACGACGCGCAGGCGGGGCGCGTTCGACAGCGCCTCCGCGTCCACCTGGGTGGCGCTGCGCACGATGAGCGCGTCCGCTCCGGCGAGCGCGGGCAGGAACTGCGACCGGTCGGCACCGTCGGTGTGACGGACCTCGAAGTCGGCCTCGAGCACGGCGAGGCCTGCTTCGGAGAGCTCCTCTGCGACCAGGACGACGGGCTTGTTCACTGGTGAGTCCTTCGGGAAGTGCGGATGCACGGACGAGGTTCGAGTCTATCCACGCTTGTGAAACGCCTCACGAACGTCCCGGTATCCGAGACAGCGGCGCGTACCCATCTAAACTGGATTCCACGCGCAAGTCGCCATCTTGGTATTGATCACAACATTTCTTGACGATTAGGCTGATAAGCTGTGTCCCACTACCTATCGTTTGTCGTATGAGCATCGGGAACCCCGCTCTCGGAGAAGTGCTCGCGCAGCACGGCAGCCCGCATCGGCTACTGGCGGCTCTTGCCGAGTGGGGCATCCTGGTGGCCGTGCGGCCGGACCGCTCCGTCGTGCTCGGCACGACGCAGGCCGGCGAACGCGTGCTCCTCGGGTACACCGGGGCCAACACCTACGCCCGGCACCGCGGCAACCACTCGCTGTCGGCGTGCGACGCCGACACCATCCTCGACATCCAGCGCGTCACCGGCGTGCGTGAGATCGTCATCGACGCCGCGGGCCCCGCGGCGGCGGCCATCCCCATCGAGGACCTGCAGCGCCATCTCGCCGCCTCGCGCAGCGGGCAGCACGCGCCGGCCCTGTCCAGCGCCCTGCCGACGGCGTACGCCACCGGTGCCATGGCGACGGTCTCCCACCACACCACCACCGTGCCGGGCCCGACCGGGCTCGGGCGGAACGAGACGCTGACCGCGCGCATGCCGCAGCCGAGCGCACCCGACGCGTCCGCGCGGCCGTGGATCCCCGCCCCGAGACCCCACCTGTCCGGGCCCATGCAGCAGGTCGACCCGGGCTACAAGCGCTGCGTCCACCCGATCCTCCCCGCGCTACGCGTGGCGATCTCGGAGCTGCTCCGCGACTTCCCCCTGGTCCACCACGTGTGGATCTCCGAGGCCCGGACCGTCTCGGGGTCCTCGGGGATCATGCTGCACGTCAAGGTGCACACCAGGTCGGCCGAGGACATCGTCCGCGACCTGCACCGCATGGTCCGCGCCCGGCTGCCGCAGCTCGCGGCCAGCGAGGCGCCGGTGCTCATGGCGCGCGTCGCGGACGCGAACACCGAGCGCCGCATGATCGAACTCGGCGCCCACGTGGTCTGCGCCGACGTCTCCGACAGCTGACCCCCGGCCGTCCTGACCTGGGACGGCCGGTGCGGCGGCGGTGGTGATCACGCATCGCGGCCATATGCGTGCCGGTCCGTAATCGAATAAGCCTGGCGGCCAAACGCTTGCTGGGCTGTAATTGCTCAATGATCCCATCGACGACGACAGCGGCGCGGGCCGTGGCCGTGACGCGGGGTGTGCGGCTCGGCTACGGAGTCGGCTCGTTCTGCACCGCGACCTTCAGTGCCATCCCGGGCCTGCTGCTCCTCTTCTACATGACCAACATCCTCGCGGTGCCCGCCTGGCTGGGCGGCCTGGTGGTGTTCGCCCCGAAGGCGTGGGATCTGATCATCAACCCGCTGGTCGGCCAGTGGTCGGACCGCACGGTCTCCCGCTGGGGCCCCCGCCGCCCCTGGCTGCTCGGCGGCGCCGTCATCCTGCCGATCGCCTTCGCGCTCACCTTCATCGGCCCGCCGCTGACCGGCACCCCCGCCGCCCTGTACGTCGGCCTGTTCTTCCTGATCGCCGCCACCGGCTACGCCCTGTACGAGGTGCCGTTCAAGGCGATGCCCGCCGAGATGACCGACGACTACCACGAGCGGACCTCGCTGCTCCAGTGGCGCATGATCTTCGTCGCCCTCGCCATCGGGCTGAGCGGCATCATCGCGCCCGCCATCGCGGCGCACTCCCTCGACGGCTACCGCACGATGGGCTTCGTCTTCGCGGGCATCCTGTTCCTGTCCATGATCGCCTCGTTCTTCGGCACGGCCCGTGCCCCGCTCACGGGCGTCATCGAGCCGGAGGCGAGCCTGCGCACCCAGCTCGCGGCGGCCCGCGCCAGCCGGCCGTTCATGTGGCTGCTCGGCCTGTCGAGCGCGCAGATGCTGGCCGCCGGGGTCATGCTCGCCGGCGCCCCGTACTTCGCCTCGTACACGCTGAAGAACCCCGACGCCACCAGCACGCTGTTCGCCGCGCTGATCGGCCCGATGCTGATCACGATGCCGCTGTGGGTGTGGATCGCCCGCAAGATGGACAAGCGCGGCGCCATGGTCCTCGCCGGGGCGCTCTTCCTCACCGGGGCGCTGATGTCGTCGCTCACCCCCTTCTTCGGCTCGCTCTACGCCCACCTCATGACGCTGATCATCGGCGTGGGGTACGCCGGGCTCCAGTTGCTCCAGTTCTCCATGCTGGCCGACGTGATCTCCCACGAGTCGGCGCTGAGCGGCAAGCGCAGGGGCGGCGTGCTCACCGGTCTCTGGACGGCCGTGGAGAGCGCCGTGGCCGCGTTCGGCGCCCTGGTGGTCGGCGGCGTGCTGGCCGTCGGGGGCTTCCTCCCCTCCGACCCCGAGCACCCCGTCACCCAGCCCGACAGCGCCCTGACGGCCGTCGTGGTCGCCCAGGCGCTCATCCCCGCCGTCATCATCCTCATCGGCATCCTGATGACCCTGAAGTACCGCCTCACCGCCGAACAGCTCGCCAAGGCCGCGAACCCGGAGCCCACGAGCCCGGTGTCCGAGGCCTCGTAGTCAAGAAACGGCGCAAAGTCCCAGGCCGTCGCGTGGCCCCGCGTCAGCGGGACCACGCGGGGCGGGACGGATGGTCATACAAGGGTGGTACGCATACTCAGTATGCGTCCGACAAGAGATCCCGGATATTCTGGACACCTTGCCGTTGCCAGCCTGATACTCAGGAGATGAGCTCGACGCACCCGCCTGTGCGCGCCTCCGATGGAGACCGTGATCGCGCGATCAGCGAGCTCCGCGATCACGCCGTCGAGGGACAGATCTCGCACGACACGTTCCTCGGACGGGTCGACCGCGCGTTGCGCGCGCGCAGCCGTGTCGAGCTGACCGAGCTCGTCTCCGACCTGCCCCCGCCCGGACGGTGGCGGCGCAGGCTCACCGAGGCGGTCGCGTCGGTGTCGGACCTGACGACGCGCCTCGAAAGCGCCTGGCGCCGGCCGCGCCTGCCCCGGCTCGCCCTCCCCGGCGACAACCGCGTGCGCTACGTGGTGGGCCGGGGGTCGGAGTGCGACCTGATCCTGGCCGACCTCACCGTCTCCCGCGTCCACGCCGAACTGCGCCGTGACACCGAGGCCTGGCTGCTGGTGGACCTCGGCTCACTCAACGGCACCCGCCTGAACGGCTGGCGCCTCGTCGGCCCGGCACGCGTGAAGGCCGGCGACGAGATCTCCTTCGGCGAATGCGGCTTCCTCGTCTCCGTCCCCGACTGAACCCCGGCCGCCCACCGGCCTCTTCAGGGCGGGCGAGGGCCCAAGGGTGTGCTCGGAAGGGGTAAAGCCTGGGTCGTGGTGCTCGCGTGGCCGCGTGCGGGGATGGAACGCTCGGAAGGAGTGCCGGATCCCGTAACGCGCGGAGAGGTGCAGTGCCATGAGCATCAGGTCCTTCCTGCCCGGCCGTCTCGGCTTCGGGAGCGCCCCCCTCGGCAACATGTACCGCGCGATCCCCGACGAGGAGGCCCTGGCCACCGTCGAGGCCGCCTGGGACAGCGGCATCCGCTACTTCGACACGGCCCCCCTCTACGGCGCGGGCCTCGCGGAGATCCGGCTCGGGAAGATCCTGGCCGCCCACCCCCGCGACGAGTACGTCCTGAGCAGCAAGGTCGGCCGGGTCATCCTCGACGAGACCGAGGACCCGTCGTCCCGCGACCTCGGCGACAAGGGCGGGCTGTTCGAGCACGGCCGGCCGAACAAGATCGTCCACGACTACGGCGCGGACGCGACGCACCGCTCGATCGAGGACAGCCTCCAGCGCATGCAGACCGACCGGCTCGACATCGTGTGGGTGCACGACCTCGCCCAGGACTTCTGGGGGGACGCGTGGCTCGGCGTCTTCGAGTCGGCCCGCACCGGCGCCTTCCGGGTCCTGGACAAGCTGCGCGACGAAGGCGTCATCAAGGGGTGGGGGCTCGGCGTCAACCGGGTCGAGCCGCTGGAGCTGACCCTGGAGCTGGACGAGCCCCGGCCGGACGCCTTCCTGCTGGCCGGCCGCTACACCCTCCTGGACCACGAGCGCGCCCTGCAGCGGCTCCTCCCTGCGGCGGTCGAGCGGGACGTGGACATCGTGGTGGGCGGGCCGTACAGCTCCGGCATCTTGGTGGGCGGGCGGCACTTCGAGTACCAGAAGGCGCCCGCCGCCATCCTCGCGAAGGTCGAGCGCATCACGTCCGTCGCCGAACGGTTCGGCGTCGGCGTCAAGGCGGCCGCCCTGCAGTTCTGCCTGGCGCACCCCGCCACGGCGGCGGCCATCCCCGGCGCCTCACGGCCGAGCCGCGTCGCCGAGGACGTCGCCGCGCTCGGCGAGACCATACCGGCGGAGTTCTGGACGGCGCTGCGCCAGGAGGGCCTGATCGCGCCGGACGCCCCCGTTCCCACCGCGTGACCCCAGGAGACCAGCATGGCCACCACCACCGCGTCCGTCGACCTGCCCGTCTCGCCCGACCGCGTCTGGCGGCTCGTCGGCGGCTTCGACTCCCTGCCCGACTGGCTGCCCTTCATCCCCGTGAGCGAGATCGAAGAAGGCGGGCGCGTCCGCCGGCTGACCACCGACCAAGGCGACGTCATCGTCGAACGCCTGGACTTCTTCGACGACACGGCCCGCACGTACAGCTACTCCATCGTCCAGGGCCCCTTTCCCGTGACGGACTACCGCTCCACCATCGCCGTGCACGGGGTTCCCGGGGCGGAGGCGTCCCGGGTGGAGTGGTCGGGCACCTTCACGCCGGTGGGCATCGGCGACGAGGAGGCGATCACCCTTTTCCAGGGCATCTACACCGGCGGCCTCGCCGCCCTGAAGCGGACGCTCGACGCCTGAGTCTTCGCCTCCCGCTGCCGGATCGCTCGATGCGGTAGGGGTTTTCGTTGGCAGTCGCGGCTATTGTGGCGTTTGTGCAGAACCTGATGAGGCCGCGGGCCGCGGTGGCGCGTTGAACACGATCTGGCTCGTCTGGGCCGGGATCACCCTCGGCTCCTTCGCGATCCTGGAGACGGTGGCGCTGCTCAACCACCGCGAGGGGGACACGCTGTCGGAGCGGCTCCGCGAATGGCTGGGGATCTATCCCGTGAAGCACTGGCGGCTGGCGGCGAGCGCCGGGCTGCTCGGCTTCCTCATCTGGTTCGGCTGGCACATCATCTTCCAGCAGGGCTAGGCCACCGTCTGGGAGGGCCCAGCCCCGCTGGGTCGCCGGCCGGGAGAGGGCCGGTCCCGCTCGGCCGCCGGCCAGGTGGTCCCGCTACGCCTTCGGCTGGAAGTCCTCGGCCTGCCAGGCCTTCGGCTGGGTGAAGCGGAGGTTGTTGCCGAAGGGGTCGCGAAGGCCGCAGTCGATGCCGTAGGGGCGATCGGTGGGCTCCTCGGTGAACTCGACGCCCCGGGCCAGGAGCGTCTCGTACGTCTTGCGGCAGTCGTCGGTGCTGAAGATGAGCGTGCCGCCCGTCGCCCCCTTGGTCACCAGCTCGCGGACCTGCCGCGCCGTCTCCTCGGACATCGACGGGCCGCCCGGCTTCTCCAGCAGGACCTGGCGGTCCGGCTGCCCGGGGACGTTGACGGTGAGCCAGCGCATGAAGCCCATGTCGACGTCGGCGCCGACCTCGAGGCCGAGCTTGCCGACGTAGAAGTCGAGGGCCTCGTCCTGGTCGAGAACGAATATCTGCGAGTGCGTGATGGCGTTGAACATGTGCATCAAGCTACCGGCCGGCCCGGCAGAAAACTTATCCAAAACAACTCACCCGGCGGCCGGCGACCAGGCCAGGCGCCATGTCCACCGTCCCGGCGGCCTCAGGGTCAGGCGCTCGGCCGCGTCCACCCCTCCTGGTCAGGCGCTCGGCCGCGTCCACGCCTTCATGAAGCACGTCGGCACGCCCGTGGCCGTCGTCTCCTTGCGGTACGTCCTCGGTGACCGGCCGACGATGTCCCGGAACGTGCGGCTGAAGGTCCCCGGGCTGCCGAAGCCGACCATGAAGCAGATGTCGGTCACGCTGCGGTCGGTCTCCCGCAGCAGGAACATCGCCCGCTCGACGCGGCGGCGCTGGAGGTAGCGGTGAGGGGTCTCGCCGAAGGTGGCCCGGAAAGTGCGGGTGAAGTGCGTCTCCGACACGAAGGCGATGCGGGCCAGTGCGGGGACGTCCAGCGGCTGCGCGTAGGCACGGTCCATCGCGTCACGCGCCCGAAGCATGCGACGGTTGCTCTCCTCTGCGGCGCTGCCCACAGCGCCATCCCATCACGCCCCTCCGACATTCCCGAAAACGCGGCCCTCCCAGGGGGAACGCGTGAAGCGCGGGCGGGGGTCGGGAGAAGATACGGATATTTCCGTATTGCCGTGGGGGCGGGGGTTATCGATGATCGCGGCATGATCCGGGCCATCTATCTCTGGAGGAACCCGTGCGGATGCCCCGACGACCGGCCGGACCGCTGACAGCGGTCCTCCTCACCCTCTCCCTGATGTGGGCATCGGGCGCGGGCGCCCCGGCGAGCGCCGACGATCCGGCGCCCGGTGTCGCCGACCTGGTCAAGGACATCGACCAGATCCTCACCGCCCCGTACCTGACCGTGGCCCGCTCGGGCGTGGTGGTCAGGAGCGCGGCGACCGGCGAGCAGCTCTACGCGCAGGACCCCGGCAAGGTGTTCCTGCCGGCCTCCAACACCAAGCTGCTCACCTCCACCGCCGCCGTCGACACCCTGGGCCTCGATTACCGCTTCACCACGAGCGTGCTGAACTCGGGTCGCCGCGTGGGCTCGACCCTGGCCGGTGACCTGTACCTGCGGGGGACGGGCGACCCGACCATGCTCGCCGCCGACTACGACGCGCTCGCGGCCAAGGTCGCCGGCTCGGGGGTGAAGCTGGTCACCGGGAAGCTGGTCGCCGACGACACCTGGTTCGACGACGTCCGGCTCGGCACCGACTGGGCCCAGGACGACGAGCCGTACTACTACGCGGGCCAGATCTCCGCGCTCACCGCCGCACCGGACACCGACTACGACGCCGGCTCGGTGATCGTCTCGGTCGCCCCTGGCGGCGCGGCGGGCGAGGCCACGAAGGTGACCACCACCCCCGAGACCGACTACGTCAAGATCGAGAACCACGCCACCACGGGCGCCACGACCGACGTCCTGGTCACCCGCGTGCACGGCACCAACCGGATCGTGATCACCGGCACGGTCGCCGGTGAGTACAGCGAGTGGGTGGCGGTCGACGACCCCACCGGGTACGCCGCCTCCCTGTTCAGGAGGGCCCTCACCAAGCACGGGGTGCGCGTGCTCGGCTCCACCGGCAGGGGCGCGACGCCGGCCTCGGCCAAGAGCGTGGCGCAGCGCTCGTCGATGCCGCTCGGCGAGCTGCTCGTGCCGTTCCTGAAGCTCAGCAACAACATGCACGCCGAGATCCTCACCAAGGCGATGGGCCGCAAGGTCTCCGGCAGGGGCACCTGGGACGCCGGGCTGGCCGTCACGGCCGCGTTCGCCAACGCCAACGGCGTCCGGTCGGTACGGCTGCGCGACGGCTCAGGGCTGTCCCGGCTGGACGGGGTGACCCCGGGCGAGCTGACGGGGTTCCTCATCGCCATGCGCGCCAAGCCCTGGTACACGACCTGGTACAACGCGCTGCCGATCGCGGGCAACGCCGACCGGTTCACCGGCGGGACGCTGCGCAGCCGCATGGCGGGCACCCCGGCCGCGAACAACGTGCACGCCAAGACGGGCTCGCTGACCAGCGTCACCGGCCTGTCGGGGTATGTGACCAGCGCGGACGGTGAGCCGCTGGTCTTCTCCATCCTGACCAACAACTACCTGACCGGGAGCCCCAAGACCCTGGAGGACGCCATCGCGGTCCGGCTGGCCCGGTTCAGCCGGAACACCCCGGCCGACGTCGCGGCGCAGGGCCGGCTGACGGCCGAGCCCGAGGGCCGGGACGCCGGCCTGGAATGCGCGTGGCGGAAGCCCGTCCAGTGCTGACCCGCCCCCGGCCCTGACGAAACGGGACCGGCCCCGCCCCGCGAGACGCGGGACGGGGCCGGAGGGCCGACGCGGCGGGGGTCATCCCGCCGTGGGCTCGTCAGGTGTCACTTCTCCTTGAGCCAGCTCATCATCGGCCGCAGCTTGGCGCCGGTCTTCTCGATGGAGTGCTCGGCCAGCTCCTCGCGGTACTTGCGGAAGTTGCCCTGGCCGCTGTCGAACTCGTCGACCAGCTCGCGCGCGAAGTCGCCCGACTTGATCTCGCCGAGGATCCGCTGCATCTCCTTCTTGGTCTCGGAGTTGACGATGCGCGGCCCGCGCGTGTAGCCGCCGTACTCGGCGGTGTCGGAGACCGACCAGTACATCTTGGAGATGCCGCCCTCGTACATGAGGTCGACGATCAGCTTCATCTCGTGGAGGCACTCGAAGTAGGCGACCTCGGGCTGGTAGCCGGCCTCGATCAGCGTCTCGAAGCCGGTCTTGATCAGCTCGGACACGCCGCCGCACAGGACGGCCTGCTCGCCGAACAGGTCGGTCTCGGTCTCCTCGGTGAAGGTCGTCTTGAGCGCGCCGGCGCGCGTGCCGCCGATGGCCTTGGCGTAGGAGAGCACGAGCGGCCAGGCCTCGCCCGTGGCGTCGCGCTCGACGGCGACCAGCACCGGGACGCCCCGGCCGGCGGTGAACTGCCGGCGCACGAGGTGGCCGGGGCCCTTCGGCGCGACCATGGCCACGTCGACGCCCTCGGGCGCCTCGATGAGGCCGTACCTGATGTTGAGCCCGTGGCCGAAGAACAGCGCGTCGCCCTCGACGAGGTTCGGCGCGACGTGCTCGGCGTACAGGTGGCGCTGGATGTGGTCCGGCGCGAGGATCATGATGAGGTCGGCCTCCTCGGCCGCCTCCCCCGGGGAGACGACGCGCAGGCCGTCGTTCTCGGCCTTCTCCCGGCTCTTGGAGCCCTCGGGCAGGCCGACCCGGACGTCGACACCGGAGTCGCGGAGCGACAGCGCGTGGGCGTGGCCCTGGCTGCCGTACCCCAGCACGGCCACGTGCCGACCCTGGATGATCGACAGGTCTGCCTCGTCGTCGTAGTAGATCTCAGTCACTTGCTTGCCTTTCGTGATTTCATACGGCTCGCGCCCGCAGGTCTACGCGCTGCGGTCCAGGGCCCGGAGCGAGCGGTCGGTGATGGAACGGGCGCCGCGGCCGATGGCCACCATGCCCGACTGGACGAGTTCCTTGACGCCGAACGGCTCCAGCACCCTGATGAAGGCGTCGAGCTTGTCCGGCGTGCCGGTGACCTCGATGGTCACCGCGTCGGTGGCCACGTCCACGCAGCGCGCGCGGAAGAGCTGCACGAGCTCCAGCACGTGGGACCGGGTCTCGGCGTCGGCCCTGACCTTGATCAGCGTCAGCTCGCGCTGCACCGACTGTGAGGAGTCGAGCTCGACGATCTTGATCACGTTGACCAGCTTGTTGAGCTGCTTGGTGACCTGCTCCAGCGGCAGCTCGGCGACGTTGACGACGATGGTCATCCGGGAGACGTCGGCGTGCTCGGTCGGGCCGACGGCCAGGGAGTCGATGTTGAAGCCCCGCCTGCTGAACAGGGCCGCGACCCTGGCGAGGACGCCCGGCTTGTTCTCGACGAGCACCGACAGCGTGTGGCGGCTCATGCGTCCCCTCCCGTGGAACCCGTGCGGCGTGCGCCGGCACCGATGCGGACCGACCGGTTCACGGCTGCTCCTCGTTGTCCCACACGGGCGCCATGTCCCGCGCGATCTTGATGTCGTCGTTGCCGGTGCCGGCGGCGACCATGGGCCAGACCATGGCGTCCTTGTGGACGACGAAGTCGACGACCACGGGCACGTCGTTGATCTCCATGGCCTTGCGGATGGTCGCGTCCACGTCCTCGGGCCGCTCGCACCGCAGGCCGACACAACCGTACGCCTCCGCCAGCTTCACGAAGTCGGGAATCCGGCGCACCGACTGCAGGTCGGTGTTGGAGTAGCGCTGGTTGTAGAACAGGGTCTGCCACTGCCTGACCATGCCGAGGTTGCCGTTGTTGATGATGGCCACCTTGATCGGCACGCCTTCGAGCGCGCAGGTGGCGAGCTCCTGGTTGGTCATCTGGAAGCAGCCGTCGCCGTCGATGGCCCACACCGTCGCCTCCGGGACGCCCATCTTGGCGCCCATCGCGGCGGGGACGGCGAACCCCATGGTGCCCGCGCCGCCCGAGTTGATGAACGTGCCGGGCTTCTCGTAGGTGACGAACTGCGAGGCCCACATCTGGTGCTGGCCGACGCCCGCCAGGTAGTAGGCGTCGGGCCCGACGATCTCGCTGAGCCGCTGGATCACGTACTGCGGGGACAGCGAGCCGTCCTCGGGCTCGTCGTACCCGAGCGGGTAGGTGTCCTTGTACCCCTGCAGCAGGGTCCACCAGGCCTCGTAGTCGCCGGCGCGGCCCTCGGCGTGCTCGTGCTTGATCGCGGCGAGCAGGTCGACCAGCACCTCCCGGCAGTCACCCACGATCGGGACGTCGGCGTGGCGGTTCTTGGAGATCTCCGCCGGGTCGATGTCCGCGTGGATGATCTTCGCGTGCGGGGCGAAGGTGTCGAGCCGGCCGGTGACCCGGTCGTCGAACCGGGTGCCGAGCGCGATGAGCAGGTCGCCGCGCTGCAGGGCGCCCACGGCCGCGACGGTGCCGTGCATGCCCGGCATGCCGAGGTGGAGGTGGTGGGTGTCGGGGAAGGTGCCCCTGGCCATCAGGGTGGTGATGACCGGGATGCCCGTCAGCTCGGCCAGCTCGGCCAGCTCGGCCGACGCGCGGGCCTTGTGCACGCCGCCGCCGACGTACAGCACCGGCCGCTTGGCCTCCATCATGAGGCGGGCGGCCTCCCTGATCTGCTTGGAGTGCGGCCGGGTGACCGGGCGGTAGCCCGGGAGGCGCATGACCGGCGGCCAGACGAAGGTGGTCGTCGCCTGGAGCGCGTCCTTGGAGATGTCCACCAGGACGGGTCCTGGACGGCCGGTGGCGGCGATGTGGAAGGCCTCGGCGATCGTCCTGGAGATGTCGGCCGCGTCGGTGACCAGGAAGTTGTGCTTGGTGATCGGCATGGTGATGCCGGAGATGTCGGCTTCCTGGAAGGCGTCGGTGCCGATGAGCGGGGCCGCGACCTGGCCGGTGATCGCGACGATGGGCACCGAGTCCATGTAGGCGTCGGCGATCGCCGTCACGAGGTTGGTGGCGCCGGGGCCGCTCGTGGCCATGCAGACCCCGACCCGGCCGGTCGCCTGGGCGTATCCTTCGGCCGCGTGGCCGGCGCCCTGCTCGTGACGTACGAGCACGTGCCTGACCTTGGTGGAGTCGTAGAGCGGGTCGTAGGCGGGCAGGATCGCCCCACCGGGGATCCCGAACACCGTGTCGACCCCGACCTGCTCCAGCGCCCTGACGAGGGCCTGCGCACCTGTCATCTCTTCGGTCATCGGCTCGTTTCCTTGCTGGCTGAGCTGGGTGTGGCCATAAAAAATGCCCCGCCCGCCGGTATGGCGGTGCTGGGGCTGCGCGCAGGCTGGGGACTCTTCGTCAGCGACCCGCGCGCCGGCGAAGTACTACACCGTCGAGGCGGGCTCGAATGAGCCCGGCAATGGAGTCCCGAGTGATACGCATGCCGCCACGATAGCCCCTGACACATCCGAGGTGTCAAATCTACGGACGCATGTCTCACCATATGGGATCAGAGACTTCACGGGTCAGGCGGTGTTCTGCAGCGGCGACAGGCTGGTCCGCATGAGCGAGTCCACGCCGCGCGCGGCCATCGGGCGGGCCACCAGATAGCCCTGACCTCGGGTGCAGCCCATCTCACGCAGGAGTTCGAGCTGCTCGGGCCGCTCGATGCCCTCGGCCACGACGATCAGGCCGAGGTCGTGGCCGAGCCGCACGATCGTCCGGGTCAGCAAAGTGAGCGTTTCGTCGCGACCCAGGCCCGAGACGAAGGACGGGTCGATCTTGATCATGTCGACGGGGAGCTGACGCAGGAACGCCAGGGAGGCGTACCCGGTGCCGAAGTCGTCGATCGCCAGCCGCACGCCGAGGGCGCGCAGCTCCGAGAGCCTGCTGGTGATCTCCTCGGCGTCCTCGACGAGCATCTCCTCGATGACCTCCAGCGTCAGCGCGCTGGCCGGCAGGCCGCTCTCGGCGAGGGCCGCCTCGACCGTCTCCACGAACCTGGGCGCGGTGATCTGGCGGCTGGACAGGTTGAGCGACAGCCCGATGTCCCAGGAGGACGCCCGCCAGTTGGCCACCTCGCGGCAGGCCTCCCGCAGGATCCACTCGCTGAGCGGGACGATCAGCCCGGTGTCCTCGGCGGCCCCGAGGAACTGCTGCGGCGGCACGAACGTGCTCCCCCGCCACCAGCGCACCAGGGCCTCCACCGCGGTGACCCGCGAGGTCGCCAGGTCCACGACCGGCTGGTACTCCACGGCGAACTGGTTGGCGAGCAGGGCGCGCTGCAGGTCGGCGGCCAGCTCCAGGCGGCGAACGACGTCGGCGTGCATGTGGGCGGCGAACACCTCGACCCTGCGCCCGCCGAGCTCCTTGGCCCGGGTCATCGCCACGTCGGCGTTGCGGATCAGGTCGCCCGCGGGGAGACCGTCCTCGGCGAAGGCCACCCCGACGCTCGCGGTCAGCGCGATGTCGCGGTCGGCCACCCGGAACGGTTCAGAGGACACCGCGCGCACCAGCCGCTCGGCGAGGTCGATGGCGGTCTGGGCGTCGGCCGCGCCCGGCCCGCCCGAGACGGCCGAACCGCCGGAGGAGGAGCTGCCCGACTCCAGCAGGACGGCGAACTCGTCGCCGCCCCAGCGGGCCAGTGTGTCGTCAGGGCGCACGGCCGCGCGCAGCCGCCTGGCGGCCTGGCTGAGCAGGTAGTCGCCGCTGGCGTGGCCCACCGAGTCGTTGACGCCGGTGAACCCGTCGAGGTCGACGAAGACCACGGCGGTGCGTCCCGGGCCCCGGCGCGCCAGCACCTCGCGGGTGCGCTCCTCGAAGTAGGCGCGGTTGGGCAGCCCGGTCACGCCGTCGTGGAAGGTGAGGTGGGCGACCTGGTTGCGCAGCGCCACCTGGTCGCTGACGTCCCGCGTGGAGATCAGGACCAGGTCCTCCCCCTCGCGCGGGTGGCGGGTGGCGACCGACTCGGCGGGACGCCAGGTGCCGTCGGCGGCGCGCACCCGGCAGGAGACGCGGCAGGCGCCCTGGCGTTCGGGCGACTGGTCGTCGTCGGCGGTCATGGCCCGCAGCGCGGCCTGGACGGCGGGCGCGTCCTCGGAGTGCACGTAGTCGAGGATGGAACGCCCGACCAGCTCGCGGGCGGGGTAGCCGTAGGTCGTCTCGACGCTGGGGGCCATCTCGCGGATCTCGCCGTCGTGGTCGCAGACCAGGACCACGTCACCGGCGTTCTCGGCGAGGTGGATCAGCCGGCGCTCGCCCGACTCCATGGTCCCGCGCATGCTGGCGGTCTCCATGGCCAGGACGAACACCTTGGCGAGCAGCACGACCACGACCGAGCCGACGACGATCGGCAGCACCGCCATGGGCCGCTCGGGCCGGCCGGCGAACACGTGGATCCCGAGGACCAGGGTGGCGACGCCGGCCAGGGCCAGCGGGGCGCCGTCGACCACCGCCGAGGGCGCCGACCGCACCGGGGCGGTACGGTCGCGCACCGCCCACGGCAGCGCGGCGAGCAGCAGGAACGCGGCGGGGGCGACCACGCCCGCGACCAGCGGGGTGGTGCCGCCGACGTTCAGCCGGCCGATGGCGGTGGCGAGCTCCTCGACGGTGATGGCCACCAGCACCAGGAGCGCGGCCAGGCCGACCCGGCGGCCTGACGAGCGGGCCGCCAGCACCGCAGGCGCCACGGCGCAGGTCGCGAGCAGGCACACCACGGGCAGGGCCAGCGTGATCGGCTCCTCGGCCTTGGCGTAGACCGGGCCGAGCACCAGGATCCAGCAGATCGTGAACAGCGAGGCGGCGCTCACGTAGGCATTGGTGGCGTAGTGGAGCAGCGACCTGCCGTACGCGGGCCGCCGCACCGTCCGGCCGCAGCCGATGGCGAGCAGCAGGGTGCCGACGAGAAGCAGCACGTCGGCGAAGGTCAGGACGAACGGCGTGCCCTCGGCGACCGGACGTACGCCGACGCCGGTGAGCCAGATGATCGAGCCGGCGGCCAGCCAGCGCCAGGACGAGGACTGGTGCCCCGGGCGTGGCGTGATCCGCAGGGCGGCGGTGAAGAGCGACAGGGCGGCGAGCAGGCCCGCCACCACCCCGGCGACGGCGGTGCCGAGGGTCGAGGGGACGTCGACCACAAGGGCGGCCACGAGGGCCACCGCGCCGAGCCCGGCGGCGGCGGTCAACGGGACCCTTGGGTCACGAAGGCCGTTCATCGTCGTCGCCCATGCGGCTCATTCCTGTCCACATCGCCAGTGTCGCGCCCGCCCAGCGGCGGAGGTTGCGACAACCGCCCAGTCGTCACCGATCTGATAACCACCAGGGAAACCCTTGGGCGGTCGCGGTATGGATCACGCTACGCATCGGAGGTCACGGGGCAGCCACGGTCTGGGTTTGCTTTCCTATCGTTACGAGTCAGAAATCCGTGTCAGGCCGGTCAGTAGGATCCCGTGATCACGTTGTTCAGCGGCTCACCGGACAGGTATCTCAGCATTTGAGACCGTACGAGCTTGGTGGCGCGGCGGGTCGAGGCGGGCGTGCTGCCCGCCACGTGCGGGGTGATGAGGACCCCGGGCGCCGTCCACAGGGGGTGGTCGGCGGGGAGCGGCTCGGGGTCGGTCACGTCCAGCGCGGCGCGCAACCTGCCCCGCCGGAGCTCGGCGACGAGCGCGGCGGTGTCCACGACCGGGCCCCTGGCCGCGTTCACCAGCACCGCGCCGTCCTTCATGCCCGCGAGGAAGCCGGCGTCCACCAGGCCCGCCGTGGCGGAGGTCGAGGGCACCAGCAGCACCACCACGTCGGCCTCGGGCAGCAGCGCCGGCAGCTCGTCCTGCCCGTGCACGCCCTCCCTGGCCGTGCCCGCGACCCGGACGACGTTCACCTCGAACCCGTCGAGCCGGCGCTCCAGCGCCTGGCCGATCGACCCGTACCCGACGATCAGCACGGTCGCGTCGGCCAGCACGCCGGTGTGCCGGTAGGACCACTCGCCGCGCTCCTGGGCGGCCAGGAAGGCCGGGAACTCGCGCAGCACGGCGATCATCGCGCCCACGGCCCACTCAGCCGTGCCCGCCTCGTGCACGCCGCGCGCGTTGCAGAGGATGACGCCCTCGGGAAGGTGCGGGCGGTAGGGCTCCACGCCGGCCGTCACCGTCTGCAGCAGGCGCAACTTGGCCATGCGGCCGAGCAGTTCCCGGACGCCGGGCGGCGTCACCAGCGGCGGGATCCACACCTCGACGTCCTCGGCGCCCTCGGGCCGGGCGGGTCCGCCTTCGTACAGGACGCATTCCACGTCGGGGAGACCGGTCAGGACGTCGACGATGGCCGGCGAGGGGGCCCAGATCTTCATGACCGCCAACCCTAACGATCCCCTCCGACACCCAGGAACCTCAGGAGGCGGGGAGGAGTATGGAGTCACCAAGGAGGTCTGAAAAATGTCGAACCGATGGTTTCGTCCCCCCGGGGTGCGGGCGTTCGCCGCCGCCGCCACGGCGGCCGTCCTCGTAACCGGGTGCTCCACCGGGAGCGCCGGGCCCGAGGGCGGGGAGAAGACGGGCACGGCGCGGACACCGCCCCCGCTGGCGAGTCCCCTGCCCCAGCGGACCCCTGGCGCGCCCCGGACGCTCGTGGAAGGGCTGACCGTGCCGTGGGCCATCGCGTTCCTGCCCGGTGGCGACGCGCTGGTGACCGAGCGCGAGTCCGCGCGCCTGCTGCGGGTGACGCCCGCCGGGAAGATGAGCGTCGTCGGGGTGGTGGACGGCGTCGTCCCGAGCGGGGAGGCCGGCCTGCTCGGCGTCGCGGTGTCCCCGGACTTCGCCAATGACCACTACGTCTTCGTGTACTGCTCGGTGGACACCGGGAACCGCATCGTGCGCTACCGGTACGACGGCGGGCTCACCGGCGCCACGACGATCCTCAGCGGCATCCCCAAGGGCGGCATCCACAACGGCGGCCGGCTCGCGTTCGGCCCCGACGGCTACCTGTACGCCTCGACGGGCGAGACCGGCGACCGGCCGCTCTCCCAGGCCCTCGGCTCGCTCGGCGGCAAGATCCTGCGCATGACCATGGACGGGAAGCCCGCGCCCGGCAACCCGTTCGACAACGTGATCTGGAGCTACGGGCACCGCAACGTCCAGGGCATGGCCTGGGACCCGGACGGGCGGATGTACGCCTCCGAGTTCGGCCAGAACACCTACGACGAGGTCAACATGATCAAGAAGGGCGCCAACTACGGCTGGCCGGGGGCCGAGGGCTTCGGCGGCGGGGACGAGTACACCGACCCGCTGCTCACCTGGGCGCCCAGCGAGGCGTCCCCCTCCGGAATGGCGTACGCGGACGGGTCGCTGTGGGTGGCGGCGCTGCGCGGCACCCGGCTGTGGCAGATCCCGCTGTCGGCGTCGGGGAAGGCGGGCAGGCCCGTCGCCCGGTACGAGGGGGAGTTCGGCCGGCTGCGTGCCGTGGTGACCGCACCGGACGGGAACAGCCTGTACGTGAGCACCAGCAACCGGGACGGGCACGCGGGAGGAACGATCAAGGACGGCGACGACCGCATCCTGGTCATCCCGCTGAACTGAACCCTGCGGCAGGGCGCGGCCTGGCGGCGGTGAACCCCCGCGTGACCGGCGAAACCGGTGCGACCGGTGGACCCGGTGTGACCGGTGGACCCGGTGTGACCGGTGAACCCGGAATGACCGAGGGACCCGGAATGACCGAGGGACTTCGCCGCGGCCGGGCGGCCTGGCGGGCCGGGGGCCCTAGCGGCCGTTCGGCGCGGTCGGGTCGGGGGTGACGCCCGCGTCGGGCGCGAGGTCCGGGGCCAGCGGGTCGACGGAGGTCTTGGTGCCCGACCGGCCGCGCCCGACCGGGTCCCCCTGCGTCGCCGACGTGCCCTGCACGCAGATGACCTTCGGCTGCGGCTCGTACACGGTGGTCAGCGGGTGGTCGCGCTTGAGGACCTTGCCGTCCCGGTAGAAGACCCGGGTGACGGTGACGGTGAACCCCGGCCCGCCCTCCATCGGCAGGCAGCCGGGCTCGTTCGCGGACCTGGTCTCCGGCTGGGTCAGATCGGTCCGCCCTGAGGTCTCTACGTCGACCTGGTCGTACTTGCGCGTGCTCCACAGGACCACGGTCAGCGACGTGTCGGTGACCGTGGTCTGGACCAGCACGCCGTACTCGGTGTCGTTCTTCCAGCGCATGTCCTCTTCGGGGTAGGACACCGCCGCGTCCCGGCCCGGGGGGTAGCGCACGACGTGGAACCGGTGCGCGGTGTGGCCGACGTCCTCCAGCCCGGCGAGCAGCGCCGCGTTGTACATCGTCGTCGCCACCTGCGACAGCCCGCCCCCGGGGGCGAGGACCAGGCGGTCGTCCTCGATCGCCTGCGCCGAGACGAACCCGCGCGCGGTGGTCGGCTCGCCGACGGAGTCGTTCAGGGAGAACACCCCGCTCGGCTTCACCACCAGCCCGTTCAGCAGCTCGGCGGCCCTGCGGATGTTGACCACCCGGGGGGCGCAGCACGGGAAGTAGGTGGTGAACTCGCCGACCTTCTCCTTGATGGCGAGCCGCATGGCGTCCTCGTCGTCCAGCACCGGCTGGGTGATGGCCAGGGACACCGGGATCGTCCGGCTGCCGCCCGCGTTGATCACCTTGCTGACCGCGCCGGCGAGCTCGATGGCGTTGACGCCCTTGCCCGTGCGGGCGTGCACGAGCTTGGGGGCGCCGTTCACGATGACGAAGCCCGCCTCGCGTGGCGCCTCGGCGACCCCGACCAGCCTGGTCTCCAGGCCGTCCACCGCGCGCCACGCGTCGAACTGCGGGCGCACCACCCCGCGCTCGTCGGCCGCGAACCTCAGGTTGGCCGCGATGTCCTTCGGGGACAGGCGCACCCGCCGCCCGCCGTTGGTGAGGGTGATCGGCGCCGACACCGCGCGGCGCGCCGTGTCCAGCGCGGCGTCGAACAGGGCCTTGCCGGCCCTCGGGCGCACGGGCGTCACCGGCAGGGGTACGGCCGCCGGGGCGTCCACGAAGGCCCGCTTGATCGCGTCGGCGGTGGCCTGCCGGTCCAGGACCAGGCCGTCCTCGGGGGGGACGACCCGCGGCTTGGTGCCCCGGTAGACGATCGCGCCCTCGTGCGCGGTCCGGTCGACCAGGGTGGCGACCTTGCGGATGCGCTGGGTGAGCTTGGCGGCGTTCAGCGAGACCCTGAGCGGGAGCTCCCGCTCGCCGGTGAGGGCCTGCCATACGGCGAAGGGGCCGGGGAAACCGGTCTGGGCGTCGGCGACCGTGCCCTCGACGTCGATCGCCAGGCCGGCGTCACGCGGGTCCAGCACGCCCACCCGGCGGCCGTCCAGCATGAGGGCGACCGACTGCTGGTCGTTGCCGTCGAAACGCTGGTGGACGCGGTCGATCGCCTCGGTCTCGCTCAGGCTGCCGATGCGCACGTCGCCGACGCGCGTGCCCGGGAGGATCTTGCCCCACATGTACATCGCGGGGATCGCGTAGGCGAGCAGGAACACCAGGGCCAGCCCGCCGGTGAGGAGCAGCAGCAGCCGCAGCCTGGGCCGGTCCTCGGGTGGCTCCGGCGCGATGACCACGGTCGGTTCGGGCGGCGGGTCGTCGGCGCGGCGCACCCGGACGCTGGCGGTCATCGGCCACGGCTCGGGCGGGGGGGCCGGCGGGGGCAGCGTCACCGGCTGGGGAGGAAGCCCGGTGGAGCCGGGCGGCGGCGTGGTCGCGAAGATGTCGGCCGAGACGCCGGGGGGCAGAGGGGAGACGCCGGGAGGGAGTTTCTTGCGTCTGGCGGGGCCGCGCTCGGGCGCCTGGTCCTTGGAATACCGGCGGTCGGCGGGCAACGAGACGGGTGAGTCCGGACGCACCGCCGCGAACGGGTCGGGCGGCGGGTCGATGGACGCTCCGGCGTTCCGCACGCCTTCGTCTCCTCCCGGTCCGTACCGAATTCCCCCGCATCACCCTAAACCACCGACACTCGCAAATTCCTCTACATCGGTGGATGAATCCAGTCCCACGTATGCAGGAATTGAGCACAAAGTACGTACTTAGTACGGAAAACACACATGTGTCCACGCAAACCCACCCACAACACCCCCCGCCCGGCCCACCATCCCCACAAAGACATCGGATCCCTGCGCCCCGAACGCCCTTCACCGGACCCCGACACATCCGATCATTCCCACCCCAAGCGGGGCACCCCGCCTCGGGCGAACGATCCCCCGCACGCGCCCGGAGCACCGCGCCTCGTCCAGCGCGGGCCGGAACGCGAACCGACGCCTTGTCCAAATGCGGCCCCGAACGCGAACCCGACCGGAGCACGACGCCTCGTCCAGCTCCCCCGCACACGAACGCCCGGAGCACCGCGTCTCGTCGGACGCGGGCCCCGGGCGAACGTTGCGCCGCCTGCCCGGCCATCGCCGGGCCGCCGCCTGCCTACTCGGACACCCCGAGCCTCTCCAGGATCAGCTCGCGGGCCCGGCCCGCGTCGGCCTTGCCCCTGCTGGCCTTCATGACCCCGCCGACCAGCGCGCCGACCGCCGCGATCTTGCCGGAGCGCACCTTGTCGGCCGCGTCGGCGTTCGCCGTCAGCACCTGGTCGATGATCGAGGACAGCTCGCCCTCGTCGCTCACGATGCGCAGGCCGCGCGCCTCGACGACCTCGTCAGGGGAACCCTCCCCGGCGAGCACGCCTTCGAGCACCTGGCGGGCCAGCTTGTCGTTCAGCGCGCCGGAGGCCACCAGCGCGACCACCCTGGCGATCTGCTCGGGCGTGATCGGCAGGTCGGCCAGGGCCGTGCCGGACTCGTTGGCGCGCCGCGCCAGCTCGCCCATCCACCACTTGCGCGCGTCGGCGGCCGGGACGCCCGCCGTCACCGTCGCCTCGACCAGCGTGAACGCGTCCGCGTTGTGCATCGCCGCCATGTCCAGGTCGGAGACGCCCCACTCGGCCTGCAACCGCCTGCGCCGCACGGTCGGCGGCTCGGGCAGCTCCGACCGCAGCTCCTCCACCCACTCGGGGGTGGGGGCGATCGGCAGCAGGTCGGGCTCGGGGAAGTAGCGGTAGTCCTGCGCCTCCTCCTTGGAACGGCCGGGGGTGGTGGCGCCGGTGTCCTCGTGGAAGTGGCGGGTCTCCTGGATGATCCGGCCGCCCTCGGCGAGGATCGCCGCCTGGCGCTCGATCTCGCCGTGCACCGCCCGCTCGACGCTCCGCAGCGAGTTGACGTTCTTGGTCTCGGTGCGCGTGCCCCACGCGGTCGTCCCCCGGGGCATCAGCGAGACGTTCACGTCGCACCGCAGGGAGCCCTCCTCCATGCGGACGTCGGACACCCCGAGCGACCTCATCAGCTCGCGCAGCTCGGTGACGTACGCCTTGGCGACCTCGGGGGCCAGCCGGTCGGTGCCCTCGACGGGCTTGGTGACGATCTCCACCAGCGGGATGCCGGCCCGGTTGTAGTCGACGATGGAGTAGTCGGCGCCCTGGATGCGGCCGGTGGCACCGCCCATGTGCGTGGACTTGCCGGTGTCCTCCTCGAGGTGGACGCGCTCGATCTCGATCCTGACCGTACGGCCGTCCACCTCGACGTCGAGGTAGCCGTTGGTGCACAGCGGCTCGTCGTACTGGCTGATCTGGTAGTTCTTCGGCATGTCCGGATAGAAGTAGTTCTTCCGGGCGAAGCGGCACCATTCAGCGATGGTGCAGTTCAGCGCCAGGCCGATGCGGATCGTCGACTCGATCGCCTTGTCGTTCGCCACCGGCAGCGCGCCGGGCAGCGCCAGACAGACCGGGCAGACGTGCGTGTTCGGCGGCGCCCCGAAGGACGTCGGGCACCCGCAGAACATCTTCGACGCCGTCCCGAGCTCGACGTGCGTCTCCAGCCCGATCACCGGCTCAAAACGCGCGAGCGCCTCGTCGTACGGCATGACGGTGTTGGTCGTGGTCACAGGGCCGGAGCCTCCTTCAGCAGCGGGCCGCCCCAGCGGGATTCGAAGGCCTTTTCGAGGGCGGCGGCTACGCGGTAGCAGCGGTCGTCGCCGAGGACGGGGGCCATGATCTGCAGGCCGACCGGGAGGCCGTCCTCGTCGGCGAGGCCGCACGGCACCGAGATGGCGGCGTTGCCCGCCAGGTTGGCGGGGATCGTGCACAGGTCGGCGAGGTACATCGCCATCGGGTCGTCGGCGCGCTCGCCGATCGGGAACGCCGTGGTCGGCGTGGTCGGCGAGATCAGGACGTCCACCTGGTGGAAGGCCGCCTCGAAGTCGCGCGCGATCAGCGTGCGGACCTTCTGGGCCGAGCCGTAGTAGGCGTCGTAGTAGCCGCTCGACAGCGCGTAGGTGCCGAGCATGATGCGCCGCTTGACCTCCGCGCCGAACCCGGCGGCCCGGGTCAGCGCCATGACCTCCTCGGCGCTGTGGGTGCCGTCGTCGCCGACGCGCAGCCCGTAGCGCATGCCGTCGAACCTGGCGAGGTTGGACGAGCACTCGGAGGGGGCGATGAGGTAGTAGGCCGGCAGGGCGTAGGTGAAGCTGGGGCAGGAGACCTCGACGACCTTGGCCCCGAGGGACTCCAGCAGCTCGACCGAGTCCTGGAAGCGGGCCAGCACGCCCGCCTGGTAGCCCTCTCCCCCGAACTCCTTGACCACGCCGACGCGCAGCCCGCTGACGTCGCCACGGCGCGCGGCCTCGACGACCGGCGGCACCTCGGAGTGGATCGAGGTGGTGTCCATCACGTCGTGGCCGGAGAAGGCCTCGTGCAGCAGCGCCGCGTCCAGCACGTTGCGGGCGAACGGCCCCGGCGTGTCCAGCGACGAGGCGAAGGCGATCACCCCGTACCGCGAGGAGCCGCCGTAGGTCGGCTTCATGCCGACGATGCCGGTGACGGCGGCCGGCTGGCGGATCGAGCCGCCGGTGTCGGTGCCGGTGGACAGCGGGGCCTGGTAGGAGGCGACGGCGGCGCTCGACCCGCCCGAGGAGCCGCCGGGGATCCGGCCGAGGTCCCACGGGTTGTGCGTCGTGCCGTACGCGGAGTTCTCCGTGGAGGAGCCCATCGCGAACTCGTCGAGGTTGGTCTTGCCGAGGATGACCAGCCCGGCCTCGCGCAGGCGCGCGGTGATCGTCGCGTCGTACGGCGGGCGGTAGCCTTCGAGGATCTTCGACCCGGCGGTGGTCGGCATGTCCTTGGTGGTGAAGACGTCCTTGTGGGCGACCGGGACGCCCGCGAGCGGGCCGAGCCGCTCGCCCGCGGCGCGCTTGGCGTCGATCGCGCTCGCCTGCTCCAGCGCCGCGTCGGCGGCCACGTGCAGGAACGCGTGGATCTCGCCGTCGACCTCGGCGATGCGGTCGAGGTGGGCCTGGGTGACCTCGACGGCCGAGACCTCGCCTGAGGCGATCAGGGCGCCCAGCTCGGCGGCGGTCTTGCGGGTGAGACTCATGCCTCCTCCCCGAGGATGCGCGGGACGCGGAAACGGCTGTCCTGGACGGCCGGGGCAGCGGCCAGCGCCTGCTCGGGGGTCAGGCAGCGCCGGACCTCGTCGGGACGGTAGACGTTCGTCAGCGGCAGGGCGTGCGAGGACGGCGGGATGTCGTCGGTGGCGACCTCGGCGACGCGCGCGACCGCGCCGATGATCACATCGAGCTGCGCGGCGTAGTGGTCTAGCTCGGTGTCGGCCAGCGCCAGCCGGGACAACCGGGCGAGGTGAGCGACCTCGTCGCGGGTTATGGCGGACATGAGTCGTTAACCCGTTTCATGGATGGCAATTGGACAGTGTCATCCTAGGGCTCGCACCCGGACGTGACCGAACCATTAGGCCTCGTTCTCCGAGGCCATGACCGTTCCTGGGGCGTGAGGGGCACGTCGTGCGGCGCCCGGTGCCGCCCCCGGCGGCCGTGACGGACCGCTACAGTGCCGTGACCTCGGCGGATCCGCAGGCACGGTACGCCGGGGCGCTGAGCCGCTCCTGGAGCCAGGCCGTGGTCTCCGACGCCGGCATGGGCTCGGCGAACCGCCATCCCTGGCCGGAGTCGCAGCCCATCTCGCGCAGCCGCTGGGCCACCTCCTCGGTCTCCACGCCCTCGGCCACCGACCGCAGGCCGAGCGAGCGGACCAGGTCGACGATCGAGCGCACGATCCGCTCGTCGTCCACCGACTTCCCGAGCCTCTGGACGAACGACCCGTCGATCTTCACCTCGTCCACCGGGAGGCGCTGGAGGCGGACGAGCGAGGAGTAACCCGTGCCGAAGTCGTCCAGGGCCAGCGGGATCCCGAGCTCGACCAGGGCGTGCACCGAGTCGGCGGTGTAGGCCTGGTCGGTCATCAGGATGCGCTCGGTGACCTCGAGCTGGATCGCCTTCGGGGGGAGCCTCAGCCGGTCCAGACCCGCCTCGAGCTGGTCGGGGAGCGCCGAGTCGAGCAGGTCGCGTGCCGACACGTTCACCGACACCGGCACGTCGAGCCCGGCGTGCCACCACAGGGCGGCCTGTTCCAGCGCGGCGTCGATCACGTACTGGGTGATCTGCCGCATGAGGTACGACTGCTCGGCCAGGGGGATGAAGTCGGCGGGCGAGACCGGGCCCCGCTCGGGGTGCCACCACCGCAGCAGGGCCTCCACGCCCTCCACCATGCCCGACGCCAGGCACACCTTGGGCTGGTAGTGCAGCTCCAGCTCGCCCCGGCCGACGGCACGGCGCAGGTCGCCCAGCAGGTTGAGCCGCTCGGGGGAGTTGCGGTCCTTCTCGGCGAGGTAGACCTCGACGCCGGTGCGGCCCTCCTTGGCGAAGTACATCGCGACGTCGGACCGCTGGAGCAGCAGCTCGAAGTCGGGCGCGTGGTCGGGGTACAGCGCGATGCCGACCGAGGCGTCCATGTCGAACGTCATGCCTTCCAGGCGCACGGGCTCGGTGAGCGCCGCCCTGAGCCGGGCGGCCACCTCGCGGGCGGCGAAGGCGTCGCGCACCGTCGGCAGCAGCACGGCGAACTCGTCGCCGCCGAGCCGCGCGACGACGTCCCCGGGCCGGACGCTGTGGGTGAGCCGGTGCGCGACGATCTGCAGCAGCCGGTCGCCCACGGGGTGCCCGAGGGTGTCGTTGACCTCCTTGAACCGGTCGAGGTCGAGCAGGAGCAGGCCGACCCGCGCGTGTTCGCGCGCCTCGGCCAGCGCCTCCTCGGTGCGCAGGATCAGCAGCTTGCGGTTCGGCAGGGACGTGAGCCCGTCGTGCATCGCCTGGTGGTCGCGGCGCACCGACAGCGACGCGGTGAAGTACATCGTGGCGAGGGGGGCCACGAAGAGCGGGACCAGGGCGGGCGAGCGGCTCATCACGACCACGACCAGGGGGGCGAGGCCGAGGAGCGCGGCGTAGACGAGGCTCTGGTGCCCGATGGTCGTGCGGATCACCCGGAGCAGCGAGCGCCGCTCGTGCAGGGCCACGGCGCCGCACACCAGGATGCCGCGCACCACGAAGTACGCCAGGGCGGCCAGCGCGACGGCCGTGATGTCGGTGCCCTCGGGCACCCACGGGCCGGCGGGGTGGGGATGGTGGCCGAAGGCGCCGAGCACCACGGCCGCCGCGGTGGAGGCAAGGCTCACCTGCGAGACGTTGAAGACCACCCGGTGCCAGGCCCTGCGGTGGGACAGGCCGCTCACGACCAGCGCGAGCGAGTGGATCAGTACCGCCACCGACAGCCCGTCGTAGAGCAGGACGGCGAAGGTGAACAGCGTCGAGGTGGCCGTGCCGCCCGCCAGGCGGGAGGTGGAGACCACGATCGGCCGCAGTTCTCCCAGCACGACGAGGACCACGAGCACCCAGAACAGCGGTGTGCGCGTCAGATCGGCCAGCTCGCCGAGGCCGAGCCGGATCTCGGCGACCACCAGCGCCGCGAAGCCGGCGATGACGACCCCGGTCAGGTAGGTCCAGAGCGGGGAGAACGGCCGCGGTGCGGTGTCGCGCGTGTCGGATGGGTCCGTCATAGGCAAGTAAACCCCCAAGAGGTCACTATGGGAGGGTACGACCTCTGGGCCACTTCGCGAAACCGGTTGGGCACGTTCCGTCACCGAATATTTCTCGGATCCGGCTTTTCCTCTTCGTAACGAGCCTCGCGTCTGGATGACGAAAATTCAGGAAAAGTTCGCCGACTGCTGAAATTCGGGGTTCCAGGCGTACGGCGGCTACGCCTCCGCGGCGGGCTCGGGGGCGTCCGCAGGGGGGTCCGCGGGGACGTCTGGAGTGGCATCTGGAGTGGCATCTGGAGTGGGGAAGGCGTCCGGGCCGTCGGCGAGCAGGACGCCGAAGGCCGCCTCGTCGAGCAGCGGCACCCCGAGCTTGACGGCCTTGTCGTACTTCGAACCGGCGTTCTCCCCGGCGACCACGAAGGCGGTCTTCTTTGACACCGAGCTCGTCACCTTCCCCCCGCGGCTCTGGATGGCCGCGGCGGCCTCGTCCCGCGTGAAGCCCTCCAGCGTGCCGGTGACCACCAGGGTCAGCCCCGTGAGGGTCTGCGGGCCCTGCCCGGCGGGCGGCTCGTCCTCCATGCGGACCCCGGCCAGGCGCCAGCGCTCGACGATCTCGCGGTGCCAGTCCTCGGCGTACCACTCGTGGATGGACGCGGCGATGGTCGGGCCGACCCCCTCCACCACGGCCAGCTCCTCCACCGACGAGCCGAAGACGCGGTCGAGCGACAGGAAGTTGGACGCCAGGGCCTGCGCGGCCGTCGGGCCGACGTGCCTGATCGACAGGGCGACCAGCACACGCCAGAGCGGCTGCTTCTTGGCCTTCTCCAGCTCCGCCATCATGTGCTCGGCGTTCTTGCTGGGCTCGCCGCTCATGTTGGCGAAGAACGTGACGATCTTGGGCTCGCCGGTCTCCGGGTCGGTCTTGGGCAGGCCGGTGTCCTGGTCGCGGACGACGGACTTGATCGGCAGCAGCCGTTCGATCGTCAGGTCGAACAGGTCCGCCTCGGTGCGCACCGGGGGTTCCTGCGGCGGCAGCGGCGCGGTCAGCGCGGTGGCGGCGACGTAGCCGAGGCCCTCGACGTCGAACGCCCCCCGCCCCGCCGCGAAGAAGATCCGCTCACGGAGCTGCGCCGGGCACGAGCGGGCGTTGGGGCAGCGGATGTCGACGTCCGCCTCCTTCATGCGCCGCAGTTCGGTGCCGCACTCGGGGCAGTGGGTCGGCATCACGAACTCCCGCTCGCTGCCGTCGCGCAGCGCGGTCACCGGGCCGACGATCTCGGGGATCACGTCGCCCGCCTTGCGCAGCACCACGGTGTCGCCGATCAGGACGCCCTTGCGCACGACCTCGGAGGCGTTGTGCAGCGTCGCACGCTCCACCGTCGACTGGGCGACGACGATCGGCTTCATCAGGCCGAACGGCGTCACCCGGCCCGTGCGCCCGACGGCGACCTGGATGTCGAGGAGCTTGGTGTTGACCTCCTCGGGCGGGTACTTGAAGGCGATGGCCCAGCGCGGCGCCCGTGAGGTCGAGCCGAGCTGGCCCTGCAACGCGATCTTGTCGATCTTGACCACGACGCCGTCGATCTCGTACTCGGGGTCGTGGCGGTGCTGGCGGTAGTACTCGATGAACGCGTCGATCTCGGTGAGGTCGCCGACGACCTTGTACAGCTCGCTCACCGGCAGGCCGAACTCCCTCAGCCGGTCGTAGACCGCCGACTGGGTGCGCGGGAGCGGAGTGCCCTCCCAGGTGCCGACGCCGTGAGCGATCATCCGCAGGGCGCGCTGGGCGGTGATGCGCGGGTCCTTCTGGCGCAGCGACCCGGCCGCCGAGTTGCGCGGGTTGGCGAACGGCGGCTTGCCGGCCGCGACGAGCTGCTCGTTGAGCGTCTCGAAGCCCTCGACCAGCAGGAACACCTCTCCCCGCACCTCCAGCACGTCGGGGATGTCCTCGCCGGTGAGCCGGTGCGGGATGTTGGCGATCGTGCGCACGTTGGCCGTCACGTCGTCGCCGATCCGCCCGTCACCGCGCGTCGCGCCCCTGACCAGCCGGCCCTTCTCGTACACCAGGGCGATCGCCAGGCCGTCGATCTTCAGCTCGCACAGGTAGGGCCCGGGATCGGCCTCCAGCAGCCGCTCGGCACGGGCCTGCCAGGCCGCCAGGTCGGCGTCGTTGAAGGCGTTGTCGAGGCTTTCGAGCCGCCGGAGGTGCTGCACGGGGGTGAAGTCGCTGGAGATCGGCGCCCCGACCTTCTGCGTCGGCGAGTCGGGCGTCCGCAGGCTCGGATGCGCCTCCTCCAGCTCCCGCAGCTCACGCATCCACG
Organism: Sphaerisporangium corydalis; assembly: GCF_025506355.1. GTDB lineage: Bacteria > Actinomycetota > Actinomycetes > Streptosporangiales > Streptosporangiaceae > Sphaerisporangium > Sphaerisporangium corydalis. Next base: position 70,944 of record NZ_JANZYP010000052.1, read on the forward strand.
CGTCGTACTCCCCGTCGCTCACCGTGGGCGTGTCGAGCACGTAATAGCGCCAGTTGGCGTCGTCGGCCAGCTCCGCCAGCTCGGCGTGGCGCTCCCGCGCGCCCGCCGGCGTGCCCTCCACCTCGGCAGCCATGCCGTCTCCCCTCATCGTTCGAACCCATGGAGAACGCTACGGGCACCGACGACCGGCCACGCCCTCACAAACGCGTTCTACCAGGGGAATCGTTCCTCCTACCATGCCACCCAGCACCGACATTTCCGCACGAAACCATCCATATCCACAAGCGGATTCGCAACCCTGTCCCGGCAGGAGCGGCGGCCATCTAGCCGGCGTCCTCGGGGGTGTCGCGGAGGACGACGGCGGCCTCGCGGCAGCGGGCCAGGGCGGCGCGGGCGTAGTCGGGGGAGGCTCCGGCGAGGCCGCAGGACGGCGTGAGGACGATCTGGTCGGCGAGCCCGGCCGGGTCGAACCCGAGCCTGCGCCACAGCTCGATGGCGGGCTTGGCGACCACGCCCTTGTCGGCCGGCCGGGTGCCGGTGCCGGGCACGACGCCGAGGAACAGGGCCGTCCCCGCCTCGATGGCCTCGCCGATGCGGTCCTCGTCCCGCCGCCTGAGCAGGGCGGCGTCCAGCGAGATCCCGTTCACGCCGGACGCGCGCAGCACCTTGAACGGCACCGCGGGCGCGCAGCAGTGCACGAGCGTGAAGATGTCGGGCGGCAGCACGGCGCGGAGGCGTTCGGCGGCGGTCGGGGGCTCCACGGCGGCGAGCCGCCCGAAGCCCGAGGCGGTCGGCACCGTGCCCTGCAGGACGCCGGGCAGGCCGGGCTCGTCGAGCTGGACCAGCACCTTGGCGCCCGGTACGCGGGCACGCACGTCGGCGACGTGCAGCGCCAGCCCCTCGGCCAGCGAGTCGGTCAGATCGCGCACCGCCCCCGGATCGGCGAGCGTCTTGTCCCCGTAGTGGAGCTCGATCGCGCCGGCCAGCGTCCACGGCCCGCACACCTGGATCTTGAACGGGCCCGTGTACCCCTGGGCGATCTCCTCCAGCGTGTCGAGATCGCGGGTCAGGTGGTCCCTGGCCCGCCGGGCGTCGCGTCCAGGGCGGTCCACGAAGCGCCAGCCGGACGGCTGGACCTCCACCGGCAGCTCCACCAGCAGGGACGCGCTGCGCCCGATCATGTCGGCGCCCACTCCCCGGCCGGGCAGCTCCGCGAGGTACGGCATGTCGGGCAGCTCGCCGAACACCACGCGCTGCGCCTCGGCGTAATCGTCACCGGGGTGGGAACCGACCCCGGTCGCACTCGCCGCGTTCCACGGAAACTCGTTCACGAACCGCAAGCTTAGAGACCATCTGGGCGGCCGGCCGTACGGCGACGCGGATGTCGCCGCCGGGGACTCCGCGGGGCTGGATCGTGGGCCCCTGGGGGGCGTCGGCGAGGGGTCCCGGACGACGAGGGCGGGCCGGGGGGCTTCGGGAGGGGCT
>NZ_JANZYP010000053.1 GCF_025506355.1 Sphaerisporangium corydalis
TCAGTGGCCGATTTCGACGTGTTCGAGGATGCCGAGTGCGTCGGGGACCAGGACGGCGGCGGAGTAGTAGGCGCTGACGAGGTAGGAGATGATCGCTTGTTCGTTGATGCCCATGAATCGGACCGAGAGGCTGGGTTCGTATTCGTCGGGGATGCCGGTTTGGTGGAGTCCGATGACGCCTTGGTTCTGTTCGCCGGTGCGCATGACGAGGATCGAGCTGGTGCGGGTCTTGGTGACGGGGATCTTGTTGCAGGGCAGTAGCGGGATGCCGCGCCAGGAGGGGATGGCGTGGCCGTTGAGCTCGACGCTCTGCGGATACAGGCCCCTGCGGCTGCACTCCCTGCCGAAGGCGGCGATGGTCTGGGGATGGGCGAGGAAGAACGCCGGGTCCTTGTAGATGTTGCCCAGCAGCTCGTCGAGGTCGTCGGGGGTGGGGGGGCCGGTGCGGGTGTGGATGCGTTGTTTGAGGTCGGCGTTGTGGAGGAGGCCGAATTGGGGGTTGTTGATGAGTTCGTGTTCTTGGCGTTCGCGGAGGGCTTCGATGGTGAGGCGGAGTTGTTGGTGGGTTTGGTTCATGGGTTGGTTGTAGAGGTCGGCGACGCGGGTGTGGATGCGGAGGATGGTTTGGGCGACGCTGAGTTCGTATTCGCGGGGGGTGGTTTCGTAGTCGACGAAGGTGTGGGTGATCTGGGGTTCGCCGGTGTGTCCTGAGGCGATGTCGATGAGGGCTTCGCCGTGTTTGTTTTGTGGGGGTTGGGGGTGTGTTTGCTGGTTGTGGAGGTGGGTGGCGAGGGTGGGGGTTTGGTCGAGGAGTTGCTGGAAGGTTTGGCGGGTGAGGGTGAGGGTGGTGGTGGGGGTGACGGCTTTGAGGGTGTGTTCCCAGGTGGTGGGGGTGGTGGTGGTGAGGGTGTGGTCGCCGTAGTAGTCGCCGTCGGCCAGGACGCCCAGGATGGTGTGGTCGTTGTATTCGCCGGTGCCGATTTTGTTGGCTTTGCCGTGGGCGATGAGGATGAGGCGGTCGGCGGGTTGGCCGGTTTCGGTGATGGTGTCGCCGGGTTCGTGGTGGTTTTGGGTGAAGCGGGTGGCGAGGGCTTCCAGGATGGTGTCGTCGTCGAAGTGGCGTAGCTGGGGGAGTTCGCGCAGTTCTGGGGGGACGACGCGGATGTCGGTGCCGGTGTTGGTGAAGCTGAGGCGTCCGTCGCCGATGGCGTAGCTGAGGCGGCGGTTGACGCGGTAGGCGCCGCCGGGGGTGTGGACCCAGGGGAGCATGCGGAGCAGCCACCGTGAGGTGATGCTTTGCATCTGGGGTTGTGACTTGGTCGTGGTGGCCAGGTTGCGTGCCGCCGCGGTGGCGAGGCTTTGCTGGGTCTGGCCGTTCTGTGTGCCGGTACTGACGTCGGTTGTCTCGGTCACAACCCACACCACCAATCCCTGTTCAGCGTTGCGCGGTCGTCGCGGTCGTCGCGGTCGTCGCGGTCGTCATGGTCATGCCGTGGTCAGTGGCCGATTTCGACGTGTTCGAGGATGCCGAGTGCGTCGGGGACCAGGACGGCGGCGGAGTAGTAGGCGCTGACGAGGTAGGAGATGATCGCTTGTTCGTTGATGCCCATGAATCGGACCGAGAGGCTGGGTTCGTATTCGTCGGGGATGCCGGTTTGGTGGAGTCCGATGACGCCTTGGTTCTGTTCGCCGGTGCGCATGACGAGGATCGAGCTGGTGCGGGTCTTGGTGACGGGGATCTTGTTGCAGGGCAGTAGCGGGATGCCGCGCCAGGAGGGGATGGCGTGGCCGTTGAGCTCGACGCTCTGCGGATACAGGCCCCTGCGGCTGCACTCCCTGCCGAAGGCGGCGATGGTCTGGGGATGGGCGAGGAAGAACGCCGGGTCCTTGTAGATGTTGCCCAGCAGCTCGTCGAGGTCGTCGGGGGTGGGGGGGCCGGTGCGGGTGTGGATGCGTTGTTTGAGGTCGGCGTTGTGGAGGAGGCCGAATTGGGGGTTGTTGATGAGTTCGTGTTCTTGGCGTTCGCGGAGGGCTTCGATGGTGAGGCGGAGTTGTTGGTGGGTTTGGTTCATGGGTTGGTTGTAGAGGTCGGCGACGCGGGTGTGGATGCGGAGGATGGTTTGGGCGACGCTGAGTTCGTATTCGCGGGGGGTGGTTTCGTAGTCGACGAAGGTGTGGGTGATCTGGGGTTCGCCGGTGTGTCCTGAGGCGATGTCGATGAGGGCTTCGCCGTGTTTGTTTTGTGGGGGTTGGGGGTGTGTTTGCTGGTTGTGGAGGTGGGTGGCGAGGGTGGGGGTTTGGTCGAGGAGTTGCTGGAAGGTTTGGCGGGTGAGGGTGAGGGTGGTGGTGGGGGTGACGGCTTTGAGGGTGTGTTCCCAGGTGGTGGGGGTGGTGGTGGTGAGGGTGTGGTCGCCGTAGTAGTCGCCGTCGGCCAGGACGCCCAGGATGGTGTGGTCGTTGTATTCGCCGGTGCCGATTTTGTTGGCTTTGCCGTGGGCGATGAGGATGAGGCGGTCGGCGGGTTGGCCGGTTTCGGTGATGGTGTCGCCGGGTTCGTGGTGGTTTTGGGTGAAGCGGGTGGCGAGGGCTTCCAGGATGGTGTCGTCGTCGAAGTGGCGTAGCTGGGGGAGTTCGCGCAGTTCTGGGGGGACGACGCGGATGTCGGTGCCGGTGTTGGTGAAGCTGAGGCGTCCGTCGCCGATGGCGTAGCTGAGGCGGCGGTTGACGCGGTAGGCGCCGCCGGGGGTGTGGACCCAGGGGAGCATGCGGAGCAGCCACCGTGAGGTGATGCTTTGCATCTGGGGTTGTGACTTGGTCGTGGTGGCCAGGTTGCGTGCCGCCGCGGTGGCGAGGCTTTGCTGGGTCTGGCCGTTCTGTGTGCCGGTACTGACGTCGGTTGTCTCGGTCACAACCCACACCACCAATCCCTGTAGTGCTGAATGGGGAGGGAGACGAGGGGGTCACGCGCGATGACCCCGGCACCCGCCGTGCGTGCCGGATCATGCGCCCAGCGTGACGCCGTCGCCTCGATGTGCTGGAAAACTGGTGCCGGAAACGGTTGATTCGATGAATCGTGAATGTGCGCCGGCCGCTCGTTGGCGTGTCACCGGCACGCGGGGGAGTTGTGAAGAAAACTCCGAAAAGCCGGTCGTAACGCGTCACGCGAGTTGTCGCCGTAGTCGGGGGGGTCGATATGTATGTGACGGGCAGAACGGGGGGTTGTTCTGCGCTCCGGAGTTCTCGTGGTCGCTTGACTGCCAGCAATTATGCGATCTTGATCTTGAGCTGTCAATTACGGATTTCCACCCCGCGGCCGTCCCGCCAGATAAACGGATTCGCCCGAAAGGGCGGTCGCGAATAGATACTTCACCACAGTTCGGTCTTTACCAAGAGTGAATAAATAAAAGCCGGATTTAGCAGGATTTGGCGCTTGGTATCCGCCCCTCCGGGCACTGGCGGGAAGCCCCTCCGGGCGCAGGCGTACGCTCGAAGTCAACGGCCCAAGCCCGTCCGGGATCCACGTCGGCGGCGCGCTGCCGGCGCGCCGGGGCGGGCGTCTCCGAGGACGTTAGGGGGCCGCCATGTCCGACCGCCTTTTCAACGACCGGAGAGACGCCGGCCGCGCGCTGGCGGGCCTCCTGGACCGCTACCGGGGCCGCAGGGACCTGGTGGTGCTGGCCGTCCCGCGCGGCGGGGTCCCGGCGGGGTACGAGGTGGCCAGGGCGCTCGGCGCGCCGCTCGACGTGCTCGTCACCCGCAAGCTCGGCGTCCCCGGCCAGGAGGACCTGGCGATGGGCGCGATCGCCGGCGACGGCGCCCTGTCGCTGTGCGACGACGTCATCAGGGGCCTGGCCGTCCCGCCGCAGGTCATCGAGCACGTCGCCGGCTGGGAGGGCCGCGAGATCGCCCGGTGGGAGGAGCGCTACCGGCAGGGGCTGCCCGAGCAGCCGGTGGAGGGCAAGGTCGCGATCCTGGTCGACGACGGGCTCGCCACCGGGACCGCCATGCGCGCCGCCGTCAAGGCCCTGCGCCGGTCACACCCCGCGCGCGTCGTGATCGCCCTGCCCGCCGCCTCCCAGGCCGTCTACGAGGAGCTGGCGGTGGAGGCGGACGAGATCGTCTGCGCGACCACCCCGCCGCTGTTCTTCGCGGCCGACGCGTCGTACTGGGACTTCATCGAGGTCACCGTCGAGGACGTCCGGGACCTCCTGCGCGCGTCGGCGCTGTCGGTCCCCCCGAGCGCGGGCGGGCGGCCCCCGTGCGAGGTCGCCGCCATCCGCTCGGAGTCCCTGCCGGTCGAGGGCGGCGTCCCGGCGCCGGAGGTGCTGTCCGATCTCGTGGGCGACGCCCACGTGGTCCTGATCGGCGGGGCCTCCCACGGCACGCACGAGTTCTACGCGGCGCGGGCCGTCATGACCCGGCACCTCATCGAGGAGAAGGGCTTCGGCGCCGTCGCGGTGCAGGCCGACTGGCCCGACGCCTACCGGGTCAACCGGTACGTCCAGGGGCGCACCCAGGACGGCACCGGCGAGGAGGCGCTGCGCGGCTTCCAGCGGTTCCCCGTCTGGATGTGGCGCAACACGGTCGTCCTGGGCTTCGTCCGGTGGCTGCGCGAGCACAACGACCTGACCCTCGGCGGCAACGCGGAGAAGGCGGGTTTCTACGGGCTCGACCTCTACGGGATGCATAGGGCGATGTACGAGGTGATCCGCCATCTCGACGGCGTCGACCCGGCCGCCGCGGCCCGCGCCCGCGAGCGGTACGCCTGCTTCGACCACCTGGGCAGCGGCGACGGCCGGATGAACGGGATCAGCGCCGCCTGCGGTGCGGGCGACAGGTGCGAGGACGAGGTCGTCGGCCACCTGGTGTCCCTGCGCAGGAACGCCATGGAGGAGGCGCGCAAGGAGGGGCTGCTGGCCGAGGACGAGCTGTTCTACGCGGAGCTGAACGCCGCGACGATCCGGTCGGCCGACGAGTACTACCGCTCGATGTTCGGCGGGCGGATCTGCTCGTGGAACCGGCGGGACCTCCACATGGCCGACACGCTCGACGCCCTCCTGGAGCACCTCGGCCGCCGCCACGGCCGGCCCGCCAAGATCGTCGTCTGGGCGCACAACGCGCACGTGGGCGACGCGCGGGCGACGGAGGCGGCGTGCCGGGGGGAGATCGACATGGGACAGATCATCCGGGAGCGGCACGGGAGCGACTGCCGGGTGATCGGGTTCACCACCTACACCGGCACGGTCACCGCCGCCGGCCAGTGGGGAGGGCCGGCCGAGCGCAAGTGGCTGCGGCCCGCCCTGTCCGACAGCGTGGAGGAACTGTTCCACGAGGTCGGGGAGAAGGAGTTCCTCACCTCGTTCGGGAACGCGCCGAGGTCGGCCGACGTGCTCCGTTCGGCGCGTCTGGAACGGATGGTCGCGGCGGTCTACCGGCCGCAGACCGAGCGGCGGAGCCACTACTACCGCAGCCGCCTGCGCGACCAGTTCGACGCCGTGATCCACATCGACGAGACGCGGGCCGTCGAGCCGCTCGACCGGATGGACGGCTGGGGCCGGCCGGCGCCGGATAGCCCGCCATAGGCGGACCTACCAGTACTTATCACACACGATCAAGCCTTTACTCCGGGTTGTCCCGCTTAGGGTGTCGGTTCCGTGCGTACTCCCCGTAGCCTAACGACTACGGTACATAACGGAGCGTACACATGCCTGTGTCATCGACCACCCGCCTGGCGGTCAGCGAGGCCTTCACCCGGCGAGACGCCGCGGGCCACCGGCTCGCGCGGGACTCCGAGCGCATGGCGCGGGCGTGCCGCGAGATGGCGGCGCGCTTCCACCGGGGCGGGAAGCTGATCGTCTTCGGCAACGGCGGCGCGGGCACCGACGCCTCCCACGTCGCGGTCGAGTTCATGCACCCCGTCATCATGGGCAAACGGGCGCTCCCCGCCATGGCGCTGAGCAACGACGCCGCCACGGTCTCGGGCGTGGGCGCCCGCGACGGGTTCGCCGAGGTGTTCGCCCACCAGGTGCGCCACTGGGCGGACCCGGCGGACATGGCGCTCGGCGTCTCGCCTGACGGGTGGTGCGCCAACGTGCTCAAGGGCCTGGAGACCGCCCACGAGCTGGGCCTGCTCACCATGGCCCTGGTCGGCGGGGACGGGGGCGCGATCACGCGGAGCCCGGCGGTCGGCCACGTGCTCGTCGCCGGGTCCGACGACCCGGCGGTGGTGAAGGAGATCCACGTCACCGCCTACCACGTGCTGTGGGAACTGGTCCACGTGTTCTTCGCCCAGGCCGGCCCGCCGGTGTTCTCCACGCCGTCGGGCCCGCACGGCCGGTCGGGTGAGCCGGAGGACTCGGGCCGGGAGGCCGTGCGATGACCGATCGAGTGGACTGCCTGGCCGACGTCTGCCTCACCTGCTCGGACGAGGCCCTGCCCGCCCTGGTCATCCGTCTCATGGACCACCAGCTCGCGGTGGCCGAGATCGGCGGCGTCCACGAGCAGGTGAGCGTGGCGCTCGTCGACGCGGTGGCCGGGGACACGGTCCTGGTGCACGCCAAGGAGGCGATCGCGGTGATCTCCAGGGGGAGCGGCGGACATGGATGACGACCCGGCCTCCGAGGGGATCCACCGCCTGTACCCCTTCCTCGACGCCGGCCACGCCGTACGGGCGGCCCACCCGGAGCTCGCGGAGGAGCGGGACGCCGCCACGCGGGACGCCGCGCACGCGGGCCACGTCAACCGGTCCACCGAGGTCAAGGCCGAGGAGATCGTCCGGCTCCGCGCGCGGGTCGCCGAGCTGTACACCGACCGGATCGCCGAGTGCGCGGAGGCGATGGCGGCCAGGTTCGCCTCGGGGGGACGGCTGTTCACCTTCGGGAACGGCGGGAGCAGCACCGACGCCCAGGAGGTGGCCACCGCCTTCCTGCACCCCTCGCGCGGCCGCCCGCTGCCCGCCCTGTCCCTGACCTCCGACGCCGCGCTGGTGACCGCCCTGTCCAACGACGTCGGCTTCGACGTCGTCTTCGCCCGGCAGGTCTCGGCGCTGGCCAGGCCCGGCGACATCGCCCTCGGCCTGTCGACCAGCGGCGGCTCGGCCAACCTCGTCCAGGCGTTCGAGGAGGCGTGGGGCCGCGGCCTGCTGACCATCGGCCTGGCCGGCTACCAGGGCGGACGGCTCGCCGAGCTGGCGGAGCTCGACGTCCTCGACTACCTGTTCGTCGTCCCGTCGTCGTCGGTGCACCGCATCCAGGAGGCCCAGACGACGATCTACCACGTGCTCTGGGAGGCCACCCAGCACGTGCTCGGGACCGTCCCCGGCTTACGCGGGCGGCACGCCGGCTGACACGCGGGCGTCCGGGCGTTCATCGACACCGACGAGGAGTGGGGAGGCGGCATGACCGCGACGACGCAGTCAGCGAAGAGCGGGGGACAGGGGCAGGAGGAGCCCGTCGTCCACATACTCTGGCTCAACGCCGGGCTGAGCTGTGACGGTGACTCCGTCGCGCTCACCGCGGCGATGCAGCCGAGCATCGAGGATCTGGTGCTCGGCACGCTCCCCGGACTGCCCAAGATCGACGTCCACTGGCCGCTGATCGACTTCAACAGCGGCCCGATGCAGGGCGCCGACGCCATGATCGACTGGTACTTCATGGCGGCGCGCGGAATGCTCGACCCGTTCGTCCTGGTCGTCGAGGGTTCGGTGCCGAACGAGTCGATCAAGCAGGAGGGCTACTGGTCGGGGTTCGGCAACAACCCCGAGACCGGCCAGCCCATGACCCTCAGCGAGTGGCTGGACCGGCTGGCGCCCCAGGCGACCGCCATCGTCGCCGCCGGCACCTGCGCCACGTACGGCGGGATCCACGCCATGGCGGGGAACCCGACCGGCGCCATGGGCGTGGCCGACTACCTGGGCTGGGAGTGGCGGTCCAAGGCCGGGCTGCCCATCGTCAACGTGCCGGGCTGCCCGATCCAGCCGGACAACATGTCCGAGACGCTGCTCTACCTGCTGTACCAGCTCGCCGGGCAGGCTCCGATGATCCCGCTGGACGAGGCGCTGCGCCCGACCTGGCTGTTCGGCCAGACCGTGCACGAGGGCTGTGACCGGGCCGGGTACTACGAGCAGGGTCAGTTCGCGGTCGAGTACGGCTCGCCGAAGTGCCTGGTCAAGATCGGGTGCTGGGGCCCGGTCGTGAAGTGCAACGTGCCGAAGCGCGGCTGGATGAACGGCATCGGCGGCTGCCCGAACGTCGGCGGCATCTGCATCGCCTGCACGATGCCCGGCTTCCCGGACAAGTTCATGCCGTTCATGGACGAGCCGCCGGGGGCCCACGTGTCGGCGACGGCCAGCACGATCTACGGCGGCGTGGTCCGCCGGCTGCGGAACATCACCATCAACACGGTCGACAAGGAGCCGAAGTGGCGGTCCAGGGGCCGCGCTCTGCTCACCGGCTACAAGGCGCCCTGGAGCTGACATGACGACGGAGCTGACATGACGACCGCACGTGAGCAGAACCCCGACCTGGTCGAGATGGCCTGGGATCCGATCACCCGGATCGTCGGCAGCCTGGGCATCTACGCGAAGATCGACTTCGCCAAGAAGGAGGTCGCGGAGTGTTACAGCACCTCGTCGATCTTCCGGGGCTACAGCATCTTCATGAAGGGCAAGGACCCGCGCGACGCGCACTTCATCACCAGCCGGATCTGCGGGATCTGCGGCGACAACCACGCCACCTGCTCGGTCTACGCGCAGAACATGGCCTACGGGGTGCGGCCGCCGGCGCTCGCCGAGTGGATCATCAACCTGGGCGAGTCGGCCGAGTACATGTTCGACCACAACCTCTACCAGGAGAACCTGGTGGGGGTGGACTACTGCGAGAAGATGGTCCGCGAGACCAACCCGGGCGTGCTGCAGCTGGCCGAGCGCACCGAATGCCCGCACGCCGGTGAGCACGGCTACCGCACCATCGCCGACATCATGCGCTCCCTCAACCCGCTCGAGGGGGAGTTCTACCGCGAGGCCCTGATGATGAGCCGGGTCACGCGCGAGATGTTCTGCCTGATGGAGGGCAGGCACGTCCACCCCTCCACGCTGTACCCGGGCGGGGTCGGCACGGTGGCGTCGGTGCAGCTGTTCACCGACTACCTGACCCGGCTCATGCGGTACGTGGAGTTCATGAAGAAGGTCGTGCCGATGCACGACGACCTGTTCGACTTCTTCTACGACGCGCTGCCCGGCTACGAGAACGTCGGGCGCCGGCGCGTGCTGCTGGGCTGCTGGGGCAGCCTCAACGACCCCGCGCACTGCGACTTCACCTACGAGAACATGAGCGACTGGGGTCGCAAGATGTACGTGACGCCGGGGATCGTGGTGGACGGGCGGCTGGTCACCGACGACCTGGTGGACATCAACCTCGGCATCCGCATCCTGCTGGGCAGCTCGTACTACGAGGACTGGCACGACCAGGAGCCCTTCGTCACGCACGACCCGCTGGGCAACCCGGTGGACATGCGGCACCCGTGGAACCAGCACACCATCCCGCGCCCGCAGAAGCGCGACTTCAACGACAAGTACAGCTGGGTGATGTCGCCGCGCTGGTTCGACGGCAAGGACCTGCTCGCGCTGGACACCGGCGGCGGGCCGATCGCCCGCCTCTGGTCCACGGCCCTGTCCGGCAAGGTGGACATCGGGTACGTCAGGGCCACCGGCCACAGCGTGCTCATCACGCTCCCGAAGAGCGCCACCAAGCCGGAGAAGACGTTCGAGTGGAAGATCCCCGAGCGCAACGGGGAGCTGCTGTCCAACGCGCTGGAGCGCAACAGGGCGCGCACCTACTTCCAGGCGTACGCCGCCGCCTGCGCGCTGTACTTCGCCGAGCGGGGCCTGGAGGAGGTGCGGGCGGGGCGCACCCAGACCTGGGAGCCGTTCGAGGTCCCCGAGGAGGCGGTCAGCGTCGGTTTCACCGAGGCGGTGCGCGGGGTGCTGTCCCACCACATGGTGATCAAGAACGGCAAGATCGCCAACTACCACCCGTACCCGCCGACGCCGTGGAACGCCAGCGTCCGCGACACCCACGGCACGCCCGGCCCGTACGAGGACGCCGTGCAGAACACGCCGATCTTCGAGGAGAACCCGCCGGAGACGTTCAAGGGCATCGACATCATGCGCGCCGTGCGCAGTTTCGACCCCTGCCTGCCGTGTGGCGTGCACATGTACCTCGGCAACGGCAAGGAACTACGCAAGTTGCACAGTCCCCATGCCTTCAACACGGCGTGAGCCGCCGGGCGCCCCCGGGCGCCCGGTCCGAGGCGCCGCCGACATCCGCGCCGCAGGGGACCGCGTCGAGACGCTGATCGAGGAGCTGGGCGCGCTCGCCGACCCCGCCGCGCGGGCCAAGGCCGAGGAACTGGTCCGCGGCCTGGTCGACCTGTACGGCGCCGGGCTGGAGCGCATCATGCGGATCGTCGTCGAGAACGAGGCCGGTGAGGTGCTCAGGGACCTCACCGGCGACGAGGCCGTGTCCGGCCTGCTCGTCCTGCACGACCTGCACCCGCTCAGCACCGAGGAGCGGGTCAGCGCCGCGCTGGACGGCGTGCGGCCGTTCCTCGGGCTGCACGAGGGCGGGGTGGAGCTGCTCGGCGTGCACGACGGGGTGGTACGGCTGCGCCTCCAGGGGAGCTGCGACGGGTGCGCGTCCTCGCTGGCGACCGTGACGGGGTCCATCGAGCGCGCGGTGCGGCAGGCCGCCCCCGAGGTGACGCTGGTCCAGGTCGACGGTGTCGCGGAGGCGTCCTCGCCGCTGCTGCAGATCCGGACGCGCCCGCCGGGCCCGTGCCCGGTCCCCGAGGAGGCGGCCCCGTGACGGCCCCCGCAGCGCCGGCCCGCGATCCGGCGACGGCCTCGACGCCCTCGACGGCCTCGGCGGCGGGACCCGGTACCGGGACGCCGGCCGCCGGTCCCGCAGCCGGGCTGCGGCGGTTCCGGGAGCCCCGCCACCCCGGCGTGCCCGGGTGCGAGATGTGCGCGGAGACCCTCGACGACCGGCACGGCCACGCGGTGAACATCGAGAGCCGCGCGCTGCTCTGCGTGTGCCGCGCCTGCGCCCTGCTGCTGTCCCGGGGCGGGACGGTCGCCCGCGGGCGCTACCGCGCGGTGCCCGAACGCTACCTGGCCGTCCCCTCCTTCCGGCTGACGCCCGCCGACTGGGAGGAGCTCCAGATCCCGGTGCGCACGGCGTTCTTCTTCCGCAACTCCGCGCTCGACCGGTACGTGGCCTTCTACCCCAGCCCCGGCGGCGCCACCGAGTCGCTCCTCGACCTGTCGGCCTGGGACCGCGTCCTCACCGCGAACCCCGAGCTGGCGCGGGCGCTGCCGGACGTCGAGGCCTGTCTCGTCGACCGAGGGTCCGAGGGCTTCACCTGTCATCTCGTCCCGATCGACGCCTGCTACGAGCTGGTCGGCGTCGTGCGGCTGCACTGGAAGGGGTTCCACGGCGGGCAGGAGGCGTGGGACGCCATCGACGGCTTCTTCGAGCGGCTCCGCCGCCGCGCCGAGCGGGGGGACGGCCGTGGGTGACATCCGGTTCGAGTGCCGTGACGTGCGCGTGGACCCGTACGCGGCGTCCCCCACCCTGCTGTTCCGGCTGTCCATCACCGAGCCGGACGGGGACGCGGTGCACGCCATCGCGCTCCGGTGCCAGATCCGCATCGAGCCGCAGGCCCGCACGTACGCCCCCGGCGAGGCGGAGCTGCTCGCGGACCTGTTCGGGACCCCCGCCCGGTGGGGCGACACGGTCAAACCCCTGCAGTTCGCCAACGTCTCCCTCCTGGTCCCGAGGTTCACCGGTGCCACCGACATCGACCTTCCGGTGCCGTGCAGTTACGACCTGGACGTCGCCGCCGGCAAGTACTTCGCCTCGCTGGACGAGGGCGAGGTCCCGATGCTCCTGCTGTTCAGCGGCACCGTCTTCGCCAAGGACGGCGAGGGCTTCACCGTGCGGCAGGTGCCCTGGCACTGCGAGGCGCGCCACGCGATGCCGGTGTCGGTGTGGCGGGAGATGATCGACCGCTACTTCCCGGGGAGCGGCTGGCTGCGGCTGCACCGCGACACCCTGAGGGCGCTGCAGCGCTTCAAGTCCGAACGCTCGCTGGCGACGTGGGACGAGGTCGTGGAAGTGCTGCTCAAGGAGGCACGGGGATGAGCATGCCGATGGACACCGCACGCAAGGTGGCGGACGCGGTGCTGTACGAGGGCTACCTGCTGTACCCCTACCGCGCCTCGGCGCCCAAGAACCGCGTGCGCTGGCAGTTCGGCGTGCTGGTGCCGCCCGAGTTCACCGCCACCGCCGAGCCCTCGGCCAGCGTGACCGAGTGCCTGCTCGAACGGTCGGCCAACGCCCTGGTCCGCCTGCGCCTGCGGTTCCTGCACGTCAAGGAGCGCCGGGTCGAGCGCGCCGTGCGGGCCGGCGGCTTCCGGCCGGTCCACCGGCTGGAGTGCGGCGACATCGTCCACCTGACCTTCGACGAGGCCACCGAGCGCGAGGTGGACACCGTCCTGCCCATGCCGCACCTGCTCGGCACCGAGCGGACGGTCGTGGTGCGCGTCCCCGGCGACCGGGCCGAGGAGCCGATCCGCACGGCGTCCGGCGACACGCGGGGGCGCGTGGTGACCGAGCACCAGCCGCTGCGGGCGGTGCTGCGGGTGATGGCCGAGCGACTGCCGGGGCCGTACGGCCTGCTGAAGCTCAGGATCAGGCTGGAGAACGTCACCGGCCCTGTGCGGCCCGACGTGCCGCGCGAGCAGGCGCTGCGGCACTCGCTCGTCGCCGCGCACCTGCTCATCGGGGTGACCTCCGGCGCGTTCCTCTCCCTGACCGACCCTCCCGAGTGGGCGCGCGCCGCCACCGACTGCTGCCGCAACCAGAACACCTGGCCCGTGCTCGTCGGCGCGCCGGGGCACCGCGACGTGGTGCTCTCCTCGCCGATCATCCTGTACGACCACCCCGACATCGCCCCGGAGAGCCCGGGCGACCTGTTCGACTCCACCGAGATCGACGAGATGCTCCACCTGCGGACGATCACCCTCACCGAGGGGGAGAAGGCGGAGGCGCGGGCGACCGACCCCCGGGCCGCGGAGATCATCCGAAGGGCCGGCGACCTGCCCCCCGAACTGGTCGAGCGGCTGCACGGCGCCATCCGCCACCTCGGCGAGCCCGCGACGCCGCCTGCGCCCACGCCGTGGTGGGATCCCTCGGCCGACGTCGCGACCTCGCCGGACACCGACAGCGTGACCGTGGCCGGGGTCGAGATCGCCAAGGGCTGCCGGGTCCGGCTGGTCCCCGGCAGCAGGCGCGCCGACGCGCACGACATGTTCCTCGCGGGCAGGAGCGCGCAGGTGGAGGCGGTGCTGCGGGACGTCGACGGGGGCACCTACCTGGCCGTCACCCTGGACGACGACCTCGGCGCCGACCTGCACCGCTCCCACGGCCGCTTCCTGTACTTCGCCCCCGACGAGGTGCGTCCGATCGACGCCGAGGGGCTACCGATCGAAATCGAGGACGAGGGGCGGGCGGCGGGCGGCGCCGAAGGGGCGCGGACGGCCGGCGGAGAGGAGGCGGAGGCGTGAGGATCCTGGTGGCGGGGGTGGGCAACATCTTCCTCGGCGACGACGGCTTCGGCGTCGCCGTGGCCAGGCTGCTGGCCGGCCGGAAGCTCCCCGAGGGCGTCGTGGCGACCGACTTCGGCATCCGCGGCGTCCACCTGGCCTACGAGCTCACCGGCGGCGGCCACGACTGCGCGATCCTGGTCGACACCGTGTCGCGCGGCGGCCCGCCCGGCACGCTGTACGTCCTGCGGCCCTCCCCGGGCGAGACCCCCGGCACCTTCGTGGACGCCCACGACATGACCCCGGACGCGGTGCTGGCGCTGGCCGACACCCTGGGCGGGACCGGCCAGGTCCTGCTCGTGGGATGCGAGCCCGCGGACGTCTCGCCCGGCATGGAGCTGAGCCCGCCGGTCGCCGAGGCCGTCGGCCGGGCCGCGGACCTGGTCCTGGAACTGATCCCGGAACAGATCGCGATGGCGTCCGCCGTCGCGGGACACGAGGAGGAACAAGCATGACCAAACGGGTGGTGGCGCTCGCGGTCCTGGTGGCGGCGGGCGTCCTTGTCTACCAGTCCATCCCCGACCTCAGGCGCTACATGCAGATCAGGCAGATGTGACCGGGGCCCCGCGCCGCGCGTGCCGACCAGTGAAGAGCCGCACAACGACGACCAGAGAGATGAGGTGGGGTGGTCGTGCATGAGTACGGGATCGCGGAGTCGATCCTCGCCGCCGTCGAGGACCGGGCGGACGGCAGGCGGATACGCCGGGCCCGGGTGCAGGTGGGGGCGCTGCTGCGCGTCGCAGAGCCCTCGATCAACGACGCGTGGGCCATGGTCGCCGAGGGAACGGTGGCCGAGGGCTCGCGCCTGGACCTGGTGACGCTCCCCGTCCGGCTCACGTGCCGGGAGTGCGGGAACGCGGCCACGTCGGTGGACCCCTACGCGGTCTGCCCGGCCTGCGGGTCCACCGACGTCGACACCGAGGGCGGCGACGACCTCGTCCTCGAATCCATCCAGCTCGCGGAGGCGACCCATGTGCCTGGGGATTCCCGGGGAGATAGTGGAGATCCTGTCGGATCGCCCTGATCTCGCGAAAGTCGACGTCAGCGGCGTGCGCCGCGCCATCAACATCGGCCTGCTGGAGGGCGAGGACCTCGCGCCCGGCGACTGGATCCTGATCCACGTCGGCTTCGCCCTGTCGAAGATCGACGAGGCCGAGGCCAAGTCGGCGCTCGACTTCCTCGAAAGCATCGGCCAGGCCTACGAGGACGAGATCGCCGCCCTCCGCGAGTCAATGATCGAACAGGGGTGAGCACCGATGCGGTTCGTCGACGAGTACCGTGACGCCGACAAGGCACGGGCGCTGGCCGCCCGCATCGCCGCGCTGTGCGAGCCCGGGCGTACGTACAAGTTCATGGAGGTCTGCGGGGGACACACCCACACCATCTACAAGCACGGGCTGGAGGACCACCTGCCCCCGGCGGTGACGCTCGTGCACGGGCCGGGCTGCCCCGTCTGCGTCATCCCGATGGGGCGGGTGGACGACGCCATCAGCATCGCCGAGCGGCCCGGCGTGATCATGACGTCGTTCGGCGACATGATGCGCGTCCCCGGCGGGCGGGGGACGTTCCTGGACGCCATGGCCCGGGGCGCCGACATCCGCATGGTCTACTCGCCGCTGGACGCCCTGAAGATCGCCCGGGAGAACCCGGACAAGAAGGTCGTTTTCCTGGCCATCGGCTTCGAGACCACGGCCCCGTCCACGGCCATGACCGTCCTGCGCGCGAAGTCCGAGGGCATCGCCAACTTCTCGGTCTTCTGCAACCACGTGACGATCATCCCGGCCATCAAGGCGATCCTGGACTCGCCCGACCTGCGGCTCGACGGTTTCATCGGGCCGGGGCACGTGTCCACGGTCATCGGCTGCCGCCCCTACGCGTTCATCGCCCGCGACTACGGCAAGCCGCTGGTGGTCGCCGGGTTCGAGCCGCTCGACGTGCTGCAGTCGGTGTACCAGAACCTCGTCCAGCTCGCCGAGGGGCGGGTCGCGGTGGAGAACCAGTACGCCCGGGTGGTCCCGTGGGACGGCAACCCCAAGGCGCTCGCGGTGATCAACGAGGTGATGGAGCCGCGCCCGCACTTCGAGTGGCGCGGGCTCGGGTTCATCTCCGACTCGGCGCTGCGCGTCCGCGAGGCGTACGCCGCCTTCGACGCGGAACGGATCTTCCAGATCCCCGGCGGGCGGGTGGCCGACCCGCAGGCGTGCCAGTGCGGCGAGGTGCTCAAAGGGGTGCTCAAGCCATGGGAGTGCAAGGTCTTCGGCACCGCCTGCACGCCGGAGACGCCGATCGGCACCTGCATGGTGTCCTCGGAGGGCGCCTGCGCGGCGTACTACAACTTCGGCCGTTTCTCCCGGGACCGGGTCAAGGAGGCGACGCGGACGTGACCATCGAGGACGACGGCTCCGGCCGGTTCCCGGGCGACCGGGTCAAGGGGGCGGCGTGACCACCGAGGAACAGGTGCTGGAGCGCATCGAGCGGGCGCGCCGCCGCAAGGCGCGGGTGCGCGAGGAACTGGTCACCCTCGCGCACGGCGCCGGGGGCAAGGCGACGCGCACCCTGATCGAGGCGGTGTTCCTGGAGGCCTTCCGCAACCCGCTGCTGGAGCCCCTGGCCGACGGCGCGGTCGCCGGTGGCCTCGCGTTCACCACCGACTCCTACGTGGTGACACCGCTGTTCTTCCCCGGGGGCGACATCGGCGACCTGGCCGTCAACGGCACCGTCAACGACCTGGCGATGTGCGGGGCGCGCCCGTCGTACCTGTCGGCCGCGTTCATCCTCGAAGAGGGCTTCCCGATCGCCGACCTGCGCCGGATCACCGCGACCATGGCGGCGGCGGCGCGGGCGGCGGGCGTGGACATCGTCACCGGCGACACCAAAGTGGTGCAGCGCGGCAAGGCCGACGGCTGCTACATCACCACCGCCGGCGTCGGGACGGTCGCCCCGGAGGTCCGGCTCAGCGCCTCGGCGTGCGAGCCGGGCGACGCGGTGATCGTGTCCGGGCCGATCGGCGAGCACGGCGTCACCGTCATGCTCGCCCGGGGGGAGCTGGACATCGAGGCCGACCTCGTCTCCGACACCGCGCCGCTCAACGGCCTGACCGCCGCGCTGCTGGACGCCTGCGACGCCGGGCAGGTGCGCTGCCTGCGGGACGCCACCCGCGGCGGGGTCGCGACGGTGCTCAACGAGATGGCCGAGGCGTCCGGGACCGCGATGATCCTGGACGAGGACGCGATCCCCGTACGGCCCGCCGTACGGGGGGCGTGCGAGCTGCTCGGCATCGACCCGCTGTACGTCGCCTGCGAGGGGCGGATGGTCGCCGTGGTGGGCGGGCGGTCCGCCGGCGCGGCGATGGAGGCCCTGCGCGGGCACCCGCTCGGGGCCGGCGCCGCCGTGATCGGGCGGGTCGGCGAGGACCCGCCGGGGCTGGTCCTGCTGCGGACCGCCTTCGGCGGCACCCGGATCGTGGACGTCCTCGTGGGCGACCCATTGCCCCGGATCTGCTGACACGCGCCGGAGACCGACCCCTTGCGGGGAAAAAGCCGGAGACTGACCCCATCGGGGGGAGAAAGCGGGTACGAACCTGATGGGGAGAAAGTCTCGCTCGAAGGCGCCGGAGGCCAAGCCGGCGCCCGATGGGGGTGCCGACATGGGCGGTTCACGACGGTCCGGAGACCAGGGACGCCGGCTGAGCCTGGCCGAGCTGCGCGCCCAGGTCCACCAGGAGGTCGCCACGTCCGGCGACCGGGCGTTCGACAGCCCGCCGCACGGGGACCGGCGGCCCCCGCGCATGGTCACCGAGGTCGAGATGCACGGCGTGTCGCCGACCGACCACGGGGCCAGGTCACCCCTGGGCGTCGGCACCAGCACCAGCGCACGCGCGGAGAAGATCGCGCGGCGGTCGGAGGAGGAGGGCCGCAGGAAGCACGGCACCGAGGGCCCGTCCGGCCGCCCGTACGGCACCTCCACCCCGGAGCACTACACCGGGGTGGGCAGCGGGTCCGCCACCGGAGAAGAGGGCCCCCGCCCTTCCTGACCCGGCCACTCCGCGTCCTGACGGGCCCGTGAGGACCCGGGCACCGCCCGTCAGAATCCGGGCACTGCCCGTCAGGACCCGGCCGGTCCGCCTTCCGACGGGCCCGTTCAGGGGCGGCGGACGCGGAAGCGCAGGTGGGTGACGTCGATGCCCTGGACGACCGACAGCGGCCCCTCCAGCACGGCCGGCGCGTTCTTGATCTGCTCGAAGAAGGGCGTGCCGCCGCCGAGCAGGACGGGGACCAGGTCGACCCAGATCTCGTTGAGCAGGCCCGCGTCCAGGCACTGGCGGGCGATGGTCCCGCCGTTCGCCCCGACCACCTTGTCACCCGCGAGGGCCTTGGCCCGCTCGACGGCGCTCTCGATGCCGTCGGTCACGAACGTGAAAGGCGAGCCCTCGCGCGGCCACCCGTCCGGGATCTCGTGGGTGACCACGACCACCGGCAGCCCCATCGGGTGCTCGCCGCCCCAGGCGTTGGTCATGTCGAAGAGGCGCCGGCCGACGATCAGCGCCCCGGTGCGGTCTATGAGGGCGCGGATGTGCTCCGCGCTGTCAGCCGACATGCGGAACGTCTGCTCGGGGTGCGCGGTCGGCACTTCGACGTCGCCGCTGCCGTACCACTTGAACAGGTGCTCGAACCCCGTCTCGCCCGGGCCGGCGATGAAACCGTCCAACGACATGCTCGCCCCGGTGTGTACCTCGGTCATCACTGCGCTCCTTGTTGTCCGGCGTACTTACGACCCGTCTAACGCGGGTGCCGCGGGGGACTCATCGGTCCCTCGGGAATCTTTATCCGCCGGGTTCGGTGCACCGCCGCGCCACGGTCCGGGATGGGCCGGTGTGTGGGCTCGTCCGGGACAGGGCGGGGTGGCAGAGTTGGGCCGGTGGGGGAGCGGGTGCGGTTCGGGGTGTTCCTGCCGGTGGCGGGATTCCCGGGGTACGGGCAGGGCGAGACGCTGACCGCCGCGGTGGACGCGGCGGTCGCGGCCGAGCGTGCCGGGTTCGACGACGTGTGGATCGCCGAGCACCACTTCATGACGTACGGCCTGTGCCCCTCGGCCACGACGCTCGCCGCGTACGTGCTCGGCCGCACCGAGCGCGTCGGGGTCGGCACGGCGGTGAGCGTGCTGTCCTCGCAGCATCCCGTCGCGCTGGCGGAGCAGGCGGCCCTGCTCGACCAGGTGTCGGGCGGCCGGTTCCGGCTCGGCGTCGGGCGGGGCGGGCCGTGGGTCGACCTGGAGGTGTTCGGCACCGGCCTCGACCGGTTCGAGAACGGCTTCGAGGAGGGCCTCGACCTGCTGGTCGCCGCGCTCGGCCAGGGGCGGGTGGCGGCGGACGGGGACACCTTCCGGTTCAGGGAGGTGGAGTTGGTGCCGCGGCCGGGCCGGCCGATGCGCCCGACGGTCGCCGCCACCTCCCCGGGCACCGCGCGGACGGCCGGGGCGCGCGGGCTCCCCCTCCTGCTCGGCCTGCACGTCGGCGACCAGGACAAGGCCGCCCTGGTGGCCGCGCACGCCGAGGCGGCGCTCGCGCACGGTCACGACCCTGCGGGGGCGGCGCACGTCGCGGCGGGCGTCGCGTACGTCGCCGACACGACGGCCGAGGCGGTCGCGGTGCTGAGGGCGTCGCTCCCGAGGTGGCTCGGGCCCGGACTGGCGGGGCACCGGCCGGTGGACGGGCGCGCGCACGTGCCGAGGGACGCCGGCGAGTACGCGGACCTTCTCTGCCGCCTGCACCCCGTGGGGTCGCCCGGCCACTGCGCGGACACGATGCTCGCCACCATCGAGCGGACCGGGATCCGGCACCTCATCCTCCTGGTCGAGGGCGCGGGCGACCCGGCGCTCACCCGCCGCGCCATCGCCCGGCTCGGCGCCGAAGTGCTCCCGGCCGTCCGCTCGGCGTGCTGAGCCGTCGCCTGGCCACAGCTGGTCAAGATGTCGTGCCCGGATCCCCGCGTGGCACCGGGTGCGCGAGGATGGCGGGAAGGATCAATGGGGGAGGCTCACATGCGCGTCGTCATCGCGGGCGGACACGGCAAGATCGCACTTCGGCTGGAGCGGCTGCTCGCCGGGCAGGGGGACGAGCCGGTCGCGCTGGTCCGCGATCCCGGCCACGAGGCGGACGTCCAGGCGGCCGGGGCGCGCGCGGTCCTGTGCGACCTGGAGACCGCCGGGGTGGAGGAGGTGGCGACGGCGCTGCGGGGCGCGGGCGCGGTGGTGTTCGCGGCCGGGGCGGGGCCGGGCAGCGGCGCCGCCAGGAAGGACGCCGTCGACCGCGCGGGGTCGGTGCTGCTGGCCGAGGCGGCCGAGCGGGCCGGGGTGCGGCGCTTCGTGCAGATCTCCAGCATGGGCGCGGGCCAGGCGCCCCGCGCCGGCACCGACGACGTCTGGGCCGCGTACATCAAGGCGAAGACCGACGCCGAGGACGACCTGCGGGCGCGTGACCTCGAATGGACGGTGCTGCGGCCCGGCGGGCTCACCGACGACCCGGGCACCGGTCTCGTCACCCTGGCGGCGCCCTCGCTGCCTCGCGGGAAGGTGACCCGTGACGACGTGGCCGCCGTGATCGTCGCCCTCCTCGGCACCCCCGACTCGGCCGGCCACACCCTGGAACTGGTCGAGGGCACCACCCCGGTGGCCGAGGCCGTCGAGGCGGCCGTCTCCTGAACCGGGAGCACTCGCGCCCGGCCCGATGAACAGGGAGCACTCGGGCCCGGCCCGATCAACCGGGAGCGCTGCCTGCCGTCTCCCGCACCGGAGCGCGCCGGCCGTCTCCTGGAAGGCGCGCTCGCGGGCTTGACCGGGAGCTTGCGGGCCGGGTGCCGGTTCTGGACGGTGAGGGGGTTGTCGGCACCCGAAACAGAATGGAATTCTGTTCTCATGAACCGCGCGACGGCGAACGGCATCGAGATCGTGTACGACTCCTTCGGGTCCCCGGACGGGCGCCCGCTACTTCTGATCATGGGGCTGGGCTCCCAGATGATCCACTGGGACGAGGAGTTCTGCGAGCTGCTCGCCGCCCAGGGCCACCACGTCGTCCGCTTCGACAACAGGGACGTCGGCCTGTCGACGCACCTGCACGCGGCGGGCGTGCCCGACCTCGGCGCGGCGCTCGGCGGCGGCGCCATCACGCCTCCGTACCTGCTGGCGGACATGGCCGACGACGCGGCCGGCCTGATGGACGCGCTCGGCTGGGACAGCGCGCACGTGCTCGGCGCGTCCATGGGCGGGATGATCGCCCAGTCGTTCGCCATCGGGCACCCCGGCAGGACCCGCAGCCTCACGTCCATCATGTCCACACCCGGCCGCGAGGTGGGGCCGCCGACCGAGGCGGCGATGGGGGCGCTGCTCACCGGCTCGGCCCCCGACCGGGACGCGGTCGTCCGCCGCTCCGTGGAGGTGTGGAAGGTCATCGGCTCGCCCGGGTACCCGCTCGACGAGGAGCGCATCGCCAGGGTCGCCGGCCTGAGCTTCGACCGCGCCTACGACCCCGCCGGGTTCGGCCGCCAGCTCGCCGCCATCCTCGCGTCGGGCGACCGCACCGCCGCGCTGGGCGGGCTGTCGGTGCCCACGCTGGTGATCCACGGCGAGGCCGACCCGCTGGTCCAGCTCGCCGGCGGCGTCGCCACGGCGGACGCCATCCCCGGCGCGAAGCTCCTGACCTTCCCCGGGATGGCCCACGACCTGCCGCGCCCGCTCTGGCCGGAGATCGTCGCCGCCGTGACCGACCTCACCGAACGCGCCGACCGCCCCTGACCCGCCGGCCGCCCCTAACGCGACGGCCGCCCCTAACGCGCCGGCCGCCCCTGACCCGGCGGGTCTCCCATGCGCGGGGCCAGGCCGTCGAGCAGGAGGCGGAGGCCGAGTTCGAAGAGGTCGTCCAGGTGGAGGTCGTAGCCGTCCTGGAGTTCCCCGACGAGCCTGGCGAAGGTCGGGTACCGCCCCGAGGCGGCGATCGCGGCGAGCGCGGGGCCCTGGACGTCCATCCACTGGTCCTCCGACATCCCGGTCGCCGCCTCGTCCTGCGCCGCGCGTTCGAGGTTGGCCGCGACGCCTTGGACGAAGCTGAACATCAGCGCGTGCAGGTCGAGCACGGCCGCCGGTGCCAGGCCGTGGCCGTCGAGGGCGCTGAGCGCGAGTTCGCCGTGCACCATCAGGCTGGGCACCGGCAGCGGGCGGGTGAGCGCGGTGACGTGCGAGAGCCACGGATGCCTGCGGTGCAGCACCCACAGTGTGCGGGCCACGAGTTCCAGGCGCTCGCGCCAGCCCGATGGGACCTCGGGAGGGTAGGGCTCCTCGGCGTACGCGGCGTCGGCCATCAGCAGGACGAGCTCGTCCTTGCTGGTCACGTGCCGGTAGGGGGACATCGTGGCGACGCCGAGCCGGGCCGCGACGCCGCGCATGGACAGCGCGGCCAGCCCTTCGGCGTCGGCGATCTCGATGGCGGCCCGTACGACGCGTCCACGGGTCAGCTCCCGGTCGGGCTCGGGCGCGCCCTGGCCGTCGTCGTGGCCGGTACGTCGCCTGGCCGGCGCGGAGCCAGACACGGAACCAGGTGCGGAGCTGGGCGAGGCGGGGGCGGTCGTGGACGCGGGCTTGGCGGCGGGCGAGGCCGGGGCGGCGACGGTGGTGCCCGCGCGGGGGCGGGCCTGGACGAGGCCCTCCTGGCGCAGGACGGTGAGCGCCTTGGTGGCGGTGGCGAGCGCGACGTCCCACTCACGCGCGATCTGCCGCGTGGAGGGCACCCGGTCGCCGGGGGCCAGTTCGCCGTCCTGGATGCGCCGCCGGACCTCGGTGACGATGCGCAGGTAGGGCGGATCAGGGTTCGTCACCAGATTCACTCTCCCGTTCTCCTGTCCTAGTACAGACCCTAGCAGGGATCTCCGGCCCTCATCGGTCGCTGTACTAGGACAGAGCAGGAAAACGTGCACTTGGCGGCGCTGTGCATACGCTGTACATTCACCTGTGTACACCGTATGAGGAGGCATCATGAAGACTGTACTCATCGTGGGCGCCGGCGTCGCAGGGCCCGCGCTGGCCTACTGGCTGCGCCGCCGTGGACTCACCCCCACGGTCGTCGAGCGGACGCCGGTCCTCCGCTCCGGCGGCCAGGCGATCGACGTGCGCGGCACCGCCCTGGAGGTCGTGGCCCGGATGGGCGTCGAGGACGAGGTGCGGCGGGCCCGCACCCGGATGCGCGGCATGACGATGCTCGACGGCGACGGCACCGAGATCTGGCGGTCCACCGAGATGACCTTCAGCGGCGGCAGGCTGGACGGCGACGACGTCGAGCTGCTGCGCGAGGACCTCACCCGGCTGCTGTACGAGCGCACCCGCGACGAGGTCGAGTACGTCTTCGGCGACTCCGTCACCAGCCTCGACCAGGACGAGAACGGGGTGCTCGCCGGGTTCGAGCGGGGCGGATCCCGCACGTTCGACCTGGTGGTGGGCGCCGACGGCCTGCACTCCACCGTGCGGGCACTCGCCTTCGGCCCGGAGCGGACGTTCCTGCACCCCCTCGGCACCCACCTGGCGATCTTCTCGGCGGACAACTTCCTGGACCTCGCTGACTGGCAGGTCTGGCTAAGGGAGGGCGACGCGGGCTACGGCATCTACCCGGTCCGGGGCAACAGCGAGATCAGGGTCACGTTCGGCTTCGCCTCCGAGGCCCCCGGGCACGACTACGGGGACGTCGAACGGCAGAAGAGCCTGGTCGCCGAGCGGATGGCGGGCCTGCGCTGGGAGACCCCGAGGCTGCTGAAGGCCATGGGCGAGGCCCCGGACTTCTACTTCGACGCGATGGCGCAGATCAGGATGGACCGCTGGTCGGCGGGCCGGGTGACCCTGGTCGGCGACGCGGGCTACTCGCCCTCGCCGATGTCCGGCCAGGGCACCAGCCTGGCGCTGGTCGGCGCGTACGTCCTGGCCGCCGAGCTGGGCGCCTCGGGCGGCGACCACCGCGCCGCGCTCGCCCGGTACGAGGTGCGAATGCGGCCGTTCGCCGAGCTCAACCAGGCCCTCGCCACCGAGAACCCCGGCGGGCCCCCGGCGGAGGAGTCCATCGAGTACGCCAAGACCGCCATCTCCCTCGACGGCTGACCCGGCGGGGAGGCCGGTTCGGCGGCTCACCCCCGATCCCGCGAGGCAGGGGTGACGGCTCGGCGGGTCCGGGCGCGCCGGGCGACGGCGGGGGCCGGGCGGCGCGGGTTACCGTGAGGGGGTGGAGAGAATCCTGGTCAGTGCCTGCCTCATGGGGCGGCGGGTGCGGTTCGACGGGCGCGCCAAGACCGTGGACGACGCGCTGCTCGCGGGCTGGCGGGCCGAGGGGCGGCTGGTGCCCTTCTGCCCCGAGGTCGAGGGCGGGCTGCCCGTGCCGAGGCCGCCCGCGGAGATCGAGGCGGGCGCCGGGGGCGCCGCCGTCCTGGCCGGTGCCGCGCGCGTCCTGACGCCGGCCGGCGCCGACGTGACCCGCCACTTCCTGGACGGCGCCCACGCCGCCCTCGCCCAGGCGCGGTCGGCGGGGATCAGGATCGCGGTGCTGAAGGACGGCAGCCCGTCCTGCGGCAGCCTGCGCGTCCACGACGGCACGTTCGGCGGGCGGACGGCGCCGGGCGCGGGGGTGACGACGGCCCTGCTGGAGGCGCACGGCGTGCGCGTGTTCTCCGAGGACCGCCTCGGCGAGGCCGCCGCTCACCTGACCACCCTCGAAGGCACGCCGCCGCCCACCTGAGCACCCTCGAAGGCACGCCCCCGCCGAAGACGCCTCCCGCGGCGGACTCCCGCTGAGGGCCCGCCATCCCGCCCGCCGGGCCGTGCGACCGGCTCAGGGGTTGAGGGCGTCGGTGGTGGCGTCGGCGCCGATGATGGCCTTCTCGTCGGGCTTGAACACCAGCACCGTGTCCACGTACGACCGCAGGGCCGCGTCGAGCCCCACGTCATGCCCCTCGGCCTCGGACATGAACCAGCGGTGGTCGAGAACTTCGTGGAAGAGCTGCGCGGGCTCCAGCTTGCCGCGCAGCTCGGGCGGGATCGCGCGGACCGTCGGCTGGAAGGTCTCGGCGAGCCAGCGGTGGGCGACGATCGCCTCGTCCTCGTGCCGGAGCCCCTTGGCGACCCGGAAGGAGTCCAGGTCGTTGAGCAGCCGCCTGGCCTGGTTCTCCTCGACGTCGAGCCCGGTGAGGCGGAGCAGGCGGCGCTGGTGGTGCCCGGCGTCCACGACCTTCGGCCGGACGATCAGCCGGGCGGTGCCGGCCTTGCGCCTGACCATCATCTCGGCGACGTCGAAGCCCAGGGTGTTGAGCCTGCGGATCCGCTGGTCGATGAGGTGCCACTCGACGTCTTCGACGATCTCTTCCTGCGTCAGCTCGTTCCAGAGCCGGTGGTAGCGCTCGCAGAGCTGGTCGGCGAAGGCGAGGGGGTCGATCGAGGCGTGCAGGAACCCGCCCGCCTCCAGGTCGAGCATCTCACCGTAGATGTTGACGTAGGCGACCTCGATGTCGTGGTTGCGCTGGCCCTCGCTGATCACCGGGTGCAGTTCGCCGGTCTCCGCGTCCACCAGGTACGCGGCGAACGCGCCCGCGTCCCGCCGGAACAGGGTGTTGCTCAGCGAGCAGTCGCCCCAGTAGAAGCCCGCCAGGTGCAGCCGCACGAGCAGCACGGCGAGCGCGTCGAGCAGGCGGATGAGCGTGTCCGGCCTTAGGGTCCCCGACAGCATCGCCCGGTAGGGGAGCGAGAACTGCAGGTGCCGGGTGATCAGGGCCGAGTCCAGCGGCTCGCCGTCCGCGTCGGTCCGGCCCGTGACGACCGCCACCGGCTCCACGGACGGGGTGTCGAGCCGGCTCAGGTCCCACAGGAGCTGGTACTCCCGTTTGGCGTACCGTTCGCTGATCTCCTTGATCGCGTAGACGCGCCCGGAGAGCCGGGCGAACCGCACGACGTGCCGGGAGATGCCGCGCGGCAGCGTCACGAGATGGTGCTCGGGCCAGTTCTCCAGGGGAAGATCCCAAGGCAGACGGATGAGGTCGGGATCGCTGGGAGCGCCGGTCATCTGGAGCGGCAACCCTTTGCTCCTCGAATGTCGGGAATGTTGGTTCTGACGCTAGCCGCTCCGCGCGCGTGACGGCGCCCCGGTCCGCTCCGTGGACAGCACCCCGGGCATGAATGACTTTGCGTTATGGATCAACCGCTTTGGGCGACCACCGCAGGACAGATGGCGGGCGGCCAGGGGGTCTGAGGGCGACATGACAGGCGGTCGGCATAGAGCTGGTCTAGACCGGGTCAAGGGGGTGTCGATTTGGCGTCGGTTTGTGCCATCATCGGGCGATGACCTGTGCTGTTGTTAGGTTACGGGGGAGTTTCCCCCGTCACTGGACATCCCCGTTTGTAGCGGGCAGTTTGCTGGTCGGCCACAGCTCGATCACGGGTTGGCCCATACCACTTGACGCTGTACGGGGATGGACGTACGTTCCTCAAACGTTTAGGAAACTTTCCTAATTGATTGCCCCATTTCTGGAGGGTTGCATGTCCAACTCCGCCGGCACGCCCCGAGAGATCACCCGGCGGCAGATGCTCCGCCGGATCGGCCTGACCGCGGTCGTCGCGGGCCCCGCGGCCAGCTTCCTCGCCGCCTGCGCGACCAGCGGGGGCAACTCCGCGGCCTCCCCGACCGCCACCGCCAGCGGCGCGGCGACCTCCGCGGCCAACCCCTTCGGCGTCAAGGCGGACGCCCCCCTCGAAGTCGTCATCTTCAAGGGCGGCCTCGGCGACGCGTACGCCACCGACGTCCACGAGCCGCTGTACAAGAAGGAATTCCCGAAGGCCACCGTCAAGCACGTCGCCACGCAGCAGATCGCCCAGACGCTGCAGCCGCGCTTCGCCAGCGGTGACGTTCCCGACTTCATCGCCAACTCCGGCTCCGACCTGATGGACAACGGCGCTCTCCAGACCGAGGGCCAGCTCCTGGACCTCACCCAGCTCTTCGACGCCCCCTCGATCGACGACCCGAGCAAGAAGGTCAGGGACACCCTGATCCCGGGCACGGTCGAGTCCGGCCTCATCGCCGGCAAGCCCTACATCCTGAACTACGTCTCCAGCGGCTACGGCCTCTGGTACAACGGCAAGCTCTTCCAGGAGAAGGGCTGGACCCCGCCGAAGACGTTCGACGAGTTCAAGACCATCTGCGACACCATCAAGAAGGCCGGCCTCACGCCGTACGCCTACGCGGGCAAGAACGCCTCGTACTACCAGTACTGGATGATCCTGATCACGGCCGCCAAGGTCGAGGGCAACCAGGTGCTGATCGACATCGACAACCTCGCCGACGGCGCATGGACGCGCGACTCGGTGAAGCAGTCGGCCGCCGCGTGGGCGGAGATCGGCAAGTTCATGGACAAGAGCTACGAGGGGCTCATCCACACCGAGGTCCAGACCCGGCAGAACAACGACAAGGTCGCGTTCTACCCCTCCGGTTCCTGGCTGGAGAACGAGCAGAAGGCCAACACCCCGGCCTCGTTCGAGTATGCCGTGACGCCGACCCCGAGCCTCACCTCCGCCGACAAGATGCCGTTCGAGGCCATCCGCGCCGCCGCGGGCGAGCCGTACATCATCCCCTCGAAGGGCAAGAACCCGGCCGGCGCCCTGGAGTACGCCCGGATCATGCTCTCCAAGGAAGGCGCCAAGGGCTTCACCGAGAAGTCCGGCAGCCTCACGGTCGTCGTCGGTGCCGCCGAGGGGCTCACGCTGTCCCCGGGCCTCAAGAGCATCAACGACGCCCAGACCGCCGCGGGCGCCAACATCGTCACCTACAGCAGCTTCGAGAACTGGTACAAGGAGCTGGAGACCGAGCTGCGCAAGCAGACCAACGCGCTCATGTTCGGCCGCATCTCGGCCGACGAGTTCTGCGCCAAGATGCAGAAGAAGGCCGACTCGGTGAAGGCGGACTCCGGCATCACCAAGCAGAACCGGACGGTGTAGCGAATCATGCGGCAAGGCGACGGCGGGCTCGCCGCAGGGCTGTTCAGCGCGAGGCTGAGAAGGTACGGGTTCATCTTCTCCTTCCTCGCGATCCCGTTGATCCTCTACGTGGTCTTCGTGATCAGTCCCTACGCGCAGGCCTTCTACATCTCGTTGACCAACTGGCGGGGAATCTCCGCGAACCCGCAGTTCATCGGGTTCGAGAACTTCACCCGACTGCTGGACGACGACGTCTTCTGGGCGGCGGTCCGTCACCACGGGCTCCTGCTGCTCGCCATGCCGCTGATCACCATCGCCATCGCCCTGTTCTTCTCGTTCCTGCTGAACCTCGGCGGAGGCAGCAGGGGCGGGGCGATGACCGGGGTCTGGGGCTCGAAGTTCTACCGGGTCGT
This sequence comes from Sphaerisporangium corydalis, assembly GCF_025506355.1. GTDB lineage: Bacteria > Actinomycetota > Actinomycetes > Streptosporangiales > Streptosporangiaceae > Sphaerisporangium > Sphaerisporangium corydalis. The sequence goes on from NZ_JANZYP010000053.1 coordinate 28,060, forward strand.
GTACTTCTTCCCGCAGGTGCTGGCCGTGGCCGTCGTCGGCGTGCTGTTCCAGGCGATCTACCGGCCCGACAACACCGGCGTGCTGAACGGCCTGCTGAAGTGGATCGGCGTCGACCCGGTGGGCTGGCTGATCAACACCGACCTGGCCCTGTGGTCGATCATGGCCGTGGTGGTCTGGCAGTCCGTCGGCTTCTACGTGGTGCTGTTCTCGGCGGGCATGTCCGCCATCCCGAGGGACGTGTTCGAGGCGGCGGCGCTCGACGGCGCCGGCCGGTTCCGGCTGTTCTTCAGCATCACGCTCCCGCTGATCTGGGACACCATCCAGGTCGGCTGGGTCTACCTCGGCATCGCGGCGTTCGACTGCTTCGCCCTGGTGCAGGTGCTGTCGGTGGACCGAGGTGGCCCGGACAACGCCACCACGGTCCTGCCCCTGGAGATCTGGCGCACGGCGTTCACGTTCTCCAAGTTCGGCTACGCCTCGGCGATGGGCGTCGCGCTGTTCTTCCTGACCATCACGTTCGCGGCGCTCAGCCTGCGCGTGACGCGCCGCGAGAGGATCGAGCTTTCATGATGGCGACCCAAACCAGCGCGGTCCGGGTGGCCAAGGCGGACAGCACCGACGCCGGCCGCCGGCCGCGCGGGCCGGTGAACCCCTTCGGGGCGCTCTCGCACATCGCGCTCATCGTGTGGACGATCCTGGTCGTCGGGCCGATCCTGTGGACGTTCCTCGCCTCCTTCAAGACCAACCCGGAGATCGTCGGCGACGCGCCGCTCGCGCTGCCGCAGAGCTTCAGCTGGGCGTCCTGGGGGCGGGCCTGGGAGAAGGCGCACATCGGGCGGTACATGCTGAACACGATCTTCGTGGTCAGCGTCAGCACGGCCTTCACCATGCTGTTCGGCTCGATGGCGGCGTACGTGCTCGCCCGGTACAAGTTCTTCGGCAACCGGGCGATCTACTACCTGTTCGTGTCGGGCCTGTCGTTCCCGGTGTTCCTGGCCCTGGTCCCACTGTTCTTCGTCGTGCGGAACCTCGGGCTGATCGACACCCACCTCGGCGTGATCCTCGTCTACATCGCCTACTCGCTGCCGTTCACCGTGTTCTTCCTGACGGCGTTCTTCAAGACGCTGCCGAACTCGGTGGCGGAGGCGGCCATGATGGACGGCGCCTCGCACACGCGGACGTTCTTCCAGATCATGGTGCCGATGGCCAAGCCCGGCCTGATCAGCATCACGATCTTCAACATCCTCGGCCAGTGGAACCAGTACCTGCTGCCGATCGTCCTTTTGTCCGGCGGCGTCGAGGACAAGTGGCTGATCACCCAGGGCATCGCGAACATCAACACGACCGCCGGCTATGAGGCCGACTGGCCGGGGCTGTTCGCCGCGCTCAGCATGGCCATCATCCCGATGCTGATCGTGTACATCATCTTCCAGCGGCAGATCCAGTCCGGCCTCACCGCAGGGGCGGTCAAGTAGCCGTCCGGTCGCAGGCCCGTGCCACCCCGCCTCGCGTGGTGTCACGGGCCTTTTTGACGCTCTTGAGTGACCTATTTCATCATTAATCCCCACAAATCCCTCTATCGCGGTTCGGACAACTGATGGATGATCACCGTCAGCAGCGTCCGTAAGGCGCCCTCTGCCGAGTTCCGGCCAAGATGGAGTGGTGAGACCGTGACCGAGTCCTCAACCCGCCGCAGGAAGCGTCGACTGACCGTACTGTTCATCGCCGTCGTGCTCGGTCCGCTCGGACTCGCCGCGGCCCCGGCCTCCGCGGAGCCGCCCCCGCAGCCCGCCAACCCCTGGCAGGCCGACCTGTGGCCGCAGCGGCAGCCCTGGCAGGAGACCGCGCCCGAGGCACTGTTCAAGGGCAAGCCCGGCGGACCCGCCGCGATCGACCCGCAGAACTGGAAGAACCCCGACCACATGACGTGGGCGGACTACAAGGCCGTCCCCGGGACGACCTGGGCCGACCCGGCGGGCAAGGGGTCCACGCGCACCTTCAAGGGCGCGTTGGTGCTCCTGGACTACCCGAACCAGCCGTTCGTGGTCACCCAGCCGGCCGGGTCGACGGTGTTCAGCAACCCGAGCGCCGAGGCGCACGACATCCCCCGCGACCAGGTGGGCAAGTTCTACCACGACTTCCTCAACGTCCCGGGCACGCTGAACCACGGCCACACCATCCACGAGTACTGGATGGAGGACTCCGGCGGCAGGTACGGCGTCGGGCTCGACGCCTTCGGGCCGTACGAGATGCCCGGCAAGTCCCACGAGTACGCCATGGAGTTCCAGAGCGGCACGGCCTGCCCGGCGGGCGACACCTGCAACCGCAACATCCGCACCGACGGGCGTGCCGCGTGGGCCGCGAGCGCGGGCGAGGACGAGCTCGCCAAGTACGACTTCGTCTTCTACCTCAGCGCCGGCCAGGACGAGTCGTCGACCTGGCAGGAGTTCGGGTCGATGAAGTTCCCCGCCAAGGAGGACGTCACCGACGTCTTCGGCCCGCCCGACCCGGCCCTGCCCAACTGGGCCAGGACCCGGTACGTCGAGTGGACCTCGTGGGCGTCGGCCTCCACCATCTGGCCCAACGCCGGCGGCGGCTCCTCCACCCAGGCCGAGAGCTCCGGCCAGAGCACCTACGCCCACGAGTTCAGCCACATCCTCGGCATCGGCGACAACTACAACAACCCCTTCGGGGTGCCGGCGCGGCGCGACTACACCGGGCCCTGGGAGATGCTCAGCCGGGGCACCTTCAACGGCCCCGGCGGCCCGCACAGCCGCTGGACCATCCCGCCCACCGGGGGCAGCTCGATGGGCGCCCAGCACATGCTCCGCAACAAGCTCAAACTGGAGATGGTGGACGAGCAGAACGTCCTGCGGCTGTCACGGGAGGCGCTGGCCCAGTCGGGACTGGTCGTCGCCCGGGTGACGGCGCGCGAGACCCAGCCGGGCGCGGGCGACCTGTCGGGCGTCAACATCGCGCTCGGCACCGGTGACCTCGCCCCCGCCTGCGACACCCAGACCGACCCGTTCTGCGACGGCCGCGGCTACCAGAACTACACGATCGAGGTGGTGGACCGGGCCGGTTCGGACTCCTTCACCCCCGACTCCGGCGTGCTGCTGGCCAAGACCAAGAACCAGGACCAGGCGCCGTTCGAGTGGGTCATCGACGCCAACCCGCAGGACATCGGGATGACCGACTACGTCCTGCCCGACGGCACGGCCATCCCGATCACGATCGGCGACTACCGGCAGCTGTCCGACGCGCTGTTCCACGCGGGCACCGACTCCGGCAGCGAGTACGAGTACGTCGACGAGGCCAACCGTCTGCACTTCTACGTGCTCGACGTGCGGCGCGACAACAAGGGCACTCTGTCCTACACCGTGGCGGTCCGCTCCCTGGACGGCGCCGGCCCGCAGAAGCGCGGGGTCAAGGTGCTGCCCAGCGTGGCGGTCGCCAAGGGCACCGAGTGGGCGTCCTGCCGCTTCCCGCTCGCCAACACCGGCAAGGCCGCGCCGCCGGCGGGCCAGCACCCCGAGGACGTCGCGTCGTACCTGAAGTCGGACGTCTACCGCCTGTCCACCACCGTGGCGGGCAAGGGCTGGTCGAGCTGGGTGCCGAACAAGCTCTCGGCCGTCGAGTTCGGCGGGTCGGCGGTCGTCCCGGTGTACGCCCAGCGCGGCAAGGGCGGCGCCCACCTGGCCACGCTCAAGCTCACCGCCACCTCCGAGAGCGACCCGTCCAAGAAGTCCACGGCCACCTGCGCCCTGGTCGGCCTCTGACCCTCTCCCGCTTCAGGAGCACGGCCCGCACCCAGCGGGCCGTGCTCTCCGCCGTTCCGGGCTCTGCGGTGTCGGGCATCGGAGCGCGGATCCTCCTATTCGCGAATCCCCCCTTTACCGCTCCCTTGGAACGGGTGAAGATGTAGCCGGAATGATCGTCCACGGCCTGGATCCGGCGCGTCCGGCCGGGCCGTGCCGCCCCTCGCGGGCGCAGGCCGGAAGGACTTCATGGCACACATCGAGCTGGGAAACGACGCTCCTGGGATCAGGGGCCTCATGCAGTACCGTCCCGAGACCGGCAAGGTGCTCAACGAGCTGGCAGAGGTCCTGTTACGCGACGAGAACAGCCTGACCAGGGGCGAGCGCGAGCTCATCGCCACCTACGTGTCGACCCTCAACCAGTGCCGGTTCTGCTCGGCCTCGCACAAGGCCTTCGCGGCGGCGCAGCTCCCCGGCGGCCATGAGCTGGTCGCCCACGCGTGCTCCGACCTCGACACCGCGCCCATCTCCGACAAGCTGAAGGCGCTGCTGCACATCGCGGGCCATGTGCAGCAGATCGGAACCGCGGTCACCGAGAAGGACGTGGCCCTCGCGCGCGACGCCGGCGCCACCGACATCGAGATCCACGACACCGTGCTCATCGCCGCCGCCTTCTGCATGTACAACCGCTACGTGGACGGCCTGGGCACCTTCGCCCCCGACGACCCCGCCTCCTACGACCAGATGGCCCAGCTCATCACCACCCAGGGCTACGCCCCGCGCCCCTGACGCCGCCTCACGCGCCGGGCGGCGGGCAGGGCTTCGCGCGTCAGGATCCGGCGGCGAACTCGACGAGGTGCCGGGCGGTGCCGGCGGGGTCGACGAGCTGGTGGAGGTGCTCACCGGGCAGGTGCGCCACGCGCCAGCCGCGTTCGCGCGCCTCGGCGGCGACGTCGTCGTACGCGGCGCCGAACAGCAGGTACGAGCAGGGGTGGTCGTCCCAGCCGTCAGGGACGGGGATCTCCTGCTCGTAGTAGGTCTGGGGCAGAGTGGGCTGCTCGTCGACGACCGTCCGGCGCGTCGCCGCATCGGGGAACAAGGGCTCGATGTCCTCGTCGCCCCACCAGTCGGTCCAGCGGGGCAGTACGCCGTCCACGGCCATCGGGCGGAGGAACTCCAGGAACTCGGGTGAGGCGACAGGGGTCGGCCCGGTCCTGGCCGGCAGCGCGGCGTCGACGAAGATCGAGCCGGTCACGGGGTGGTCGAGGCCCGCGCGGATCGCGGGGAGGAACAGGCCCGCGTTGCTGTGCGCCACCAGCGTGACGGGGCCGCCGGCCGGGACCTGCTCGAGGTCCCGGCGGACGGCCTCGACGGCCCGGGGCCAGAACGGCGGGTCACCGTCGCCCACGTTCAGCAGGGACGGCACCCGGGCCTGGTGCCCCGCCGCGGTCAGCCGCCCGGCCACGGGGTGCCAGGTCGAGGGGCCTACGGACGGGCTGTGGACGAGGACGAAGGTCGGCTGCATGTCGGCATCCTGGCGCGGCACCCCCCTGAGCCGCCATCGGGTCGGCCATGGGCGAACAACGAGTTCGGCACGCCGGACGATCCGGGGTGGGGCGACAATGCCGTTCGTCGCGTGAAAGGGTTGTCCCATGGACAGGTTGGACGACGCGACGATCTCCGCCCGGCTGGCCGAGGTGCCCGAATGGCGCCGTGAGGGGGACGAGATCCGCCGCACGGTGGCCGCCCCCGACTTCCGCACGGCCATCGCCATCGTGAACGACGTGGCCGAGCAGGCCGAGAAGCTGAACCACCACCCGGACATCGACATCCGCTGGCGCAAGCTGCACCTCGCCCTGACGACGCACGATTCCGGCGGCCTCACCGAAATGGACTTCAAGCTGGCCGCCCGCATCGACGCCATCGCCGCCGACCACGGCGCCTAGGGCAGGTCGAATCCGGGCCGGCCCACGCGCGGTGGGTCCGGGGTCGTGCCACCAGGGTCAGGTTCGCCGGATGCCGGCGAGCAGGATGTCCGCGAGTTTGCCGGCGTAGTCGTCAGGGTCGATGTGGGGGCGGCCGGTTCCGAGGTACTCGATCATCATGTCGATCGCGCCTTGGTAGGTGATGGCCATCACGCGCGTGTCGAAGTCGCGCAGGGTCCCCTCGGCCTGGCCGCGGCGGAACAGCGACTCCTGTGCCTGGTAGGTCTCTTCGTAGGCGTCGAGCGTCACGCGTGGCCCGCCATCGGAATGACGCAGGTTGCGGACGATGTGGTTGAGCGCGGTGAGCTCCGCCCGGTGGGTGACGGTCAGACCCGCGGCCTGGCGCAGGGCCGCGCGGATGATGTCCGGGACGGGCTCGGTCAGGTCGAGCGAGTTCGCGATGCGGTCGCGGATCGTGGTCATCGTCGCCTTGGCGGTGGACTCCATCAGGTCGTCCTTGTCGGCGAAGTAGTGCCACAGCAGGCCCTTGGAGACGCCGGCCCGCTCGGCGACGCGGGTCAGCGACAGGCCGTCGTAACCGCAGTCGGCGAGTTCCGCCACGGCCGCGGTCATGATCTGTGCCCGGCGCTGGTTCTCGTCGAGCCGACGCCGGCGCGGACCCGACCCTGGGGTCGGTGAGGACGAAGTGGTCATGCCCTCATCGTGGATCATCGGCCTGGTCGTCGGCGACCGGCCGGCGGTTCCGGCGCACCTGGATCGACAGGATCGCGAGGGTCAGCATCATCGCGGCGATGACCAGCATCTCGACGCGCATCCACGCGGGGAAGACGCCGGGCAGCGCGGCCTCGACGAGGTTCACCACCAGCAGGACGCAGCCGATGATGGTGAGCGCGCGAAGACCGGAGGGACTCCCCTTGAGCGCGGCGCGCGTTCGCAGGGGCAGCACGATCGCGAACACGGCGACGATCACGGCGTGACCCCATGCCTCCGAGGTCGCCAGATGTGGCGCCGCTCCCGCCATGACGGCCAGGGCCATCAGCGTGCCCAGGGCCACGACCACGTAGGCGGCCACCAGTCGCTTCACCCTCACGAGCGACACGGGCGCAAGGGAGGCCGACGCGAGCTCATCTCTTCCAACGCTATTGACCATGCGGTCAATGCTAGCGCAATTGACCGCATGGTCAATAGGTGGTGGTGTCCTCAGCCGAGGAACGTCGCGGTCGTCGTGACGAAGCGGCCGGCGTCGTCGAGCCACGGGTAGTGGCCCGCGTCCGGTTGGACGACGAACTCGGCGTTCGGGAACAGCCCGGCGAACTCGGCCACGGTGCCCGGGATCGAGTTCAGGTCGACCTCTCCGGCGAGCAGCAGCACGGGCGCCTCGAACGCGGCGAGCGCCGCGCGGGTGGCCTCGGGGTCGAACGCGCCTTCGGCGCCGAAGACGGCCGCGGCCTCGTCGTTGCGATGGCCGACCTGGGCCGCCAGGTGGGCCTGGGCCGCCGCGTCCCATCGGCCGTAGAAGAAGGGGTCGATGGCCGTCCAGTCGTCGCCGGTGGCGTGCCCGGCCACGATCGACGCGAGGGCAGCGGCCGCCACCGGGTACCAGGGTTCGTCCTTGCGGAGCTCCGCGGTCGCCGTCCTGGCCTCACCGGTGGCCTCGAACCCGACGGCCCGGGTGCTCGGGGTGATCAGCGCCAGCCGGCGGACGCGGTCCGGATGCCGGGCCACGTACAGCGCCGCGAGGTTCGCGCCGGCGCAGTGCGCCAGCAGGTCCAGCCGGTCGAGGCCGAGGTGCTCGCGCAGGGCCTCGACGTCGTCGACCAGCCGGTCACAGCGGTAGGAGGCGGCGTCGGCCGGTGTCGCTGACCGGCCGGTACCGCGAGGGTCCACCATGATCAACTGCCGGTGCGCCGAGAGACCACCGAGGTCGCCGAGGTAGTCGGAGTCCTGCATCCCGCCCGGCAGGCAGACCACCGGGACGCCCTCTCCGAAGACGTGGTAAGCGAGGTCGGTTTCGTCAGGTGCGGAGTAGGCAGGCATGGCGAGATCCTGGCAGCGGCGTCCGGGCAGGACAACAGGAATACGCGGCCAGGGCTGGGGACGCGGAAGCCTCGGGTTCGTACGGGTATGGGGTGGGGGAGGCGCGGAGGCCTCGGGTTCGTACGGGTATGAGCCGGGGACGCGGGAGCCTCGGGTTCGTACGGGTATGGGGTGAGGGAGACGGGGAAGCCGCGGCGATCGTATGGGTATGGGTATGGGATCGGGAGACGCGGAAGCTGCGGTGTTTCTACGGGTTTCTACGGGTGGGGTCAGGGCTGGAAGACGCGGAAGCCTCGGCGTTCGTAGTTGGGGATGGCGTTCGGGTGGTCGTCGGACGAGGTGTGCAGCCACACCCGGCGGGCCGGCCCGGTCCCGTCCGGCTGGACGCGCCAGGCCTGCCGCACGGCCAGCGTGAGCGCGTAGCCGCCCAGGCCCTGGCCGAGGTATTCGGGTAGCAGCCCGAACGTCGTGATCTCCACCTCACCGGGATGGGGTTCCAGGTCCACGATTCCGGCGGTCTCCATGCCGAGTTTGATCAGCCAGTACTGGCGGGAGGGGTGGCTCAGCCATTCGGCCCACTCCTCCTCCGTCCGGGTCGCGCTCGTCCAGTTGTACGCCGCCCCGATGCGGGCCAGGGTCACGGGGATCAGAGCCGAACCGGGATGGACCCGCTCCAGCGCCAGCCCGGTCACGGGCTCGGCGGGACGCAGCTCGTCCAGGCCGGTCATCTCCATATATGTCAGGATCTCTTCCACGACAAGCACGCTACGACAGGCCCGGCGCCATCCCCTACGCGGGTACACCAAGCGACCACCGGCCCCTCATCGTGAGCCCTGACACCGCCGCGAGCCCTGACACCCCGGCGAGCCCTGACACCGCCGTGAGCCCTGACAGCCAAGAGCCACACCACCATGAGCCACACCACCATGAGCCGGACGCGCGGCCCCCTCTGTCTGAAATCGGTCGGCCCTCCAGCTTCCGCCCGGCGGGCCGACTCGGACTCGCGCGATCAGGCGACGAACGTGCCGCCCTTCAGGCCGTTCACGAATGCCGACCAGGCGACGGGAGTGAAGAGGAGAACCGGCCCGGCCGGCTTCTTGCTGTCCCGCACGCCAATGGCCCCAGGCAGGCCGGTGGCGACCTCAACACAGTTCCCACCGCTATTACCGCTGTGAGAACTCTTTTTCCACACGGTCATGGAGAGGTTCATGGGGATCAAACCCTTTGAGTCCATTGAGCGACGGCTTCCTTGATCTTCTCGATCGATTCACCTGGACGATACGCTTCTGCTCTTATCGTGTCATATCTTCCGAGGATGACGGATACGAGTTCGTGTTCGGCCGAGACCTCGCCTGTCCCTGCGGACTCTATGGACACGGTCGTGGGTGCGTTCGCCAGTTCCGCAATCGCGAACCCGGACATCAAGCCGTCCGTCGAGGGGCTGTCGTAGGGAGCGAGTTGCAGCGTGACGTTACGTCGGGTGGCGACGGACGCGAGGTGGGTGAGTTGCTCGCACATGATCTGAGGCCCGCCGATGAAGCGCTGGAGTACCCATTCGTCCAGGAGCACCCACAGGGCGGGTGGCTCGTCCTTGTCGAGGATCAGGCTTCGCCGCATTCGTGACCTGACCTGTTCTTCCACCTCCTGCTCCGTCGTCGCGAGATGGCCGCGGAAGACGGCTCGCGCGTACGCCTCCGTCTGGAGGAGTCCGGGGACTAAAAGGGGGTCCCAGGTGCGCAGGGTCGTCGCCTGGGGCTCGATTTCCTCCTGCCAGCGGAGGAACCACTCCGGTCCGGACGGTGACTCGCTGATCCGGCGGCACAGCCGGGCGAAACGGTGAGCGTCGGGCGGTTCGAAGACGCGGTCGCATCCCTCGGCGAAGTCGAGTTGCGGCCTGCGGGTGCCCGTTTCGATGTGCCCGATAAGTGAGGGTGAGCACCCCAGGCGTTCGGCGAGCCGGGCCTGGGACAGCCCCTTCTCCCTGCGACATCGGGCCAGCTCCCGGCCGAAGCGCTGGACCGGCGTCAGGCGGGCGTCGAGATCGTTCACGGTGCTCCCCCTTCTTATGTCTCCGCACGGATCGCCGACACGTAACGACAAGGTGGTGACAGATCTCTACGTCATTTGGATTCTTTGGTCAGCACCTGTCGCGTGACTCTACCGCGGGATTGTTTCCCTTATCGGCATTCTAGGCATACGCCAAACAGGCCGCGCCGGAAATCGGCGCGAGTAATCCGACAATTCTCACACATCGGCGGAGTGTCCTATGAAGAACCCGTTCCCTAAAACCATTGATCTTGAAGAAGGGGGGTCGGGCGCATGAGTATCCCGCGCATTCCCCGAAAGGAGGCGGAACGGCCGGCGTCCCGGCCGGGCGTTCTCGGCACCATCGACATTCCCGGAGAACTCCGAGCGATCGCGGCGGCGCGGGCGTACGTGCGGGGGCTGCCGGGGGTGGCGGGACGCCCGGACGTGGACCAGGTCGAGCTGCTGGTGAGCGAGCTCGTCGCCAACTCGATGCAGTACTCCGACTCGGGCAGCAGGCCGTGCGGCATGGTGCGGCTGGTGGTGCGCGGCGACTCTCACGTCCTGCGCGTCGAGGTGAGCGATGAGGGCTCGGCCGGCACGATCCCCGCTGTTCCCGCGCAGGTCGACCCGCTCAGCGAGAGCGGCCGGGGTCTGTGGCTCGTCCGGGAGCTGTCCTCGTCATGGGGCTGGCACGAGCGTGCGGCGGGGGGCCGGGTCGTCTGGTTCGAGATGGCGGAGGATCCGGGATGACGGACGGTCGGGACCGGATTCCTCGGCCGAGGTCCGCCGGGGATCGGGCGGTGGGGTTGGCGCGGGGGAGATTAGAATCTCGTTCTGTGGCAGACAATGTGGCGTTCTTCGCGCCCAAGAACGGCGAGCTGGTTCCCGCCCCGCACGCCCGGAGCCCCTGGTCGCCGGACATGCTGCACGGGCGCCTGCTCGGCGGCCTGGCCGCCAGGGCGCTGGAGGCCGAGCACGGCGACCCGGACTTCCACTTCACCCGGCTGACCGTGGACCTGTTCCGCAACAGCCCGATGCTGCCACTGAGCGTGGAGACGGTCCGGGTCAGGGACGGGCGCAGGATCCGGGTGGCCGACGCCACGGTCCGTACCGAGCAGGGCGTGGTCGCGCGTACGAGCGCCGTGCTCCTGCGTCGGGGGCAGCAGCCGGCCGGCGAGATGTGGCGGACACCGGCCTGGGACGCGCCGACGCCGGACGAGCTGGGCCCGCCCCCGCCCGCCGACTGGACGCCGCCGTTCGACCTCTGGCGGCTGAACGACATGTTCCAGCCCGGCCCCAGCCGTGTCTGGCTCAGGGAGACCCATCCCCTGGTCGAGGGCGAGGCGCTGTCGCCGCTCGTACGCGCGGCGCTGGCCGCCGACTTCGCCAGCCCGCTGAGCAACTCGGGCTCGACGGGGCTGCATTTCATCAACGCCGACTACACGCTCACCTTGAGCCGTACGCCGGTCGGGCAGGACGTGGGATTGGAGTCCAACGGCCACCTGAGCGACGCGGGCATCGCGACCGGCCACTGCACGATGTTCGACACCACGGGCCCGATCGGGTACTGCCTGGTCACCGCCGTCGCCAACCCAGGAAGCCGCCTCGGCCGGTAACACGGGGTTCGTTCAGGGGCGGAGGGCCAGGACGCGGAAGCTGACGCCGCGGGTCAGCCGGGAGACCGACTCGATCTGGAAACCGGCCTGCTCCAGGTAGGGCCGGGGGTCGCGGGTCAGGTAGTCGGCCTCGAACCGCACGAACAGCGGTTCCACCAGCCGCATCCCCGCCCGGATGACCGGGTTGCTCGACGGCCCGTGCTCCGCGAGCACGAACCGGCCGCCCGGCTTGAGCACCCGGAAGGCCTCGCGCGCCGCCGCGGCCGGGTCCGGGATGGTGCACATCGTGAACGTGGACAGGACGGTGTCGGCGATGCCGTCGGGCAGCTCCAGACGTTGCACGTCGCCCTGCCGGAACTCCACCCGCGCGCCGAGCCCGGCCCGCGCCACCCGCTTCCTCGCCAGGTCCAGCATCCGCTCGGACAGCTCGACGCCGACCACCGTGACGTCGGCGGGGTACAGCGGCACGTTGAGCCCCGTGCCGGCCGCGATCTCCACGACGTGGCCGCGCGTCTGCGCGACGGCCCATTCCCTGCTGCCCGCGAACAGGCGCCGTTCCCAGACCCGCATCGCGTCGTCGTACCGGTCCGCGATCCGGTCGAACACCCGGCGCACGTCGGCATCCGTGGTAGTACGCATCGGGCGACCTTTCCTGGAACCGGGACTCCGCAGAGTACTTCACCCCGGAAAACGATGAAAGATCGCCCGTGCCCGAGTGATGTCCACGGCCCCCCAAGGGCGGGAAGACGACCGCAACCCTCCGCCGACGGGGACCCCTCCGCCCTCGGCTGGGTGACGGCGACTCCGCACCCTTAGCCGGGTCGAGCGGGCGGGGTGGTCAGGTGGTGGGGTGGAGGAGTTCCACCGTGCCGAGGCCGCCGTCGACGCGGACCAGGTCGCCGGTGTGGAGGCGGGCGGTGGCGTTGCCGCAGCCGACCACGGCGGGGATGCCGAGCTCGCGGGCGACGATGGCGGCGTGGGACAGCGGAGCGCCCACGTCGGTCACCACGGCGGCGGCCCGGGGGAACAGCGGCGTCCAGCCCACGTTGGTCACGGTCGTGACGAGGATCTCGCCGGGGCGCAGGAGGGCGCTCTGGTCGACGCTGGTGATGACGCGCACCCGGCCCTCCACCACTCCGGCCGCGCCCGCGAAGCCCCGGACGGTGTCGCTCGCGGGGACCGCCGCCGCGCGCTCGTCGTAGACGTCGCCGCGCCGATCGGGATCGGCGGCCCAGCGGACCGGGTCGAACCTGCCGAGGATCAGCGACGGGTACGGCGGCAGGGCACGGTACCGCTCATAGGTCGCCCGCCGCGCCCTGACGACCCCCAACGACGCGGGCGCATGGCCGCTGCCCGCCGTGCTGAGGGTGGTGGGGAGGGAGGTGGGTGCTCCATCCGCCGGGTCGGAGGTGATCATGGGCGCGTGGCCGCTGCCCGCCGTGCTGATGGTGGGCGGGGAGGTGGAGGGTTCATCCGTTGAGCCGGTGGTGGTCGTGGGCGGGGGGCCGCTGCTCGCTGTGCCGGCGGTGGTGGGTGCGGGGGTGGTGGTCAGGAGGGTGAGGAGTTCGGTGATGGGGAGGAAGAAGAGGTCGTCGCCGTGGCCGGTGAGCTGTCCGGCGCGCTGGACGAACGTCCGCATGGCCCAGAAGGCGCGGACGACCTCGGAGCGGGCCACCTCCCGGTCGCGGAGCGCCTTGGTCATCCGGGCGATCTTGCGGCGGGTGTCGGCCGTCACCTTGGCGGGGTGGCGCTCGGTGAAGCGCTTCCACGCCGCCGCCCTGGTCTCCTCCTGGCGGGCGAGCAGGGAACCGACGTCGTGTTCGGCCTCGCGGAGCCCGGCGAGCTGCCGGTCGATCCACTCGGGGTCCTCGCCGGGGCGGGCGATGGAGACCTCGAACTCGCTGGGCCCCCGGTGGCCCCACCGCCGGGCGAACGTCTCCCGGTCGATCTCGCCGCGCGACAGCCGTTCCAGCCCGAGCAGCAACCCGAGGCTCGCCAGCCCGCCACCCCCCGCCCCGTCATCCCCGGCCCCCGCCCCGTCGGACCCCGCCCACGCCTCGTCGGACCCCGTCCCTGCTCCGTCGGCTCCGGCCTGGGACCCATTGGACCCGGCCGGGGACCCGGCGCTCCTCGCCTGCAGGCCGGTGAACAGGGCGGCGGCGTCGGAGTCGCCCGCCAGTTTCACGATCTGGTCGCGGTAGACGGTGAGCGCCTTGCCGTCCTGCCGGGTCGCGGCTTCGAGCATGTGCGAGCATTCGAGCAGGTACGGCCCGGCCTCCGCGTGCCACAACTCGGCGAGGCCCGCCGCCGTGGACGTCGCCTGGATCCGTTCGCGCAGCCGTTCGCACCGGCCGGGCGCCGCCGCGAAGAACGCGGGCAGTTTCGGGGTGTTGGCCCGCACCTCGCGCTTCAGCGCGATGGCGGCCGGGAGGATGGCACGGAACATCCGCCACCGCGAGAGCGGGATCAACGGGATCTCCATCCCCGGGGGGATCTTCCCGAACACCGGCTCGATGGCCCGGTTGAACTTCCCGCCCATGCCGAACGCCGTCGCGATCGTGGCCGCGAGGCTGAGGTTCATGTAGAACCGGCCGCCGACGATGCCGTACGCCCGGAACTCGGCCAGCGACGAGGTCCGCATCGCCCCCGACATGAAGATCTGGACGAAGGAGTACGTGCTCGGCGTCATCACGTCCGGGATGGCCTCGCCGAGGTTGCCGTTGCTCCAGAGGTAGTCCCCGGCGAGGCTGTCGTTCCACTCCTCCGGCGGGGCGGTGGTGATCGGGCGGGCCTGCAGGACGAACAGGGCGCCGTCGTGGAGCGCCCACTCGACGTCCATCGGCGCCCCGTACAGCGCCTCGACACGCTCGCCCAGGCGGACCAGCGCGGTCACCCGCCCGGCGTCGAGGACGGGCAGCGCGCGCCGCGCCTCGGGGACCGGCACCTCGGCGGTGCCGCCGTCGGTGCGGACCGTCATCACGGTCTTCTCGCTGATCCGCTGTTCGAGGATCGCGCCGCCGGGCCGGGCGGCCACGATGGTGTCCGCCGTGACCTGCCCGCCGACGACGGCCTCGCCGAGCCCCCACGCGGCGTTGACGATCATCTGGTCCATGGCGCCGGTTACCGGGTTCGCGGTGAACAGGACGCCGGCCGCGTCGGCGGGCACCAGTTCCTGGACGACGACCGCCGTGGTGACCTCGTCCGCCGCGATCCCGTTCCTGGCGCGGTACGCCATCGCGCGCGCCCCCCAGAGCGACGCCCAGCAGCGCCTGACCGCGTCGAGCAGCGCCGCTTCGCCCTGGATGTTGAGGTACGTGTCCTGCTGGCCGGCGAACGACAGGCCCGGGAGGTCCTCGGCCGTGGCCGACGACCGCACCGCGACGGCGGGTTCCCCGAGCGCGGAGTACGCCTCGCGGATCGCCTTGACCGTGGGCTCCGGGAGGTCGTGCGAAGCGAAGAGCGCCTGGATCGTCCCCGCCGCCTCGTCGTACGCGCCGGTGGCGTCGTCACCGGCCACGGGCCGGGCCGGGACGGCGGCGACGACGCGGTCGCGCAGGTCGCCGGTCGTCACGAAGTCGTCGTAGGCCGCGGTGGTGATGTGGAAGCCCGGGGGGACGGGCAGCCCGGCGGCGGCCATCCGGGCCAGGGAGGCGCCCTTGCCGCCGGCGGCCGCGAGGTCGGCGCGGCCGTCGCCGAGGGGGAGTACCAGCGGAAGATCGCTCACCGCACGTAGTCCTTTCCCATGTCGGAGGTGGTGAGGGAGAGGTGGAGCCGGTCCCTGGCGAGGCCGAGGCCCCGGTCCAGGTAGGCGAGCGTGGCCCGGGTGATCGCCGCCGACTGCTCGGGGGACAGGGTGCGGCCGGAGTCCAGCGCGCGGTGCAGCGTCTCGGCCAGCAGGTCGGCGAGCCGCTCGCCGGACACCTGATACTCCTCCGGCATCTGCGGAGTGATGACGAAAAATCCGTACATGGTGGCGCTGATCATGTTCACCTGCTCGACCGGCGTCAGGTCCTCGCGTATCGCCCCGTGCTCGCGCAGAGTGGTCAGGTAGATGCCGGCCAGCGAGCGGACGGCCTCCACGGTCTGGACCTTGGGTTTCTGGCGGATGAGCTTGCCGAGGACCTCGGTGTCGCCGAGGAGCGCGGCCCGCACCAGGGGGCGTGCCATGAGGGCGAGGGCCAGGTGCCGGTACAGGTCGCGTGGTGTCACGCCTCCCGGCCCGGCGACGGCGTTGCGTACCTGCTCCAGCATGGCCACGCGGTCGCGGCGCAGCAGGGCCGCGAACAGCGCCTCGCGCGACTTCCAGTGCAGGTAGATGGTGCCCTTGGCGACGCCGGCCGACCGGGCGACGTCGTCGATGGTCGTCTTGTCGTAGCCCCAGCGCAGGATCAGTTCGGCGGCGGCGTCGAGGATGCGGTGGGCGCGCTCCTCGCGTTGCGGCTGTTCCGGACGGCGCGCCTGGGCATCGGTGTCGGGGGACGGCATGGCCTCGCTCGGTTGAATCCATGACCAGATGTGCTTATCTGGTCATCCAGTGGACGCGCCAACGTTAACCCCACGTCACGAACGGGTCAACCACGGCAAAGAGCCCCTACCGCGCGTCGCGGGCGGGGGAAACCGTGCGTGCTCACCGCTTCACGTGTGAGGGACTGTGTCGTACGCTCTACGGGCGCTGGTCCTGGGCGTCGGCCGCGAAGGCCGCCACCCAGGAGCCGGCCGGCTCGGAGGGGTTCAGCAGATCTCGCCAGGTCCCCGTTGAACGTCCACCGAGTCTGTTATCGCACTACCGGGGGGCATCGTCGGCGATTTCCACCTGGATCTCCCGACGTTGCCCCCCACCGACTCCAGGTAGTCGGCCAGCTTGGTGGAGAGCACCACCGACCGGATCCGGAACCAGCTGTCCTCCGGCCCCTCCAGCGGCACCGATATCTGCCATTCGTCGCCGACGATCCGCACGTCGGTGAAGAACGTGATCGCGCTGTCGGTCGTGTCGGCCTGCTGGACCGCCACCACCTGCTTGGTGCCGGGCCGTGACGTGCCGTGGCCGCTCACCCGCAGGCAGGGCGCGACCTTCGCGTGGGACCCGTGCTGCGGGGCGTCGATGCTGATCTCGGCGACGCTCGCGGGCCAGGTCCTGACCGCCTGAAGCGCGAGCGCGGCCGTCACGGCCACCGCCACGCCACTGGTGAACCCGAGGATCTGCCGGGCTGCCGCCCGAAAGGCGCGATTCCCCCACGTCCCCTCTGAAGGGGACGAAGGTGGCTCTTTTGGTGGTTCCATACTTAACTGTTCGGCTACTGTCATTTCCCGTTATACCTCCTTAATGGCGCTGGTATGAGGCCACAGCGTAGGGCATGTGCCTACAGCGACACGAACTATGTCGTAGATTTCATGAAAGATCATCTCGATATGCCGCTGAGCTGGGCGAACGTCGGTTAGAACGCTATTCGGGCAGGTCGACCCGGGGTCAAGGATTGGGTTGAATGCCCGATTTAACCTAGTTCTCCGGAGGTTATCGAGGGCCGCAGTCCGGCGCGCGGCCGGACCGGAACCTGGGGAACATGCAGTTGGCCCTGCAAATGCACGTGCAGATGTACGTGAAGGCGCCGGTCGCCCTCTCGCATGATCGGGAAAGGTCGCTTACCGGATCGAATAATCAGTTTCATGGGCCTGAAGTAACTGATATTCCGGCGGGGGAGCCCTGCCGGGACGGCTTCACCTGGCTCCGGTCGCAGGGCATACTCACAAGCGACCGAAGAATGTTCGGCAACGAGGAGATCCCCCATGAGCCTCTCGGACCTACGGCCGGTGCCCACCGACCAGTTGATCTTCCGACTTCCCCAGAAGTTCGAGAACGTCGCCGACGAAAGGCGTCACCGCCAGGAACGGCTGACCGCGGCGCTCCGGCTGTTCGGCCGGTTCGGCTTCGAGGAGGGCGTCGCCGGCCACATCACCGCCCGGGATCCCGAGCACCTCGACCACTTCTGGGTGAACCCCTTCGGGATGAGCTTCAAGCACGTCAAGGTGAGTGATCTGATCCTGGTGAACCACCGGGGCGAGGTCGTCGACGGCAGGTACCACGTCAACCAGGCGGCGTTCGCCATCCACGCGATGGTCCACCAGGCCCGCCCGGACGCCGTGGCCGCCGCGCACAGCCACTCGGTGTACGGCAAGGCGCTGTCCTCGCTCGGCCAGACCCTCGAACCGCTGACCCAGGACGCCTGCGCGTTCTACGAGGATCACGCGCTGTTCGACGACTACACCGGCGTCGTCCTCGACACCGAGGAGGGCAGGCGCATCGCCCAGGCGCTCGGCTCGCACAAGGCCGTCATCCTGCGCAACCACGGCCTGCTCACGGTCGGCGAGTCGGTGGACGCGGCGGCCTGGTGGTTCATCACCATGGAGCGCTCGGCCCAGGCGCAGCTCGCCGCCAAGGCGGCCGGCCAGGTCGTGCCGATCTCCCACGAGAACGCCAAGCTCACGCACGGCCAGATCGGCAACGACCTGGTGGGCTGGATCAACTTCCAGCCGCTCTACGACCAGATCGTCACCGCCGAGCCCGACCTCCTCGACTGAGCGGCCCGCCCGGACCGCACGACCGTTCGGAGCGCACGACTTGCGAGGCGTCCCCCGCCCGCCACGACCCGCTCGGACGACGAGCGGCCCGCGTGGCGTCACTCGAAGAGTTCGGGCGGGGGGACCGGGGCGATGACGGAGTCGCCGTCCCTGATCGGGGCCGCGCCCGCGACGAAGTTCACCAGCTCGTCCTCGTAGACGCACCGGGCCTGCGTCAGCCCGCCCGCCGCCCTTCGGGTCAGCGCCTGAAGCGCCAGCGGCGCCGGTGAGGCGACCACGATCAGGTTGCCGAACCGGCGCCCGCGCAGGATGCCGGGCTCGGCCAGCAGCGCGACGTGCCGGAACGTGCCGCGCACGGTGGCGACGACGCGGCGCGCGAACGCCAGGCCCTTGCCGTCGGCGATGTTGACCAGCAGGGTGCCGGAGTCCTTGAGCACCCGGGCGACGTCCCCCATGTACTCGGCGGTCGCCAGGTCGAGCGGCATCGTCGCACCGCTGAACGCGTCCAGCACGAACAGGTCCGCCGACGCGTCGTGCAGCCCGGTCGCGCCGACGCGCCCGTCGGCGATCCGTACCTTCAGCCGGGGCACCGACTTCAGCCGCAACTGCTCCCTGACCAGCGCCACCAGCGCGGCGTCGGGGTCGATCACGATGTGCCGGGAGCCGGGCCGGGTCGCGGCGACGTACCGGGGGAGCGTGCACGCCCCGGCGCCCACGTGGACGGCGTCCAGCGGGCCCTCGTCGATCACGTCGATCACGTCCGCCATCAGCCGGACGTACTCGAAGTCCAGGTAGGTGGGATCGTCGAGGTCCACGTACGACTGGGGGACCCCGGCCATGCTCAGCAGCCAGCCGCCCGGCCGGTCCAGGTCGCGCAGCAGCTCCGCCTCGCCGGCGTCCACCGGGTAGCGGCCGGGCATGGGACTCGCCTCGGCCTTGCGCTTGCCCACACGCACTCCCGCAGTGTCTGGTATATCCGGATGTGCCATACCCGGCACTCTTGGGAGAACCGTATGCGCCGCCGAGGACTGCTCGCTCTGGTCGTGGTGAGTCTCGTCATCGTCGCGGCGGCGCTCGTGGCCCTGGTCATGGACTCCCGGCGTGTGGAGGGCGGCCCCGAGCAGACCGGGCGCGCGTACCTGGCGGCGTGGGCGTCGGACGACCTCGCCAGGATGCGTGAGCTGGTCGCCTCCCCGCCCGGTGACTTCCTGGAACAGCACCGGCGGCTGACCACCGACCTGCAGGTCCTGTCGGTCAAGCTGACCCCGGGGACGGTGGTCCGGCGGAGCACGCAGACCGCCGACCTGCCCTTCGAGGGCGCCCGGCAGATCGGCGAGCTGGGGCAGTGGAAGTTCACCGCCGTCCTGCACCTGGCGGTCAGGGACGGCGGCTGGAAGGTCATCTGGACGCCGGAGACCCTGCATCCCGGGGTCGCGGCGGGCGAGCGGCTGCGCATCGCCGAGATCAAGGTCCCGGGCACCGAGCTGCTCACCAGGCAGGGGAAGCCGCTGCCGCACGACAGCGCGGCCGACACCTACATGAAGGACCTCGTCCGCAAGATCGACGAGTTCTACGAGGACCCGCCGATGGGCTGGGCGGTCGAGGCCGTGCCGGCCACCGGGAAGGCGCGCAGGCTCGTGGTGTTCCGCGAGGCGACCGAGCGCAAGTACCGGATCACCCTGGACTGGTGGACGCAGGCCGCGGCGGCGCGCGCACTCGACGGCGTCGCCGAGCCCGCCGCCATCGTGGCGGTGCGGCCCTCGACCGGGGAGGTGCTGGCGGTGGCCGACCGGCTGCCGGGCCAGGGCGCCTTCTACAAGCCGTACCCGCCGGGGTCGACCTTCAAGATCATCACAGCGGCCGCGCTGCTCGGGGGACCGCTCACCGCCGACAGCCAGGTGGACTGCCCGGCCCACTACACGGTCCCGCAGGGGCGCACCTTCGACAACTACCAGGACCAGGGCCACGGTACGGTCACCCTCCGCCAGGCGTTCGCGCTGTCGTGCAACACGACCTTCTCCCGGCTCGCCGTCGAGCGGCTGGGGGACGGCGTGCTGCGGGACGAGGCGGCGGAGTTCGGGTTCGGCGGGAACCTGAAGTCGGGGCTCGGCGGGGTGTGCGGGTCGATCCGTAAGGCCGGGAACGGGGACGAGCTGGGGTCGGACGCCATCGGCCAGAACTCGGTGGAGGCCACCCCGCTGTGCATGGCCCTGGTCGCCGCGGCCGTGGAGAACGGGACGTGGCGCCCGCCGAGGCTCATGTCGGAGCAGGCGGTGAAGCGGCTGGAGGCCCGGAGCCGCCCCAAGCCGAAGAAACTGCCCGCCGGGGTGGTGGCCCAGTTGCGCTCGATGATGGGGGCCGTGGTGGCGGACGGGACGGCGGCGTCGGCGGGGCTGCCCAAGGGAGTGTCGGGCAAGACCGGCACGGCGCAGCCCGCCTCGGGCGAGGACCACGCCTGGTTCGTCGGCTACCGGGGCGACCTGGCGTTCTCGGTGCTCGTCGAGCACGGCGGCACGGGCGCGACCGCCGCCGCCTCCATCGCCGCCCGCTTCCTCGACGCCCTCTGATCTCCTTGGCGCGCTGGAGGGCGCCTACGCCGGGGTGCCGGACGACTCGGAGGTGCTCTTGAGGAGGGTCAGCCAGGTGGTGAGGGATTGGTGGAGAGCGGCCTGCATGGCGGGGACGTCGGCGCGGATGGGCTCGCCGTCCCAGGACTCCTCGGTGCGGACCAGGGTGCCGCCGCTGCCGGCGGTCTCGAAGGTCCACAGGTGGATTCCGGTGATGCCGTGCGCGGGGCCGCCCCACAGGATGCGGTGCGGCGGTCGATGAGCCGGACGGTGGAGGCGATATCGAGGCCGAAGGTGCTCCAGTGGAAGGTGGCACCGGCGGTGAGGGGTCCGTCGATCTTCGCGGCGGTGATCTCGTTCTGCCAGGTGGGCCAGGCGGCGATGTCGGTGTGCAGGGCCCAGACGCGGTCAACGGGGGCGTCGATGGTGATGTCGAGGCGGACGACGACGGGGGCGCTGGTGTCGATTCCGGTGATCATGTAGGTCTCCTTGTGCGGCGTTCCGGGCGGACTTCGGGTGAACGCGGAGTGATCCGCGTCGGCGGAGATGGTGGGTGCCGTACCGGGCGGGGTCGAGGACTCCTCTGTTGCCCTCGGCTTACCGGGCGGGGTCGAGGACGCCTCTGTTGCCCTCGGCCCAGGCGGGTCGCACGGTGATCCGGGCGATGCGCCAGTGGCCTGCGGTGCGCGTCAGCCGGATCTCGCCGGCGGCGCCGTTGGACCACATCGGGCCGTCGTGGGCGGCTTCGCGGCGTAGCCACGTGAGGATGTTGACGCTCGCCGTGGCGTGATCGCCGTCAAGGTCGACCAGCAACGTCGTGGCCGCGTGCATCGTCGCGTCGAAGGGGTCGAGCTGCTCCCGGTAGTACCGGGTCTGTTCCGCGGCGGTGCGCGACCGCGGCTCGCCGCCCAGCATCGCGGTGTAGTCCGAGACGACGGTGTCGGCGAGCAGGTGCTCGACGGTGTCCCAGTCGCGGCGGTCGAAGCCGCGGACAAGCTGGTGGACGACGTCCTGGATCTCGATCCGGTCGCTGATTTCCTGGAGTTTCATGAGATCTCCTCGTGCTGCGCGGGAGCGGTCAGTTGGTCGTAGAGGCGTCGAGGAGGTAGTCGCGGAACGAGCGGGGCTCTTCGCAGTCGAAGATCACATGTTGGTCGTCGCCGGCCACGGGGTGGCGGCTGGCCGTTCGCACCGCGACGCCACGGGCGCGAAGGAAGGCGGCGACCCGGCGGCCGGTGGTCCCGGTTCCGCCTGTTACAAGGACAGTTCTCATGAGCCGATCCTTCACATCATCCGGTCGAGACGATACCGTCTCGACCTATCCGGTTGATCGTAACATGGATGGGACGGTACCGTTCCGTCCTGAGCTGAGGATGAACGTATGACCACGTCCCGACGGAGCCCGACAGGTGCTGCCGTGTTCAACCCGGCGGTCACCGACGCCATCGCCACGGCGGCCATCGACCTGCTGGTGGAGGGGGGCTACGCACGCCTGACGATGGACGGCGTGGCTCAGCGCGCGAACGTCGGAAAGAGCGCGATCTACCGGCGCTGGCCGTCCAAACTGGACATGATCGTCCACGGGCTCGCCCGGCTCAGCATTCCGGCCGGCCCCGCCCCGGACACCGGGTCCCTGCGCGGTGACGTGCGGGCGGTGATGCAGGCCGCCTTCGACTGGCTGAGTGACCCGCGCATCCGGGCGGTGCTGCCCGACCTGATCGCCGAGTCCGACCGCAACCCGGTTCTCGCCGAGGCGGTGGCGGAACATGTCACGCGACCGCGCGTCACATGGGCTCGCGCCGCGCTGAGCCAGGCGTGCGAGCGGGGTGAGCTGGCCGCCGAGGATGTCGACCTGGTGCTGGACATGACCATCGCACCGGTGTTCTGGCGCCTGACCCACGCCCGGCCGGTGGACGGCCGCTACCTCGACCGGCTCACCGATCTGACGGTAGGAGGGGTGCGAAAGTGACTTACCAGGAGGTCGGCCCGCCGCACCCGTGAGCAGGACCGTTCGTCTCCGTTCTCCTGGGCATCGGTTTCCGCTCAGCTCACGATGGGGTCGGCCAGGGCTTCGGTCACACCGTGGGCGGCGAAGATCCGCAGGCCCGCGGCGACGACCTGAGAGTCCTCGTTGGCGTCGATCGACACGATCTTGCCCCATTTCATCTGCACGATGTGGACGCCATGGTTGTCGTACGGCGAGCCGTCCGGCATGTCCTGGGTCGCCGACCAGCGGATGATGACCGTGGTGTTGCGGGGGGTGCCCTTGGCCCAGACGTCGCGCACCGTCAGTGACAGGGTCGGGCTGAGACGTCCGAGGCGGTCGAACCACCGCCGCAGGGCCTCCCGGTCGTGGCGATCGCCGCCGAGGGCGTGACTGCCGCCGAAACGGTGATGGACGTCCGGCGCGCAGTCCTTGAGCAGGGCGTCGTAGTCCTTCTCGTTGACCCGCGCGAAGTTCCTGGCGGCGATGCGCTTGACGATGGCGTGATACATGACTGCTCCTTCGGCGTGACGGAACTCCTGGCCTGACACTGTCAGAGCAAATTGGTGACCCAGCTCACAACCTACTAGACGGTAGGTTACGGTACCGTAGGTTGTGAGGAGGTAACGATGACCATGACGGCCGCCGGCCCCGCCCTTGCCCCCACGGTGACCCCGCCCCGCCTGCGTGGCTGGTTGCACGCGGGAGCGTTGCCCGCCGCGCTGATCGCCGGGTTCACCCTGGTCGCCCTCGGGCCGACCCTCCAGGCCCGCCTCGCCGCCGCGATCTACGCGGTGACGTCGGGACTGCTCTTCGGCGTCTCGGCGACCTACCACCGCGGCCGCCAGACGCCGCGCCTGGCCGAGGTCCTGCGACGGCTGGACCACGCCAACATCTACCTGATCATCGCGGGCACCTACACCCCGTTCGCGCTGCTCGCATTGGACGGGCCGGTGCGGGTCGCCGTGCTGTCGGTGATCTGGACGGGCGCGGTCGCCGGTGTGGTGTTCCGCGCCCTGTGGATGGGGGCGCCCCGCTGGCTCTACACGGCGCTCTACATCCTGCTGGGGTGGGCCGCCGCGTTCTTCCTGCCCCAGCTCCTGCACGGCGCCGGCCCGGCCGCCGTCTCGCTCGTGATCGTGGGCGGCGTCCTGTACAGCCTCGGCGGCGTGGTGTACGGCCTGCGCCGCCCGGACCCCTCGCCCCGGTGGTTCGGCTTCCACGAGGTGTTCCACGCGTTCACCCTGGCGGCGTACGTCGTGCAGTACGTCGCCGTCTCGCTCGTGGTCTACTCCGCCGCCTGAGCGCGGACGTGGAACCCCCGTCGTGGGCGCCAGGCAACCCCGCGCGCGATCACCCGGCGGGGGCCTCCAGGGCGATCCTGCGCATGGCGAGCTCCGCGTACAGCGCGGCGCCGTCGGCGAGGACGGCGTCGTCGAAGGCGGCCTCGGCCGAGTGGTTGTAGGCCGCGCCCGCCGGGTCGGCACCGGTGGGGCAGGCGCCGAGGGCGATGAACGCGGACGGCACCTCGTCGCACACGAACGAGAAGTCCTCAGAGCCGGTGAACGGCTGGGGCGCCTGGGCGAAGCGGTGCTCGTCGAACACCTCCCTGACGGTGGCGGCGGCGAAGTCCGCCTCCACCGCGCTGTTGACGGTGACGGGGTAGTTCACGTCGTAGTCGGCGTCGACCTCCAGGCCGTGCGCGGCGGCGATGCCCCTGACCAGCGCCAGGGCGCGTTCCTGTACCCGGCTGTGCGCCGCCGCCGAGAAGGACCTGATCGTCGTCTCGAACTGGGCCTCGTCGGGGATGATGTTGTCGGCAGTGCCGGCGTGGAAGCTGCCGACGGTGACCACGACCGGGTCGAACACGTCGAAGCCGCGGGTGACCATGGTCTGCAGCGCGGTGACCATCTCGCACGCGGCCGGGATCGGGTCGTTGGCCCGGTGGGGGGCCGACCCGTGGCCGCCCGCGCCGCGCACGGTCACGACCAGCCGGTCGGCGGCGGCCATGATGGGCCCGCTCCGGCTGACGAAGACGCCCTGCGGGATGACCGAGCTGATCACGTGCAGCGCGTACGCGGCGACGGGCCGCCGCCCCGAGGCGTCCAGCAGGCCCTCCTCGATCATGATCTTCGCGCCGCCCGCGCCCTCCTCGCCGGGCTGGAACATGAAGACGACGTCGCCGGCCAGCCGGTCGCGCCGCTCCGCGAGCAGGTGGGCGGCCCCGGTCAGCATGGTGGTGTGCAGGTCGTGACCGCAGGCGTGCATGCGCCCGGGGATGCCCGAGGCCATGTCGTCACGGGACCGCTCGGTGACCGGCAGCGCGTCCATGTCGCCGCGCAGCAGCACGGTGGGGCCGGGGCGGGCGCCGCGCAGCACGGCCGTGATCGAGCTCAGGCGCTTTCCGGTCGACACCTCCAGCGGGAGCCCGGCGAGCGCGCCGAGCACCTTGTCCTGCGTTCTCGGCAGGTCGAGGCCGAGCTCGGGTTCGCGGTGCAGCGCATGGCGCAGTCGGACGAGTTCGCTGCTCATGTCGTTCGCGGCTTCTCGAAGTGACACCGGCGTGCCTCCCAGGATCTGGTCGCCGACCTGTCATCCACGTCGGCGGACGGAACCGATATTGCCCCACTTCACCGATTCTGGACAGCATTTGACCGCTATTTGGTCTGTTGCTGCGACCTTTCCGGATAGGAACGGAAACGTGGGGGTGGAGATGGTCATCGGGTGCTGAACGGTGCTTCGCCGATCACGGCGTCCCCCCTTGGCGCGACGTAGGAGGACGACATGCAAGATCTGCGAGCCGGGACGGGCGGGCACTGGTGGGTGCTCGCGGTACGCGGGGCCTGCGGGATCCTGTTCGGCATCCTGGCCATCGTATGGCCCCTGATCACGCTTCTCACCCTGGTGATCCTGTTCGGGGCCTTCGCGATCGTCAGCGGCGTCTTCGCGCTCATCGGCGCCATGCGAGGCGCCCATCCCGAGGAGTCCAGGATGTGGCTCGCCGCCTCCGGCGTGTTCGGCATCGTGGCCGGGATCGTCGCCTGGGTGTGGCCGGGCATCACCGCGTACGCGCTCCTGCTGCTGATCGCCGCCTACGCGGTCGTCATCGGCGTGGTCGAGATCGTCGCGGCGGTACGGCGGCGCAAGGCGGGCGACACCGAATGGCTGTACCTGGTCAGCGGCGTGCTCTCGGTCATCTTCGGAATCCTGCTGTTCACCTGGCCCGCGTCCGGCGCCCTGGCGCTCACCTGGCTGATCGGCGCCTTCGCGATCGTGTACGGCGCCTCGCTGCTGATCCTGGCGTTCCGGGTCCGGGACGTGGGACACCGGGGGGCCGCGGGCACGGCCGCGCACGCGGTCTAGCGCGACCGGTCCGGCGCACACGGTCCGTCCGGCGCATGGGGTCACGCAGGGCCGTGGTGCGCCGGGAGGATCAAAGAATTCTTGCGAATCATCGAATTCGCCGGAAAGTATCCACATGAATACCGATCCCGCAGGGAATCAGTCGGGGTACGTGTCCGACCCGACCTAGGAGGGCACATGAGCGTCCTCGACCGGCTGGCCCGCCACCTGCTCGTCGACGGGTACCGCCTGGAGCTCGACCTCGACCGCAGCAGGGGTTCGTGGATCGTCGACGCCGGCACCGGCCGCCGCTACCTCGACTTCTACACGTTCTTCGCCTCGGCCCCGCTCGGCGTGAACCCCTTCGACGACGATCCGGAGTTCGTGTCCCTGCTCGGCAGGATCGCCGCCAACAAGCCGGCCAACTCCGACCTGTACACCGCCCACCTGGCCGACTTCGCCGAGACCTTCGCCCGGGTGCTCGGCGACCCCGAACTGCCCCACCTGTTCTTCGTCGAGGGCGGCGCGCTGGCCGTCGAGAACGCGCTCAAGTGCGCGTTCGACTGGAAGAGCCGGCACAACGAGGCGCACGGCCGCCCGCGCGAGCTGGGCACCAAGGTCCTGCACCTCACGCGGGCCTTCCACGGCCGCAGCGGGTACACCCTGTCGCTGACCAACACCGAGCCCGCCAAGACCGACCGCTTCCCGGTCTTCGGCTGGCCGAGGATCGACGTCCCCGCGATCCACTTCGGCGACGTCGAGGCGGCCGAGCGGCGGGCCCTGGACCAGGCGCGGGCGGCCTTCGACCGCGATCCGCACGACATCGCGTGCTTCGTCGCCGAGCCCATCCAGGGGGAGGGCGGCGACAACCACATGCGGCCCGGGTTCCTGCTGGCCGTCCAGCGGCTGTGCCACGAGCGGGACGCCCTGTTCGTGCTGGACGAGGTGCAGACCGGCTGCGGCCTCACCGGGACGCCGTGGGCCTACCAGCAGCTCGGCCTGGCCCCCGACGTCGTGGCGTTCGCCAAGAAGGTCCAGGTGGGCGGCATCATGGCCGGCCGCAGGGTGGACGAGGTCGAGGGCAACGTGTTCCAGGTGAGCGGGCGGATCAACTCCACGTGGGGCGGGGGCCTGGTCGACATGGTCCGCTCGCGCCGCATGCTGGAGATCATCGAGCGGGACGGGCTGATCCCTCGCGCGGCGGTGCTCGGCGAGGAGCTGCTCGCGGGCCTGCGGGGGCTGGAGTCGGCCTTCCCCGGCGTGGTGCTCAACGCCAGGGGGCGCGGGCTGATGTGCGCTTTCGACGTGTCCTCGGGCCGGGACGCCCTGGTCGCCGCGCTGCGCGAGGACGAGGGGGTGCTCGTCCTGCCGTGCGGGGAGCGTTCGGTGCGGCTGCGCCCGGCGCTCTCGGTGACCCCGGAGGAGATCGGCCAGGGCCTGGCGGCGCTGGGCCGCGCGCTGACGGCCGTCCGGGACACGATGATCGTGCCCGCCTGACGGGACGCGGGCGCGGGCGAGTCAGGCACCGCGCCCTTGACCGGTTCCGGCCGTGAACACCTCACGGCGGGGTCCGGGTCACGGGCGCGACTGGTCGGGCGCGCTTCCCCTCCACATGCCGATGGCGGTCCCCCTGGAGTCGGCACCGAGCTTGGAGTAGATGCGGTTGACGTGGTTCTTCACGGTCTTCTCGCTGAGAAAGAGTCGTTGTGCGATCTCTCCGTTCGAGTGACCTGTGGCGATCAGCTCCATCACCTCGGCCTCGCGTTTACTCAGCCCGGTGTGCGCGTGCTCGTTGTACGTGGCGTCATCGACACTCATCCGGCCTCCGGTGGCACGAATCATTGTCAGATCGCCGAGCCCCCCGCGCTGGCGGCTAGCGGTTTTGTGCGAGCATAGCCCGCCGTATCAATCTTTGGGGTCTAAGTCGCCGGAGATCGCCCACTTTCTGGGGGAAACAGGGGATGTGCCGGAAAAGCAAGATGACCGGTCCGTCCGGACCGGTCATCCCCTGCTGGGGTGAGTGATGGGACTTGAACCCACGACATCCAGGACCACAACCTGGCGCTCTGCCACCTGAGCTACACCCACCATGTCCCGCGATCAGCACCGCGGGCACAGAGAAAAGTGTAGCGGGCTTTGCGGGGTTCTGACGCCGTGGTCCGTCAAGATCCGATGATGGCTTCCGCGACCTCGCGCGCGGTGGCCGAATCGGGGCCGGGCTGGGGGACGAAAACGGCGGCGCGGTAGTAACGCATCTCCTGCACGCTTTCGGTGATGTCGGCCAGCGCGCGGTGCCCGCCCTGCTTGGCCGGCGAGGCGAAGTAGACGCGGGGGTACCAGCGGCGCACCAGCTCCTTGACCGAGGAGACGTCCACCATGCGGTAGTGCAGGTAGCCGTCCACGGCGGGCATGTCGCGCGCGATGAACGAGCGGTCGGTGCCGATGGAGTTGCCGCACAGCGGCGCCTTCTTCGGCTCGGGCACGTGGCGCCGGATGTACTCCAGCACCAGGGACTCGGCCTCGGCGAGCGTCACGCCGTCGCCGAGGGCGGTCAGCAGCCCGGAGGAGGTGTGCATCTGCCGCACGACCTCCGACATCTGCTCCAGCGCCTCCTGCGGCGGCTTGATCACGACGTCGACGCCCTCGTCGAGCTGGTTCAGCTCGCCGTCGGTCACCACGCACGCGACCTCGACCAGCGCGTCACGGCCGAGGTCGAGCCCGGTCATCTCACAGTCGATCCAGACCAACAGGTCACTCATAAGGCCCAGCGTAGTGCCCGGTCAGGAGGCCTTGAGTGAGTCCACTACGCGATCGATCACCTTCGTGTCCAAATTGTCGGGAACGGAGGCGTACATCACGGAAGGTCGCGCCCCGGCGCCCTGGTCCACGACGAGGAAGAACCCCTCTTCCTTGGTGAACTTCCAGTTGTTCTTCTTGGACTCGGCGGTGAAGTCCATCTCGAACCGCAGGATCCACGCCTTCTTGCCGCTCACGTCGAGCGCCGCGTCCTTCACGATCTTCCGCTTGTGCGGCGGGCTGTAGAACAGCTTCTCGTAGTTGACCAGCAGGGCACCGGCCGAGTTGCGGAGGTCCTGCGGCCCGGCGTAGTCGAAGGCCTCGGGCAGCCGGCAGGTCAGGACCTGGCCGACCCAGTCGTGGTTCTGCCCGTCGTAGTTCTTCTGGGACGTGGTCTCGTAGCCGCCGGTCCACTGGGGGAAGTTCGGGTCGGCCGGCCCGGTGCCGTTCAGGTCCGACCACTTCGGCACCGTCCACGGTCCCCCGGGGAAGGCGTACGAGAGCCCCGTGCGCGGGTCGGTGATCACGTTCCCCTTGGGCTGGGGCAGCTCGGCGGGGAAGTCGGTGGAGTCGCTGGGGGAGGGGGCGGGCGTGGTCTCCAGCGGCGGGGTGATCTGCGGGTCCGACGGCTCTATTGAGGTGGTCGGGTCCGGGGTCGAATCGGCCACGGGAGTGGTGCCGCGGTTCATCACGCTGATGCCGATGATCAGGGCGACCACCAGGAGGACCACCACGGCGCCGCCGCCGATCACCCAGGGGAGCATGCTCCCCTTCTTCGGCGGGGGGCCCTGCGGGCCGAACTCCGGCACCGGGAACTGGGCGGTCCCGCCCTGGTTGCCCCACTGCTGCTGCGCGGGCGCGCCGTAGGGGCCGACCGGCTGGCCGAACTGGGCCGTCGCCTGCTGCCCGGGGGGCGGGCCGAACTGGGGCGTCCCCGGCGGGGCGTACGGCCCGGTGCCCGGCTGCGGCGGTCCCGGCTGGGGGTAGGGCCCCATGCCGGGCTGGGGATTGGCCCCCGTGCCCGGCCGAGGGTACGGCCCCGTGCCCTGCGGGTTCTGGCCCGTGCCCGGCTGCGGGTTCTGACCTGTCCCGGGCTGCGGGTTCTGACCCGTGCCCGGCTGGGGGTTCTGGCCCGTGCCGGGCGGCGGCTGGGGGCCCGCGCCCTGCGGCCCGGTGCCGGGCTGTGCCCACTGGCCGGTGGTCACCGGCGCGCCCTGCCCCGCCGGACCCTCCAGGGGGTGGGTGGCGTCGGTCCACTGGGTACCGTCCCACCAACGCAGTTGGGGAGTTCCATACGGGTCGGGGTACCAGCCGGCGGGGGTCTGCGTCATAGGACGAGAATAGTGACATCCCCCCTTATTGCGCATTTGGTCTGCTCAGACCGCCGAAATGGCCCGGCCGGCCTCCCCGGTCCGGCCGCCGGTGTCAGCACTTGTAGGTGAACGACGCCTTGTCGTCCAGCCGCGTGCCCGGGGTGAGCGGGGACAGCACCCGGAGCCGGGCCGTCAGTTTCCGCGTCCCCTGGCCGCCGATCTCCCACTTGAGGCTCACCTGGTGGGCGGACTCCCCTGAGGACACCGGCTCGGTGTGCTTGACCGGCCGCTCCCCGCTCGGCAGCCACTCGTAGGTGACCTGGCCCGCCGCCCCGTTGGTGGTGATCACCCCGACGACGTTCACCGTGATGTCGCAGCCCTTGGCCTTCGGCACCTTGACGTCGACCGCGGTGACCGACAGCGGCGCGCCGCGCTGGAACCACAGGAACAGCCCGGCCGCGACGATGAGCGCGAGCACCACGGCCGACCACAGCACGCCGCCACGGCGCCGCCGCCTGGCCGGCATCCGCCCGAGCCGCTCACTGGCCGGGACCGTGATCTGCTGCTGCTCGCGCCCGGCGCGCCAGATCTGCGCGGCCGTCGTGTCCACCGGGACGCCGGGTCCGAAGCGCAGGTCGCCCCGCCCCGTCTCGCCCTGGCCGGCGGGCCCGGTGGGCCCGGTGGGGCCGGTCGTACCCGGCGGGGCGCCGTACCCGGCGGGGGGCGAGGCGCCGTACCCGGCCGCGCCCGAGGCCGGCGTGCCCTGGAAGGGCTGGTCGCCCGCGCCCGGGGTGTAGAGCAGGGTGACGACCTCGCCCTCGGAGCCCTGCCCGCCGGTGTCGCCGTAGCCGGGGGCGGCGGGGGGCGGCGACTGGGTCGGGACGTCGCTCGCCGACCACCACTGGATGCTCCGTACGAGCCGCTCGCGGGTGATGAAGCCCGCCGGCAGCAGGTCGCGGCCGTTGAGCAGGTAGTCACGGGCCGAACCGAGGCCGTGGGTGGTGGCGGTGGACGCGGCCCGGTCGAAAAGCTGGGCCGCGCGCGGGTCGCCCGCCGCCCAGCCGGCCGCCAGGCCACGGGCCAGCGACGCCCACGCCGTGAGGTCGCGGTCGGGGGAGGCCGGTTCGCCGCGCAGGGCCAGGGCGAGCCCGCGTTCGGCGAGCAGGGCGGTGCCGTCCTCGCCGACCACCACCGTGCCCGCGTGCAGCGCACCGTGGGACAGGCCGGCCGAATGGACGGTGAGCAGGGTCTGGGCGGTCTCCACCAGGATGGTGGCCGCGCTCCCCGCGTCCGGTGAGGGACCGCCCGGCCGCCCGTCCATCAGCTCGGCCAGCGTCGGCGCCGCGGGAACGCCGGTGAGCAGCCAGACCTCCTGACGGGCGGCCACCAGGTCGGTGACCGGCATCAGGCCGGTGAGGCCGCTCCGCGCCAGCCGCCGGTCCTCGGTGACCGCCGCGACGACCCGCTCCCGGGCGCCGGGGGCCGACAGGGCGCGCGGGTCGAGCCGGAGGGCACCGCCGCGGGAACCGTCGGGACCGACCGTGTCCGTCCACGTGCCGACCTCGCCCACGCGGGACCGGCCCGTGAGCCCGTACCCCGCGATGCTGTCGCCATCAGGCATCTACCGCCGCCTTCGGTGCCGTCCCGCCAAACGTTCTCTGAGGACCAGTGTGGCGGGAACGGCCCCCGCCGTCATCAGGACGGACGCCAGAGCGGCCGACGGGGCGCTGTCGGAGGGCGCCGGGGTCTCGCTCCTGTCGGTCGGCGAGACGCCGATGGTGCCGCCGTCGCCGCCTTCGCCGCCGGTGGGGGTGGGGCTCTCGGTGGAGGGCGTCGGGGTGGGCCGGGTCCTGGTCGCCGTCGGGGTCGGGGTCGGGGTCGGCGTCGGCTTGGGCTTGGGCTTGGGTTTCGGCGAGCCGGGCCGGGTGTCGTCGATCTTGGGTTCGGAGTCGTCCCGCTCCGACGCCGAGGGGGTCGGCTTGGCGGACAGGGTGGACCTGGCGGACCGCGACGGCCGGGCGCTCGGCTTCGGCGTCTTGCTGGTGGGAGGGTCGGGGACGCCCGTGGGCACCGCGGCGGTGGTGCCGGTCGGCTCCGCCGCCGGATCGGTCGAGGGGGTGTCGGCCGGAGCGTCGTCCGAGGGCGCCTCGGTCGGCGAGTCGGTGATGGCCGGCTCGGGCGAGCCGGACTCGCCGCTCGGCGGGGTCGCGGTCGGCGTGGTGACCGTCGACTGGGCCTGCAGGGTGGCGTCGCCCAGCGAGCCCACCAGCACGGCGGTCACCGCCGCGACGACCGCCAGCCCGGCCGCGCCCACCGCGATCTTGACGCTGAGCTTGGAGATCGCGCGCCCGCCGCCGAGGTGGGTGTCGGCGACGGAGGTGCCGGCCGCGGGCTCCTCGCCCGCGAGCGGGAACAGCAGCGCGAGGATCCCCGCCAGGCTCGCCAGCCTGCGGCGCCCGCGCTCCTCCCAGTCGGGCCCGTACGCGTCGGCGGCCACCATCTCCAGCTCGGAGAGGAAGGTCTCGGCGGTCGCCGGGCGGTCGGCGGGATGCTTGGCCAGCCCGCGCTCGATCAGGCCGCGCAGCGGCGCGGGCACCTGGTCGGTCGGCGGCGGCATCGACTGGTGCTGGCGGGCCAGCACCGCGATGTTCTGCGACTGGAACGGCCGGGTGCCGGTGAGGCACTCGAAGAAGACGATGGTCGCGGCGTAGACGTCGGTGCTCGGCCCGGCGGGCGCGCCCGCCCACTGCTCGGGGGCCATGTACGCCGGGGTGCCCGCGCCGCTCACGCCCTCGCCCGAGCGCACCGCGATGCCGAAGTCGATGAGCTTGCTGTGCCCGGTGCCCTCGATGACGACGTTCTCGGGCTTGAAGTCGCGGTGGACGACGCCGGTGGCGTGCGCGGTGGCCAGGCCGAGCAGGGCGCCCTTGAGCAGCACGAGCGCCGCCTCGGCGCCGGTCGGCCCCTCCGAGCGCAGCATGGCGCGCAGCGAGACGCCGTCGACGAGTTCCATGACGATGGCCGCGCCGCCGGCGCCCTCGATGTACTCGTAGAACCGGGCCGCGTACGGGCTGTCGAGCAGTTCCAGAAGACGGGCCTCGTGCCGGAACCGGATGACGAACCCGGGGTCGGCGCACAGCTCGTCGGAAAGGTATTTGATGGCGACGAACGATTGGTCGGCGCCGTAGCGGGCCATGACGACCCGCCCCGAGCCGCCGCTGCCGAGATCTCGGATCTCCGTGTATCCGGGGACCTGCCAAGCCCCCGTGTGGCCGTCCATGCGCTCTCCTTTTGTGACAGGGCCCCCACCCGTGACGCGAGAACGAAGCCTAACGATGATGTGGCTGATCCGTGATGCTTAAATCAATAATTGGCATATTGTCGACACCATTGTCAGTAAATACTGATCATATTGTCCGGTGGCCGGGACAGGCCGCTGACCTGGCCCGGGGGAGCCGCGCCGAACGGGTGAGAACCGGAGGGCTCAGGCGGGCCGGCCGCGTCCGGCGATGTGGGCGGGCACCGGGACGCCGGGGGGCAGTACCGGGTCGGGCTCTGGGGTGCCCCAGCTCACCCGCAACGGCAGCACGCCCGCCCAGACCGGCAGCGCGTAGTCCTCCTCGTCGTCCTTGGGCGGCCCGGTCCGCACCTTCACCGACGCCTCGGCCAGGGAGAGCGCCAGCACCGTCGTGGCGGCCAGCTCCTTGCGGTCCGGGGGGCGCACGGCGTCCCACTGCCCGGGGGCGAGGTGCTCGGTGATCGCCCTCAGCCCGGCCAGCCGCTCCTCGTCGTCCCGCACGACCCGGGGGGTGCCGTAGACCATCGCCGAGCGGTAGTTCACCGAGTGGTGGAAGGCCGAGCGGGCCAGCACGATGCCGTCGAGGTGGGTCACGGTGACGCAGACCTCGCCGGTCCCGCGCAGCGAGACGGCGCCGGTCGACCCGTGCAGGTAGAGCGTGTCCCCGATGCGGCCGTACCCGGTCGGGATCACCCGGGGCGACCCGTCCACCACGACGCCGAGGTGGCAGATCAGGCCGGCGTCGAGGACGGCGTGCAGGTCGGAGGCGTCCGCGCGGGCTCGCTCCTTCGAGCGGAGCAGGGTCGTGCGAGGTGTGGTGGAGAGCATGACGCTAACGTAGGCGGCAAGTGGACTGGTGGTGTACGTCCACTCATGACCACTTTCGGGGGACCACTTGCCCGGCCGCGTCGACCTTCCGCTCATCCTCGACCGCGCGGCGCCGGCGGCGCTCTCGGTCCAGCTCGGGAACCAGCTCAGGGACGGCATGCGCGCGGGCGCGCTCAGGGCCGGGGAACGGCTGCCGTCCAGCCGGGAGCTGGCCCGGCTGCTGGACGTCAGCCGCACCGTGGTGACCGAGGCCTTCCAGCAGTTGTACGCCGAGGGGTGGCTGGAGGGCCGGCACGGGTCGGGCACCTACGTCGCCGACGTCTCCGAATCCCTGCGGCCCGCCGCGCCCGCGCCACGAGCCGGGCCCCGCGACGCCGCGCCCGTCCTCCCGAGCGGCCCCGGCGCCGGGACGATCGACCTGTGCCCCGGAAAACCGTGGGTGCGGGACTACGACCGGGCCGCGTGGCGGCGCGCCTGGCGCCGGGCGGCGGACCGGCCGCCCGGCGACGTCGTCGATCCCTACGGGCACCCCCGCCTGCGCGAACTGCTGGCCGACCACCTGCGCAGGGCGCGGGCCGTCCCGGTGGGACCGGAGAACGTGATGGTCACCCGGGGGACCGGCCACGGCATGGACCTGGTCGCCGCGACGCTCCTGCGCCCGGGGGACGGCGCCGGCGTGGAGGAACCGGGGTACGCGACCGCGCGCAACGTCTTCGCCGCGCGCGGCGCGCGCGTCGTCCCGTGCCCGGTGGACGAGCAGGGCGTCATCCCCGCCGAGCTGCCCGGCGACCTGCGGGTGCTGTTCACCACCCCCGCCCACCAGTACCCGCTGGGCGGGCGGCTGCCGATCCCCCGCAGGGAACGGCTGCTGGCCTGGGCCCGCCGCACGGGCGCCGTCGTCGTGGAGGACGACTACGACGCCGAGTTCCGCTACGACGTGGCGCCCCTCGCGGCGCTCTACGGGATGGACCCCGAGCGGGTCGTGCTGCTCGGCACGCTGTCGAAGTCCCTGGCCCCCGACGTCGGCATCGGCTGGCTGGTCGCGCCCCCCGGCCTGCTGGCCGAGGTGGCCATCACGCGCACCCGGCTGGCCGACCGGACCTCGGGCCCGTTGCAGGAGGCCATCTCGGTCCTGCTCGAACACGGCGACCTCGACCGGCACCTGCGGCGCATGCGCCTTGAGTACGCGCGCCGCCGCGCCGCCGTCATGGAGACGCTCGGGCCGAGGGTCAGCGGCGACTCGGCCGGGTTGCACGTCTTCCTGCGGCTGCCGGAGGCCGAGATCGAGCCGGTGGTCGCCGCCGCGGCCGAGCGGGGGGTGCTCCTGCGCACGACGGCCCTGCACCACGCCGGGCCGGTCAGCCACCACGGGCTGGTGATCGGGTACGGCTCGGCGTCCCTGGCGGACGTGCGGAAGGGGTGCGCGGTGGTCGCCGGCCTCATCGCGGACCGGTGAGGCGGCTCCGCGCGCGTCCGGGCAGGGATCTGTGGGTGGTGCCCGGTCAGGCCGCGCTGGGGATGAGCCGGTCGCCCGGAGGGGGCGCCGGCTGGAGGGCTCCGACGACGGGCAGGGCGCGGTGCGCGTACAGCGGGTCGATGGGCAGCACGTGCTGGGCCCACCAGCGGGCCGCCGCACGGTCCTGCGACGGTTCCACGAACGGGTTGGCGTAGTCGTCGTACGGGGGGTCGTACAGGTAACCGGTCGGGACGCCGCGCCGCGCCAGCGCGGCGATGGCCTCGTCACGGTCGGACACGAGCAGCGGCACCCGGAAGAGCGGCTGGTCCACCTGGTCGAGCACCCCGCGCGCCACCGTGGGCAGCTCAGCCAGCAGGGCGACGCCCGCGAGCCTGCGGTCTCGGTCCTCGGGCAGGCGGGCGAGGCGGCGGCTCTGGTACCACCGTGCCACACCGCCCCGGGCGCTGCGGTAGTCGTGCAGGTCGGCGCGGACCCACCGGTCGAGCGGGGGCAGGCTCGGGGCCTGCGCGAGCGCCGAGCGCAGCTCCTCCTCCCGCAGCGCGATGCGGTACCCCTCGCGGGGTTCCTCCAGTTTCAGGACGCGGGCGAGCAGGGTGGCCGGGCGGGCCATGTCGTACTTGAGCGCGTAACGGCGGGCGACGGAGGTGGCGATGCCCAGCAGATCCCTGCGCAGGGCGCCGGGCTGCAGGAGCAGGTCGCGCTCGCGCTCCAGCTCGCGCCGGTCGGCGGCGCCGTCGACCACCAGGACCCCGCCCGCCCCGGCGCCGGCGTGCTTGGACATGCTGAACACCCCGGCGACGCCGAACGAGCCGATGGGCCGGCCGCCGATCGAGGTCTCGGCCGCGTGGGCGGCGTCCTCGATCACCACCAGCCCCGCCATGGCGTACACGTCGTCCGGCAGGCCGTACAGGTTGGTGGTCAGCACCGCGTCGACGCTGCCCAGCATGACGCGGGTCATCTCGATGTTGCCGTCGAGGATGGAGATCGGCGCGATCACCGGGATGAGCCCGGCGGCGAGGACGAGGAACAGGATCTCGTCGGCCGAGATCGGCGACATCAGCAGCCGCTGACCGGGCGTGCACCAGTGCCGCAGCGCGAGGTAGAGACCCAGCCGGTTGGACGGCAGGTACACGCCTTCGCGGCCGGTTCGGGCCGCGAGGAGCTGCTCCGGGCTCATCGCGCCCTCCTTTCCACCGCCTCATCCTGCTTTCGCCGGACGGCCAAGCAGAAAAGGTAGCGCATGGAAGGGTCGCAACCGTTACGACATGATAGAAGTGCGAATCTTCCCGTAAGTCTTCAGTGCCAGATCAGCGGTCTCGCGGAGTACCGAGTTGGCGAGGACCGTTCCACGGGCCTTCCGGACGGGGACCCGCACGAGCCAGTGGACTCCGGCCCCCGCGGACGGCCGCGCGATGCGGCCTTCGGTGACCCAGAGCTCACCCGTTTTGAGCTTCTCCTTGTACTCTTTCTCGCCGCGTCCCATGTCGATCAAACGTATGCCGGCCTCGGCCGCGCGCTCGGCCATCGCCAGGTGGTGGATCAGGCCGGGGGAGTACTTGGCGAAGGCGGGGTCGTAGGCGGGGAACCAGCCCGCGAGCGTCGTCTTGGTGCGCAGCCCGAAGTGCCCCGCGACCGGGCGGCCGTCGACGTAGATCATGTCGAGCGACCCGCCGAAGTGCTCGGTGTCGATCTGGAGCAGGTTCTGGACCAGGCGCAGGATCCACGGCCGGGAGAACCGGTCCGCGCGCCCGGTGCGGCGGTACTGGTCGGTCTTCCAGTCGATCAGGGTGCGCAGCGGGGCCTCGTCGGTGACCCCGTAGTCGTGGCGCAGCTCGCCGAAGTCGCGCTGGAGCTTCCGCGACTTGTAGGCGGTGGACTTGTAGGTCTTGCCCGAGACCTCCTTGAGCGTCTCCACGTACGCGGGGTACCCGTCGGACAGGTCGATGACCGGCGAGGGGTGGCGGCTGTGCTTGGGCGGGACGATCGGCTGGCCGGCCAGCAGGTGGTCGAACTCGAAGACGGCGAGCCCGCAGGCCTTCATCAGCTCCTGCGGGTCCAGCTCGATGTCCTTGGCGTGGACCATTCCCTGGGCGTCGGTCAGCCCGGCCGCCATCGGCATCCCGATCCCGATCTGGTGACGCTCGAAGGGGAAGAAGCCCACGATGTCGGCGCCGTCGCTGAGCACGGCCACGCGTGCCTGCTCGCGGACGCGACCGGTCTCGATCGCGAACTCGGGGGACAGGAAGGGACTGTCCAGCGCGGGGTCTCCGCTCTGGAGCACCCTCCACCGGGCCGCCTCGGACGGGCCGAGCTCCCGAGGATGGACGACGGAGATGCGCATGGGCTCCTACTGGGTGGAGAAGTACGGTGCAGGCAGAGCCCACGCCTTTTACCCAGCTTGGTGCCTGGGGTGTAATAGTAGGATAAAGATCAGATCACGGTGCGGTCATCGGCCGTCGGTGATCTAACGATCCAGTCTCTCCGCCGTGATCCCCTGATCCATGCCCTGGCGCGGCCGGGGCACTTCCAGGGGGCCGGCACCGCTCACGATGCGATGTACGTCGATCGGTCCCGGGTCGCCCTCCGAGGTGCCGGGCACCTGGGAGTTGCCGAAGTGACCGCCCCTCGCCCACAGCCGCCGGCTGCCCTGCTCGGCCACCGAATGGGGGTAGGGAAGCGGCGGGCCGGCCGGCCATCTTCGCGGGACCTCCCACGAGTCGAGCCAGGCCAGGATGTCGTCCAGCCCGTCGAGCTTGCTCTCGGTGAAGGGCTCCTCCACCGAACCGAGCACCCGGATCTGCACGCACACCCGGCCATGCCGGTTGAGCTCGCCCGGCAGCCCGTTCGCCGCCCTGGTGGGCGGCAGAGACTGCATGATCTGTCCGGTGACGGGATTCCACACCAGATGGGCGGGACGCTTGATCTGTACAAGCCGCTGGGCCACGGATCGGGCCGACACCCGTTGGGGATCGGTCGGCCAGATGAACCAGACCACCCGGGGAATGCCTCCGGACATGGCGCCGGAGTCCTCGAGAGCGGGAATTCGACTGGCGACGGGCAGCCATGCCTGGGCCACTGTGCCCCCTCAAATCCTCGGTCGCCGGGTTTATACCCCTTTCATGAATCAGTTGACACCTTGTGATCCTTGATTATTAGCCGGAGCCTTCTATGCGGACCTGGCCTCTATACGGGGTTTTGGGGCAGTCTGCTGGTGGACGGCCGGGTCCTGGGGGCGGGATGACGGTCAGCTTATGACCCATGACTCAGAGTGGAGCCTTCAAGGGTTCTGCAAGCGCAAGCGGATACGGTGACGGAGTGTTGGAGAACAATGGTCGGCATGCGCGGAGTCGCTACATTCCCCGTGGGCCGGTCGCATTAGGCGCGGGTCTCCTCGCCCTGGCCATGGTGGTCGGGCTCCTGGCGTACGCGGCACACCGCGGCGGCGGCCGATCCGAGGGCGTGGCGGCCACGATCCTCGCCACCCCCGAACCGCCCCCGAAGGTCGAGCAGCCGCCCGTCGTGGACAGCTGGCCGCGCTGGGGCGTCACCCACACCCAGTTCAGCGCCGACAACGAGGACCGGTCGGTCCTCGACGGCGCGCGCGAACTGCTCGCCCGGGTCCCCATGCTGCAGAACCAGCACATCATGGGCTGGGGGGCCGGCAACCCCGAGCCGATGCCGGGCAAGTACGACTTCCGTGACCTGGACCGCCGGGTCAAGCTGATGGCCGCCACCCAGGCCCAGCCCGTGCTGACCCTGTGCTGCGCCCCCGACTGGATGAAGGGCGGCTCCGAGGGGCGCACGAGCTGGGGCAAGATCGAAGTGGCCCCGCTGCGCGACCACTTCGACGACTACGCCGCGCTCGCCGCCACCGTCGCCAAGCGGTACCCCACCGTGACCCACTTCATGGTCTGGAACGAGTTCAAGGGCTTCTGGGACGACGCGCACGACAACTGGGACGTGGAGGCCTACACCGACCTCTACAACCGCGTCTACGACGCGCTGAAGGCCGTCAACCCCAAGGTGCAGGTCGGCGGCCCGTACATCCCGATGGACAGCCACGCCGCCGGCACGGACGCGTCGAACCTGAAGGGCCCCTGGGGCGCGGTCGGGCGCAAGACGCTCGACAGCGTCGACTACTGGCTCAAGCACAAGAGGGGCGCCGACTTCATCGTGGTCGACGCCTCCTCCGCCACCGACGACCGCGGCCTGGTCCCCGACGAGTTCACGGCGGTCAAGAAGTTCTCCGCCGTCACCACCTGGCTGCGGCAGAGGAGCGGCGACATGCCGGTCTGGTGGGCCGAGTGGTACGTCGCCCCCGACAGCATCGACTGGGACGAGCAGCACCGCACGGCGGTGCAGACCGCGGCCATGATGGAGTTCGCCAGGAGCGGCGCCGCCACCGCCCTGTACTGGAACCCCGAGCGCAAGGCCGGCGACGACTGCCCGGGGTGCCTCTGGTCGCCCGCCGACGGCACGGAGATGCCCATGGCCGGGCTGCTCAGCGGCTTCACCCGCTGGTTCCCCGCCGGCGCGCGGCTCGCCGACGTCGCGGTCTCCGACCAGCGGGTCCAGGTCCTCGCCGTCGACAAGCAGATGATCATGGTGAACACGACGGCAGACCCGCTCGCCGTCACCGTCGACGGCCGGGCGTTCCAGCTCAACCCGTACGACGTCAAGTGGAGCGACCGGGGCCAGTGACCCCGCCCCGCGCGCCCCGGGCGGGCGGCCCGGGGCGCGCGGTGGTCTAGCCCGAGGTCAGGGTGACTGCGGTCAGCCCGAGGTCAGGGTGACGAACCGCTCCACGATGACCGCCATCGCGGCCAGCGTCATGAGCACGCCCAGCACGACCAGCTTGCGCCGCCCGCGCGCCGCGCGCTCGGTGCCGCGCAGCCGCGACAGCTCGGCGGCGAACAGGGTGAACACGGCCAGGGCCAGCGCGACCAGGCCGAGCGGCGTCCACGGGGTGGAGCGGTCGCCCACCATCGTCACCGGCGTCGGCGGCGGGATCTCCGACCCCTTCGGGTACGAGCGCAGCGTGAAGATGGCCGCGTCCGCGTTGGAGAACACCCGCTTGAGGTTCGGCGAGGACTCCAGCGACGCGCGGAAGCGTTCCCCCCAGCCGGTGGGGAAGCCGTGGTTCAGCTCCAGATACGCCGCCTGGCCGCGACTGGCGATCACGAAGGTGTTGGCGGGTTTGCTGCGCAGCGAGGTGAGCACCCCGCTGACGTCGGCCGGGTCCTTGGTCACCAGCGCCTGGTCGTACTCCACGCGGTCGATGTCCCGCTCCCGCCACGGGATCGTGGGCGTGACCTCCTCGCCGACCACGGGTACCAGGTAGAACACCCGGGCGCTCGGCCGGTCGTGCGCGTAGATGTAGTGCATCGCGGCGGCCTCACCGGTGGTGACCCGCTCGAACTTCTCGTTGCCGTACCGGGCCACCAGGAACGCGACCGACAGGACCAGCGCCGTCACCGCCGCCAGCACCGCCGAGACGCGCCGCGTCGTCGCCGGGTCGAACCGCAGCGGGCGCGGACGGCGCCGGACGGGCACGGTCTCGCCCTCCCGCTCGTCGGAGGTGTGCGCGGGCAGGTTCGGGAAGAACGCGTACGCGCCCAGGATGCAAGCGGCGGGCAGGGCGAACATGTACACCCGCAGGCCGATCTCGCCGCCGTAGCTCTGCAGGCCGAGCGCCAGCACCGGCACGCACAGCAGGACCGCCGCCGTGCGGTCGCCCACGCCGCGCCGGAGCCGCCGCAGCAGCCCGATGGCCGCGAACAGCAGGATGACGCCACAGATGGCGAGCCGGACCTTCAGCACTATGGCGTGCTGCGGGTCGGTGCCGACCAGCCGGTCGCCGGTGTTCTCCTGGAGGTTGGCGAAGATCTTGCCGATGCCGCCGAACAGCTCGTTGATCCGGCCGCTCCAGAACGGGGTCGCCTGGTAGTTGATCCAGGCGATCACGATCAGGCCGAGGAACACCGGCAGCGCGAGGGACAGCGTGCTGCGGCGCAGCAGGATCAGGCCCGTCAGCGCGCCCAGCATCATGAACGGGGTGATCTGGTGGGTCGCCGTGGTGGCCACGAACAGCCCCACCAGCAGCGTCAGCAGCACCACCCGGTCGGTCACGGTCGTGGGCCTGGCGGGCAGCTCGCCCGGCGAGAGCCGGTCGAGCCGGGCCAGCAGGCGGCGCAGGATCCCCTTGGGCGGCAGCGGCGCCGTCCTCGGCTCGGCGCGGCCGAACCAGCGCATCAGGATCGCGATGAAGACGAGGTACAGGGCGAAGGTGAAGCCCTGCGGGGAGAAGTAGTCCTGCCCGATCCACTGCACCAGGATGAACAGCAGCGCGGCGAACCAGCGGGCCCTCGTGGTCGCCACGAGCTGCCGCAGGATCAGCACGAACGGCAGCAGGTAGAGCAGGTTGGACACCAGCGGCGTCCACTGCAGGACGGTCGCGGGGTCCTCGATGCCCGCGGCGCGCAGCACGAAGCCGAACAGGGCGAAGAAGCCCGGCCAGGCGAACCGGGCGTCCAGGCCGGGCAGCGCCTCCCCGGCGCGGCCGATGTACTCAGAGAAGCCCGCGTGGACCCAGGCGGTGTGGAAGCGCGGCTCGCTCTCGATGAGCGCCGCCGCGCCGTGCAGCGTGAACGTGACGGCCGCCAGTTGCAGGAGCAGCAGGCCCTTGCGGTCGGTGTTCTGGGTCAGCGTCACGAAGAACGACAC
This sequence comes from Sphaerisporangium corydalis, assembly GCF_025506355.1. GTDB lineage: Bacteria > Actinomycetota > Actinomycetes > Streptosporangiales > Streptosporangiaceae > Sphaerisporangium > Sphaerisporangium corydalis. Next base: position 70,350 of record NZ_JANZYP010000053.1, read on the forward strand.
GATGATCAGGGCGATGGCGGCGAAGGCCGTCACCGGCAGGACCGACACCAGGCCGAGCCCGTCGATCTTGTCCAGGTCGACGCCCCGCATGACGCCCTCGGGCACGCGCAGCGCCAGGACGTACATGACCAGGCCCTCGACGGTCAGCAGCGGGGGCAGCCAGAACGAGGAACTGGACGCCAGCCGGGTCACCAGCGACGGCGACTCCCGCCGGTCCCTGTCGGTTCCCGCCTCGGCGACCGGAGCCGTGGCGAACGGCACCACCGGAGTGACCTGCGCGGCCTCGGCGGGCGGCGCCGACCCCACCCGGAACAACCCCGCCTCGTCCACGGGCGGCTGTGCGGTGGAGGGGAGCGGCAGCGCCACGGCGGGCGTCGTCTCGAACGCCTCGGGCTCGGGTGCCTTGGCGGGCTTGGGCGGGACGGGCTTGGCGGGGCGGCGGTCGCGTTCCAGCGGGCGGTCGGGCTCGCGCGCGGGCTGGACCGCCGGGGCGACGGGCTTCGGCTCCGCCAGCAGGGGGAGCTGGAAGACCTGGGTGACGTCGTCCTCCTCGGGCTCGGCCGGCTTCGGCGCGCGTTTCCGCGCGCCGGCGTCCTCCCCGGCCGTCACGATCACCTCGACGGCGTCGTCCCGCTCCTCCTCGTCCTCCCCGGACAGATCCTCGTCCTCGGTGGACGGGTCGTCGGTGGACGGGTCCTCGTCCTCCCCGGCTACGTCCTCGTCCCGCTCGGACAGGTCCTCCCCGGCCTCGGACGGCTCCACGGCGGCCTCGGACAGGTCCTCGGCGGGATCGGGGAGGTCGTCCTCGGAATCGGCCGCGTGCCGCTCAGCGGGCGCATCCGCGTCCGCCTCGATGAGATCCCCGTCCTCGTCGGTGCGGCCCTCGTCCGCCTCGGCGAGATTTCCGTCCTGGTCGGTGAGGCCCTGGTCCTCCTCGGTGAGGTCCTCGTCCTGGTCGGTGAGGTCCTGGTCCTGGTCGGTGGTGGCCTTGTCCTGGGCGGGGGGGTCCTCGGTG